>JANNQX010000227.1:0-44515 GCA_031400975.1 Gemmatimonadota bacterium
CACCAGTACCCCGGAGTCGACCGCCCCCCTAGTTTTAGCGCGCCATGACGAACCCGACCACCGCCTGCGCCTCCTGTCGCACCCCGATCAGCGGGCCGTTTTGCGGCCAGTGCGGCGCGCCAACCGGTCCTCGTCGGTGCCGGTCCTGCTCGACCGACCTGTCACCCGGCGCTCGATTTTGTCATCGATGCGGGGCTGTAGAGGCCCCTGGCCTGGGGCCGAAGAAAAAGCGCTCAACGACAGCGGTCATCAGCGTGGCGGCCATCGGGACGATCGCGACCGTGGCCTACCTGTTCGGACGGGGAAGCCTCCCGGTTCCGGCCGTGGCCTCGATGGGCAACGCCGGCAACGCGGGCGGGGCAGCCACCGCCCGGGCGCCCGACATCAGCAGGATGTCGCCGCGGGAGCGATTCGATCGGCTGTTCTCCCGGATCATGCGGGCCGCCGAGGCCGAATCCGCCGATTCCGTAATGATGTTTTCGCCGATGGCACTCGAAGCCTATCGGCAGCTCCCCCAGGCCGACCTTGACGCCGACGCCCGCTACCATGCGGCCATGATCCACATGGTGGTTGGCGAATTCGCCGAGGCCAAGGCCAAGGCCGACACGATCCTCGCCAATCAGCCGAATCACCTGTTCGGGTTGGTGATCCGGGGCGAAGTGGCCATCCAGGAGAACGACAAGGCGGCCCTGGCGAAGTACAGCCGAGCCTTCTTGGCCGCTTTTGACGCCGAAACCAACGCCGGCCGGAAGGAATACCTCGAGCACCAGCCGGTCCTCACCGACTTCAAGAACCGGGCGAAAGCCGCCAAGTAGAGATTCGAAATGCGCATTCGCGTGGCCCACTCGCCCGACTCCGACGATGCCTTCATGTTCTACGCCTTGGCGTCCGGACAAATCGACACCGGAAACCTCGAGTACGTTCACGAGCTCCAGGATATCGAGACCTTGAACCGACGGGCCCTCAAGGCCGAGCTCGAAGTCACCGCCGTCTCAATTCATGCCTACGCCTACTTGGCCGACACCTATGCCCTCCTCTCGAGCGGAAGTTCGATGGGGGACGGCTATGGGCCCCGTCTGGTGTCGATGTCGCCCAAACCGGCCGACCCGCGAGCCGCCATCAGAGGCCTTCGCATCGCGATTCCGGGCACGATGACCACCGCCTATCTCGCCCTCCGGCTCTATCAACCCGATTTCGAACCGGTCGTAATGCCGTTCGATCAGATCGAAGCCGCCGTGGTTCGCGGCGACGTCCCCGTCGGCCTCCTGATCCACGAGGGCCAACTGACATACGCCGACTTGGGTCTCCATCTCTGGGACGACATGGGCGCCTGGTGGCTCGCCGAAACCGGCCTCCCCCTCCCCCTAGGCGGCAACGTCGTCCGCCGCGACCTCGGTCCAACCGTCACCGCCCAAGTCGCCCGAGACCTCAAAGCGTCGATCGAGTTCGCCCTGGCCGACCGGGCCAACGCCTTGGCCCACGCCAAGCAATACAACCGCGGCATTTCGGACGAACGGATGGACACCTTCGTCGGCATGTACGTCAACCAGTGGACCGTCGACTACGGCCCCCGGGGCCGCCAAGCCGTCCAACTCCTCCTCGACCGAGGCCACGCCGCCGGCATCATCCCCAAAGCCATCACCGTCGACTTCATCGACTAGCCGAGTGCCGAGCGCCGAGTGCCGAGCGCCGAGCACTTGCTTCGACCCACCAACCCTAACAGATTCAGGCACTTAAGCCTGCCCCTTACACCAAGGGATCTCCGTGGAACAAGCCGCGCCCTACCAATTCAACAGCGCGTCGAAGGGACTGACCTCACTCCTCGTCGTTGATGACGAAGAGCCGATTCGGAACGCCCTGAAGCGGTTCCTGACTCAACAAGGCTTCGAGGTCGCCACCGCCGGGAACGGCGCCGAAGCCATCGAAGCGCTCCGACGTCAAAAGATCGCCTGCGTCCTCCTCGATGTCCGGATGCCCGACTCCAACGGCGTCGACCTCGTTCCGCAGATGCTCGAGCTCGAACCCAACGCGGCGGTCTTGATGCTGACCGCGGTGAACGATGCCGCCAGCGCCGCTTTGTGCATGCAGCGCGGAGCGATGGACTACCTCACCAAGCCGGTCGATCTGACCGATTTGCTCCGGGCGATTCAGCGCGCCCTCCGTCGTAGGGACACCATGATGGAAAGCCAGCAGATCAATCACTGGCTCAAGGAAGAGGTGGCGATTCGCACGGCCGAGCTCCGGATGGAGCGGGCCAACCTTGAGCGGATTTCAGTGGCCACCTTGGAAGCGCTCGTCAATGCGCTCGAAGCCAAAGACCCCTATCTCCGGGGCCATTCGGCCCGAGTCGCCGATCTCGCGGCCACTGTCGCGGCGGAACTCGGACTCGATGAAGAAGACGTCGAGCTGGTTCGCACCGCAGGCCGGCTCCACGACATTGGGAAAATCGGTGTTCGAGAGGAAATCCTGAGCAAACAGGGACCGCTCACCGATGAGGAATTTGAACACGTCAAGAATCACACGGTCACCGGGGCCCAGATTCTCGCCCCGTTGTCTCATTTGAAGCACATCATCGACGTGGTCCGAAGTCACCACGAGCGCTGGGACGGCAAGGGCTACCCTGATGGGCGGTCAGGCGAGTCGATTCCGATCGGGGCCCGGATCATCGGCGCGGTCGAGATCTACGACGCCCTGACTACGTCACGGCCTTACCAGGAAAAAATGGTGCCCGAACTCGCCATTGAACGGCTCCGCGACCTCGTCGGCACCGTCCTCGACCCCCGGGTCCATCTGGCCCTGCAAGCGGTGGTTGCGCGGCGAGAAGCGTTGATTTTCCTCGACGACGTCCGTGCCTGATCCCGCCGCGATCCGGGTCCTCATCGTCGATGACGACCCGGCAATGCTGGCCCTAGACCGAAAACTCCTCGAAGCCGCCGGCTATCAACGGATCGTCACCGCGACCTCGGCCGACGAGGCCCTCCGGCTGGCGGTCGACGCCGATCTCATCCTGCTCGACTATCAACTCCCCGACGGCACCGGTATCGACCTCCTCCCCCGATTGTTGAGTCGGCCCGATCCTCCGTCGGTCGTGATGGTAACCGGAGAGGGCAACGAGACGCTGGCCGCGACGGCCTTGCGGGCGGGGGCCGAGGATTACCTCGTCAAAGACCAGAACCTCCGCGATCTGCTGCCGCAGATCGTGGAACGGGTTCGGAGGACCCGGGCCCTCCGCGAAGCGCAGACGGCGGTGGAACAGGAGCTGGTGCGGGCCGAGCGCTTGGCGGCCATCGGCGAAATGACGGTGACGCTTCACCACGAGATCAATAACCCCTTGATGAGCGCCACGGCGGAAGTGGACCTCCTCCGTCTCGACCCCGCCATTGGGGCCGACCGCCGCGAGTCGCTCGATTCGGTGCGGGACAGTCTGATTCGAATCCGGAACATCATCAAGCAAGCGGGCGAACTCCGCCAAGCCTCCAGCGAGGATTACCTCGCCGGGCTCCGAATGATCAATCTCGGCGGCGGCGAGCGGCCCAGTATAGCGCACCGAGGGCGAGCGCTGCTTCGGATCGCCGATGAGAACGCCGCCCGGGTGGTCGCTCTGCTCCTTCGGCACACCGGCTTTACGGTCGAACGGGTCAGCTCCGCGAGCGAGCTCGCGACCGGCGCCAACCGGCTTGGCGTCACCTTGGTGATCGTGGCGACCCCGGGCGGGGCCGACCCGGTTGGGGCCTTGAGTGACTTCGTGCCCGGGGCCGATCGGGCCTACGCCTTGATCGCCTTGGTCGCCGGCGACCCAACCGGGGCCAAAGCGGCCGGAGTCGACCGAGTGATTTCGGTCCCGTTCGACCCCAGTACCCTCATGGCGGACATCCTGGGGACCGTGGACGCCCGACCGTAGGCCGATTCAGGTCAGCGGGGCTGGCGGCCTAGGCGCGGTAGGGTCTCATCAATCCCGAACGCCGGGGTCAAGTCAAATCGGATCTCCTCGGGCAGCAAGTGCACGATCGAGTTGGCGTAGTATTCGAGCAGCGGTCGAGCATCGGGCAGCACGATAAAATTTGGACCTTCGCGAACCACCCACCGCCGGGACCGAAAGGTCCGCCAGGCCCGGTCCCAGACCTCGGTTACCGTCAACTCCGACCGGATCATCCTCGCGTTGGTGTCCTTGAGGCGGTCTTTAAACTCAGCCAAGCGGACCCACAACGCGCCCTCGGGGATGAGGCTCGAGTGAAACGACAGCAGCGCCGCCGATGCGAAGCACACCGGGGTGACCGGGATCACCGCGCCCGCTCGGTCGATGACCAATTGAGCCAAACGCTGGATTTCCGGCAACCGTTCCTCCCGGGGCAGGTCGAGGACCGAGACCGGCTGGGCCGCCAGCCACTGCCGCACCGAAATCGGGGCATCGAAATTGACCGCCACCCGCCCGTATCGTTGCTGTTGGCCCCGGAGAAGCTGAAATCCATTCCAGATCGCGAAGCCAACCCAGCCGAGCAATTGCAGCACGTAGGAACGCCGAGGAGCGCCGACCACCAGCTCCCGGGTCAGGGTCCGATCCTCGAGCACCCGGTCGTAGTTGATCGCGGCGGGCACCAACCAGATGTCCCCGTCGAAACCAGGGTCCTTGAGGGTCCGGACGACGTAGTCGAGCAATCCGACTTTCGGGGGCCCGAGTGTGCCGTCGCGGCTGAGCCCGCCCTCGGGGAAGATGCCTTGGGTCACTCGGTGACGAGTGATCTGCTGGACGTAACGCTCCAGCACGGTATGATAGAGCGGGTCGCGGAACTTCCGCCGAATGAAGTAGCTTCCGAAGCTCTTGAAGATGTACTCGAGCGGCCAAGTCCGGGCCCACTCGCCCACCGCATAGCTGATACTCACGACTTGTGCGAGGACGTACGTCACCACGACGTAGTCCATGTTCGAGCGGTGGTTCATCAAGTACAAGACGACATCTCGTTTCGGAATCCGAGACAACGCCTTATGATCGTGATACTCGACGGTGACCTTGTAAAAGAGCCGGGTGAGTAGCTTCGAAAGATTGTAACCAAGCCGGTAGTACGAGAGCACGTTAAAGAACGGGACGATTTCCTCGATGTAGCGGTCGACTTGGCGCACGACCTCGCCCCGAGACAGGCCGGCCCGGATCACCTGGTCATCAATGGCTTGCCCTACGATCGGGTCGGCCCGCAGATCGGCTTTGACTCGTTTGCTCTCGGTGAGCTTGTACCGATCAAGCCGGGCCCGGAATTCGAGCCGGGTCCGGGCCCCCCATCGGCGGAGAGCCCGACGGGTCAGCCAGAGCCCAAGGCACAACCCAAGCAAAACGATTCCGGCGACGACGGGCCACGACACGGCGGCCTCCTCAGGTTTCCGACTGCTGGAACGCCATCTCCTTCAACCGCGCCACTCGGGCCGAAATCGGCGGATGGCTCGCGAACCGGCCCAGGAATCCCTCCTGTGACGCAATCCGCCGCTCCACCGGGTCGACGATACACATGTGGGCCGCGCCTCTAGCGATCGACCGAGTCGCCGCCGAGGCGGCGTCGAGTTTTCCAAGGGCACTCGCCAGCGCCATCGGATTGCGAGTGAACTGGGCAGCGGTGGCATCCGCGAGGTACTCCCGCTTCCGGCTCACCGACATTGCCAAGAGGCGGGACACCAGCGGAGCGACCAGCAACGTCACGAGCCAGAGGGCCAACACCAGGATCGCGAGGGGATTGACGTCCTTCTTGGAGCCGCCGCCCCGGTGGCCGCGCCCGCCAACCCGGCCCCCAAACCGAAGAAAATTCCGCATCAGATCCGACATTAAGACGATCGCCCCGACCATCCCGGCGAGGAGCGTCATCAAGCGGACATCGTAGTTCCGGATATGGGCCATTTCATGGGCCACGACCGCTTGCAGCTCGTCTCGATTCAGAGCCGTCAGCAGGCCGTCCGTCACCGCGATATGGGCGGCGTCGGGATCGTTGCCGGTCGCAAAAGCATTGGGGTCGGAGTCCGGGACGACCCAGATCTTCGGAGCGCGCAACCCGGAGGCGATCGCCATCTCTTGGACCACGTTGATGAGTTGGGCTTGCGCGGGGGTGGCGGCTTCGACCAACTCGGACGCCCCGGCCGCCTTGAGGACTTGTTGGGGGCCGAATCGCCATGAGAAAAATGCGATCGCCCCGGCGATCGCTGAGGCCGTCAGGCCGATAAACGGAATCACATGATGGTAGCCGCTGGGTGGACCGTCACGAGTCAGGAGGTAAAATCCGAAGTCGCCACCGAATCCGACCCACCCGGTAAACAGGACGAATCCGGCCGTGAGCCAAGCAGACCGCCGTTTGTTGGCGGCCTGCTGTTCGAACAAGTTGCCTTCACTCACTCGAACCTATGGTTTCTTGAACCCGAAATCGACCTTCGGCACGGCCCGTTCGGCCGGGTCTTCGATTTGCCAGAGTTCCGCCGGGCTCGCTTTGGCGAGTCCCGAAACCAAGTTGGTCGGGAACTGCATTTGCTTGGTGTTGTAGAGCGTGGCCTCGTCGTTGTACAGCTGCCGCGCAAAGGCGATTTTGTTCTCGGTACTGGTCAGCTCTTCCTGTAACTGCCCGATATTCGCGGTGGCCTTGAGGTCCGGGTAATTCTCGGTGAGGGCAAACAGCCGACCCAACGCGCCGGAAAGCTCACCTTCGGCCTTGGCCGTCGCCGCGACACCTTGGGCGCCGGCGCTGACGGCTTTGTTGCGGGCCGCAATCACCGCCTCGAGGGTGTCGCGCTCAAAGCTCATCGCACCTTTGACGGCCTCGATGAGATTCGGAATCAAATCGTGCCGGCGTTTGAGTTGGACGTCGATCTGCTTCCAGGCATTCAAGACCCGGTTCTTGAGCGCGATGAGGCCGTTGAAAGCGCCCATGACCCACAACCCCACCACCACCACCAAGGCGAGAAAGATCAGCATTCCCATGGCGCCACAACCTCCGTCGAGAGAAATCCCAGGGCCTGACATCCGCGGGCCAGGGTGAAAGATGGGCCAGTTGGGCCGGAGCGGAAGGGTCTCGGCTGGACTGGTTGCGTTTGTTGGGGCGGGTTGCCAGGAAAAAAGGTCCGTGGAAAGCCTGCTGGTCCAATAGCTTGCCTTTCAACCAACCGACCAACGAGGACCGCCGATGACCCTGCTGGAAGCTATGGTGGTGATCGCCACCTTGTCGATCCTGACCGCCGGAGTCACCCAGGCTGTCGCGGGGACCGCCGATCGGGCCGCCGTCGTTCAGGTCCAGGGAACGGTGGTTCGGTCATACCGAGAGGCCCAATCGGTCGCCCGGGCCTTCGGCGGGCGAGCGGGGCTGTGGGTCAGCCCTGACTCGATCGTTATCCGAAGGCTGGGCGGGGACTCCTCGATCGTCCGCCGGCAACCCGGTCCGCGCGGATCGAACGTCACGATCGCACCGGCTGACTATTCGATAGTCTATGGCCCCGACGGCTTGCCCGTCGGGGCCGGGAACGTCACGATCGTTTTGAGCCGAGGAACGACCAGCCGCCAAATCGTGGTCTCCAGACTGGGGCGGCTACGGCTGGACTGAAGGGTCTAGTCGGTATCAAGGCCGTACTTGCGGAGCTTGGCCAGCAACGTCGAACGGGCAATCCCGAGCAACTGGGCGGCATTGCGCCGGTTCCCGTTGGTATGGCGCAGCATCGCAGCAATGTGGCGACGCTCGACCACATCGAGGGGTTCGGGAACGACCGGGCGGTTGGGTATCAACGCCGACCGGAGTTGATCCCAATCAACCCCCGGCAAGTCGGCGTCCAGCACCACGGCATCGAGGCCAGGAGCCCCGAGGGCATCAGCGACCCCCGCGGCGTTTTCCTGTACCAGCGCCTGGTGTCCTTGGGCCCGGATCGAGTCGGCCAGCGCTCGGGTAAACAGTTCGCGTTCACTGGCAATCAACAGGGTCATTTTCCGGTCAGCTGCTACGGCGTAGGATATCGTCATCTTGGGACCCCCCGATTCTGAAACTCTGGCCTGTTCAACTGTAATCAAACCCTAAGACGCTTGAGAGAAAAAGTCTTGGACGTGCAAACGGCCGCACCGGCTTTCGCCAGTCGCGGCCGTTCGCTAGGTATTGACCGACCCAGGCGCTGCGGATCTCCGCAAAGCACTCCGAGGCGCCAGATCGGAGCGGGTGGACCCGGAGACGGGCTCCCCCAATGATTCGGGACCGAAGCCCCCAACCATCCCTAAGCTCTGGATCGTGGACAAGGCTCGCAAGTGCCTGATTTTATTCGGGTTACCGGCAACGAACAGGGGGAATTGTTGAGTCATAACAATACTGTTTGCAACTGCTTGTGGCGGTTGTTCACCGATGTTGAAACTGTGTATCAACAAAACTCCTGGGCAAACCGACCAACAATCTTACGGTTCGATGCCCACCTCGATGTAACGAAAACTCGGTTCCGGGTCGGTAGTACAAAAGAGGGCGCCGGCGGCGCTGGCCGCAAACCAACCCCCAACCCAGAGCAGATGGCCATCGAGCTCCTGGACGATGGCGCGGAGCCAGCGGCGAACGTATCGGACCTCCGGGGCCCGACGACCCAAGATGGCGAGGAGCGAGCCCGTGCCGGATGTCGCCCGGAGGAAGTGGGCGAGCGCATGAGCTCGTTGAGAAAACTCGACCGCCTTGACCCCCGGCTCGTCGAACAGCACCCGACCCTCGAAGACGTCCATCGGCGGGGCATCCAGGCGCGGCCCCAAATACACGAACTGGCGATTCCCGTCGATCTTGCGCTCGACTACCGCAGCGGCCGTTTCACTCGTCAGCCGAACGGCCTGGACCATATCATCTTCTTTGAGGATCCCGACCGCGCCGGTCCACTCAAGCGCAGCCAGGGCGGTATTGACCGGACATCCGGAGGCATCATCGAATGCGAGCAGCCTCGGCGCCTCGCCGGCGCGAAGGAGGAAGTGGGACAACCCCTCCGCGCGGTCGAGAAACGACCGGATCATCAGACTTGGTGGTAGTGCCGACATCGTTCGAAGATACGTTCCCAAGCCCTAGGGCGTAAGTTGGCGCTTGGGCTCGATTTGGAGAATCCAGAGGCCCGAGTTCACGTCTGGTACGTAGATCTTGCCGTTCTGGTAGACCGCACCCCAGGCCCCGGGCACGTTCGGAATGTGGCCGGCCTTGTCGCCGGTCGCGACGTTCCCGATCACTCGACCTTGGCGGAGCAGGTCGCCCCGGAGCTCCCCGCTGACATCGATAATCCGGAGTCCCCCCTGATAGTCACCCAAGAAGAGGGTGTCGCCGGCAACCCAGATATTGTGACTCCCGCCGTCTTTCGACTCATACCACGCCACGCTCTTGGGCTTGGTGATGTCGGAGACGTCCACGACTTGAAGCCGTCCGTAGGCCCTGCCGAAGCCCGGAACACCCTGCCCGACCGCCTTGGCCGGAAAGACTTCGTCGGCGACATAGACGTACCTTCCGGCTCGCCACGCCGTATGGGTCCCCCGAATGAAGCCAGGACCGCCCACCGCCTCGACCTCTCGGTAAAGCACATTGAGGTCGTACTTGAACTGAGAGACAAACACCGGGTTTTCCGGACTGCCGCCCTTGATCCCGTTCCCGACATCAAGAATGATCAGCCCGTCGTTCCAGTAACTCAGGTACGCCAGCCCCTCCTTCACATCGATATCGTGGAGGGTCCTTCCCTCAACCGGCGGCGGCGTTTCCCAGCGAGCCACTTGCTTCGGGTTGAGCGGGTCGCGAATGTCGATCACTCGCATCGAACCGGTTGCGTCGTCGGTCAGGTAGACAAAACCTCGGTACACGTAAGTGCTATGGACCCCGCCGCTGACCGTTTCGGTAAACTCCGCGATTGCCTTGGGGTGAGCCGGGTCCTCGAGGCTAAGAATGACGATGCCATTCTTGCGACTGGAGGCCTGCTCCCTGGTCAACACCGCGTACTTCCCGTCTTCGGTCGCCATGACGTCGTTGATGATCCGAGCGTCCACCGTCAACGAATCCGTGATCCGAGGGGCAGAGGCGTCGCTCACGTCGACCGTATAGAGTTTGTCTCCCCCGACCCCAGTCAAGCCCGCCGTGGCCAGATACCCGTTCTTGCCATTCGGGTGGAGCCAGAACTCCGTCGTCATCATCCCGATCGGCAACCGGCCCAGGACCTTGATCGGCCGGGTGGCGTCACGGGGCTCGACGTCCACCAAGGCCTCTACGGTCCGGCCGGCGTAGGAGGCGAATACCTGGTAGGTCCCGGGTAAATCGGCGACGAACGACCCGTCCGGGTCGATCTGGGCGTTGCCCGGAGTAATCGACCATTCCGGCGCCACCTGGCCGCTGACCGTCCCAGCGGCGCTCCGACCGGTCACCGCGAAGCGAATGACGTCCCCGGTTCGAGCCTTGGTCCGGGCCGGAGCAATCACGAGCGATCGCACCGGGTTGGCACTCACCGTGATCCGAAGCGACCGCTCAATTCGGCCAACCTGAGCTACGACCGTCGCTTGCCCGATCTGGTTCGCCGTCACCCGGCCTGAGGCAGAAACCGAGAGCACCTTCGAGTTCTCGGATGTCCAAACGATCGGGTCGGACCGTTGGTCGTCGTTCGATGCAAAGGGGGTAGCCCGAATCGTCAGGCTTTGGCCCACCACCATCGACGAGACTTCGGGCTCAAGGGCGATCCGGCTGACCGGGAGCGCCAGCACCGTGATTTCGGCGGTCGCAATGACCGGCCGCGTCACCCCGGCTACCCGCGCCATCGCGGTCGCCACGATAGTGCCGGTTGCTCCGCCGGTGACGAGGCCGGTCGAGTCGACGCTGCCTTCAAATTGGCCGCCCGACTGGAGCCAGCGGACGAAAGCCCCAGGCACCACTTGCCCAGCTGCGTCGTAGAGGGTCGCCCGAAGCCTGACCGTATCTCCAATCGAGAGCTTCGGGTTGGCGGGGTCGATTACCAGGCGAGAAACGGCTTGCGCGGGCGGTTGCCCGAGGGCCAACGCCAAGAGTATGGTGACCATGATTTGGGGCTCCTCTTGAAGCTATGTCGAGGAAGGTGGTGGGCGGTCTATTTCTTCTTTTTGGCCGGCTTGGCTGCCTTTGCCGCCGGCCTCTTGACGGCGACGGCTTTTGGCTTGGCTTTCGGCTTCGGGACAACCGCGGCGGCTTTCTTTGCCGCTTTGCCCTTCTCCCGCTCCAGCGCCCGTTCGGCCCGGCGCTCATTCGCTTCCTTGACGTCCGCGAGGATCCGGTCGGTCTCGTCCTGGGTCATCAGCGTCCGGCGAACCGCGTAGCGAAGGATTTCTTCCGCGTCGGCAACGTTGAACTCGCTCAGCCGAGCCCCGGCCCGAATCAAACCGACGAAGGCGTCGGCGACCGGGTTCCGCAACACCGCCGCGATACCGGGCAAAGCCTCTAGCAACGATGTGACCTGCATCCCACCAAGTTCGGTCGCCACGCCTGCTCCTCTTCAATCCGACCGTTAGGGTCGGAACGGCGTCAACGTACCCGAACCTGGCCGGTCCGTCAAGAAACCACGTTAGGCATCGAGTAGTACTATCACCTACTCCGAACAAACACCGCGAAAGAAAGACCGCGTAGATCCCGCTGGTTCACTCCACTATCGAGCGTCCCAATGTCATACCGGACCGACGGCAACAAGGTGGCCCGCCGACCCAACGATAACCCAAATCCCAACTCCGCTCCGACAGCCTGACCCGGGGCGGTACCGATCCGGGCGGTCCGGCCATCCAGGCCGAGGTCAAGGTCCAGTCCAGCGCTGAGCGGCAGGTTGAACCGGGCCCCAACGGAACTGACCCGCTCTCGATTGATGACCGAAATCCGACTCGAATCGCCGTTGCTCCGGACATAGTGCCACGCCGAGATAGCCACGGTGGCCGAGCGGCCGACCGGGGCAACGCCGCCGAGCTCGGCGATCCATCGGTTGCCCGGTTGGTAGAGCCCGGAGCTCGCGGTTCCGCTGGCGAACTGATCGGTTCCGAAAGTGCTGTAGGTGAGGCCGCCGGTCAGCCGCGACCGTCCGACGATCCGGTCGACGCCGGCCCGGATTCGGCCTTCGATGCCAGGCTGATACGTGAACGGCCCACTGGCGTCGAGGTAGGGAGTGAACTCCCCGGTCCACCGAAGGCTGCCGGCCACGCCCACGCTCCACAGTCCGGCCGGCACCGCGACCGCCAGTCCCGAGGTGACCGAAAGGCCCGCCCCGTAGGCACTCACGGGAAAGGGAAGAAAGGCCGATGAAATCCCCCCAAGCACCGGGAAATCGGCGGCCGGCGCCTTCGACCGGCCGGTTGGCAGGTTGATCATCATCGAGGCCACCACGAGGTCGCGACCGAAGAGATAGCTGGCCCGAATCTGGGTATCGGTCATCCCTTTGATCTCGCGACCGCCAGAGTCGGCCCCGCCCAGTCGACTCACGGCGTAGTTGGTGCCCAGATCCACCGTAAGGCGGCCGGTACCAAAAGTCGCGCCAAATGGGACCACCATCTGCCGGATCTTGGACCCGGTCGAGCCCGATCCAAGCCGGTACTCACGCCATTGGACCCCGACGGCAACCCCACGGTTGTCGGCCGCGCTCTGAGCCACGACCCGATTCCCGCCTACGACGGCAACTATCACCGCCACCCCGAGGTGTCGACCGGTCGTCATGGGCGGGGGATCACAACCAGGATTTCTCCGACCGCCCCGATTTGATTCGGGTCGTCCTGACGGAGCGTCTCCGCGAGTCTCGATCGCACCACCGGCCCGCCAAGGGTTCGCCGAGCAATCTGTCCCCCAGTGCTGGGGGCCACGAGATCAATGGCATTTCTCAGGGCAATCGCCCGGCCGGCGGTAAGACCGGCACCCGGCAATTGGCTCCCGGCCAGGGTTGCCAGTCCAGCCCCACTCTGTCCTAGAGGGCCGGTGAGCACAGCCGCGTTCGCGGCTCGGGTCCGAGCCGCTCGGAAGTTCGGATCCCGAGCCGCGGCGGCGGTGTAATGGGCGGCGGCAGCCCGGAAATCGCCCCGATCCTGGGCCTCGAGCCCGCGGCTAAAGGCCAGGAACGCTTGCAGGTCGGCGGTCGGCCGCTCGGTGATGGCTTGGCGTTCTGCGGGGGACAGATTGACGCCCAGCGATCCCAACAACGAGAACACCAATTCCTTTTCCATGGCGAACAGGGCCGCGAGTTTGTCAGCGGCCGAACCCCGACCGGCCACGCCGCCGGAGGTGGTACTGACGACGGTGCCGTCGAGCCGGATCTGAGCCGATCTCGCGTCTTCGCGGATCGTCCCTTGAATGACTCGGGCCGCCCCGACCAAACGGCCGGAGCGTGCCGCGGTGGGCACCTCGACCCGCTGCGCGGCGGTCAGGGCCAGTTCATCCGCGATGGCTTGCATTTGCTCCCGCTCGACCAGGACGAGCGACCGGACAACGCCGAGATCGGTCACCAACATGTGGGCCACCCCCCGCTCGAGCGGGGCGAGCTCCTGGTTGGTGCCGAGATATCGCCACGGCAAGACCGCAATGGTGTTCGGCGCTGGAGTCGTTCGGAGCCTCGCTTCGGAGGCCACGGCTTCTTTCGCGAAGCGCTTGAGCTGCTCTTGGGTCAAGTGGGCCAACCGAGCCTCAAGTTCAGCCTTTTCCGACCCGGTCCGGGCGACGGCGCCGGCGGACCGGTAGGCAGCTTGGGCGCTATCGAGTCGTCCGGTTGCCTCATAGGCGAGGCCGAGAAACACAGTTGCTGGAAAGGTCCGCTGGAGGGCGACGGCCGCCCGGAGGACGGCAACCGCCTCAGCGGGGCGTTTGGCCCGATAGTACCCGGCCCCGAGTCGCACCAGTAATTGTTGATCGTTCGGCTTCCGGGCTCGCTCCGCCTCGAGACTGGGGAGTTCGCTCGGGAGGACGTCCGGACCCGCCAATCGCCCTCCACACCCGGCCGCGAAAAGACCGACGGCAAGGATCGAGGGCCACCGGCGGTTCGGCGTCATTTCATTGCGGCAAGGTGAGGAGCCGTCCCCACCGGATATTGGTGACGAACGGAATCGGCTTGTAGGTATCCGGGTTGTAGCTGAAGTAGACGACAATGGGCGTCCCGCGGACATTGAGCCGTGGGAGGAAGCCCCAATAGCGACCGTCGTAGGAACCATCGCGGTTGTCTCCCATCATGAAGAAGGAGTCACTCGGCACCACGATCGGCCCCCAATTGTTGAGGTCGGGAGCGTAGCGATCAGGATCACCGCCGACGTAATGTTTGATCTGCCACCGGCGCATTTGGGCCCGGCCCGCCGGGTCGGCATTGGCGGTAGGGTCGGTCCGAATGGCCCAGGGCTCATCCACTCGTTGGCCGTCGCGAAACAGCGCCCCACTCTCCATCGACAAGGTGTCGCCGGGGACGCCAATCAAGCGCTTGACGACCTTGAGGCCCTCTTCTTCGACCGAGTCAAACACCAGAATTTCGCCGCGCACCGGCTCTCGCACCGGCGGCAACCGCTTTTTGATCAGCGGCACTTCCGCCCCGTAGAGCAGCTTGTTGACGAACAAGAAGTCCCCGATCAGGAGCGTATTCTCCATGCTGCCCGAGGGGATTCGAAAGGCCTCCAGCAGGAAGGTCCGTAGAAAGAACCACACCACGAGGGCCACCCCAATCGACTTGGTCCAGTCCCACAGCCACCGCAGCATCGATTTCATCCTTTACTCACTCCACCCAATCGGCGATAAACAGGTTGGTGTCGCGTTCGCTCTTGCCGTTACGGTTGGACGCCCAGACGAGTTTCTTTCCATCCGGACTCCACATCGGGAAACTATCGAAATCCGGATGGGTCGTCACCGGTTCGAGACCGCTCCCGTCGATATTCACCAAGTGGAGGTCAAACTTGCCGCTTCGGGGATTCTGGTAGTTGGAACTGAAGATGATCCGTTTGCCATCGGGGTGAAAGTAGGGGGCGAAATTGGCGCCTCCAAGTTTCGTGACTTGACGTGCATTCGAGCCATCGGCATTGGCCACCCAGACCTCGACCCGACTGGGCCGGACCGCACGTTGGGCCAGCAGGGACTGATAGTCGGCGGTGTCCCGGGCGGTGGAGGGATATCCGGCCCGCCACACGATCATCGTTCCGTCGGGAGAATAGAAGGCACCACCGTCATACCCAACGCGGTTGGTGACCCTTCGAACATCGGTGCCGTCGACATTCATCGAATACAACTCGATGTCGCCGTCCTTCGTCGAAGTGAAGATGATCCGCTTGCCGTCCGGCGACACGGTCGATTCGGCGTTGTAGGCCCCGATGTTGGTGAGCTGGCGAAGATCGCTGCCATCGAGCTTCGAGGTGTAGATCTCGAGCTGTCCGAGCGGCCAGACGTAACCCATCGATTGGTCGAGCGGCGCGGGACAGGCCCGATCGTGTTTGAATGTCGAGCTGTACAGCACGCGCTGGTCGTTGGCGTAGAAGAAGCCGCAGGTCGTTCGACCCCAGCCGTTCGAGACTCGGCGAAGCCCGGACCCGTCGGTGTTCATGAGATACTGTTGGTCGCACCCGCTGTCGGCTTTTTCTTGCCGTTGAAAAATCAGCTTGGTTCCGTCGCGGGAAAAATAGGACTCAGCGTTATTGCCGCCGAAGGTCAGTTGGCGAATGTTCCGGAGATGGCGCTCACCGGTTTCCGGCTGAACGGTCACCTGACTGGCGCCCGATCCGGAGGTCGAACTGCATCCCGCCGCGAATGCCACGGTCCCCCACACGAGGCCCCACCCGTTTCGAAACATTTCAACACGCTCCATGAGAACCGGGAATATAGGCAAGTCGGCGGGTTCAGGCCGCCGGCTGCCCGTGGACTTGGCACTCGCGCCGGGCCTGCTCAACCCAGCGATCCCGGCGAATCCGATGTGCGAACGGGCCCAATTCCTTCGCAATCCGCTCCAGGTCGGATTCACTCCACTCCGCGATCTGCCGGAAGGTGGTGATCCCATGGGCCTTCAGCCGGCCTTCGAGGTGTGGGCCAATTCCCGAGATCCGTTTGAGATCATCGCCCACCCGACGCGATTGCTCCCGGAGATGGGCAATCTGGTCCTGGCTCGCCTCGGCGAATTGGCGCCGATCGTCGAGCAATGCCCGAAACCGGAGGTCACGGTCTTTGATTTCGGTGGTGAGGCTGGCGATCTCAATCCGGGCGCTCTGCAAGGCTGCCGCGAAATCATCCCGCTCCCGGCTCGTCGAGGCTAGTAGAGTCTCAGCCGAGCCGGCCCGTTGGAGTTGGGCCTCAAGTCGGGCTACGTTTTGTTCGAGGTCCGCGACCTGGACGATCCACTCTCGTTCCCGATGGACCAGGGCCCGGGTGGCCTCGTCGCGTTCCGACGCCACCGATCTGACCAACCCCTCGCGATCTTCGAGTTGGCGACGAAGCGGCAGAGCCCGTTCCGCCAACGCTTGCGCGGCGCCAAGCTCAGCCTGGAGCGCCGCGAGAGCTTCTTGGTGGGACAATTCCGCGGCCCGTCGGTCAGCATCGAAGTGGGCCTGCCGGCGGGTCGACGCCTCGAGCTGGCGTTTCAGTTCCAGAAGCTCGGTCGCCTGCAGCGACCGGGCGGCGTTCGTTGATGCCGCCAGTTGCTTGAACTGACGTTCCACGGTCTCCACCAGCAAGACAGCGTGAGTCCGCTCCCCATCGATCCGGTTGGAATGTCGGGTCAGTTGCTCGAGTCGGGTGGCCAGCCCCGTCCTTTGATCCGCGAGGAGACGGGCTTCGCGCCGAAGCTCGTCCAGCTCGGGAATCATGGGCTCCAGTTCCGAGACCCGCTCAGTCAGCCTTCGCTCGGCGGCACCAGCGTGGTCGGCCCGTTCGGTCGCGCGGTCGCGCTCGCCCCGGAGGTGCTCCAGGGCCCGGACCTGAGCCTCGGACTCGACCCGGAGGGCCAGGCCCGTTCGGGCCACCGTTGCGAGGTCGCTGACGAGGCCGTCCCGCTCGGCACTGGTCGTCTCCAGAGTCTGGCCCAGCGCTACCATATCCGCTGTGAGGCCGTCCGCGTGGGCCGTCGCCGCTCGCGCGGCTTCGGCCCTGGAACGGGCGGCGAGCCAGGCTCGAAGGAGCCACCCGACCAAAAAGCCCCCAGCCCCAAACCAGACGGCGGCGGTCATTGGAAGCTCCGCCGGGCGGCGAGGGTCGGATCGTGTCGGACGACAGTCCCATTCTTCATCACGAATACGACCCGGCTTACCGCCGTGATATCGTCGAGCGGGTTGCCCCGCACCGCAATCAGGTCGGCGGCCATTCCAGGAGCGAAGGAGCCGGTTTCTTTGCCGATCATCAGGGCGTCCGCGTTTCGCGAGGTGGCTGACACGATGACATCCATCGGCCGGAGCCCAGCCTGGCGAACTCGGCAGACCAGGTCCTCGGCGTTTCTGCCGTGGGCACCGGCCACCGCATCGGTGCCGTACACCAGCTTGAGCCCGGGAGTAGCGGCCGCGTTCCGGATCACCGCGACGGCAAGTGGAATAGCCCGCTCCATTGCCGCGAAACCTTCGTCGGTGAAGTTGCCGATCCCTCGAAACCAGCGCCGGTTGTCGAGATAATTCCGAAACACGAGCCCGCACTGAGGATCGAAAAAGGTGCCCTGCTTGGCCATCAGATCAAGTACGTCCTGGGTCGCAAACACTCCGTGCTCCACCAGGTGACACCGCGCCGACGCAGCGGCCCGAATACTCTCCGCGCTATGGGCATGGACGATCGAGGGAACCCCGAGGCGCCGGGCCGCATCGCAGGCCGCCTTGAGTTGCGCTTCCGACATCGTCGGGGTGCCGCCCTCTCGAATGCTCTTCGAGGCAAACAGCTTGATCAGATTGGCCCCAGCGGTGACCCGTTGCTCAACTAACCCGGCAAGCTGCTCGGGGGTGAGCGAAGCATCGGCGATCGGATCGAGGCTGGTCAGGATCCGGGGCCCCGTCACCGCCCCCCGCGCGATCCAATCGCGGAGATCGGCATCATCCGAACCGCCGATACTGGCGACGGTCGTGAATCCCGCTTCGACCGTGCGGGCGGCGTTGGCAACCGTCGAGAGCGCCACCTGGGTCGGCGTGTCGCCGTCGCCCTCGGCGTGCATTCGGCCCCCGCGGTTGATGTAGGCCGTGGCGTGCACGTGGATATCGATCAGGCCCGGCATCACGGTGCCGTTGGGAAACTCGAAGGTCGGACGATCAACCCGGAAGGGATCGATTCGAAGAATCCGCCCGCGATCGATGATGACAGTGGCGTTCTTGAATTGGCCGCCCTTGCCGTCGAGCACCCGGCCGGCAAACACCGAAATCGGTGGATCGGGCGTCTGAGCCGACAGCGACGACACCCCAAGGACAGCGGCGACCAACATTCCGTATCGCATCATCAGCATCCCTAGGTAGAACGACTCGGGAAGCTCCGGCCGATTTCGGCGGCCGAGCGAAGCGCCAGGGCACTGAAGGTCAACGTCCCATTGACACAGCCCGCGCTCACCGCGGTGGGCGCCCCGACGACGAAGAGGTTCTCATGGTCGTGGGTCCGGCCCCACGAGTCCGTGACACTGTCGGCGGGGTCCAGGCCCATTCGGCAGCCGCCTGCGGGGTGGTCTTGGAACTCATCAGCGGCCGTCGACAGCACTTTGCCGTTCCCGACTTTGGCCAGCCGTTCGATCAAATCCCGGAGCGCTCGCTCGGTCGGGCCCCGAAGTTCGCGCGACACAGGGGCATCCCGCCAGGCCAGGGCGGGCATCGGGTCGCCCCAGGGGGTCCGGCGGACCCGGTCGAGCGTCAACTCGCTGCTCCGATCGGGGATGACATCGTAGTACCCTCGAATCCGGGCCGAGCCGACGGCGGTCCGGCGCTGCCAGTCTTCGAGGAACCGGTCGCCGAGGAGAAGAGCGCCGCTATCGTCCCTGATCCGCGGCTCCTGGCCGACGGTCGATTCCCAGATCCGGAGATCGTGTCGGAGGTACTGAGCCGAGGGTTTGACCCGCATGAACTGTTTGGTCACCAGGCTGTGCTGATCGTTCTGCCCCGGAAACAGCTGGATCGGAAGCGAAACGTAACCGGAAACGTTGCGGTGGCCACAGAGATACTTCCCGACCAGGCCGGACCGATTCGCGAGGCGGGACACCAGCAGGAGATGCGAACTCCACAGATAACCGGCCGCGACAACGAAGGTCTTGGCCCGAAACTCGAGCGATTCGCCGGGTCGGTCCCGCGACATCGCCACGGCCCGGACGACGCGGTCGGATCCCGGCTCGGTGGCAAGCCGCCGGACAAACGTCCGGGTAAAGAGCTCGACCCGCCCGGCCTTCCGAAGGGCGTTCCAAGTGAAATCCGGCGAATACTTGGCCCCGATCGGACAACTCGGGAAGCAGGTATCGTTGCGGCAGCACGGCGGCCGGTTGTGGTACACCATTGAGTTTTTGGCCGACGGCTGGCTCCACATCGTGATCCCGGCATTCGCCGCCCATTGCTTGAGCAGGCCGAGGCCGTAGGTCAACGGAAGGGGCGGCTGGGGAAACGGCTTCGAGCGGGGGTCGAGTTCGGGTGGACCCTGCTCTCCGGCAATCCCGATTCGTTCTTCGGCTTCTTGGTAAAACGGATCGAGATCGTCATAGTCAATCGGCCAGTCATGGTGGACGCCATAGATGGACTTGAGCCGAAAATCCTCGGGACTCATCCGGGGGGTGACGCCGCCCCAGTGCATCGCCAAACCACCGACCTGCATCGAGCGCGATTGCATCCCGGGCGCACCGAAGCCATCGAGATGGTCTTTGGTCCACGGACTCTCGCCGTAGTCGCGGAATCGGCGGCGGAGTGCCGCCCGAACCGCGAGCGGGTCGGACTCATTCCCGGCCTCGATGACGACCACCTTGCACTGCCGTTCGTCAGCCAGCTTTTCGGCCACCATCGCCGCGGTGATACCCGATCCGATGATGCAGACGTCGGCTTCGACGACCCGGGCCACTAGGACTTCCCCCCAAGCGGTTCCGGGCGATCGGGGTTCTTAGCCAAGGGCCGGCACCCGAACCGCTGGATATGGCCGCCATAGGCCCGGTCGTATCCGGCGGGCAGGTCGATGTAGAAGGCCAAAAGGCCGAGTGCGACATGCGGGGCGGTGACGATGGCGGGGAGCAGCGGAGAATGAATGTCCTCCAGCGCCTTGTCGAGGAGGCCAACTCCCTCGGCCTGACTGATCTCGGCGAACGATCGTCCGTGGCGGTGCCGGGCCGCCTGCTCCAAAGCCTTGAGCTGGGCCCGCCACTTCGGGGCCGGAGACGGGGGTGATCGGCGAATCGTGTCGGTCCCATACCCATGAAGCAGTTCAGCGCCCCCACGATAGGCCGCCAACCAGCTTTCAAAGCCGGCGACAATGGTTTGCCGTTCGTCGGGCTGGAGCGATTGGGGCAACGCAACGCGGGCCACCGCCGCCAGGGTCGATGGGTCGATCCGCTGGACCGCGAGGACCGCCCGCCGCCGGAGGCCGACAATCGCGGGACTGGCGACCGCCAGCAGCCCTAGCAACCGGCGGCGAGGCAGCAGTGGGTCATCCAGTCGGGGCATCGTTCACCTTGGCCACCTGGGCTTTGAGTATCCGCAAGGCCAGATCGATGGTCTTCTTGTGGGTCCGGAAGGCCAGAACCGCCATGCGAACCGTAAACCGGCCGTCGATCATCGTCGAGGTCAAAAATACTCGACCGTCCCTCCGGACGCTCTCGACAATCCGTTGGTTGATCCGGTTCTGGTCTTCGAGGCTCGTCCCGGCGGGGGCCCAGCGAAAAGTGACGATCGACAGGTCTGGCTCCGGACCCACCTCGAACCCGAGGGCCTGCGCCTCGAGCCAGAAGTACCGGGCCAGCACCAGCTTTTCCTCCAGCGCGGCTCGGAATGGCGCCACCCCGACCAACTTGAGGGGGAGCCACATCCGGAGGGCTCTGAAATGCTTGGTGAGTTCTAAGGAGACATCGGCCGGCGATACCTCGCCCGGATCACCGATGGCGTCCTGCATGTAGTTCCCGAAATAGCGATGGGCGGCCCGCATCGGCACGGGGTCCTTGACCAAAACGATCCCAATCCCGTAGGGCAAGAACAGGCTCTTGTGGGGATCGAGCACCACCGAGTCGGACAACTCGATTCCGGCCAGCTTGCTACGGCCCGGCTCGGTCAGGAGGAAGAACCCGCCATAGGCGGCATCGACGTGAAACCAACACCCCGCTTCCTTCGCGATGGCGCCGATCCGGTCGAGTGGATCAACCGCCCCGGTGTCGGTGGTACCGGCGGAGGCCACGACCAACCACGGCCGGAGCCCGGCCGCTCGGTCGGCCGCGATGGCGGCCGCGAGCGCTTCGGGCTTCAGCCGCGAGCGATCATCAACCGCAACACTCCGCACGATGGTTTCGCCGAGTCCGGCGATCCGAAGAGCCTTTTCGATGCAATGGTGGGCCTGATCACTGAGGTAGACGACCACCCGGGCAAAGTCGGCCCCTTTGAGGCCGTGGGCATCGCGAGCCGTTGCGATGGCCATCAGACTGGCGGCACTGCCGCCCGAGGCAATGTTGCCGATGGCCCCGGCCGGGTAGCCGGCCAGATCGGCCACCCACCGGAGCAACTGGTTCTCCATCCGGACCGCCCCCGGCCCGGTAAAAAACACTCCAGCGAACTTGTTGGTGACGGCCGCCAGGTAGTCGCCTAACGCCGAGTAGTAGATCCCACCGCCCGGAATGTACGCCAGATGGCCACCGGAGGCGGCATTGAGCCCCGGCTGAATGACCTCGTCTTCGAGCAAGTCCACCACGGCGGCCACTGGCATGGCATGCTCGCCAATCGGCGAGGCCAGGAGCCCCTCACCCGAGCCCGCGGTACTGTCGAAGGCCTTGAGATTCTCGATGTTCCGAAGGAAGCGTTCGGCCGACGCCAAGAGGGGGCCCCGCACCGCCTTTCGGCGCGAGACCCCCGGATCGAGGGGGCGGCCCTTCCGCTCAAGAGCCGCCAATCGATCGAGTAAATCAGCCTGTTCGGACGGAGTGTGAGAGGCCGGCATCGGTACCGGCAAAACTAGCAGATCTCAGCACTCAGCGATACTAGAACTTGGACCAGAGGTATTGATTGGTGACCTCGTGGTGGAACTGGATTTCTGGGATCTTGATCAGGCTGCCGAGGGCTTTCGGGCAGCGCTCGGCCTGGATCAGCTTTAGGTCGGCGAACTTCTTGTGGACGACCTCGCCGAACAGGTCGGTGGCGACCTTGGAGCTCTTGAACATCCGAAGGGCGTCATAGATGTTGTCCGGCAAGAACTTGGTCCGATCGCGCTTTTTGTCGCCGTTGGCGGCTTCGATCGGGCCTTCGAGGCCGACCTTGAACATCGTATAGATGGCCATGTACGGGTTGGCGTCGGGGCCGACCGAGCGGACCTCGACTCGAGCGGACTTTTCGTTGCCGAGGGGAATCCGGACCATCGAACCTCGATCGACCGCCGACGCCTTGATTTGGTTCGGGGCCTCATAGTGCGGATCGAGCCGGCGGTAGGCGTTGACCGACGGATTGAAGATCAGGCAGATGTCCTGGGCGCTGGTCAAGATCCGGTCGATGAACTTCCAGCCCATCTTCGACATCTGATCTTGGCCCTTGGGGTCGAAGAAGAGATTCTTGCCCTTGACGCTGATCGACAAATTGGTGTGCATCCCCGAGCCATTGACGCCGGTAACGGGCTTGGGAAGGAAGCTGGCCGTCATGTCGAGTTTGGCCGCGACCTGGCGGCAGATCAGCTTGTAGAGCTGGACCTGATCGGCGGCGATGCTGGCTTCGGTGTAGCTGTAGTTCATTTCGAACTGGGAGGGCGCCACCTCCGGGTGATCCTTCTCGTTGGCAAAGCCCATGGCCCGCTGCACTTCTGCGGCCGTGTCGATGAAGGTCCGGAGCGGATCGGTGGGGAGGGCGTGATAGTAGCCGCCGGTCGAGATGAAATCGAATTGCCCGTTTTCGTGATAGTGCCGCTCGGCCTCCCGGCCCTTGAACAGGAAGCCTTCAACTTCGTTGGCCGCGTTGCAGACGAAGCCGTCCTTGGCGTAGAGTGTGGCGAGGTAGGCTTTGAGCTTGGCCCGCATGTCGGCGACATACGGCGTGCCGTCCTTTTCGAGAACCTCGCCAAAGACGAGGACCTTTCCGGGGCCGAACACATCGCTTGGCAACCAATAGAAGGCCGTCCAGTCGATCCCGAGACGGAGATCGGATTCGGCCTGGGCCGAGAACCCACGGATCGAGGACCCATCGAAGGTCAGGTTGTCGGCGGACTTGAGCAGGAACTTCTTGTCGTAGTCGAGCATGTGCATCCGGCCTTCGAGGTCGGTGAAGCACACGGTGACGGCTTTGATCCGCTTTTCCTCGGCCAGGTACTTGATCCGTTTGTCGCGGATCTTGTCCGGGTTGACGCGGCTTAAGCGCTCGTCCTTGGCCTCGAGATTCATGGCCTCGAGCTCGTCGTAGGGGATTTCGAGAAAGTCGCGCAGGGCGGTCATCAGGGCGAACTCCAGTCGGGACATTGGGTTAGCGATATTGCCTACATATCGACCCAGCTAATATAAAACATGATATATTTATTGTAAAGGTAGCAGATTTTATACTAAAAATGGCTTCTAATGGACTACGAGACAACGACTGAAGCGTTCCGGAACCAGCGGCTTTCGAAGGCCGAATGGACCCACCACGCTCACCTGGCCGCCGGCCTCTGGTTCGTCCTCCGCCACGGGATCGACCAAGCCCGGCTCCTCGTTCCCCCGGCCATCCGGGCCCACAACGCATCGGTTGGAACCCAGGACACTCCAACCAGCGGGTATCACGAGACCCTAACCCAGCTCTATCTTTCGTTGATTGACGGATTTGTTCGTGCCTGGCCCGGACCGGCCGACTACCCAACAATGGCCGCCACCCTGTGCGAGCGGTTGAACGACCGCCGGATTCCACTCCAGTACTACAGTGAGGCCAGACTCTGGTCGACCGAGGCTCGAACCCAGTGGGTCGAGCCGGATCTCATTTCGGATCCGGCCCGGCCGCTTTGGCCACCCGGACCTTTGACTGCGGGTTGAGCCGCTCCGCTCCACCGACGACCACCATGTCCCCCGCGGCCACCCCGCTCAACACTTCGACCGACCCCGGCCGCCGGACGCCGAGCTCGACTTTCCGCCGCTCGGGCTGATCGCCGGCCACGACCCAGACGAAATTCCCCGCGGGCAACTGGAGAATCGATTCTTCAGGCACCACCACCGCGGCAACCCGTCGAGTGGTTTCCAACCGAGCCTCGATGAACATCCCGGCTTGCAACAGGTTGGCCGAGTTGGGAACCAGCGCTTTCACGGCGATGGTGCGAGCCGGAAGCATGACGCGGGGGTCGACGAAGTCGACTCGGCCGATAAAGTCGCGCCCTTCGAGTGCGGCGACTCGAAAGGTGACCTTCTGACCGAGTTTCAGCCGCTCCGCATAACGCTCCGGGACCTGAAACGAGGCCCGCTGCGGGTTGACGGTCTGCAAAGTGATCAGCCGGGTATTTTGGGTCACGTAGTCGCCCAGACTGACGAACCTGGCCCCGGCCACCCCGGTCCACGGCGATCGCACCACCGTCCGATCGAGCCGAACCACCAACAGCGCCAGACCGGCTCGGGCACTGCGGGCGCTGGCCTCGGCCCGCTCCACATCCGCCTGGGCCGCGGCTTTCTCGGTCATGAGCTGCTGAGTCCGGGCCAGCGCCTGTTCGGCGAGATCGCGGTCGGCCTCGGCCCGGGCCACTTGGGCCTTGAGTTCGGCGTCATCGACTTTGAAGAGCGGCTGGCCGGCAACGACCTGGGCGCCTTCCCGGACAAAGATCTCGACCAACCGCCCGTCGACATCGGGCCTGAGCTCAATCGCTTGGACCGACTCGATCTGGCCCGTTGCCGTGATGGCATCGACCACGGTGTCGATGATGGCGGCCCGGACCTCGACCGACACCGGACCGCTGGGCCGGCCGCCTGACCCGGCGGGTCGAGCACCCCCGCCTTGGGCGGGGGCCGGCGCCTTGGAGCAAGCCGCGGCAAGGGCCGCGAGGAGGAACAGTCTTTTCACGCTAGTTCCCGAGATCATGGAAACGCTGCCCGATCAGTGCTTCAAGGCCCGCCAAGGCCAGTCGGGTAGCGTAACGGGCCTGAACCAGGTCGGCCTGGGCCACAGTGAGTTGCGATTGGGCGTCGAGCAGATCGAGAATGGTGCTGGCACCGGCCCGGTATCGAGCCTGTTGGACCCGAAAGTTTTCCTGGGCTACCCGGACTCCGATTTCCGAGTACCGGGCCGCCACCAGTGAGTTGGCGTGGGTCTGGTACGCTTCGGTCACATCGGCCTCGACGGCCAGCTCGAGATCCTGCCGGATCGCCACCGCCACGTCTCGGGCCACTCGGGCGCGACTCAGGTTGAGTTCCCGACTGAAGTTGTCCCAGAGCGGGAAGGCGATGCCGAGACTGACCGAGGAGCGGCTCAGCCCTTGAGGAAAGAACCGATCGCCGAATTTGGTGACGTTCGCCGAGATTGTGGCCTGGGGAAAATAGGCGCCGGTGCGGGACTTGATTGTGGCCGCCGCCGACCGCTCGTTGGCCCTGGCAATCCGGTACTCGGGGCCCTGCTCGAGGGCGAGCGCCACGGCGGCCTGCAGCAGAATCGGGGGATCGGGGGGCAGCGTGGTGTCGAGGGCAACCGCGTCGACCGGCCCTCGAGTCCCGACCCGGCGACCCAGTTGGAGGCGGGCCACCGTTAGGCGTGACTGCTCGCGGAGGAGACCGACTCGGGCCCGGTTGACTTCGAGCAGGAGTTGGAGCGAGTCGGTTTGGACGACGGCCCCGCTGACCACCCGGGCCCGGGCCACGACCAACTGCTCCTCGGCCCGCCGAAGGCGGTCGGTGGCGACATCGACCAACTCCCGGGTACCGAGCACCGCGTAGTAGTCGCCTTCGGTGCTCAGTGCCGCCAGAAACTGGGCTTGGGCCTGGGTGGCGGTGGCGCTCTCCAGTTCGGCTTTGACCCGGTTCATCTCAGCCACCTTGCGGCCGCCGGTAAACAACTCGTACCGGGCATCCGCGCGAGCGTTGACGATGGTCTTGGCCCGCTGCCCGGTGCCGGTGTTGAAAATTTCAACCGAATAGTTGGACAAGTCGGTACTGACGCTGAGCGAAGGGAGTACGAAGGTACTGCGGGTGGCCCGGCGGGCCCAATCGGCACTGCCGACCTGGCCTAACGCTCGGACGTAGTTCGGATCGAGCTTGGTGGCTCGCTCGATGGCCTCGGTCAGGGTCACCCGGGGCAGTGAATCGGTGGCGATTCCCAGCACCAGCACCATCGCCGCACCGATCATACGGTCTCTCCGCCGGTCACCGCCGAGGGAAATTCAACCGACTGGGGTTTTCGGGCCCGGCCGAAGACCTGGTCCAACAGCGAATAGACTGCCGGCACGAGGAAGAGGGTCATGGCCGTCGAGAGAATGACCCCGCCAACGATGGCATAGCCAAGGGGGCGGCGGCTCGAGGAGCCGGCGCCCAATCCGAGCGCAATCGGCACCGCCCCAACCACCGTGGCCACCGAGGTCATCAAGATCGGACGAAGCCGAATCCGGCCGCTTTCCAAGAGGGCGCTCACGGTATCCTGGCCTCGCTCCCGGAGCCGATTGGCATACTCCACCAGGAGGATCGAGTTCTTGGTGACCAGGCCGATCAGGAGGATCATCCCGATCTGGCTATAGAGGTTGATGGTCGACCCGGCGATGAACAGCGTAAAGACGGCGCCCGTCACCGCCGGGGGCACGGCGAGCAGGACGGTGAACGGGTGAACCAGCGACTCGAACTGCGAGGCGAGGACCATGAACACGACGACTAGCGCCAGGAGGAAGGCGAAGTAGAGCGCGCCGCCGCTTTCTTCGAGTTCACGCGATTCGCCCGAAAGGGCGACGCTCGCCCCAGCGGGGAGAACTTCTGTGGCTAGGGCCCGGAGGGAGTCGACGGCCTCGCCGAGGGCAAATCCCGGGGCCAGGCTTGCGTTCAAAGTCGCGGACCGGATCCGATTGAAGTGGTTGAGTTGGCGGGGCCCGACGTTCTCGGTGACCCGGGCCAGTTGGTCGAGCTTGATCAACTGACCGCCTCGGCCACGGACCGTCAGGTCGCTCATGTCGGTTGGGGTGGCCCGGGCGGCCGGATCGAGCTGGACGACCACATCGTAGAGCTCATTGTCGCGGGTAAAGGTGCTGGCCCGCTGGCCGCCGAGCAGGGTCTGCATCGTGGTGGCCACATCCCGAACCGAGACGCCGAGATCCTCCATCCGTTCGCGTTCGTACCGGACGGTCAGTTCCGGTTTGTTGACCCGCAAGTCGGTGTCGACGTTGATGAGCCCTTTGATTTGCCGGGCTCGCCGGATCAAGGTGTCCATCGAGGTGACCAGCGAATCAAAATCCGGGTGCCGGACCACGAACTGCACCGGCTGGCCAAAACCGCCAAAGGCGGGTGGATTGCTGCCGAAGGCCAAGACGCCAGGCACCGCGGAAAGCTTGGGTTGCAACTCCGCCAAGACGTCCTGGACGGAGCGTTTCCGATCGGCCCAATCGGTCATCCTGACGAACAGCATCCCGGTGTTGACCCGGCCCCCGCCCCCGCCGCCTCCGAAGGCCACCATGCTATTCATGGTGTAGATTTCGGGAACGTCGGAAATGATCGCCTCGACCTGCTTCTGATAGTCGTCGGTATAGCTGATCGAGGCACCTTCCGGCGCCACCACATTGACCATGATCATGCCCCGGTCCTCCGGGGGCACGAACTCGGTCTTGAGCGCCCGGAAGGTGAACCAGGCAAGCACCAACATTGCTCCGGTCCCGGCGAGCGTTAGGCCCCGATGACGGAGCGTCACCGCGAGCAGCGATTGGTATCCACGGGTGACCGCATCGAAGGCCCGTTCCAAGAGCCCAAACAAGGCGCCGTGCCGCGGCGGGACTCGTAAAATCTTGGCGCAGAGCATTGGGGTAAGAGTCAGCGCGACGAACCCAGAAATGGCGACCGCCGCGGCGACCGCAATCCCGAACTCGTTGAAGAGCCGGCCGGTCGAGCCCTTGAGAAACGCCAGCGGCGTAAAGACGGCCACCAGTGAAATCGTCGTGGCAATGACGGCAAAGGCGATTTCCCGGGTCCCGTTGATGGCCGCGGTTTCGGGGTCCTCCCCGAGTTCCTCTTGGCGCCGGTAGGCGTTTTCGAGCACGATGATGGCGTCATCGACGACAATGCCGATCGCCAGGATCAATGCCAAGAGAGTCAGATTGTTGATTGAAAAGTCGAGGAAGTACATCACCCCGAACGTTGCGATGATTGAGGTCGGGATTGCCAGGCCTGGAATGACGGTGGCCCGGAGATTCCGGAGAAACACAAAGATGATCAAGACGACGAGGCCGCCGGCCAGAAGGAGGGTTTCCTGGGCCTCCTTGATCGATCGTTTGACGTAGATCGAGTTATCGTAGCCAATGGTCAGTTCGACGCCCGGCGGCACGGCCAGCTTGGGCACCAGTGCGTGGACGGCGTCGGCGACTTCGACCAGGTTGGCTTTCGACTGCCTGGTCAGGGAGACACCGATGGCCTGTTGTCGGTTGAATCGGAACCGGCTTCGATCGTCCTCGGGCCCGAGTTCGACCCGCGCCACGTCACCCAAGCGTACCACTTGGCCGTCCAGGTTGGCCACGGCGAGGCTGGCGAATTCCTCGGGGGTCTTCAGTTCGCCGAGGGACCGAACGGTGAACTCTCGTTGATTCGATTCGATCCGGCCGGCCGGAATCTCGACATTGCGGCTCCGGATGGCGCTGATCACCTCGGAGGTCGTGAGGCCACGCGATGCCATCTCGGGCGCTTTGAGCCAGATCCGCATCGCGTAGCGGCGTTCGCCCCGGATGTCGACCCGACCGATCCCGGCCACGGTTTGGAGCGGCGTCTTGACGTACCGATCGGCGATTTCGGTCAGTTGGAGGAGGTTGTAGTTGTCGCCGGTTAGGGACACGAACATGAAGGGCCGGGCGTCGGCGTCTTGCTTGGAAACGACGGGCTCCTCGACTTCCTCCGGCAGCCGGCGCCGAACCCGGGACACCAGGTCTCGGACGTCTTGGGCGGCCACCTCGACGTCGCGGTCGAGATTGAACTCCAGAGTCACGTTGGACGACTGCTCCGAACTGACGCTGGTCATCGTCCGGACGCCTTCCGCCGAGGATAGTTCTTCCTCGAGGACGTCGGTGACGGCGGACTCCATGACCCGGGGGTTGGCGCCTCGGAGAAAGACGCTGACGCTGACGATCGGGGGATCGACGTCCGGATACTCTCGAATGGTCAGCTGCTGGTAGCCGATTGCCCCGAACAGAACCAGTGCCACGCTCAACATGGTGGCCAGGACTGGCCGCTTGATCGACAGATCGGAAAGGAACACGGGACACCTTTGGCATGGAGGCCGCAAGAGGAGGCGGGCCACCCAATGTTACGCGAACTCGGCCCGGAATGTTGGACCGGGTTAGATTGGGGACTCTTCCCCTCGGAAAACCTCGATGGCCGTAAAGCTCAGTTCGCGACAGCAGGCGATGGTGGCGGTACTGGAGACCTTCCCGGTCAAGTTCGCCCTGATTCACCGGATGATCGAGGAAATGTCGTCGCCGCACGTCGACGTTTCGGTCCAGCGGCGGCTGACCCGGACGCTGGATGAGATGAAAATTGCGGCCCAGTCAGTGGGTCAGGTCGGGTTGGCCGATGCGCTCGGAGCTCTGGCGACGTTGGGGCGGCGAACCGGAGGGGTCCAAACCCGGTCTCGAGGACTGCGCGAGGGCTTTAGCGGGTTGAAGATCAACTTCGAGGGGGCGCTCAAGGCCGCGAATAAGCCGGAAAGCGCCGAGGAGGAGGTCCCCCCGGCTTCCGCAGCTACCCCAAAGCCTTAGTTCTTGTCTTTGACGAACTTGTCGATGATCGGCCCGCTCATCAGCGCGGCCATTGCATTGACCAGCACCCCGATCAGGAGCGTCACGAAAGTCAGGGCCGCGAGAATCCCCGCCGCGCCCAAGAAGGCGAACAACCGGCCGACGTTTTCCATCATACGAGTTCCAAGTCAAAGGCTAGCGGGAACTTAAGGCCCCGGCCGCGGGGGATCAACCGGACTTGATCTCGGTCCAGAGGCGGTCCCATTCCTGGCTGGCCGCCCCGAGGTCGGTCTGATACTCAAGCCGGCTCAACTCCTCAGGGCTGGGATAGGGCATCTTGGCCCGGGTCAAGGGGATGGCCGGCTGGTTGGTGGTGCCATACCCGGTCCTGTCGGCGATGGCGGCCGCCACCTCAGGGCGCAACACGTAGTTCATGAATTCATGGGCGGCCCGCCGGTGGGGGGCGGTTTTCGGAATGGCGAGGGCATCGGTGAAGATCATGCTGCCCTCCTTCGGAATCAGGTAGGCCAGCTCGGGCTGCTCGGCCATGGCCTGGGCCGCGTCGCCGCTCCACAATTGGGCCAGCCACACGTCCCCTGAAATCAGTTGAGCCTTGACCGGAGCCGAGACGTAGGCTTTGAGGTTGGCCTTGGCCGCCAAGGCGTCGACCTTGGCTTGGGCCAAATCGGCCGGCGCGGTCGCGTTGAGCGACTTGCCCCGCAGTTTGAGAAAGGTTCCGATCACGTCTCGGATATCATCGAGCATCGTCATCTTGCCGCGGTAGGCTGGGTCGAAAAAAATCGACCAGCTGTCCGGGGGAGCGGCAAGCTTGTCCTTCCGGTAGGCAATGCCCGTGGTGCCCCAGGCCCACGGCAGCGAGTGGGTGTTGCCGGGGTCCCACTTCGGGTCGAGGAACATCGGGGCGAGGTTGGCCCAATTGGTGAGGTAGCGCCGATTGAGCGGAGTGATCAGATCGTTGGCGAACAGGGCCGAGAACAGATTGCTGGTCGGGAGGATGAGGTCGTAGCCGCTGGCGCCGGCCAGGAGCTTGGCGATCATCTCCTCGTTGCTCTCGAAAGTGTCGAGGGTGACCTTGACCTGGAACTCCTTCTCGAAGTTCGCGATCGTGTTATCGGCGAGGTAGTCAGACCAGAGGTAGAGGTTGAGCTGAGACTCGACCGGCCCGAGATCGTCGGTAGCGGAGGCGGCGCGTTCGGGTGACCCCTTGCCGCAAGCGGCCACGCCGAGGTTGAGCGACGCAAGCCCCGCACCGGTGGCGACGGTCCGGCGGAGAAATTCCCGCCGGCGGTACCGCTCCCCGCTCATTTTGCGCCGGCCATTCGGGCCCCCAGCGCCGCCTGGCGCTGATGCATCGCCATCGGATGGGCGGACTGGATCGTCATGATCCGCCAGGCGTTGGCCCCTTGGCGTACGACACCCTGCTGGACTCCTGGAAAAACCGACACCGTGCCGGTGGTGTCGGTTACGTGCTCGACGTACCTCCCGGTGTACGACGCGAAGCCCGGCGCGAGCGGGGTAATGACCATGGTGCCCCACTCAAACCGGGTCGATTTGATCGATCCGGGCACCGACACCACCTCATCCGCGGGCACCATTGAGTCGAGGGTTTGGATCAGGATCGGCTCGTCGGGGGCAAGGTCCGCCGACATGATGATGTCCGGCGCGTAGAAGGGGGCTACGGCTTCGCGGGCCTTCTCGCCGACCGGCGGTGCGCTTAGGTCGGCGGCGAATGCATCGAGGAAGGTCCTGACGCTGTCGTGCATGGCGGCGGCATGGGCCGCGGTGAGTGGCTGATCTGCGCCCGGGCGGGAGTTGCCGGCGGAGCATGCACTCAGGAGGCACGGCAGGAGCAGCAGGGCGCGGGTGAGCATCAGGTCTCTTGGAAGAGGGGGGCGTGATCGATGGCCAAAAGGTGTTCGCGAAAGTACTCCGGCGCAAGCTGAGAGCGGTGAGGCCAGCGAGAGCTTTGGCTGCTCCGATGGCTCCGCGGCGCTGTTCGGGACCAGGAAGCCGATCTGGCCCCCACGGGCGCCGGGAGCATGCCGAGGTGCTTCGAACCGGCCTGCCGCTTTTTGACTGGGGCACCGAGAACGACGGAATAGAAGCGGATCGCTCGGGCCAGGTCGCGGACATCGAACCACGCGAGATTGTGCGTTGCGATCGCCGACCCCGAGCTCCCGACTCGCCTCGAGGAGTGGCAGATCTTTTGCGACTGGCAGCGGAGCGAGCTCCCGCAAAAACGCCGACGCCCCGCACCGAACGAGCGCCGTCGGCGACCGCCGGCTTCATCGGGTTGCTAGGCACCGAGAATCTCATTCAGACCCTCGAGGACCTGGGCCATTTCTTCCGGGGACGCTCGTCCGAGGCGTTTTCCAATCCGCTCGGTTGCGAGCGTCCGAATCTGGCTGATCTTGACCCAGGATCGCTTCGGCAACCGTGGCGTGACCAACTCAAGGGTTAACGGAAACCCGGCGCGCTGTGGCTGGCTCGTCACGGCGACCGCGATCACCGTGCCTGAGCGTTCGTTGAAGATGTCATGGCTTAGGACCAGGACCGGACGCTGGCCAGCCTGCTCGCTGCCTCGGGTGGGGTTGAGATCCGCCCACCGGACCTCGCCCCTCAGTATTCCGGCCATGCCGCCGCATCCGAGCCAAGCCCTTCGTCCGCGAGGGCCCGCTCGGCTGCCGGATCGAGCTTCCCACACTCTTCGGCCAACCGACGCCCTTCGAGCCGTTCAAGCTGGGCAGCCACCGCCGCTTCAATCGCCTGGCTTCGATTGGGGTAGCGAGCGTCCCGCACCAACCGATCGACTCGGCGGACCGTTTGGGTATCAAGCGTGACTGCGACTTTGGTTTTGGCCATCCGATTCCTCCGGTATGAGGATAAGTCATACCATTTTTCGCCGCAAGAGCGGTGGGACCAGCACCTCATGGAGCATTGGGCGCCGGGCGGGGACCGAGATCTGGTTCTTGCCTAACGCCGTGGCGATAGGCTGCGGGCGCCGAAGGCGTCCGTCAGCCTCATCGGCCTGTTTGACAGCGTCTGCTTCATGGCTCTCGGGCAATACGGAACCCGACGTTTGTGTCGCGATCTCCCTGACGAGCGAGATCCCGGATCGCGGCTCGAAGCCCACGTGAACTGTTGAGCCACGAGCCGCCTCGAATCACACGAAGCTGACATCCCTCCACCGTACGGGCAGAGCCGTTCGTTGGCGCCCCTGCGTAACCGCCCTCGACGAAACAGTCCTCGGTCCACTGAAAAACGTTCCCGACGGTGCCGAAGAGCCCGAAGTCATTCGCGGCGAACGCGCGCACTGGGGAGGTATGGACGTAACCATCATCGCACGGGGCAGCGGGCCAGTCCGGATAGGTGCTTCGTGTCGAAGCGTCGAACCCATTGGCGCGCGTGCACATGTCCTGTTCAGCCGCACCCATGCGAATGCAGTGGTCGCGCTGGCACGTGCGATGTACTCGTACTCTGCCTCGGACAACAGTCGGTAGGCTCGACGGGTCCTTCCTGTCAACCACTGACCATACGCCTGGGGGTCTTCCCAGGAGACACACACGACGGGATGCTCCGCGGTCTGGTCGAATCCCGGGTTCCTCCAGCTTAGACCGGGAGTGCTGATCCAGCGGCCCTCGAGGCTCATACGCGCGCATCCGCTGGGGTCACCGCGCCGGGTAGTCCGTACGAACACCTCGTAATCGGCGCGCGTAATCGGCGTTTTGCTCACCGCGAGCGAGTAGGCGATGGTCACCGCATGCTGAGGACCCTCTTCCTCAAAGCGTCCAGCCTCTGTGGCGGGGAAACCATCACAAAGGAGCCGGGGGAAACCACGAGCATCTCCGGACATTCCACGCAGTCGCGAAGCACCGAATCGCCGGAGCCCAATGTTTTCGATCGCAGGCACGCCATCACGCTGGCACACGAGACCAACAGGGACGCGATCACGAGATACTCATATCCGCTACGGTTCATTGCTAGCTCTCTCGCGCTGTCTAGCGTTGTTGTATGCGGCGGGCGGGCTTGACCCCCTGAGACAGCCGTCGATCGGTCTGAAGTCGATCGGCTATATAGATCAGCAACGAGGTAACCACTATGATGATCGTGCTGATCGCATTGATCGAGGGCTCGATATTGCGACGGACCATGCCGTAGACCACCACCGGCAAGGTGGCCGAGCCGGTTCCGGACACGAACGAGGTAATGACGTAATCATCAAACGACATCGTAAAAGCCAACAAGGCACCGGCCACGATGCCCGGCAAGAGCTGCGGCACCGTCACCTGCCAAAAGGCCGACCACTCATCGGCACCCAGCATCATGGCGGCTTCCTCGAGGTGACGGTCCATACCCCGGAGCCGGGCCCCGACGACCACGGCCACGAAGGAGATACAGAAGGCGATATGCGCCGTCGTGACCGACACGATGCCAAGCGGAAAACCGGTCAGAACAAAGAGACTGAGGAGCGAAATCCCCATGATGATCTCAGGCGTTACCAGCGGCAGATAGAGCAGGGTCTCCACGGTCCGACGGCCCCGGAACCGGTGGCGGGCAAGCGCGACCGCAATCAGGGTCCCAAAGACGGTGGAAACCGCCGTGGCCACCGCCCCGACAACCAAGCTCCGGCGAAGACCCTCCAGGATGTCATCCCGCTCGAGGAGCCGACGATACCATTCGAAGGTAAATCCCGTCCACGAAGCCGAAAACTTGGAGTCGTTGAAGGAAAAGACCACCAACGCAACCAGCGGGGCATGGAGAAAGGCATAGACCAGCCCAGCCGCCACCATGACACCGCGGGGCGCCCGTCGCATCAGCGGGTCAACGCCTCGACGTCACGGCGCCGGAGATACCCGAACACCGCCCCCACGACCAGGCCCATCACGACAAAAGCGGCGGCCGAGCCAAATGGCCAGTTGCGAGCTACCGTAAACTGGTTTTGGATCAGATTGCCGACCATGACCTGCTTGGCGCCGCCGAGCAGATCGGAGGTCAGAAAAGACCCGAGTGCCGGAATGAACGTCAGGAGGCAGCCCGCCGCCACTCCCGGCAACGAAAGCGGGAAAACCACCTGAAAGAACCGAGCCCGGGGGCTCGCGCCGAGGACTTCGGCGGCTTCGAGCAAAGTATCGTCGAGCTTTTCGAGCGAGGCGTAGATCGGCAGAATCATCAGCGGCAGGAAGCCATACACCAAGCCGAGCATCACCGCGAAAGGCGTATACAAGAGCGGAATCGGCTGGTCGATAAGACCAATTCGCAGCAGGAGACCGTTGATGAGCCCGCTGTCCCGAAGCAAGAAGATCATTGCGAAGGTCCGGACCAAAAAGCTGGTCCAAAACGGCAAGACCACGAGAAGCAAGAGCAGTTGGCGCCACCGGGTGGCCCGGGCGATCACATAGGCCACGGGATATCCGATCACCAAGCATGCCACGGTGCAGCCGACCGACCAGACCACGGTTCGGCGAAGAATGCCGAGGTACAACGGATCGAAGAATCGGCGGTAGTTCTCCATGGTAAAGCCGGGAACCACGCCCCCGTAGAGACCTCGCCGCATCGTACTGTAGACCAGCATCAAGGCAATCGGGACCACGAAGAACACCAAGAGCCAGGTTACCCCGGGGCTCAAGAGGGCCGTGGCAGCGGCGCCGGGCCGGCGAGAAAACCAGCCCAAGACCCTGCGGCGGAGCGTCACCGATCGTCCTCGAGGACCTGGGCATCCTCGGGAAGCCAGGCCGCCGCCACCCGCGAACCCCGGACCCACGGCAGGGGCTTGATCAGCTGACCCTCGTTCCGGAGCGCTACCTTCACCTTCGACCCAATATCGAGGGCGACGATGACGTGAATGGTTTCGCCGAGGTAGATCACCTCATCCACCGTGCCGGGCAACCCGTTTTCGCCGGGTGGAACGGCGCCCGGCTCGACGAGGTCCATCCATTCGGGGCGGATTGCGATCTTGATGGCGCGGCCCATGGCGACGGGGTGGTCCGGTCGAACCTGGTAGCGGAAGCCGTCTCCCAAAACGTCCACCAAACCGTTGACCGTCGCCGCCGCCCGGCCTTCGAGCAGGTTCGACTCGCCGATGAACGAGGCGACGAACGCGGTCCGCGGATTCTCATAGATATCGGCCGGGGTGCCGAGCTGGGCGACCCGGGCCAGATCCATGACGGCAATCCGATCCGACATGGTCAACGCCTCTTCCTGGTCGTGGGTCACGTACACGAAGGTGATCCCCAGGGTCCGATTGAGGGCCTTGAGCTCGAGCTGCATCGCTTTTCGGAGTTTCAGGTCGAGCGCGCCTAACGGCTCGTCGAGGAGGAGGATTTTGGGCTCGAGGACCAACGCCCGGGCCAGGGCAACCCGTTGGCGCTGGCCGCCCGACAGCTCGGCCGGCCGCCGACGTGAATAGGTGGCCGGATCGAGGCGAACCAGCTCGAGCGCCCGGCCCACCCGGCCGGCGATCTCAGGTTCCGGAGTGCCCCGTTGGCGAAGCCCAAACCCGACGTTCCGACCAACGTCGAGATGGGGAAAGAGGGCGTAGCTCTGAAACACCATTCCAACCCCGCGGTCGTAGGGGCGTTTTTCGTTGACCCGAACACCACTGATCCTGATTTCTCCGCCGCCTGCGTCCGGGATTTCGAATCCGGCAATCAGCCTCAAGGTGGTGGTCTTGCCGCACCCCGAGGGGCCCAGGAGAGAGAAGAACTCGCCGTCCTGGATTTCGAGCGACACCTGGTCGACCGCCTTCGTCGCCCCGAAGCTCTTGGTTACGGCCTCGAGCTCGACGACCGGCCGGCCAGATCCCACTACTGGGTGGCCTCGAAGGCCTGCTCCAACACAGCCAGGCCCTCAGCGAGGGTGGCCTCATCGACCGTCAGGGGAACCAAGACCCGGACCACGTTGCCGTAGGTCCCAGCCGTGAGAATGAGCAGCCCTCGCTTCAGGGCCTCCGCCTGGACCCGGGCGGTCCGGTCCTTGTCGGGTTCCTTGGTTACCCGATCCTTGACGAGTTCGAGGGCCACCATCGCGCCGAGGCCCCGGACATCGCCGATGACGGGAAACCGGGCCGCCATCTTGTGAAACCGGGCCCGGACCGTGTCGCCGACCACGATTCCGCGCTCGGTGATTTTCTCCCGGTCCATCGCCTCCATGACCGCCAGCGCCGCGGCACAGGCGAGTGGGTTGCCGCCGTAGGTTCCGCCGAGCCCGCCCGGGTGAACCGCGTCCATGATCGCGGCCCGGCCGGTCACCGCTGCCAACGGCAACCCACCGGCCAGCGATTTGGCGGTGACAATCAGATCGGGCGTTAGGTCGTAGTGCTCCGAGGCAAACAGCCTTCCGGTCCGGCCGAACCCGGTTTGAATCTCGTCGACGATCATCAGGATGCCGTGCTGCTGGGCAAACGCCGCCAGCGCCTTCACCGCGTCGGGCGCCGCCGGAATGAAGCCCCCCTCCCCCGCTTGGAGTTCGATGACGATAGCCGCCACCTGCGACGGATCGACCAAGCCGGCGAAGATCCGGTCCCAATAGCCTGGAACTGCCTGGCAGCATCCCGAGCCGGCGCCCCGGTCACAGCGATAGCAGTAAGGGTACGGAATCCGGTAGACCTCGGGTGCAAATGGCCCAAACCCCTTCTTGTAGGGCATCGGCTTGGCGGTGAGGGCCATGGTGAGGTTGGTCCGGCCATGAAAGGCGTGCTCGAACGCCACGACGGCTCCCCGACCGGTGGCGTAGCGGGCGATCTTGACGGCGTTCTCAATCGCTTCGGCGCCGGTATTGACGAGCAAGGTTCGCTTTTCATGGGTGCCGGGCGTGAGTCGGTTCAACCCCTCGGCCACGGCGACGTAGCCCTCGTAGCTCGACACCGCAAAGCAGGCGTGGGTCAGGCTGTCGAGTTGCTTCCGGACCGCCTCAACCACGGCCGGGTGCCGGTGGCCGGCGTTCATGACCCCGATTCCGCCGGCAAAGTCGATCAGCCGGTTCCCATCGGCGTCCTCGATGACGGCGTTTTCGGCTCGGACAACGGCTAGGCCGCTCGAAATCGAAACCCCTTTGGGGACGGCGGTGGCTCGGCGAGCGGCCAAGGCCAGGCTCTTCGGGCCGGGCAGGGTCGTAGTCAGGCGAATAGCTGAAGGCATCGTTGGAGCCCGAGGTGCGGGGTGAGGGGTGCCGGGAATCAGATCCAAAGTGTACGTTCTCCTCAACCTTCTGCAAGCGGCCCGGCCCACTTCGCAATGACCCATTCCGTTCAGCAGCACCTTCGGATCGACATCGGCGCCTACGATGAGACGATTCGCCGATTCTTGCCCCGGTACGATGAGATGCTCGACACGGCGGCCGACTCGATCGCGGCCATTGGGCCGAAGCGGGTCATCGATCTGGGCGCCGGCACCGGCAGCCTGAGTGAGCGAGTACTCGACCGGACCGCAACCACCGTGGTTGAGCTCTGGGATGTCGACGACTCGATGCTCGAGGTAGCCCAGGCCCGGTTGGCCCGGTTCGGAGCCCGGGCCGAGCCGATTCATCGCTCCTTCGACGAGCCGTTCCCCCAGTGTGATGCCATCATGGGTTCGCTGTCGCTCCATCACGTTCGGGATCTCGACGCCAAAGGCCGACTCTATCGTCGGGCCGCCGAGGCGCTTCGGCCGCTCGGCGTGTTGGCCGTGGCCGACATTACCGTGCCGAACGAAGCCCCGCTCAATGCCGCCACGTACCGGTTCTGGGCCGACCAACTGGTGCTGGCCGGGATCGACGAACGGCGGGCCTGGCAGCATTTCGAAGAGTGGTCGGGCGAGGATCGATATTTCTCGCTCGAAGAGGAGTTGGCCGCCATCGAAGCCGCGGGACTCGAGGCCAGCTGCCGGTGGCGGTTTGGGCCTTCGACGGTAGTGCTCGGCACTCGGCGCTCGGCGCTCGGCACTCGGGTATGACGGGGGCGCTTCGGTTTGAGGTGCCGGGGGTTGGGGAGCCGGCGGTGGCGGCGAGGGTGGAGCGGTTGTTTGGGTTGCGGGGGGTATTGTCGGGGTTGGCGGGGGAGCGGGATCGGAACTTTCGGCTCGATGGGGCGGATGGGCGCCGGTATGTCGTCAAGGTTGCCAATCGGCTCGACGATGCGGGGGTGCTTGATCTTCAGAATCAGGCGCTGATCCGGTTGGCGGAGCGGGAACCGGGACTCGGGCTGCCCGGTGTGGTCCGCTCGCTAGGCGGTAACCCGGTTGAGACGATGGGAAGCGACGGGGAGAGTTACTTCGTCCGGATTTTGACCTGGGTGCCTGGGGTGCCGCTCGCGCTGGTTCGGCCGAAGACGTTGGCGCAGCTTCGGGGGCTTGGTGAACTGCTGGGGAAGATTCACCGGGGTCTCGACGGATTTGATCATCCCTCCGCTCGGCGAGACCTCAAGTGGGATCTCGGGCGGGCCGGCTGGATCGATGCCCATTTTGGGCTCCTCGAGGCGAGCAACCGGAGAGGCTTGGCCGAGCGGCTCTACCGGCCGTTCAAGGAGCAGGTGCTGCCCAACTGGGCGCAGCTTCCCGCCCAGGTCATCATTGGAGACGCCAACGACCACAACGTCCTGATCGACGGCGATGTGGTCGGTACCATTGATTTCGGCGACATGGTGTGGTCGGCGGGGATTGCCGACCTCGCGATTGCGGCCGCCTACGCCATGCTCGACGTCGACGATCCTCTGGCGGCGGCGGGAGCGGTGGTCCAGGGCTACACCTCAGTGGGAACCCTAACCGACCCGGAACTGACGGCGCTCTATCCGTCCATCCTGGCGCGGTTGATCGTGAGCGTCGTCAACTCGGCGCTGCAGCGCACGGCTACTCCAGATCACTCCTACCTTTTCGTCAGCGAAGCGCCGGTGTGGCGGCTGCTGGACCGGCTCGGCGCGATTCATCCTCGCCTGGCAACCTACCGACTCCGCGAGGCGGCCGGAGTGGAGCCGTGCCCTGGGAGCGGGCGGGTGAGCCGGTGGATTGCCCGGCACCACGAGACCTTCATCCCGATCATCGGCGCGGACCCAGGGATCATGCCGCCCCGGGTCGACCTTTCGATCGGAAGTGAGTTCCTCGATGACTTCCGATTGATTCGTGATGAGCCGGCCCTGACCAGGCGAATCGATTGGCTCCGTCATTCGGTGGGTGCCCGAGTCGCGGTCGGCGAGTACGATGAGCCTCGGCTCCTCTACGTCAGCGAATTGTTTGAGACCGAGGGCTTCGAGGGCGCCGAGTGGCGAACGGTACATATCGGCCTCGACCTGTTTGCCGACGCCGGCTGTCCGGTTCGAACGCCGGTGGCGGGCCGGATCAAGAGCGTCCGCAACAACGTCGGCCCGCGGGACTACGGGCCCACCGTCGTCGTCGAGCACTCGGTCAAGGATGACGACGGCGTCCCATTCTCGTTCTACACCCTCTACGGCCACCTCGACTCGGAGACGTTGGCGAGTACCCATCCGGGGCAGCCAGTGGCGGCCGGCACGACGATCGGCCGGTTGGGCAATCCCGCGGTGAACGGAGGGTGGCCGCCCCACGTTCATTTCCAGATCGTCGTGGACTTGCTGGACCGCGAGGGTGAATTTCCCGGGGTGGCGCGGCCGAGCGACCGGCGGGTTTGGACCAGCTTGTCGCCGGCGCCGCACCTACTGGCCGGCGTGCCGAATACTCGGACCAAGCCGGCCCCCGACGGGGCGGCGATTCTCGATCGACGAGCCCGAACGTTAGGCCCGAACCTCAGCGTCTCCTACCAGCGGCCGCTCCATATTGTTCGTGGCTTCATGCAGCACCTCTATGACGCCGAGGGCCGGCGGTTTCTCGATGCGGTCAACAACGTTCCGCATGTCGGGCATTCCCATCCGAGAGTGGTCCGGGCCGGCCAGCGCCAGATGGCGGTCCTCACCACCAACACCCGCTATCTCCACGAGACCGTGGTGCGATATGCCGAGCGGTTGGGTCAGTTACTTCCGGACCCGCTCCGAATTTGTTACTTCGTGAACTCGGGGAGCGAGGCCAACGAGCTGGCGCTTCGCTTGGCCTGGACTCACACCAATCGGCGGGGCACCGTGGTGGTGGATAGTGCGTACCACGGGAACACCCCAACGTTGGTGGGGATTAGCCCCTACAAGTGCGAGGGCCCCGGCGGCCGGGGGCTGACGCCGTCGGTGAGAAAACTGCCCCTGCCCGACCGCTACCGGGGCCTGTTTCGGGGTGAGGATCTGAATTTGGGCGAGCGTTACGCCGCCTCCGCCGACGACGCCATCGCCGATTTGGAGCGGTCCGGCACGCCAGTGGGTGCCTTCATCGCCGAGTCGATCTTGAGCTGCGGCGGCCAGGTTGTGTTGCCGCCCGGCTACTTGCAGGGTGTGTACCGCCGGGTTCGCGCGGCGGGCGGTGTCAGCATCGCCGACGAAGTGCAGGTCGGATTTGGCCGGGTCGGCAGTCACTACTGGGGGTTCGAAACCCAAGGCGTGATACCCGACATCGTCGTGATGGGGAAGCCGGCGGGCAACGGTCATCCGTTAGGCATCGTCGTGACCACTCCCGCCATTGCCGAGTCGTTCGCCAACGGGATGGAGTACTTCAGCACCTTCGGCGGTAACCCGGTCTCCTGCGCGATCGGACTCGAAGTCCTCGACGTCATCTTCGATGAAGACCTCCAGGCCCGAGCCTTGGCCACCGGGGCCAAGCTCTTGGCCGGGCTCAAGCAGCTGGTCGACCGGCACCCAGCCGCCGGCGACGCCCGGGGGCTCGGCCTCTTTGTTGGACTCGAGCTGGTGTCCGACCGAGAAACCCGGACGCCCGACGCCGCGGCAGCCAGCTACCTGGCGAACCGGATGCGGGATCGGGGCTTCTTGGTCAGCACCGACGGCCCGGACCACAACGTCATCAAGATCAAACCGCCACTGTGCTTCTCCTCTGACGACGCCGAGGCTCTTTGCGCGTCGCTCGACCGAATCCTCGGCGAAGACGCCATCCACAGGGCCTGACCCATGCAACGTCGCGATCTCCTAGCACTGATTGGAACCAGTGTTTCGGCGGCACTCCTCACGCCGCTTTCGGCTTCGGAACGATTCGACCTGGGCCGGACCATCCACGACGGACTGGCCGCGGGCCGGACCACGTTGTCGAAAGCCGAGAACGCGTTAGTGACCCGGATCGCCGATCTGGTCTTGCCTCGGACCGACACCCCTGGCGCCGTCGACGTCCAAGTGCCCGCGTTCGTCGACCAGATGATGGCGACCTGGTATTCGGCCGAAGAACGATCTGACTTTGCCAAGGGCCTGGCGGCTATCGATCAACGGGCCGGGACGGGCGGTTTCTTGGCCCAAAGCGAAGCGGCGCAGATCGCGCTCCTGACCGCCCTCGACGGCCGGAAGGAACCCAAGGGTACGGCAGAAGCGGGATTCGCGACCCTCAAGGGTCTCACGATCTACGGATACTTCACGTCTGAGCGAGTCCAGAAAGAAGTCCTCAAGACCGTGATCATTCCAGGCCGATTCGATGGCTGCATTCCTTACCCGAGGCAGTAGACCATGCCTAGGCGACAAGCTCCGCGTTACGACGCGATCGTGGTCGGGTCCGGAATCACCGGTGGTTGGGCCGCCAAAGAGTTGACCGAGCGGGGCCTCACCACGCTCGTCGTGGAAGCGGGCCGGTCGATCGAACCCACCCACGACTATACCGAGCACCTCCAGGCATGGCAGATGCCCTTCCGCGGCTACGGCGACACCGCGGCCATGTCCCGGGACCAGCCAATTCAGAAGAATTGCTACGCCTGCGACGAGTGGGGCTCGAAGTTCTTCGTCAACGATCTCGAAAATCCCTACACCTTCGACCCCAAGGCCCCGTTCCACTGGATCCGGGGCCGCCACGTCGGTGGGCGGTCGATCACTTGGGGTCGCCAGGTCTATCGATGGAGCGACCTCGACTTTACGGCCAACGCCCGCGACGGCCACGGAGTGGACTGGCCGATCCGGTACGCCGACATCGCCCCGTGGTATTCCTACGTCGAGAAGTTCATTGGAATCACCGGGCTGGCCGAAGGGCTGCCGCAGCTGCCGGACGGGGAGTTCCTCCCGGCCATGGCGTTTCAGTGCGCCGAGGTCAAGGTCCGCGAAGCGGCCGAAAAGAAATGGGGACGTGACCGGGTCCTCACCATCGGACGGGCCGCGATCCTGACCCAGAGCCACAACGGCCGGGCCGCCTGCCACTATTGCGGGCCGTGTGAACGGGGCTGTGTCACCCACTCGTATTTCAGCAGCTTGGGCTCAACCCTGCCGGCGGCCGTCAAGACCGGCCGGATGACGCTCCGTCCCAACAGCGTGGTCGAAAGCGTGCTCTACGATGCCGCCACCGGACGGGCAAGCGGAGTCCGGGTCATCGATGCGGTCACGATGGAGCCGGTCGAGTATCGGGCCAAGCTGGTTTTCCTCTGCGCCTCGGCACTCGAATCAACCCGAATCCTGCTCAACTCGAAGAGCGAGCATTGGCCCGACGGACTGGCCAACGCTAGTGGGGAGCTGGGGCGGAACGTGATGGATCATTGCTTCGGCTCGGGCGCCCGGGGCACAATGCCCGGGATGGAGGACCAGGACTCCTTTGGGAGCCGGCCGAACGGGGTCTACGTCCCGCGATTCCGGAACGTGAAGGAAGCCCACCCGAAGTTCGTTCGCGGTTACGGCTTCCAAGGTGGCGCGTGGCGGAGTGGTTGGGGCCGAGGCAGCGCCGGGTTCGGGGCGGCCCACAAGAACGGGCTGATCAAAACCAAGGGGCCGTGGCAAATGAGTCTCGGCGGCTGGGGCGAGATGCTCCCCCGAGCCGACAACATCGTCGACCTCGACCCAACCGTGAAGGACAAGTGGGGCATTCCCGCCCTTCGGGTCAAGTGCACCTTCGGGGACAACGAGCGGGCGATCTTGGAAGACGTCCAACAAACAGCCGCTGAAATGCTCGAGGCCGCCGGAGCCAAGGAGATCTCAACCTACAACAACCAGCTGCCGCCCGGGCTCTGCATTCATGAAATGGGAACGGCTCGGATGGGCCGCGACCGGAAGAGCTCCGTGCTGAATGGTTGGAATCAGGCCCACGACGTCCCGAATCTCCTGGTGACGGACGGGGCCTGCATGACCTCATCGGCCAACCAGAATCCATCGATCACCTACATGGCCCTCACCGCGCGGGCCGTGGCTCACGCTGTGGAGTTGCTCAACCGCCGGGAGCTCTAGCCCCTCACCGGCTCACTCCGTGAGGGCCGTGAGGAGCCGGTCGATGTGGCTCGCGGTGTTGTAGCAGTGGGGCGAGACCCGGATACCAGGCCCCCGCCGGGCCACGATGATCTCACGTTTGGCGAGGTCGCGGACCAGCGCTTCATCGCGGGTGGGGTCCCCGCTTGTGATCGAGAGAATCGACGACCGATGCTCCGGGTCGGGGCTCGACCGGATCACCAGGCCGGTGTCGGCAAGTCCAGCGATCAAACGGTTGATGAGCTCGGTCGTGTGGGACGCGACCCGGTCGACCCCAAGCTCGAGCAGCAAGTCGAGTGACTTCTCTAAGACGATCAACACCGGATCGGGGCGGCCGCCAACCGAA
>JANNQX010000228.1:0-2529 GCA_031400975.1 Gemmatimonadota bacterium
AAGCGAGCCGGGTACCCCGATGTCTTCATGCACGGGATGCTTGGCTGCGCCTACGTGGCCAGGGCGTTGACGGAGTGGATCCCGCAGGACGCCGTCCGTGATCTCGAGGTCCGGTTTGTCGCGATTACGTACCCCGACGAAGTGCTGACGGCCGGCGGTGTCGTGTCGGAGGTGGGAGTCGACGGAATTCCCAATCGGTGCCGGGTCGATCTCCACCTTGTCAACAGTCTCGGCGACAAAAAGCTCACCGGCTTCGCCGTTCTCGACCATCCCGGATGAGGTAGGGCGATGGATAGGCTGATCATTACCGTGGCGCCGAACGCCGGCGGATGCTCGCTGGTTGCCCAAGATCACAACTCCTGAGGCTGACGTGGCTCTCAATCGGTACAGCGCTCGTCTGACCCAGGCCCGAGCCCAGGTCGGCTCCCGGGCCATGTTGTTCGGCGCCGGCTTGACGGAGTCGGACCTGGACAAGGCGCAGGTCGGCATCGCCAGCATGTGGTTCGACGGCAATCCCTGCAACATGCATCTCCTCGGCCTGGCCGACATCGTCAAAGAGGGTGTGGTCAACGCGGGCATGCTTGGGATGCGGTTCAACACGATCGGGGTGAGTGACGGGATCTCGATGGGTACCGAGGGGATGTGCTACTCGCTTCCGTCCCGCGAGGTCATTGCCGACTCGATTGAAACCATCATGTCGGCCCAGTGGTATGACGGGCTGATCGCGATTCCGGGGTGTGACAAGAACATGCCGGGGTCGTTGATCGCGATGGCCCGGCTCGACCGGCCCGCGTTGATGATCTTCGGTGGCACCATTCGGCCCGGCCACCATGCCGGTGAGACCCTGGACATTGTGTCGGTTTTCCAGAGCTACGGCGAATTTCTGAGCGGAACCAGGACCCAAGCGTCGGTCGACGCCATCGTCCGTCACGCCTGCCCGGGGGCCGGCGCCTGCGGCGGGATGCACACGGCCAATACCATGGCTACCGCGGCCGAGGCTCTTGGTTTGACGCTACCGTACAGCTCCTCGACCCCGGCCACTGATCCGCTCAAGCGGGACGAATGCCTCCGGGCTGGGGCGGCGCTCCGTGGCCTTCTCGAAACCGGGCTTACGCCCCGTCGGATCCTCCGCCGAGCCAGTTTCGAGAATGCGATGGTCGTAGTGATGGCGTTAGGCGGCTCCACCAACGCGGTGCTTCACCTCCTCGCCATTGCCCGGTCGGCCGGAGTGGCGCTTTCAATCGATGACTTCCAGTCGGTCAGCAACCGGGTCCCGTTTATCGCCGACTTGAAGCCCAGTGGCCGGTACGTCATGGAGGACCTCCACCACGTCGGGGGCACTCCCGCGGTCATGAAGTATCTCCTCGAGCTCGGTCTCCTCGACGGGAGCTGCCTCACGGTGACGGGCCGGACGGTGGCGGAAAACCTGGTCGAGCTTCCCGACCTCAAGGCCGGCCAGGACGTGATCCGGCCGATTGAGCGCCCGTTCAAGCCGACCGGCCACTTGGAAATTCTCCGCGGCAACCTCGCGCCCGACGGGGCGGTGGCCAAAATCACCGGCAAGGAAGGGATGCGATTCGAAGGCCCGGCCCGGGTGTTCGATGCCGAAGAAGACGCGATGGCCGCGTTGGAGCAGAACGCCGTGAAGCCCGGTGACGTGGTGGTGATCCGCTACGAAGGGCCCAAAGGCGGTCCCGGGATGCCCGAAATGCTCTCGATTACTGGGGCGCTCATGGGTGCGGGGCTCGGAAGTTCGGTGGCGTTGATTACCGACGGCCGGTTTTCCGGCGGCACCCACGGCTTCGTGGTGGGCCATGTGACCCCTGAGGCGCAAGAAGGCGGGCCGCTCGCCTTGCTCCACGACGGCGACCGGATCGAGATCGACGCCACGACCCGCACTCTGAGTGCGGCGGTCGATCCGGTTGAGTGGCAGCGCCGGCGGGACACGTGGCGGGCGGCACCGCTCAAGGCCACGCACGGCGTGCTGCTCAAGTACGCGAGGGCGGTGGGGCCGGCGTCGGGGGGGTGCGTCACCGATGGCTGAGCCGCTACCGGTCGTCGGGTTCATCGGTCTGGGCCGGATGGGGCTCCCGATGTGCCACAATCTGCTCAAGGCCGGGTTTCCGCTCGTCGTGCATAACCGGACCGCCGCCAAAGCCGATGGGCTCCGGGCGGCTGGGGCCCGAGCGTTAGGCAGCGCCGGCGATGTCGCGGAGGAGGCCGATGTGATCTGTGTCTGCCTCGACCGGGTCGAGACCTCGCGCCAGGTGTTCCTCGGTCCCGATGGCGTGGCCAACCGGGCCCGCCCCGGATCGGTCGCGCTCGACCACGGCACCATCGGCCCCGACCTGGCCCACGAAATCGGCGTCGGCCTGGGCGCGAGGGGGGTCGGCTTCCTTGATGCGCCGGTGAGCGGCGGGCCTGAGGGAGCGGAGCAGGGAACCCTGACGATTATGGCGGGAGGCTCGGCTGCGACGTTTGAGCGGGCGGGGCCGGTCATGCGGGCGTACGGCAAAACGGTGGTCCGTA
>JANNQX010000229.1:0-8105 GCA_031400975.1 Gemmatimonadota bacterium
CGGATCCACCGTGGCCCCGCCGTCGATATTGACACCGCCGCTGGCGCCGGGGGCGTACCAGGAACAGGGGAGCTTGCTGGAACCGTCGGCGGCGGATCCCGGAATGAAATAGGGGCCCATCCGGCATTGGCGGGCAATCGCCAGCGCCGAGTCGCGGATGGCCGGGGTGTAATCGATCAAATCCTCGGCCTCGAGCCCCTGCTGGGCATAGGGAGCCGGACGGCTCGGGATCGGTTGGGTCGGCCAGGTGGATTCACCGGGCACGTCGCTCTGCAACACTGGGGTCTCCACGATCGGCCAGATCGGCGCGCCGGTGGCTCGATCGAGCACGTAGGTGAAGCCTTGCTTGGTGGTTTGGGCAATGACTTTCCGGCGTTGCCCGCCAACGGTAGCATCGAGCAGGTTCGGCGCCATCGGGGTGTCGTAGTCCCAGATGTCGTGGTGGACCATCTGATAATGCCACTTTCGCTGCCCGGTCTTCACGTCGATGGCCACCACGCTATTGCCGAACAGATTGGCCCCAGGCCGATGGCCCCCGTACTCATCCATCAGCGGCATCCCGACGGGGATGTACACCAAACCAAGCTCCGGGTCGGCGGAGTAAGTGGCCCAGGGGTCGTTCTTGCCAACGCCTTCGGTGCCGATCTTGGAGCCGTTCTTCCAGGTGTCGGCCCCGAACTCGCCGGGCTGCGGCACCAGGTTGAACTTCCAGAGTTGCTTGCCGGTCCGAATGTCGAAACCGCGAACGTAGCCGGGGATGTTGCGGACCCGGATCGGATAGTACCCGTGGATCGAGGAGTTGCCGACCACGATCACGCCGTTCACAATGATGGCCGGAGAGCTATTGGCAATTTGCCCGAACGCCGGGTCGATGCCGACCGTCCCATCGGCGCCGGTCTTGGTGATTGGATCCCACTTCTCGCCGGGCTTGGCTCGGCGAGCGGGGGCGGCATCGGAGATGATCAACGCGCCGGAATCATCGACCGCGAGCGGCACCAACGGCATCCCGAGCCCGTCCATCAGGTCGACGACGCCGTTGGTGCCAAACTTGGGGTCGGGCACCCCGGTCTTGGCGTCGAGCGACGCCATGTGGTAGCCCGGGGTCACGACGATGACTCGCTCGTCCTCACCCTCGGTCCAATAGGCGAGGCCCCGACCGGCAAACTGCCGGGGGGCCTTCTGCCACCGGATCCCCTCGTCGAGCCGCCACATCCAGAGGGTCTCGCCGGAGGTTGGATCGATGGCGGCGGCCACCCGGCGGGTGGTGGCCACGGTGAACAGGCGCCCCTTGGCGTAGAGCGGAGTGGTCCGGTAATACTCGTCGCTGCCAAACGCTCCGACGCTCCACTGCCACGCTTGCTTGAGGGAATTGAAATTCTGGGCGTTGATCTGGTCGAGGGGTGAGTAACGAGTGCTCCACAGATCGGCACCCCAGACCCGCCATTCGCCGGCAACGTTGCCGCGGGCTTGCGCCGAGAGGGAGGCAACGGCGCCGATCGAAAGGGCCGTAAGAAATGCGGAACCACAGGTTCGCTTGATCATCAGATCACCTTTTCAGTTCAAGACGGATTCGGGCCAGGGCCGCTGAATCCACTGGAAGCTCATTCAGTCCCGCCGGCATCCCGTTCACCTTTAGGAGGTAGGCCACCACTCGCCCATACTCGCGCGGCGACAGGCTGCCCGGTTCGCTCTTCGGCATCGATTCACTGACGTACTGAAACAAATCCCAGAGCGAGCGTCCGTCCCATTTCGCCACGAACGCCGGCCCCGTGTGGGTCGCCGCGGAGTGGCAGCTGGCGCAGTTCATTGCGAAGATGTCCTGGCCCAACGCCACCTGGCCCGCGGTGTAGACCCCCAAACGAGTCGACCGGACCGAGTCGGTCGGCGCGGCCTGTGCCCGGGCCGGCGACGCGAGCACGGCGAGTATGCATCCCGCCAGGAGACGGCGCAAGCTAACCGACCGCGCCAACGGGAGGATTCTCGGACCGGGCCGGTCGAGCCAGCCGGCGCGCGAGGCCCTGCATGAGCCAGCCTGCGCCAGCGATGATGGCCAGCAACGCCAGGGCCCGGAGGGCCGTTCCCAGCAGGACGGCGTCGAACACCGGCCGCGGAATCTGATACTGCCGGAGAACCGACCACCGGTCGGTCATCCAATGCCAAGCGCTATGGGCCACCAGGGCCGAGAGGAGAATCGCCCCAATTCGCTCCCGCACGACGCGGCTCAACAGCCAACTCAGCACCGGCACGGTCACGGCTAAGACGAGCAACTGCCCAAACTCCACCCCGACATTGAAGGCGAGGAGAGCCGCACCGAGATGGGTGCCGGCAAATTGAAAGGCGCCCTGGAGCGCAAATGAGAAACCGAACCCATGGATCAGGCCGAACCCGAAGGCCATCAGCCAGCGACGTTCCAAAGGAGCGCCAACGATGTTCTCAAAGGCCATCCAAACGATCGACAGGGCGATCAAGACCTCGATCAGCGGAGGGAACCAGAGACCGGAAGGCGCCAGGCCCAGCGTCGCCGCGATCAGGGTGATCGAATGCGCCACTGTAAAACTCGTGACGATCGCAACGAGGCTCCGGACCCGGCGCACTGGAATGACCAAGCAGAGCAGAAACAGGAGGTGGTCAATCCCGTCGAGAATATGGCGGAAGCCCATTTGGACGAACCGGAACGCCGCCTGATACCAACGCGGATCAAGCTCGACTACGCCCGGGTCGCCAACGAACAAATAGGCCCGCTCGGCACCGGCCGGCGACGGGGGCAGGAACCGGAGCACCGTGGTGGTTTCAAGCCCGAGTCGAGCCAGCGTCGGCCGGATCGAGAACTCCGATTGGTCCGACCCGATCGGGTACTCGAACAAGACATCGAGCATTGCCTGCTGCCAGAACAACTCGGTATCCGGCGAGAGCGGGGGGCCGCTCAGATGGGCTCGGGCATCCAGGTAACTCTCAAAGGATCGATCGGAGGGCAGGGACAATTGGGTCCCGATGATCCGGGGATCGGGAAGGATCCGGCCGTTCTCCCGAAGCTCGATCGAGCCGGCAATCCAGAGCCGGGCCGCCTCCGAAAGGAGAGGCGCGGTGCGCGCCAGGTCCAAGTAGCCCGGGCCCCGGACGGGAAAGTCGATATCCCGCATCGCTTCAAGGGGAGCCCGCACGACCAACCAGAGCCGCTGTCCTTCTGGCTTGAGGAAGGCCCGAACGGCTACCCGGGTTGGGATTTCGTGGGCGGCGGCCACCGAGGCGCCGGATAGCAGGCTCGTTGCAAGAAGGGCAGCCAGACCGAGCCGGGATGTTCGGCGTGTCATGTCGAGAGTATACTCATTCGCGGCCCATCGGGCACCGGGCCTGCCTCGTCAAGGGAGAATCTGGATGATCCGCACCCGCAGTCTCATTCTCGGGATCGTACCGGTGGCGCTGATTGCGGCCTTCGGCGTTGGCCGGGTCGCTTTCAACACCCCATCGGCCGAACAAGCCCCGGTCGCCCCGGCCTTCGAAGTCGACCCCTTTTGGCCCAAGCCCTTGCCTAACCATTGGATTTTGGGTTCGGCGGTCGGCGTCGGAGTCGATTCGAGAGACCACGTCTTCATCATCCACCGCGGGCTGTCCAGCCTCGAACCCCAGACCGAGGCCGGCGCCGATGCCACGCCGCCACTGGGCGATTGCTGCCGGGCGGCTCCGCCGATTCTCGAATTTGATCCCCAAGGCAACTTGGTCAACTCGTGGGGCGGCCCTGGGGCCGGCTATCAGTGGCCGGTTTCAAATCATGGCATCTCGATCGACGACAAGGATAATGTTTGGATCGGTGGCAACGGGCGCGACTCGGTCCACTCCGACTCCCAGATCCTCAAGTTCTCCCACGACGGCCGGTTCCTGATGCAAATCGGGCGGCCGAATATGCCCACCAATAGCAACAGCCTGGATCATTTCGGACGGGTGGCCAAAATCTCGTTCGATCCGGCCGCCAACGAGGCCTACGTGGCGGATGGCTACGGCAACAAACGGGTGGCCGTTCTCGATATGACCACCGGCAAGATCAAGCGGTTCTGGGGCGCCTATGGCAAGAAGCCCGATGACACCAACCCCGGGCCCTACGACCCCGATGCCCCGCCGGCCCAGCAGTTCCGAACCCCGGTTCACTGCGCTGAGCCGTCCAACGACGGGCTGGTCTACGTTTGCGACCGGCCGAACGACCGGATCCAAGTCTTCAAGAAAGATGGGAGCTTCGTCAAGGAGCAGCGAATCGCGCCCCGGACGTTGAGCGACGGCTCGGTCTGGGACATGACCTTCTCCCAGGACCGAGCCCAGAAATACCTCTACGTGGCTGACGGAAAAAACGAAAAAGTGTATGTGATCGACCGGCAGTCGCTGGAGATCCTCACCAGCTTTGGGGACGGGGGCCGGCAACCGGGCCAGTTCTTCGCGGTCCATAGCATCGCGACCGACTCGAAGGGTAACATTTACACCACCGAGACCTACGAGGGCAAACGAGTCCAGAAGTTCGTGTATCGCGGCCTCCGACCGGTCACCGTGAAAGATCAGGGTGCGGTCTGGCCAAAACGCTGATCCGGTGCCACCTTAATGCGGCAATCACCAACGTCCACGGAGGCTTGATGCCCGGGTTATTCAAAGTGTCCTCGCCCTTCCTCGCCCTGCTGCTCGCGACTTCGGCTGCCGGAGCCCAATCAGGATCAATCCAAGGTCGAGTCACCGATAGCACCGGAGGCGCCGTGATCGGCGCGGCGGTTACGGTCGACCAATCGACCCTTCGATCCGTGACCGACGCTCGCGGCCGGTACTCATTGACCGGGGTACCCGCCGGCTCTCGAGCGATCCGGGCCCGGGCGATCGGCTACCTGCCTATCACTAGGCCGGTGACCGTTACGGCCGGCCAAACCGCCACCCTCGACCTCACGCTCGCGCGATCGGCCGTCGAACTAGCGCCGCTCCAGGTGGTCGTTGGCTCCCGCGCCCGCCATACGGCGGCAGAGGAGTTGGCGGTTCCGGTCGACATCTTCACGTCGGAAGAAATCAAGCGGCTCGGCACCACCGAGACGAGCCAGATTCTGGCGCAGTTATCGCCGTCGGCGAATTTTCCGAAGCAGGCGGTAACCGACGGGACCGAAATCGTCCGACCGTTCACCCTCCGCGGTCTTTCGCCCGACCACACCTTGGTCATGATCAACGGACAACGGCGGCACCAAACCGCCCTGCTCAATGTGTTCTCCAATGGCTCCGCCCCGGGCTCGAGCGGCGTCGACCTGAACGCCTTCCCTTCCAGCGCCATCGATCGGATCGAGGTCTTGCGAGACGGCGCCTCGACCCAGTACGGCTCCGACGCGATCGCCGGCGTCGTGAACATCGTGCTCAAGGAGGGTCAGTTCTCGCCGTTCATCAACACGTCGTACGGCGGCTATTCGACCGGTAAAGGCCCCAATGACGGCGGCAATGCCGACATCAACGGCGGAGTCGGCCTCAAGCTGGGTCGCGGGTCGTTGTCGCTGTTCGGCCAATACCTCAAGCGGAATCCGACCAACCGGGCCTGCCCGGACGGAAGCTTCTCCGATATCAACGGCCTCGCCGACTCGGTCGCCAACTGTGAGGTCGTCATCAAGCGGAGCGGTGTCCCGCAGCCGAACGTGCACTGGGGCGACGGGCTCGAGCGGGACATCCAGACGTTTGCCAATCTCCGGCTTCCACTGAATACGTCCGGAGCGGCCGAGTTTTACGCTTTTGGTGGCTACTCCGACCGCGACGGCACCGGGAACGGTTTCTTCCGCAAGCCGAGGAACTCCCGCAATTGGCCGGAGATCTACCCGCTCGGCTTCCTACCCGAATTCCGACCCTCGGTCGTCGACTATTCGGCCGCGGCCGGCATCCGGACCAGTACCGGGGGTTGGTCAGTCGACGTAGGGGCTTCGTACGGATTCAACAGCTTTTCGTTCGACCTTCGGAACACTTTGAACTCCTCACTCGGCCCGAGCCTGACCCGGCCGACCGCCCCAGGTAAGGACGGCGTTCTTGGCACCGCCGATGACCCGGGCATCCCGAACCAAACCTCATTTGACGCCGGCAAGCTCAAACGCGGTGAGTTCGTGGCGGGTGTGAACTTGGCCCGGAGCGTTGAGATCGGCCTGCCCCGCCCGCTCAACATTGCCTTCGGCGGAGCCTTCCGGCGGGAACACTATGAAGTCCTCGCCGGCGAGCGGGCCTCCTGGGTCAACGGATATCACAAGACCCGTGACAGTTCCGACATCGCGCAGGCGGGCTCCTCAGTGTTCCAGGGCTTTGCCCCTACTGATGCGAGCACGAACAGCCGAACCAACGTCGGCGGCTACGTCGATTTGGAGACGGAGCTCAGTTCCAAGGTGCTGATGAACGTCGCCGGGCGGTTCGAAAGCTACAGTGACTTCGGGCAGCGGATTACCGGCAAGGCCGCGATCCGGTATCAGCCGTCTCGGAAGGTCGTCCTCCGGGGCGCCTTGAGCACCGGGTTTAGGGCTCCTGGGTTGTCGCAGAGCTGGTACAGTCACACCACCACGGCCATTCAGAACGGCGTCCTGATCGAGATCGGCAACTTCCCGGTCAACAACCGCGCTTCGCAGATCTTCGGGGCCACTCCGCTCAAGGAAGAGACCTCATTCAATGCCAGCACGGGCCTTGCCTACAGCCCGAGCAACAACGTGACGATCACGCTCGACCTCTATCACATCAAGATCAACGACCGAATTCTCCTCGGCGCCACCTACGACGGCAGCTCCGATCCGGTCGTCGCGAAGATCTTGGCCGACTCGGGCGTCGCCAACATCGTCGGGGTCCAGTTCCCGACCAACGCGCTCGACACCAAGACCGACGGGCTCGACTTGACGGCCAGCTACCGGCTGCCGTTCGCGGGAGGCACCCTCGACCTGTTTGGCTTGTTCAACTACACCAAGAGCAAGATCACCAGAATTTCCCCCCTGCCTAAGATTCTCGAAGGGACCGCGACCATTTACACCAGCGCCCTCGATAGCGTCACCATCAACGCCATCGAGCGGAACCGCCCGGATCGACGGCTGAACTTCACCGCGACGTACTCGATCGGACGTTTCCATGCGTTAGGCAGGGCGTCGCACTACGGCAACTTCCGCGACGGAAGCCTCGACGGGTTTGAGGTCTTCGGTGCCAAGAACCTGATCGACGCCGAAATCGGCTACAACTTTGCCTCGATCAACTTGTCGCTCGGGGCTCGGAACCTGTTCGACGTCTACCCCGACCCGGTCACGGTCGAAGCCAACACCAACAACGGCACCTTCCCCTGGCCGGGTGCCTCGCCGTTTGGCTACAACGGCCGGTACCTGTACGCCCGGGCTGAGATCCTGCTCAACAAGTAGCGAGACTACCGTGACGGCCACACCCCGAGGGTTATTCCTGCTCCTCGGGGTGGTGGCCGGATGCGGCGGGCCGGCACCCCGAGTTCTGCTCTTCAGTCACACCGCGGCTTTCCGTCATCAGTCGATTCCAACGGCCCAGGCGGCCATTCTCACCCTCGGCAACGACCACGGGTTTGAGGTCGACACCACCGAGGACGTCCGCTACCTCACCGAAGACTCGCTCCGCCATTACTCGGCGGTGATCTTCCTCCAGACCACTGGAGCCCTCCTCGAGCGGCCGGCCCAAGTTGATCTCCAACGTTTCATCCAGGCCGGCGGAGGCTTCGTGGGGATTCACGCCGCCGCCGATGCGGAGTATGACTGGCGGTGGTACGGCCGGCTGGTGGGCGGGTATTTCGACGGCCATCCGGCCATCCAACTGGCCAAGTTGATTCCGGCCGAGGGTAACCCGATGACCAGCCATCTGCCGGCCACCTGGGAACGGACCGACGAGTGGTACAATTTCAAGCGGTTGGTGCCCGATCTCACCGTTGTCCTCTCGATCGACGAATCGAGCTACCAAGGGGGCACCAACGGCGCCAGCCATCCGATGACCTGGTATCATGAATTCGACGGCGGCCGGTCCTGGTACACCGGGCTGGGCCACACTGACGAATCCTACGCCGATCCTGCCTTCCTGACGCTCCTGGCCAACGGGATTCGGTGGGCCACCAAGGGGCCGGCCCTCGA
>JANNQX010000230.1:0-6750 GCA_031400975.1 Gemmatimonadota bacterium
CCGCGTTGGTAGAGTTGATCTCGCAGGCGGGCCAAGAGGGTGTCGCCGGCCTGGGGGCCGTGGTTCTTGGTCAGGGCTTCCCAGGCTTTGGGCTGGGCGGTTTGGACCCAGGCCAGGACATCGACTGGGAACAGCGCCCGGGTTCGGTCATAGTTTGCCGCATCGCCCTCGGCGTAGAGCCAGCCGTGGTTGGCGAGGTGGTGGCAGATCTCGGTCTCGAAGCTGATTTCTTTGTGGACGCTCACGCGGACTCCGATGCGGCCAGGCCGCGCACGTCGATTTGGCCGGTGACGGCGGCGGAGATCAGAGCAGCACGGCGTTCTTGCAGGAGGTCGACGGCGCGCCGAGACTCGACAACCAGAGCGTCGAGCCGCGAAGATGCGGAGTTGACGAAAGCAACAATTGCTCGCTGTTCATCGAGCGGTGGCACGAGGACAGGCGCCTCCCTGACATCGTCCAAGTTCAACCCCTGCTTCAGTCCGTATTGAGCAAGCTCAACGTACGTCTGGCCGACCTTGCTCTGGAGCGACGCACCGAGAAAGGTGGGCAGGATGACCTTGGTCGGGCGGATGAGACAAAGGTGCTGGTTGATATAGGCTGCCTCAGGAACGGTATCACACACTCCAACGTTCCCCGTCTTGGCGCCAGTGATACAGAGCACCACGTCGCCGGCAAGTAAACGTGCCCGGGCTGACTCAGCATCATCAGTGGTGTACACCCTTTTTGCTCCGGTGAAGTCGATGCCGAGGCTATCCTTGAGATCACCGCTCTGAACAAATACGGACCCCTCCTCGCCAATGAGATCCGACCAACCGCGTGGACCACTTGTTGTAAGGGTGCTGATCGACTTCACTCGGTTCACATCCCAGTGCTCCGGCACGTCGCCGAGCCATTCGATGCCGGAGGGTTTCATGGGGGCATCGGGATTCAGCCCTCGGGTGACCGCGTGGGAGATAACCGCCTGCCGCTTTTCTTTCAGTAGTTCCATCAGCCGCCGCTGCTCCGCCACCAGCCCATCGATCTTCGCCGTCTCCCGGTCCAGAAACACGGCGATCTTGGCTTGCTCGGAGGCGGGCGGGAATGGCAGTTCGAGGTTGTCCAGCTCGTACTGCCCAAGACCGACTCGGGTGAGCCCATTGGCACGAACCGCAAGGCAAGACTTCGCATAGATGGAATCGAACAGCCACTTCACAAATGCACCCTCGGTGCCGGGCAGGGGGCGAACCATCGACAAGTGGTAGCCACAAACGACGCCAGGCAGGTCCGCCGGCACAAAAGCGCCGATGCCGATATCGTCGGCAGTCTCTGAGTCCTTGGTGACAATCGTGTCGCCGGCACGGAGCGTGAACTTCGCAATCTGGTCGGGCGAAGCCGTCGCAGCCATGAACTCCAATCCAGCAGTGATGGCGTCGTTGTAGTAGACGTCGGTGTAGTTGCAGAGGAGGACCGGCGCTTCCCCGTCATGCGCTTTCTTGTCCACGTTACTGGGGAACACGTGGCATGCCCGTTTCAGGCGCTTCAACTCCCAATGATCCGGCACCTCCCCCAGCCATTCCACGCCGCTGGCTTTGTATTTCGGATAGCGGGGGAAACTCATGCTCCACGTCGTTTCGCCGTTTTGGCCTTCGCTCGCCCCGGTCGGCTCCGGACGGCGGGGGGGCGCACCATCTGGCCCTCGATCCGCTCCCGGTCGGCTTCGAGAAAGGTCCGGAGTTTGGCCGCAGATGGCAGGGCGGTGAGATACCGGGAGACGAAGAGCTTGTTGCCCAGGCCAGCGGTGGCGAATTCGACCTCGGCGCCGTCCCGTTCGCTGCAGAGCAGGATTCCGACCGGCGGGTTGTCGCCCCGGGCGCCCAGGTTGGCTTTGCACCAGTTGACATAGAAGTTCATCTGGCCGGCGTCGGCCGGCTGGAAGGCCCGGACTTTGAGATCGATCAAGACATGGCATCGGAGCACCCGGTGATAAAACACCAGGTCGACCCGGTGGTGTTTGCGCCCCTCGGTCATCCGGAATTGCCGCGCCTCAAAACAAAAGCCTCGCCCCAGCTCGAGGAGGAATTTCTGGAGATGGTCAAGCAGGACTGTTTCCAGATCGTGTTCGGAGTATTCCGGCCGGTCGGCGAGCCCGGTGAACTCGAGGACGTACGGGTCGCGGAGCAGGTCGGCGATGGTTTCTCGGGGGGCCTGTTTGCCGGCCCGGGTGACGAGAGCCCTCTTCTTGGTGGAGAGGCCGGTGCGCTCGTAGAGCAGGGAGCCAACCTGGCGCCGGAGTTGGCGGACCGACCATTGGCCTTGCAAACATTCGCGCTCGTAGAACGCGCGCTTCCAAGGATCATCGATCCGAGTGAGCTCCTGGAGCTTGGCCCAGGACAGTTGGAGCACGAACGGCGGTTCCAGCGGCGGGGGCAATTCGGGGGACACTGTCCCCCGAATTGAGACCGCCTTGGTTTTCGGGAGCCGAGCGGCCGGCGTCGGGACGGGCCGGTGCCATTTGGGGGACACTGTCCCCCGAATTTGGGGGTACCGCTCGAAGAGCACGCGGCAGTCCCGAAGGGTGCGGGCGTCCAGTCCTTTCACCCCGCGGGCGGCGATGTCGTCGGCCAATGTCTCCAGCAGGCGCGCCCCATACTTCGCCCGGCCCTGGCCGCGCTGCTCGAACTCGACGAGGTAGGCCCCCACCATCCAGTTGCGGAGGATGAGCGCTTGATTGACCGCCGCCGCCGCCCGCCCCTGCAGCTGGGTCGTGGCGGCGTTGATGGCCTTGAGGAGGCCGGCATAGTTCATTGCGAGAGCCCCCCGATCATCGTCACAATCCGGTCAGTGACCCCCTTCAGCTCGGCATCGATCTCGGCCAGCGGGCGCGGCGGCTTGAAGACGTAGAAATGCCGATTGAAGGGAATCTCGTAGCCCACCTTGGTTTTCTCGGGGTCGATCCAGGCATCCGGCGCATGCGGCAGCACCTCGCGCGTGACGTAGGCATCGATGTCCTCGGCCAGCGGGACGTTCTCGGTGTCACGGAGGGCGGCATCGGGCACCGGGCGGCCCCGGGCTTTGCCCTTGGTGGCGAGCACGAGCTGGCCGGTGGCATCGCGCTCGGGGCGCTCGACCGTTAAGGTCCGGTACCCGAAGTCGGTGTTTTTGAAGATCCGGCTGATCGGCACCCCGGCCCGGGTCGCTTCCTCGAAGCGCCCAAAGAGCCGGGTAATGTCCTCGATGTGGGCCGGACTCAGTTCCTTCCGTTTGCTGCCGAGGCCCTTCCGCATCTTCTGCCAGAAGCGGCCGGCGTCGATGAGCTGGACTTGGCCCCGGCGGGCGGCGGGCTTCCGGTTGCTGACGATCCAGACATAGGTGCTGATCCCGGTGTTGTAGAACATGTCCGTGGGCAGGCCGATAATGGCTTCGACCAGGTCGTTCTCCAGGACATAGCGGCGAATCTCGCTCTCGCCCGAACCCGCCCCGCCGGTAAACAGCGGCGAGCCATTGAGGACGATCCCGAAACGGCTCCCGCCGTCGACGGCCGGCCGCATCTTGGCAATGAGGTGCAACAGGAAGAGCAGCGAGCCATCGCTGACCCGCGGCAACCCGGGGCCGAACCGGCCGTTGAATCCCAGCTGTTCGGCTTCTTTCCGGACTTCCTTCTCGATCTTCTTCCACTCGACCCCAAAGGGCGGATTGGACAGCATGTAGTCGAAGTGCTTGCCGGGCAGGCCATCGGCGGAGAGGGTATTGCCCAGGATGATGTTGGCAATGTCCTGCCCCTTGATGAGCATGTCGGCCTTGCAGATGGCGTACGACTCTGGGTTCAACTCCTGGCCATACATCACCAGCCGAGCCTCGGGATTCAGCCCGGCCAGGTGCTCGCCGGCGACGCTCAGCATCCCGCCGGTGCCCGCCGTGGGGTCGTAGAGGGACCGGACGACGCCGGGCTTCGTCAGGGCCTGGTCGTCCTCGATGAACAGGAGGTTGACCATGAGCCGGATGACCTCACGGGGGGTAAAATGCTCCCCGGCGGTCTCGTTCGAGAGCTCGGCGAACTTCCGGATCAACTCTTCGAACACCGCACCCATCTGGGCGTTGCTGACGACGGAGGGGTGGAGGTCGATGGTGGCGAACTTTTCCGCCACCAGGTAGAGCAGCCCGGACTTGGTCAGCCGGTCGATTTGGGTCTCGATGTCGAAGCTCTCGAACAGGTCGCGCACCGCCGGGGAAAAGGCCCCGAGATAGGCCCGGAGGTTCTCGCCGATCTGGTCCGGGTCGCCCATCAGCTTCTTCACATCGAGCGGGGAGGTGTTGTAGAAGAACTCGCGTGATTTCCGGAGCAGGAAGGGCTCCAGATTGAGGCCGGGCTTCGTCCGGGCGGCCAGCTCGGCCAAGACGGCGGCCTTGGTGCCTTCGAGCACGCAGTCGAGCCGCCGGAGGACCGTGAACGGCAGGATGACCTTGCCGTATTCGGATTGCTTGTAGTCGCCGCGGAGCAGGTCGGCGACGGACCAGATGAAGGAGGAGAGATTCGGGTCGCTCATCGAGCAAAGATGCCGCCAAGGCCGGTGGGGCGAAAGGTTCCTCGCTCAGGCGGTCTTGACCGAGGCCGCCACTTCGAGTCCCAACTCCCGAACCGACACTTCGCGCATTTCGATCTTCCGGATCTTGCCGGTAACGGTCATCGGAAACGCCTCGGAAAATCGGATGTAGCGGGGAATCTTGAAGGTGGCGATCTGGCCTTTGCAAAACGCTCTGATCTCCTCCTCGGTGGCGGTGTGGCCGTCCTTCAGTTTGACCCAGGCGCAGAGTTCTTCGCCGTACTTCTGATCGGGCACTCCGACGATCTGAACATCTTGGATTTTCGGGTGCCGATAGAGGAATTCTTCGATTTCCCGAGGAAAAATGTTTTCGCCACCCCGGATGACCATGTCTTTGATCCGGCCGATGATGTTGACGTAACCGTCGTCCCGCATCAGGGCCAAATCGCCGGTGTGCATCCACCCGGCTGGATCGATGGCGGCCGAGGTGGCGAGTTCATCGCCCCAGTAGCCCAGCATCACGAGGTAGCCCCGGCTCAGCAGTTCCCCCGGAGTGCCGCGGGGCACCGCCCGGCCGGTTTCGGGGTCAACGATCTTGCACTCAACATGGGGGTGCACCGCTCCAACGGTGGCGGTCCGGTGCTCGAGGTCGTCGGCTTTGCCGCTCTGGAAGGAAACCGGCGACGTCTCGGTCATCCCATAGCAGATGGTGACGTCCTTCAGATGCATCCGCTCGATGGTCTCCTTCATCACCTCCACCGGGCACGGCGACCCCGCCATGATCCCGGTCCGGAGACTCGAGAGGTCGTAGCCCGCAAAATCGGGATGCTGGAGCTGGGCGATGAACATGGTCGGCACCCCATAGAGCGAGGTACACCGCTCGGCCTGGACCGCCTCGAGGGTGGCTTTGGGATCGAACCCCACATCGGGATAGACGACCGCCGCCCCGTGGGTCAGGGCACCGAGATTCCCCATGACCATGCCGAAGCAATGGTATAGGGGCACCGGGACACAGATCCGATCGGCGGCGGTGTAGCCGCAGCCTTCCCCGACGAAGAATCCGTTATTGAGGATGTTGTGATGGGACAGGGTGGCGCCTTTGGGAAATCCCGTGGTGCCGGAGGTGTACTGGATATTGATCGGGTCGTCGAAATCGAGTTCTGATTCCCGGTCGCGGAGCTTGGCCCCAAGGGCCGGCCCGCCCCCCTCGAGGAACTCCTCCCACCCAAGCATCCCGGCCGTCCCGCCGCCGAGGAGGACCGTGGCCCGGAGCGAGGGGAGTTCGGGCGTCACGGCCCGGAGCATTTCGAGATAGTCGGTTTGCCGGAAGTTCCGGGCCGCCACTAAGACCGTTACGGCCGATTTCCCCAGGGCGTACTCGAGCTCATGGCGGCGGTAGGCGGGGTTCACGTTGACCAGGACGGCTCCGACCTTCGCGGTCGCGTACTGGACGATCAGCCACTCGACGCAGTTCCCGGCCCAGATTCCAACCCGGTCGCCCTTCTCCACCCCGAGGGAAAGGAACGCCCGGGCGGCCCGTTCCACCGCTTCATGGAGCTCTCCATAGGAGAGACGGACCCCTTGGTGACGGCTCACCACGGCCAGCGCCTCGGGGGTTTCCCGGGCTACCCGGTCAAATTCCGCCCCGATTGTGCGGCCGATCAGCGGGGCCGTCGAGGGTCCTGAGACGTAGGAAAGTGCCGTCATAGGGGGCTCCAAAGGGTTTCCGAGGGGAATTTAGGGGGAAAAAGCCATTTTCCCTATTGTGTTCCCGGGGAGGCTTCTTAGATTTTCCCTCGGAAGTCGAACCCCGAAGTAGTTGGATCGTTTCCTTTTCCCAGGAGAAAGCATGGCAGCCAAGAAGAAACCCGCCAAGAAGGCGACCAAGAAGGCCGCACCGAAGAAGGCCGCAAAGAAGTCGACCACGAAGCGGAAACCGTCGGCCGCGTTCATGAAGCCGATGACCCCGAGCGACAAGCTCGCCGAGGTGGTTGGTTCGAAGCCGTTGCCCCGGACCGAAGTGACCAAGAAGCTCTGGGCCTACATCAAGAAGAACGATCTGCAGGACAAAAAGAACCGGCGGAACATCAATGGAGACGCCGCCTTGAAGGCGGTCTTCGGCGGCAAGGCCACGGTCAACATGTTCGAAATGACCAAGCTGGTCAACAAGCACCTGAAGTAGGCCGCGAACGCTGCGGTATCAGTACAGGGGGCCGGACGTCTCCGGCCC
>JANNQX010000231.1:0-1955 GCA_031400975.1 Gemmatimonadota bacterium
TTATGGCCTTCCCCATGGCCGGGGCCGCCCGGCACCAACGGGGCCCGGCATGCCACGCCGGGCATCTGCGATGCTTGGGGAATTCCGTCGATATCAGAGCCTAACGCGATGACCGGCTTGCCCGAGCCCCAGGTCGCGACCCAAGCGGTCGGGATCCCGGCGTAGTTTTCCTCGACGGTGAAGCCTTCCTTCCGGAGGACACCCACCAGAAACTTCGAGGTCTCGAACTCCTGGAAACCGAGTTCGCCGAAGCTGAACACTTGGTCGACCATCTCCTGGGTGAACTTGGCGCGGGCCTGGACGTCGGCCGCCACCTCCACCTTGAGCTTGGCGAGCCGGGGATCGGGTTTCGGTGGCTTGACCTGCCCAGCCAGCTCCATGGCAACGGAGCCGATGAAAGCGATCGAGATCATTGAGATACGCATCGGGGTCCTCATGGAGTGGCTTTGGAACCGCAGCTGCCGTCGGCGGCGCGGACGGTGGGATACTTGACGCCGAGCTGCTCGAGATAGGTCGGGTACTTGGAGGCGTCGTAGTAGTAGGGCCGCATCTGATCGCGAAACCGGGCCAGGATCGGCCCGTTCAGTTCGGTGGCCGGCCGGTCTTCTGGACGAACAAAGGACTCGTACTTGGTGTCCTTGGTCTGGACGGTGCGGTAGTAGTCCCAGGCATCGGCCACCAGCTTCGGGGTCAACAGGACATCGAGCATCGTCAAAGCCAACGCCTTGGCGCCCGCGGTCGCGCCTTTATGGGCAATCGGGGTCGCCATCGCGATCGCGTCGGCCCAGTTGTGGCCCGGCGTACCGGGCACGTTCGACGGGTAGAACAGCTGTACGGTGGGGACCGCCCACGAGACATCGCCGATGTCATCCGAACCCCCGCCCTTGCGGTCGGCGTCCTTGGGCGGCGCGTCGAGCCCCCGGGCCAAGGTATCGAGGCCCTGCTCCTTCTGGCCCATTTCCTTCTGGATCGCCTTGGCAAACCGGACGTCGTCGTCCGACCATTTCGGCATTCCGATCCGCTTGATGTTGGCCGCCAGCACCTCCGCGACGGGCTTGTTGAAGTGCGGCGGCCAGGCCGCACCGAGGACCCGGACGCTCGAAAGCTTGGTCCCGGTCATCAACGCGGCACCGGCCGCCACTGAATCGGCGATGGCCCAGAGGTCGCGGATTTTCGGGGCCTCGAGTTCCCGGAGAAAGTACCAGACCGAGGCGGTCGAGGGCACGACGTTAGGCTGATCGCCGCCGTCCCGAATCACATAATGGGACCGGTGTTCGAGCCGAAGATGCTCGCGACGGTAGTTCCAGCCGACGTTCATCAATTCGACCGCGTCGAGCGCGCTCCGGCCCCGCCAGGGCGCGCCGGCGCCGTGGGCGCTGACGCCCTGGAATGAGTACAGCACCGACACCAGACCGCTGTATTCGTTGGGCGCACCCCACGGAGTCGAAAAATTGTCGTAGACGTGAGTAAAGAAGCTGATGTCGACGTCCTTGAAGAGCCCAGCCCGGGTAAAGAACGCCTTCCCGCCGAGCTGCTCCTCGGCCACGCCAGGCCAGACCTTGATCGTGCCGGACAGTTTCTCCTGCTCCATCAGCTTCTTGACGGCGAGCGCGGCGGTGACCACGACCGCCTGGCCGGAGTTGTGCCCCTCCCCATGCCCCGGCGCCCCGGGAATCATCGGTTGCCGGCAGGCGACGCCCGGCATCTGCGACGCCTGAGGAATCCCGTCGATATCCGAGCCCACGGCAATGACCGGTTTGCCGGCGCCCCAGGTGGCCACCCAGCCGGTCGGCATCCCGGCGTAGTTCTCCTCGACCGTGAAGCCCTCTTTTCGAAGCAGGGCCACCAGGTACTTCGAAGTCTCGAATTCTTGAAAGCCGAGCTCGCCATAGCTGAAGATCTGGTCGTTGATCTGCTGGGTCAGCTTGGCCCGCGAGTCGACGTCGGCGGCCACA
>JANNQX010000232.1:0-1766 GCA_031400975.1 Gemmatimonadota bacterium
AGTGCGGTATAACCCGGAATTGAAGCCGACGAAGGCGCGGGGCGCCTTCGCAGCTTAATTCCAAGTCGTTAGGCCGCTCCGCCGGCTTTCATGTCCGTCGCGACCGCTGATCGACCCCCTACATTTGAAAGGAGAGTTCGCCGTGACCAGCCCCGACACGTTGGAGCCGCTCCCTGCGGCGATAACCCGCCGTGACTTTGTAAGCGCGAGCGTAACGGGGATAGCGGCGGCGACGGTGCCATGGCAATCAGCGATCCGCCCGCAAGCCACCGACTTGGCAAGTCTGACCCTGGCTGAAGCTGCTGCGTTGCTCAAGGCTCGACGGACCTCGTCGGTCGAACTTACCCGGGCATGCCTCGCGCGCATCGACAAGCTGGAACCTCGGCTCAACGCGTTCATTACCCTGATCGCGGATCGGGCCCTTGAGTCCGCGGAAGTTGCCGACCGCGAGATCGGCGGCGGGCGGTACCGTGGCCCCCTTCACGGCATCCCGATCGCGCTCAAGGACAACATCGACACGGCGGGAATCCGTACGACCGCCGCCAGTGCCCTCTTTGCAGACCGAGTCCCATCCGAAGATGCCGAGGTCGCCCGGCGCCTCCGGCAGGCCGGCGCCATCCTGCTCGGCAAGCTCAATATGGATGAGTTCGCCAATGCAGGGCAGTCGACCGAGAGTTACTTTGGCCCCGTCCATAACCCCTGGGCGCTTGACCGGGAGGCAGGTGGCTCGTCCGGTGGTTCGGCGGCTGCGGTATCCGCCGACCTCTGCTTCGGGGCGCTCGGGACGGATACCGGTGGCTCGATCCGGGTACCGGCATCCCATTGCAGCGTCGTCGGCCTTAAACCAACCTACGGACGGGTTTCCAACCGAGGGGTTATCCCCCTTTGTTGGTCGTACGACCATACCGGGCCCCTCGCCAAGACAGTCGAGGATGCCGCCCTCATTCTTGGCGCGATCGCGGGCTTTGATGAGCCTGACCTTGCCTCTGTCAACGTGCCGGTCCCTGACTACACGGCTGCCCTCCAATCGCCGACCCAGCGCCTCCGGGTGGGGATCCCGCGGGCCCTGTTCTACGATATCCTCGAGGATGATGTCCAATCCGCCATCGACGAGGCTCTCAGAACCCTCAAGGCCTTGGTTGGCCCCTTGGTCGACGTCACCCTCCCCCCCGTGCTCGACCTTGCCGGTGTCGTGGATGCGGAGATGTACGCCTTTCACGGGCCGATGTTCGAGCGGGCACCCGGCATGTACCAGCTATCGACCGCCCGAACCCTCCGCGGGCAAGCCAACACAAAGGGACACCAAGTCATCCTCGAGCGTCGGATCCTCGAGCAACGCCGTCGCGAAGTGGCCAAAGTGTTTCAAACGGTCGACGTGCTGGTTGCGCCAACCGTGAAATATGCTCCGCGGACCATCAAGTATTGGCGTGAACGCCTCGATTCCGACCGCGCCTTCCCCCCGGAGATTTGGAATACTTGGCTGTTCAATATCTTTGGGTTGCCGGCGATGTCTGTCCCCGCGGGCTTCACCAAAGAGGGGCTTCCGGTTGGCATCATGTTCGCGGCTGGCCCGTGGAACGAGCCGCGGATGATCTCAATCGCGGCGGCCTTTGAGCGGGCGACGGAGTGGCACAAGCGCAAGCCGCCATTGGTGTTGTAAGTATAGAATTCTGGACGGCCTAACCAGGTGCTTGCAACGGACGGGCGCCCGGCGCTCCGGTTTGACAAGTCGCGGCCGCGCCCCGATGTTGATCGGTGGACGGCGC
>JANNQX010000233.1:0-5388 GCA_031400975.1 Gemmatimonadota bacterium
GTTGATCGGGCACACGAACGGGCTACCGCCCTACTATGAGGAGTTCAACCCGTACTTTGGGCCGCACGACCTCCGCACAACGGTAGGACTCCTCGCCGTGGTGCGGCGGGTGATGCCGCAGCCGCGCTTCCGACCCGGTACTCGCTTCGAGTACTCGAATCTTGGCTTCGACGTCGCCGCGCTGGTCGTCGAGCGCGTCACCGGGCAGCCGATCGCGATCTTCTTCCGGGATCGGTTCTTCGCCCCGCTCGCCATGGACTCGGCGTTCGCGCGGCCGGGGCGGCTCACTGATTTCCCCGGCCCGCGCACGTTGGGCCATCGATGGGCCGATACCGCCTGGGTGGTCGCCGACGTCTTCGACAACGAGGCATTTGTCGGCGGATCGAACGTCTACTTCTCCGCCCTCGACCTCGCTCGCTGGGCGGGCGCGCACGCGACCGGCACCGCGCTGCCTCCCGCCGTACAGATGCTCGGACAGGCGCGCCCGGTCATCGACGGGCGGCCCTCTCCGATTACAGGCCTCAGCTGGTACTGCGACGATTCATCCGAGCGCTGCCAGTACACCGGCGCGATCAACGCCTTTCATAGTCTCGCCTATTGGGACCGCGTGCGGGGCGAGGCGGTCGCGATGGTCAGCAACAGCAATCTCGCGCCCTGGACGCTGATCACGCTCCAGCGTGACCTCGTCACCGCGCTCGGGGGGGGCGAGCCCGACCGGGCGCCACGACCGGCGCTCGTAACTGTGGACACCAACCGACGCGACGCGGTCGCCGGACGCTACGCCGCCGGCGGCGGCGGCGATACGATCACGGTGACCAACTCCCGGGATGGCCTCCGCCTGCGGGTCGGTCATGGCCTCGAGTTCGATGTCTTCCACGTCGCACCGGAGGCGTTCTACGTTCCCGGCCTCGACTACTTCCTGGGCTTCAGTGGCGACCCCGACACGCGGCAGCTTCACATCCGTTCAATGTTCGTGGACATCGTCGCCTCTCGCGTCCCGTGATCCGACCTTCACGGCCCGAGGATGGGGTGACCTGACCGTCCTTGCCCCAGACAGCCTTTGACTACAAGGCGTTGTCTCCTGAGGAGCGGCGCTCGCTCGAATCGCCAGTCAACGGATATCTGCACTGGCGTCCAGCGCAAATAAGCCTCAATCACGATTCGACGGTTGCGCACCCAACATCTGGGATCGTACCCGACATGCGGCAAAAAGCGAGGTGATCCGGATGTCGCCGAGTATCGCGCGCAGATCCCACGAAAGGCGTGGCCCGGCTTGCGCTGGCCCTCGTCAGTGACGATCCTCCGTCCGGACCTTCCGAGAACGAGACCATGAAAAAGTCAGACGAGAGCCAAAGTCGGTCGGCATCGGAGCTCATCTCGAACAGAATCGCCGAGCTCGGCGACTGGCGCGGCGAGACCCTCAGTCGAATGCGCCAGCTCATCACGGAGGCAGATCCGGACGTTGTCGAGGAGTGGAAGTGGATGGGCACGCCGGTGTGGTCGCACGACGGCATCATCTGCACTGGCGAATCCTACCAGAAAGTCGTCAAGCTTACCTTCGCCAAGGGCGCGGCGCTGAAGGATCCGGCCCGTCTCTTCAACTCGAGTCTCGATGGAAACGTCCGCCGGGCAATCGACATCCACCAAGGCGAAAAGGTGGACACGTCCGCCTTCAAGGCGCTGGTTCGCCAGGCGGTTGCCCTCAACAGTGCTGGGAAGTCGAAACCTTCGAAGAAGCCGAAGTCCTAAGGGATGCGGTTGCCGAGGCCGGCGGCGCCAGGGTCCCGCTTTACCCGTTGAGCCACCGGTCTCGGTGTTCCCGGACGAAGTCGTTGTCGGTCAGGTGCGGGTACGCGGCGCAGACTCGTTGAATCTCCCCCGACTGGCCCGGTGAAAGCGATTCGCCGGGATCGAGACACCACCGCCCGCCGAGCAAACCCTGCCGGCGCAAGATCTCATGGATCCCGGGAATACACCCGCGAAACTGGTGGGCGGCGTCGAACACCGCCGCGTTGGCGTCGGTCGTTTCCGCGCTCAACGTCATCAGCGCCCGAGGCACCAGACCTCGACCCACCGCCTGACACCGCGACACCAACTCGACCGCCCGCTTGGTCCAAAAGGCCCAATGCCCGAGTAGCCCGCCGACAAACCGGACCGTGGCCGTTGGAAACCGATAGCGAGTGGTGAGGTCGGCCACGATCGCGTCGTCATTCCCCGTGTAAAGGGCGATCTCCCGAGCCCGCCCCGACTCCGCCACCGCCCGGAGCACATCGATGGTTTGGTAGCGGTTGAAGGGTGCCACCTTGATGGCGACCACGTCATCGATCTCGACGAACCGGCGCCAGAAGCCGTAGCTCAGATGCCGGCCCCCAACCGCGAGCTGAAGGTAGAACCCGATCAGCGGGATGACCTCAGCCACCGCGCGGGTATGCTCCAACAACCGGCGATCCGACCATGTCGACAGGCCGCCTAACGAGAGCAAGGCGGCGTCGTACCCGAGATCCCGAGCCACCCGGGCCTCCCGGAGCGCCGGCCCGGTCGGTCCGACCACCCCGGCAATCGCGACGGTCTTCCGAACCGCGGCCCGGATCGTCTCGATCCCCAACGCCAGCACCGGTTGGTAGAGCCCCGCCTGCCGGATCGCGAACTGGGTCGTGTGGACCCCAAGGGCGATCCCAGCCACGCCCGCATCCAGATAGTACCGGGTCAACGCTCGTTGCCGGCGCTCATCCAGTCGGCGGGCCCGGGTCAGCGCCAACGGGTGGGCCGGCATGACGCCGCCCTCGGCCAAGCGGGATCGGAGGCTCACGCTAGAACTTTCCTTCCCGCTCGCCAAAGTGAGTCGGCTTGGCCAGCGAACGCCCACCGGCCTCGATCCAGCTCGCGACATGGTCGATCATCTGGTCCAAACTGGTCGGAGCCGGTCCAAACAGCCGCTCCGCCTTCTCCGCGTTCGAGAGCAAGGCGGTTGGCTGCTCAGTGCCGGTGAATACGGGATCAATCCGCCACCGTCGTCCAAACGCTGCGGCGATGGCCCGCACCGAAACCGCCGGCCGGCCGGTCACGTTCAGCACCAACGGCGGCGACCCGGCGCGGGCCAGGGCCTGAATCGCGATGGCGTTGGCGTCTCGTTGCCAGATCAGGTTGACTCGTCCCATGGCCAGGTCGACCGGCACTCGGGCCCGGACCCGATCGGCGATATCCCGGAGGACCCCGTACCGCGGTTCGTTCGCATAGTTGATCCGGAGGATGACTATCGGGGTCTGGTTGCGCTCCGCAAAGAAAGAAAAAATCCGTTCCCGGGCCAGGGCCGACTGACCATACTCTCCGACCGGATCGGTGGGGTCGGCTTCGGTCGGGCCCGCCGAGTCCGCCGGCCAGAGGGGATAGACGTTGCCGGTAGAAAACACCGCGATCCGAGAGCGGGCGTACCGGGTGGCGATCAAACCGGGCAGGTAAGCGTTGACTGCCCAGGTCCGCTCGGCGTCCTGGCCGGTCCCGAACTTCTGGCCCACCATGAAGATCACGTTAGGCGCCTCGGGCAGCCGTCCAATCACGCCCGCTTCGAACAGGTCGGCGGCGACCACCGTGGCGCCGGTCTGCTCGATGACCGCGCGGGCCGCTTTGTCGGTAAACCGGGCAACCGCCGTGACCCGCCGGGGCGAGCCGGCCCCCGCCCCCGCCCGGCAGAGGAGACCAACCAGACTCGGGCCCATCTTGCCGCCCGCTCCGAGGACGACGAGGTCGCCGGGCAGGCGCCGGAGTGCGTCCACGACGGCTTCGGTGGAAATGGACAACTGGTCATCCAGGGCAGCTTCATCGGTCATAGTCAACGATAGCCGGGAAGCCGGCCCGATCACCATCAGCCAACCCTTAGTTCGCCCCTCAAGCTTCATCCCCCCCCGCCGATACCTTCTTGGACGTCAGACAACCGGTCGGAGAGGGGGACACACCATGGGCAAGAGCCCCGAAAACAATCGGCACGAACTGGAGAGCGCGCTCGAGGCGGTTACCACCTCGTTCGCGGTCGGGCGGCCGGTATCGCCGGTCAGCAAAGCCCCGGTTCCGGTCCCCCCGGTCCCCGCGGACCGCAAACAGGAACTGGCTTCGGCCTACGACAAGTTGGTCGAGCACGAGGCCACCAGGCCCCGGCGTTTCATTCCGCCGCTCCCACCGGTGTGGAAACGGTTTTTCAAACCCGCGATCATCGTCGTCAGTCTCACGGTGGCGGTTTATTTGAGCGTGGCTCGCCCGGCCTGGCTCTACCCCAGGTTCGAGGCTCCGGCAGATCCCGGGACCACGGCAGGGGCCGAGCAGATCCTGACGGCGACCTCCCTCTTGGTGGACCAGTTCCAGCGGGAGTCCGGTCACCTCCCCGCCAACTTGAGCGCTATCGAGGGCTCGTTTCCGTCGGTGTCGATGATGCCCACTGGCACGGGCGGCTATCGACTGATCTCAGTCGTTGGGACCCGTTCCGTGGTGATGACGATCAGACCGGGGCAAGACGCGATCTTGGAAGGCGGGAGCCGGTGAACCGCCGGGGCTTCACTCTGATCGAGTTGATGACGACTCTGTCGATCATCGGTCTGCTGGCGTCGATCGCGCTCCCGAAGTACCAGAACCTTCGCCAACGGGCGATCGCCGCCGAAATCGTGGCCAACTTCCGATCCCTCCGGCTTGGAGCCTTCCAATACAACGAATCGTCCGGCACCTGGCCGAGGACGGCACCGCTCGGCCGGGTGCCGACCGGCGTTGGACCCTATCTGTCGGGCGACGGACTGAACGTGATGCGGGGGACCAACTACCTCATCGGGTGGTCCTCGACCGGTACCAACCGGCGCCGGGTCCAGACGATCCAAGCCCGGCTGACGAACGGGATCCTCTGCCAGTCGGTGTACGGGCTCATGGGAGGGCCTCGCAACCTGGATCTCAGAGCCAGTTGCAACCGTCGGGGAGGGAACGTCTTCCTGACGGTGGATCGGTAACTGGGTCGGTGATATACTGAGGGTCGACCCCAGCGAAATGCCGATCCGTGGCGGTGCTCGACCTGTCCGATGTTTCCCTCTACTATGAAGATCACGGCGCCGGCGAGCCGATCCTGTTTCTCCACGGGCTCGGCGGGGCCTGCCGCGACTGGGAGCCGCAGCGCAAGTTCTTCGAACCGTCGTTCCGGGTCCTCGCCTATGACGTCTGCGGTCATGGCCAATCCGGAAAGCCCGAGGGTCCCTATTCGGTGGCCCAATTCGGCCGCCACACCGCCGAGCTGATCCGTCGAGTCGTTGGTGGGCCCGTTCATGTCATCGGGCTCTCCATGGGCGGGATGATCGCCTTCCAACTGGCCGTCGATGCCCCGGAGCTGATTCGAACCATGACCATCGTCAACAGCGG
>JANNQX010000234.1:0-6753 GCA_031400975.1 Gemmatimonadota bacterium
GGATGAACGCGGCGGACACCAAGTCCTCAGCGACCATGCCGAGGGATTTGAACAGTGTGATATCGCGATCGGACGTCCGGCCAATAACCCGGCCGGTCAATACGTCGCCGATGGTACCGAGAATATGGTCGTCACCGACGACGCCCGCCTCTTTGGCTCGCCGGAAGTCGCCGGCGAGGGCCAGGGCGCTGTCTTTGAAGTCCACGAACATCCGGGCCTTGGCGATGGTCGCGACGTCGATCTCAGACGTGGTTGGGATGCTCGATCCGACCACATTGAGGTGATGGCCGGGCCGAAGCCATCGGCCCTCGAAAAAGGGTTCCTTGGCCGCGGTGGTCGTGCAGAGGACGTCGGCGGCGGCAGCTTCCTCCGCGGTCGCAACCGCAAAGATCTCGAAATCGTAGTGGGCCGACTCGGCGACGACGAACTGCTTCGCTCGGGCGGGGTCGCGTCCCCAAACCATGGCGCGTTCGAACTTCCGGACCTGCGTGACCGCCCCCAGGTGGGTATGGGCCTGTTCTCCGTACCCGAAGATCGCGAGCGTCTTGGCCGACTGCGTCGCCAGCGCGTCGGTCGCGACCGCCGTGGCCGCCGCCGTCCGGATCGCGGTGATCTCCCGTCCGTCCATGATCGCCCGCGGCGCGCCGTTGGTGGTGTCGAACAGGTGGACGAACCCCTGATGGGATCCGAGCGCGGTTCCGAAGTTTCCCGGAAAGACAGTCATCACCTTGATACCCAGCCACTCTGGGTTACCGGTGTAGCCCGGCATCATGCTGAGGAGGCCCCGGCGATCGGGATGATGGAGCGCCTGGCGGATTGGCTGGATCGTCTCGTTGGTGGCCACCAGCGACATAGCCTCTCGCATCAGCATCGTGCAGCGCTGGACGGGAAGCAGGGCGCGAACCGCTGCGGCGTTGAGGAGTCGGATTTGCATCCCGGGAAGATCGCGGCCTACCACCCCGTGTCAAGATCGAAACGCAACCTTTTCGTGGCCGGGTCCGTCAGATGCTGAAACCAGCCCTTCGACCCGGAGCGCCCCATGTTCAAGGCAAGCCGTCTGATTGCCCTCGTCTGTTCGATTCTCTCGGCCAGCGAGCTGGCGGCCCAGGGCCGCGGGGGGCTCAGCTGTCGAGGGTCCGAGGACCGGGATGACTGGGGCGAGCGGTTCTGTTCGATTGAATCGCGGACCATTGAGGCCGGCGGAGTGATTCGGGTCGAGGCACAGCCCAACGGCAGCGTGACGGTCGTAGGGATCGACGGCAACCAGATCCGACTCACGGCCAAGATCCAGGCCCGGGGGCGAACCGAGAAGCGGGCCCGCGAGCTGGGCGAGGCGGTGCGAATCGTTCTCAATCAGACCAGCATCGAGGCGCAAGGTCCGAAAACGACGAGCCGCGAGCATTGGTCGGTGAGCTACGAGCTTCGGGTTCCCCGAACGTCAGATTTGTGGATCCGTAGTCAAAACGGCGGGATCCAGGTGACCGACGTCAACGGCGAAATGGATCTCGGCACGGTCAACGGGGGACTGACCCTCAACGGTCTCTCAGGTGATGTCCGGGCGGAGACCACCAACGGCGGGGTGGACGTCGCTCTGGAGGGCCGCCGATGGCAGGGGGCCGGTTTGACGGTTCGAACCGAAAACGGCGGCGTCGAGCTCTCGATTCCTGAACGCTACTCGGCCGAACTCGAAACCGGCACGGTCAACAGCGGGCTCGACTTTGACTTCCCAATCACCGTGCGGGGCCGGATCAACCGGCGGGTAAACGCCACCTTGGGTGAGGGCGGCCCCCCGATTCGAGTGACGACGACCAATGGCGGGGTGTCGGTGCGCCGACGTTAAGGCGCCTTCTTGCGGTTGACGACCCACTTCCCGGTTCGTCGTTTGTTCGACAGCTCGAGGTAGGACACAAAAGTGCCCTCGAGTCGGTTGCCCTTGATCGTGCCGTCGAACGTGGTCGAGGTCTTTTCGCCGGTGTCCGGGTCGGGATAGGCTTCGAGCCAACCGGTCACCGCGGTGCCCTCGCACCGGACGAAGCTGATCTTGAGAATCCGGGGGGTGCGCACCATCGGGTCATCGCTCCGCGACGTCGGGGCGGCTTCGATGTTCGCCGGAACCATCATCACGTCGCCGAGCGCGGTATCGCGGCCCGCGGCGAGCGTGAAAACGATCGAGCCGGTCCGGCCGGCTTCCGCGCTTGAATACTCCCCAACCCACTCGCCGACCAACGGGGCCAGATCGCCCCGCACTGGCACTGGCGTGCCGGAGACTCCGCAAGCGGTTATCGAAAAAAGGGCCGCATACCACCGAATTGTCCCCGTCATGGACCCTCCTTAGATGTTCACGAGGACCATAACAGCCGGCTCATGAAGGATCGATGAGGAGTCCGCGAAGGGAGCGACTACTTCCAGCGGAAGATCTTGAGGGCCACGGTGAAGCAGATGAGGAGCCAGGCCGAGAGGGTGACCAGGGGCGCGATGATCTCGCCAAAACCTGCCCCTTCGAGCATGATGGCTCGAAGGGAGTCGTTGACGGCTGTCAGGGGGAGGGCTTTGATCACCGGCTGCATGGCGTCGGGAAAATTGGCGGACGAAAAAAAGACCCCCGAGAGCACCCACATGGGCAACATCGCGAAGTTCATTAGTCCGGAAGCTGCCTCGACGGTTCGAGGGCGGGCGGCGATGAGAAGCCCTAACCCGCCAAAGGCCAGCGACCCAAGGAGACAAACGGCAGACAACGTGACCAGCGATCCGCGCAGCGGCACTCCGAACACCAGAACGCCGAACGTCACCATTGCCCCGACCTCGAATACCAAGAGGGTGAGCCGGGCGAACAGGAACGACAGCAGGTACTCGGCTCGAGACATCGGAGTCGCCACAAAGCGTTTGAGAAGCTTCTTCCGGCGTTGATCGACCACCGTGAATCCGATACCCCACATGCTACTGGCCATCAGATTCATTCCGAGCAGACCGGGTACCAGAAAATCGATGTAGCGAGATCCGCGCTCCCGAACGAACGCCTCGGCAACAGCCACGGGGTCGGTGCGGCCGTTGGCCCGTTGCAAGGCGTCGTCGACCATCCGACGGGCGGTGATCGCTTCGGGGCGGGTGTCGTCGAACCGATATTCGACGGTGGTCGGATTAGCCGCGACCACCAAGAGGGCGACTTTGCCGGTCCGAAGTTGTTGGGCGGCGGTCGAATCGTCGAGTAGCCTGACATCGAGCTGCCGGTCGTGCTTGAGCCCCTCGATGATTTGAGTGGCGGCCTCGGTTCGGATTACCCCGACCTTGAGTACCTCGGCCGGCTTGTTTCGGAAGGCAAGTCCCAATCCCGCCGCCATGATCAGGGGAAAGACGAAGGTCCAGAACATCGCTTCGGGCTCGCGGTAGAACTCGCGAAACCGAGCCAAGGTGAGCTGGATGATGGCGCGATCACGCCACGCGTGGGGCTCAGCCATCGCGGAGGTGTCGTCCGGTGAGATGCACGAAGACATCCTCGAGGGTCGCGGTGTGGGTCACCAGGTCGCTCAAGGTCGCCGGAATCGTCGTCAGGTATTCGAGCAAGGCCGGGATGGTCAGATGGACCTGCGACACGTCCAGTTGGTATCGCTGGTCGATTTGCTTGACGCGGGTTACCCCCGGCAAACCCCTGAGTCTGTCCACCTCGGCTGTGGCGTGGTCGAGCCGGAACTCAACGACATGTTCGCTGCCCACTAGTCCAATCAACTCGCGCGGAGTTCCGAGCGCGATGATCTTGCCGTGATCGACGATGGCTACCCGATCGCAGAGCTGCTCCGCCTCGTCCATGTAGTGCGTGGTGATCACGATCGTTCGGCCCTCCGCCTTGAACCGAGTGATCAAGTCCCAGAGTTGGCGGCGGGACTGCGGATCAAGTCCGGTCGTGGGTTCGTCGAGGAAAAACAGTTCGGGGTCGCCGACGATGGCACATGCCAGGGCTAGGCGCTGTTTCTGGCCGCCCGACAGCTGTCCGACCCGGGCGTGCCGCTTCTCGCCGAGTTGGACCGCCGCAATCACTTCGTCAACGGGCCGTCGACGGGGATAAAAGCTGTGGAAGAGTTCAATGGTTTCTTGAACTGTGAGCTTTTCGGTGAGTTGGGTTTCTTGCAGCGATATGCCGATCGAGGCGCGAATCTTGTCGGCGTGTTCCCGATGGGTCATGCCGAGGACGTGGACTTCGCCTTCGTCGGCCTCGGTAAGCCCTTCACAGATTTCGATCGTGGTGGTCTTCCCGGCCCCATTGGGGCCGAGGAGGCCGAAGCACTCGCCCCGCTCTACGATGAGGTCGAGGCCGGCGACGGCCGTGACCTCGCCATAGCGTTTGACCAGCCCTTTGAGGGCAAGGGCGGGGGCGGCGGTCGTCGACGCTGAAAGCTTCATTTGGGGTCGAGAAGGGTAACTAGTTCCCGGGTGGCTTGGCGAGGGTTTCGGGCTCTCGCTGGGCCAACAATCGTTCGGTGAAGTCGAGTCGGTTTTCGAGCTCCGCCACCCTGGCCTGGAGGTGCTCGACCTCGCCGAGCCGGCTTTCGATGTCGTTCCGCAGCGCGGCCACTTCGTCATCCAAGCGGCCGCCCCCGTCGAGCCCGAGGTCCATGCCGCCCCACTTACGCGCCCGGCCTCGCCGGGACTTACCACCCCACACGCTCCACTGAACGGCTGGGATGACCACAAATACGATCAGCAAAATCGTACCGACGCCCATGGGTGTGCTCCTCGAAGTTTAGGCCTTTTCCCACTCACGTTCGATGTCATCGGCCGATCGCTTCAAGATCTCGACGATTTTCGCCACCGAGGGGTGGTCGGGACCCCACCGCCACGCTCGCTTGTAGGTGACTGCGGCCAGGCGAGTAAAGGCGTGGTTGAGGTCCGCCATGTGCCCACCGGCGAAATCCCTGACGGTGTCCTTCACTCGGTCGAAGATGTCATCGAGCACCGTCTGGTTGGCGTCGAGGAACTGTTCGCCTTCGGGGGTGATGTGGTAGACCTTCTTCCCGTCGACGTCGCCAGCCTTGATGTACCCTTGATCCTCGAGCAATTGCAGGGTGGGATAGACCGTGCCGGCTGACGGGGTATAGCAGCCGCCGAGTCGCTCTTCGAGGGCCTTGATAACCTCGTAGCCGTGGCGGGGCTTTTCCCGGAGGAGGCGGAGGATCACGAACTTGACCTCGCCGGACTCGAACATCTGACGTCGGCCGCGGCCCCAGTTCTTGTTTCGGGGCCCGCCGCCGAACTTGAAATCGAACTTGCTTGGGTCGAATGCGAACCCAAAAATCTCCCCTAAACCCCAGTCATCACGGTCTTTAGCCACTTGATACCTCCCTGGTTTTCGATCGAAACGGGACCACGAACGTTAGTACTTACGATATATCGTGCGACATGTTTCAAAGAATAGTTACCATTGTTCCATGGTGAAACTGATGTTAGGGGGCGACCGTAGGCCCGGCACAACCAATCACAGTTCAGGATCGGAGATCCCATGGCAACGCCCGCCACGGATGAGGTCGCGATCGAGACTCGCGGCCTGTCCAAGGAGTACCCCGGTGGGGTCTCGGCTCTTTCGGGGCTCGATCTCAAAGTGAAGCGCAACTCGATCTTCGGGTTCTTGGGCCCGAACGGGGCCGGCAAGACGACCACGATCAAGTTGCTCCTTGGTCTGGCGCGCCCCACGTCGGGCTCGGCGGTTCTTTTCGGGTTTGACAGTGAACGGGACACGCTCGAGGTCCGGCGCCGGGTCGGCTATCTCGCCCAGGACCCCCGGTACTACGACTACATGACGGCTCGCGAAACGCTGCGGTTTACCGCGAAGTTCTTCTTCGCGGGTCCTGCCGGCCCACTCGAGCAACATATTCGGGACACCCTGGAGCTCGTGGGACTGGCCGACAAAGCCGACCGGCCGATCAAGGGGTTTTCGGGTGGTGAGCGACAGCGGCTCGGGATCGCTCAGGCTCAGATCAGCCGGCCTGAGCTCTTGATCCTGGACGAGCCGGCGGCGTCGCTCGATCCAATGGGGCGCCGCGATGTGCTCGAAGTCATGGCCAAGCTCCGATCCCACACCACGATTTTCTATTCGACCCATATTCTCGAAGATGTCCAACGGGTCAGCGACACGGTGGCCATCCTCAACCATGGGAGGTTGATTGCCCAGGCTCCGATCGGCGAGCTTTTGGCCGGCACGGGCCATACGACGTACGTGATGGAGGTTGCAGGTACCGCGGACGCAACCCGGCGCCGACTTGCGAGCCTTCCGTGGGTCGTTTCGGTCGAGGAGACCATCGCCAGCGATGGGGTGTCGTGGCAGGTCGCGGTCGCTGACGATGAGGCAGCCGACGCTGGGCTTCTCCGGGCCCTGATGGCGGATGACTCGGTCCGGGTCCGATCGTTTGGGCGCCGGCGTTATCAACTCGAAGACGTTTTCATGAACCTAGTCGAGGGGGGGACCCGGTCATGAGTCTTACGCCGACGCAATCAAAGGGTTGGTCGACGGGGTTCCCCAACCTGCTCGATAAAGAGTTGGGTTCGTGGTGGCGGACTCGACGCTGGGTGGTGCACCTGCTGCTGTGGCTCGCGATCATCCCGGGGTTCATCCTGCTGGTCTCGCTTGAATCGCGGCAGGAGAGCACCCCGGCCCAAGGCCTCGACAATGTGATGAACATTTTTTTCCAAGCCGGCGGTTTCTTCGCCTTGATCGGCGCGGTCCTCGTTACCCAGGGTGCGATCGTCGGGGAACGATCGTACGGG
>JANNQX010000235.1:0-14325 GCA_031400975.1 Gemmatimonadota bacterium
ACCGTCCCGGCCGATGGATTGAGCGGGAGGTTGTAGCGGAGAATGTCGTAGGACCGATGCCCGTCCGCGAAGAACTCGCGGCCCCGTTCATCGATGATCTGGGCCTTGATCACCGCGGGGTCGGTGGCGGCAAAGGTGGCCGGCAGCCCCACCCGGGTGTGCAAGGCGTTGATGATTCCGACGGCCTGCTGCCCGCCCACGGCTTCAGCCAAGATCAACTGGGCCTCGACGCCGGTCGCGAGCGCGATCGGCGAGTCCTGCAACGGATACTTCGAGGTGAGCCAGAGCCGCCGGGTGGGATCGGCGGAGGGCCGGCCGGCATCGGCCACCTTGAGCCGGGGATCGGCCACCCCATCGAACGTCAGGTTTCGGAACGGCGCCGAGACGATCATTCCGTTGGTCCGGAAGTGCATGTTGGTGAGCTGATTCTGGCTCCGGAAGGCCGCCGCGTTGAAGTTGGCGTTCCAGAGAAAACCTACCGGGATGCCACCGGCATCCTGGCCCGCTTCGGCGAGCTTGCCGAGGTTGAGTCGTGCCCGGGCCCGGCCGACCGTGGCCATCCGGGCCAATTCGGGCTTTCCGGCCGCCGTGGCGGCGGCAATCGCCTCGGTGAACTTGGTCTCGGCCTGCTGGAACACCTGAGCGGGCGTCAACTCCGGTCCCTGGTCGATGGCCGCCGAGCAGAAGCCCTCGCCTAACAAGATTCGGCTGTACCCGCCGTACGCCAACGCGGTCGCGATCAGCCCCTTGCGGTCGGGAACCTCCGCGTCGGTCCAGCCATTGAGCAGCGCCAGGGCATTGTCCGCCGTAAACCGCGCGGTCGAGATCGGCCGGTAGGTTCCTAACGACACCTGGCTGGCGAGGCAGTTCCCAACCGCGTAGGTGCCGCTACCGGCTTCCTGGGTCCGCCGGTCCCAGTCGAAGAACAGCGCCGCGCCGCCGGCGCTCTCGAACTCGTCGGCCAAGAGGCCCATTCCGACGACATAAGCCCCAAGGGCGCACTCGAAGTCGGACACCGCGCCGTTGACGATCAACTGCGCATTGGCCGGATTCTGGAGGGCTTCCTCGGTAATCTGGGTTTGGGTCTGGACGTCGAGCAGGCCGCAACCGACGGTCCCGGCGCTGAGCCCGATCAAGCCGATCAGGGCGAGGCGTTCGAATCGAAATTGAGTCTTCATATCGTTATCGCTCCTGTCGCTTAGAAGGTGAGACTGATGGTGGTCTTGAACTGAGCCAGCTGCGGAGTCTGGGCCTGATCGACCCGGACGTATTGCTCGCCGACGAAGAACGTTTCAGGGTCGATGCCGCTGTAGCCCGTCCAGGTGTGGAGGTTTCGGGCCGACAGGGTAATCCGGGCGGTGGAGGCCCGGAACGAACGGGCCAGCCGGTCGGGCACCGTATAGCTGACCGAAATCTCGCGAAGTTTGGCGAAGCTCGCGTCTTCGATGAAGGACGACCGATAGGTCGATCCGAACGCGTCATCCGCCAAGACGATGGGATCGACGCCCGCCCGCTCATAGTTACGGAGACAGGTCTTGAAAATCTGGCACTGGGCCCGGGCTTTGTTCTGGGTAATAAAGGCGCCGAGCTTGAAGTCGATCATGGTGAAGAACTGGACCCGTTTCATCAGGGTGATGCTGGTCTGGAACGAGCCTTCGCGATCCGGGGTGGTCCGTCCGGCATAGACGCGGGGCGCGACCGGATTGCCGCCGGCGTCGAAACAGGGCGTGGTGCCGCCCTTGCCGTCATCGCAAAGGGACGTGGCTCTGATCGGGCGGTTGTCGGCGTCGAGCGGGGCGCTGACGACTTTCCTGACCCAGTTGCCGCCCAGCGGGTACCCCACGGCATGTCGGTGGTCGACCCGCGGAGTGCCGAACAGCTGGACGATGTTGATGAAATCGACCCCGCCAAGGTCGAGCACCTTGTTCCAGTTCTTGGAGAAGTTGAAGGCGAAGTCCCACGCCAGGTTCGGCCGGCTGATCGGGGAGCCCCGGAGCTGCAACTCGACGCCGCGGTTCTGGATCTTGGCGGTGTTGACGAGCAGGGCACCGGGGAAGCCGGTCGACGGCGAGACGTCGCGGTTGAAGAGGCCGCCGACCGTCTTCTGCGAATAGAACGTGAAGTCGATCGAAACCCGGTCGCTGAAGAGGCCCGCGTCGAAGCCCAACTCCAACTCCTTGCCCCGTTCCGGCTCGAGGTCCGGATTGCCTGGAGATGCGGGAGTAACGGCGCCGCCGCCGTTGCCGCCGGTGGCCGGGGTATATGTCCGCAACGAGGCAAAGGCATCCGGCTGTTGGCCGGTCTCGCCGTATGCGGCCCGAAGCCTGAGGCTCGACACGAAGGGCACCTTGAAGAACGGTTCTTCGTTAAGGACCCAACTGGCGCTCACTTTGGGATAGGTGACGTAGTTGAAATTCTTGCCGAACGCGCTGTTGTCGTCGGCCCGAACCGCACCGGTCAGGAAAAACCGATTCTTGTAGCCGATCTGCTGCTGGACGAAGGCGCCGAACGTCACGTTGGTAATCAAGTCCTCGCCGGCAAAGAAACTGTTGGTCGCCGCGTTGATGTTCTCGAGCCCCGCGGCCGGAAATCCGGCGCCCGACGCGCTCAAGAAGTAACTCCGCCGCCGGAAGTACTGGATCCCCGCGGAAGTGGTCGACGTAATGGTCTTGCTGACGGTGGCCTTGCCGTTGGCGACGTAGTCGAACGTCGTGGTGCTGAGGTCGTTCCGGAACACCGACTTCGAGCCGCCCAAGTCAGTCGGGGAGCTCAGGAACTCCCGGGCCGCTTGGTTGGGGACCCGGGCCAAATCGGTGTTGTCCTCGCCGACGAGATCGATGCCGACGGTCAGCCGATGGTTGAGCCATGAAAACGGCCGGTGGTTGAGCTGGACACTGCCGATCAGTCGCTCGACCCGTTGGGAGGCCTGGAAATTGTCCCACAACGTCTCGGGCGGGAAATCGAGGAAGCCCCGGAACGGTGTCCCGACCAGCGACGGCGCCCCGAACAGCGCCTCGACGATGGCGCCGCCACCACCCTCGTAGTTCTGATTGAGCTTGCTCTCGGTCAGCCCGAAGGTCGAGATGACGTCGAGCGTGGGCGTCGGTTTGACGGTGAGGCTCACGTTGGTGTTGAACCGCCAGAGGTTGTTGGTCGGTTCGATGCCGAGATCCCTCTCATACGAGGTCCCGATCCTGTACTGGGTGGTGGCTGTTCCGCCGCTCAAACTGGCGTGGTAACCCTGGGTCGATCCGTTGCGGAAGAGCGGGGTTCCGCGAGCCTTCTCCAACTCGACGAGGTTGACGGAGACCAGCCTGTTTTGATCATCCAGTCCGTAGAGCGGTCCGATTCGCTCGGCGGCGTTCTGGAACCAGTTGGTTCCTTGGGCCGTGCTCATGGTAAAGACGGGTTTCCCCTCTTTCCCTCGCTTGGTCATGATCTGGATCACCCCGTTCGACGCCTCGGTGCCGTAGAGCGTGGCGGCCGCCGGTCCCTTGATGATTTCGATGCTCTCGATGCTCTCGGGATCGATATCGTTGATCCGCGACACGATGCCCGAACTGAAACCCTGCACGGCGACGCCGGCGCCCTGGCCGTTGTTGATTCGGACGCCGTCGATATAGAGGAGCGGGGTGTCGTTCAGGGCCACACTGGACGAGCCGCGGACCTTGATCCGGGCGCCGCTGCCAACCGAGCCGCTCCCTTGGAGCACCGCGACGCCCGGCGCTTTGCCGTTGATCAGGTTCGAAATGTCCTGTGGGGGCGCCAGTTGGACGACGTCGCTGGCACTGATCGACGAGACCGCGTTCCCGATGGTCCGTTTCTGGACCGCGTCGGCGGTGCCCGTGACGACGAGTTCGTCGAGCCGGACCGGGGCTGGGGTTAGGGTCACCCGGACATCGTTGTTGCCGACGGTCAGCGTTTGGGTTTCTGGCTTGTACCCGATCAACCGAAAGCCGACGACAACCGTGGTGCCCGACAGGCTCGTCAACTTGAACCGGCCGCGGCTATCGGTCACGACGGTCTGGGCGCCGCCTTCGACCGTCACCCGGACCTGAACCAGGGGTCGGAGCGTCCCGGCATCGACCACCGAGCCCGCGACCTCCTGCCCGAAGGCCGCCGATGCGAGAGCGGTAGCGAATACGGCGCCGACACAGAGAACTCTTCTCAATCCCATATGGTGCCTCCCCGGAACTTCGAGTGGTGTTGCGGACCGCAATCTGTCGTCAAGTGTGGATGCAATTTCGTTGCAACTTGGATCAAAGGCCAAGGCCGCGCAAGGTCGTTGGCAAGGTGGATGGCTTGGGGCTCCTAAGCGGGGTCGTACGGGTGGCTTGGCGGGGCGGTTTCACGGTCCAACGAAGTCGATGAACCCTCGCTCGGCGTTGGCCCCAACCAACTTGACCCGGACCCTGTCACCGACGTCCATGCCCTGCTGGCCCTTGACCACCATGCCTTCGGCCGGCGGGTGGAGGGTTCGCACAAAGGTGCCCTTAGCGTTGGCGCCGGTCACGATGGCGTCAAACGTCTCGCCAATCCGCGACGCGAGGTAGAGGGCGGCCGCTTGTTTGCGGCAGGTCCGTTCCACCTTCTTCGCGGCGTCCTCCATCTTGGTGCACCGCGCCGCAATCGCATCGAGTTCCGCGTCTTGGTACGATGCGGGCTTAGCCGCGAGGGCGGCTTTGACCAGGCGCTGGGTAATCAGGTCGGCATAGCGCCGGTTCGGCGCGGTCGAATGGGTGTAGTCGTCGACGGCGAGCCCGAAATGGCCGTCGCTCGCCTGGCCCGGGCGCTGGATTTCATAGAGACCTGGGCCCATCAGCTTCACGATCGCGAGCGACAGGTCGGGGAAATGGTCCGGATCAGCCGTCCGCCGCCGTGCGATGAACTGCGCCAGCGCGGCAGATTTGGCAGTATCCGGCAGGGTGTCGCCTAACGCCTTCGCCAAGACCACCATCCGGTCCCACCGCTCGGGAGCTTTGACGACCCGCCGGATCGAGGACACCTGCCGGTCTTCGAGCAGTTTGGCCATCGCGACGTTGGCGCAGATCATGAAATCCTCGATCAGCATCGTCGCCCGGTTCTTCCGGTGGACCGCCAAGTCGGTGATCCGGCCGTTGGTGGTCACGGCGGTGGTCTCGATGGTTTCGAGATCGAGCGCCCCGGCCCGGTGGCGCTGGCCCCGCATGGCCCGAGCCACCCGATCCTGGATCCGAAGCTGGTCGGCGAGTGGGGCAGACCCGGCGACCTTCGCCGGGGCCGGGCCCCGGTCTTCCAGCCAGGCTCCCACACTCGGATAGTCGAGCTGAGCGTGATTGTGGATCAAGGCCTGATAGGCCTCCCGCGCCGATACCGTGCCGTCGGCTTCGACGGTCAGTTCGATCACGACGACGAGCCGGTCGACGGCTTCGTTGAGCGAGGTCAGGCCGGTGGAGAGAGTTTCCGGAAGCATCGGAAACATGGTGACGCCGCAGTACACCGACGTGGTGTTCCGGGCCGCATGGAGGTCGATGACCCCGGCTTGCGTCACCAAGCTATCCACGTCGGCAATCCCGACCATCACCTTGCTCCGGCCGTTGGGCAATGCCTGGACGTACTCGACCTGGTCGAGATCTCGGGATTCGGGGTTGTCGATTGAGGACCACAGCAAAAGGCGTAGGTCTCTGGCAGAAGTCGAGGCAGGCCGCGCTCCATTCAACGCGGCCGCCTCCTGTGCAGCGGCTGGTGGGAAATCCGGCGCGAAGCCCTCGCGGATCATTTCACGGCGAGCGGCATCGCGCAGGTCAGGCTGAATCACGAACCCTTTTTGCTCCGTGCCTTCCACTCCGTGAGGAGTGCCGCGTCGCGCTCCACTTCGAGCTTGAGCTCCTGCTGGCGGGCCACCGGTTCGGCCTTGAACCATTCGAGCGTGTCGAGAGCCGTCACCGCCAGCGGACGGAACTTGAGGCCGACGGCGATCCCTCGGTGCGACCGCACATGCACGGCGCCCCTGGCCTTGCCCTTGTAGGGCACCCACATCGGGAACCCGACTTTCTTCTCGGCTAGGAACGCTTCGTCGAGCCAAGTGAACCCGACCCGAGCACTCGTGATGGCCCGGATGCCGTGGAGGAACTCGGCCATCGAGAAATCGTCTTGGGCCGGGCCCGCGGCATTGAAGGTGCCGGAGGTTTCGCGCTCAGCCGAGTGAACGGTGAATTCGGCCAAGTCCCGCACGTCGACCGTTTGGACCGGGTTGACCATTTCACGTCCTCGCTCTTCGGATCGGCGATCGGCAACAGCGGCGAATCCTCGTCGATCTCATCGATGTCGAACCCGTACACGGAACCCGTTGAAATGAAGAGGTACCGCCCAACCGAATCCTTGAGGAGATTGGCCGAGTCGCGCACCTGGCGAGGGACATAGCCGCTGTTGTCGATCACGGCGTCCCACTTCCGGCCCTTCAAGCTGTCGAGTTTGCCGTCACGATCACCGGTCAGGGACTCGACCCCGGGAAACATGCTCGGGCTCGACTTGCCACGATTGAACAGGGTGACTTCGTGGCCCCGATACATCGCGTACCGAACCGTGTGCGGGCCGATGAAGCCGGTGCCGCCGAGGATCAGGATGCAAGGGAGCGCTCGAGGAATTCGCGACGGGTCTTGGTCACTTCTTGACTTCAAACTCCTGCTCGCCGGCCGGCATGCCGTTGAGCATGATGGCGACTTTGTACTTCCCAACCGGCCAGGCGGACTTCTTGGTGATATGGAACTCCGTCGTGGCAGGGCCGGTCGGGGCGATCGCAACGCTGTTGGTGTCGACGGTCTGACCGGTCTGGAAGGTCCAAGTGGCCGACAACGTCGCCGCCGAAGCAACGCCCGTGGTGCCGATCGAGGCGTAAATGGTGTCCCGAACGCCGAACGTCGAGGTGGCGGCGGTCACGGCCTTGTCAGCGCCGATGGCCTTGCCAAGCTGAATCCCCGCCACGGCTACCGGCGGAGGTGGGGCGGGCTGGACAACGACCGGCGGGGCCGGGGGCGGTTCCTTCTTCTTGCAGCCGCCCGCGACGACAGCCAAGCCTAACAGGGCGATGCCAAGGTGCCGAGAAACGAATTGCATCAGGTGGTTCCTCCGAGGTCGGGGATGACGAGGACCTGACCGGGCTTGATGAGATCGGGATTGGCTCCGATGACGGCCTTGTTGGCCTGGTAGAGCTGCTTCCATTTGCCGGTGTGTCCGTAGTAGGTCTTGGCGATCTTCGAGAGACTATCGCCTTTGCCGACCGTGTGGGTCTTCGGCTCGGCCTTCTCTGCCGGCGGCGTTGGCGCAGTGGATGATCCACTGCCTTGGACGTCCGAAAAGTCGGGCCAGGGTTCTTTGGGTTGGCTCATAGGTGGATCCTGTGATGAGGGGTAAAACGGCGACGGGAGAGGATACTCACGTTTGGCTGGTCCTGCCACCGGTGGCCCAAAATCGTTCTCCTTGTGCCGGTCCGATCTCGGTGTCGACCAGCACCCGTAAACCCCTACCACGTATTGGGTTGGCCGACTTCTTGCGGTGGGGTTATACTTAGTGATTGAGCCGTTGGACACCGAACAGGAAACCGTCATGCCGACCGAGACTAAGCCCCTGGAAGATCCTGCCCGCCTGGCCGAATTCGATGCCCGTTTGGCCCGCGACGAAACCATCGAACCCAAAGACTGGATGCCGGAGAAGTACCGGAAACAGTTGACCCGGATGATGTCGCAGCACGCTCATTCCGAAATCGTCGGGATGTTACCCGAGGGCAATTGGATCGGGCGGGCGCCAAGCCTCCGTCGAAAAATGTCGTTGATCGCCAAGGTCCAAGATGAAGGGGGACACGGCCTCTACATCTACTGCGGCACCGAAACCCTCGGCACCGATCGATCCGAGCTGATCGATCAGTATCTCTATGGCACCGCCAAGTATTCCAGCATTTTCAACTATCCGACCCTCCAGTGGGCGGACATGGGCGTGATCGGTTGGTTGGTGGATGGTGCCGCCATCGTGAACCAAACCATGCTGGCCCGCGCCTCGTACGGGCCCTACTCCCGGGCGATGGTCCGGATTTGCAAGGAAGAGAACTTCCACAAGCGGCAGGGCTATGAACTCTGTGCCACCTTGGCTCGCGGTACTCCGGCCCAGAAGACTATGGTCCAAGAGTCCGTCAATCGCTGGTGGTGGCCGTCGTTGATGATGTTTGGGCCGACCGACAAGGATTCCCCCAACAGCGGCGACCTGCTCAAATGGAAGGTCAAGCTCAAGTCGAATGATGAATTGCGGCAACGGTTCGTGAACCTGACGATTCCCCAGGCCACCGCGATCGGCCTGACGGTGCCCGACCCGGCGCTTAAGTACAACGAGACCACGAAGAACTGGGATTTCGGCCCCATCGATTGGTCGGAGTTCTATCAGGTGATTGGGGGCAACGGGCCCTGCAATCGGGAGCGGATCGCCGCCAGGCGCAAGGCGCACGAAGAAGGTGGCTGGGTCCGGGAAGCCGCCGCTGCCTATGCGGCGAAACAGCAGCCGGCGGCCGGGCAGGCCGCCTAACCGACGGGATTCGTGATGGCAACAGAGACAAACGGGGTCGGTCAGTGGCCCCTCTGGGAAGTCTTCACCCAGCCGCCCGGCGGGAAGCCGCATGAGCACGCCGGAAGCGTCCACGCCCCGGACGCCGAGATCGCGATGCAGAACGCGCGCGATGTCTACACTCGCCGGGGTGAAGCCGTGAGCCTCTGGGTCGTTCCGAGCGCCGCGATCGTCGCCTCGGCTCCGAGCGAGGCGGGTCCGTTCTTCGATCCCGGCAACGACAAACCCTATCGGCATCCCCAGTTCTATAAAACGCCGCGCGGTGTGAAGGTGTTTTGATGGCGCCGTTCGAGTACCTCCTCCGGCTCGGGGATGACCGGCTCATCCTTGGGCAACGGAACGCCGAGTGGTGCGGGCACGGGCCGATTCTGGAAGAAGACATCGCGATCGCGAACATTGCCCTCGATCAGATCGGGCAAGCAGAATTGTTCCTCACGCTGGCGGGCCGGGCCGAAGGGGCCGGCCGGGACGCCGATGCGTTGGCCTATTGGCGCGATGAGACGCAGTTTCGAAATCTCCAGCTGGTCGAGTTACCCCGCGGCGACTTTGCTTTCACCATGACCCGGCAGTTTCTGTTCTCGGCCTGGAGCCATTTCCTGCTCGAGGGCGTCGCCAAGTCGCCCGATGAGGATTTGGCGGGCATTGCGGCCAAAGCGGGCAAGGAGAATCGTTACCATTTGCGACACGCCGCTGAATGGGTCGTTCGGTTAGGCGGCGGGACGGACGAGAGCCACCACCGGGCCCAAGCGGCCCTCGACGAGTTGTGGCCGTGGACCGTCGAGTTCTTTGCCGAAGACGACGTGGAGCGGGCCGCGGTTGCGGCCGGGCACGCTTCTTCGTTGGCCGGCCAGAAGCCGCAGTGGGACGCGATGGTGGCCGACGTTTTTTCCCGGGCCACGCTGACGACGCCAACGACGCCAGGCCGGATGGTCGGTGGACGCCAAGGCCGCCACACCGAGTACCTCGGCCGGCTCTTGGCGGAAATGCAGATCGTAGCCCGCTCTCATCCCGGAGCTTCGTGGTAACCGCCGCCGCCTGCGAGGCCCGGGTCTTCGAGATCCTGCAGGAGGTGCTCGATCCGGAGGTCCCAGCCATCAGTGTGGTCGATCTTGGAATCGTCCGGGGCGCTGACGTCGACGGAACCAGGGTGACGGTCCGGGTCACCCCGACCTATTCAGGTTGTCCCGCCACTCAGGTCATTGAACGAGAGATCGCCGAGGCCTTGAAGCGGCACGGGTTTACCGAGGTCACCGTCAAGACCGTCTTCAGCCCGCCGTGGACCAGTGATTGGATCCGGGAGGAGGCTCGCGAAAAACTTCGGGCCTACGGGATCGCGCCGCCCGGCAAGGCCGGAGGCGCTCTTGACCTGGTACAGCTCGGCGGCCCGACCAAGGCCGTTCCGTGTCCTTACTGCGGGTCGTCGAATACGTCGCGGGAAAGTGAGTTCGGCTCCACCGCCTGCAAGTCGATCCACGTCTGCCATGCCTGCCGCCAACCGTTTGAGCACTTCAAAGCGATCTAGCAGGTTGCTGAAAAATGAAGATTTGTGATGCCAACCTCCCTGGATGACGCGGTCGGCTCCCCGGGTCCCGGGCCCGCCGGCCGATCGGCCCCGCAGCGGCGTCCGTTAGGCATGGGCGCCTTGCCGGATCAGGGTGCTCAGTCGGACCAGATCGTACGCGCCCATCACGAACGTCAGGAACCAGTCCACTCGCTCGCGCCCGCGATGCCGCAGCTTCCGGAGGAGCCCCACGGTCTTGCCCCAGCCAAAGGTCTGCTCAATCCGTTTGCGGAGGCACTGACTGACGGCGTATCCTGCATGCCGGGTCGTCCGGCCATCGATCCCGCTCGTCCGGTGTTCGACTTGGGCCACGTGGGGCGTGAACCCCAGCGCTCGGGCGGCGGCCACGAACTCGGCCTGATCGTACCCGCGGTCCGCCCCCACGGTGGCCGGCCGGGCCCGGGGCCCGCGCGCGGCCGCCAGCGCCTGGAGCATTTCCTCCGCCTGCGCCAGCTCCACCCGGGGGCCATCGGCCGGATCCACGGCCGTGAGGACGACGAAGCCGTGGCGGTTCTCCGTCAGCACACTCGCTTGATAACTCAGCTTGGCTTCCTTGCCGGCCCCCTTCTTCGCCAACCGGGCGTCGGGATCGGTCGTCGAGGCATGGGTGGCATTCGACCGCCGTTGGCCCCGGAAGTTCACACTCGGATTGCGCGGGTCGTCGTCGTCGCGCGGCGGCGGCGGCCCCGCCTTGGGCTGAAAGCTCTTCTGACTCGCCCAGGCCTCCAGCAGCGTGCCGTCCACCGTGAAGTGCTCGCGGGACAGCAGCTGGCGCTGGTCCGCCTGCCGCACCACGGCCGTCAAGAACCCCGCCGCGATATCCCCGGCCAGCAGCCGGTCGCGATTCTTGGTGAAGGTGGTGGGGTGCCAGACCGGCTCGTCGATGCCCAGGCCCACAAACCACCGGTACAGCAGATTGTAGTCCAACTGCTCCATCAGCTGCCGCTCGCTCCGAATCGTTTGGAGCACTTGGAGCAACAGGGCCCGGAGCAACTGCTCGGGCGGGATCGAGGGCCGGCCGGTCTCGGCGTACAGCCCCGCCCAGCGGGGCGCCAACTCGACCAGCACCGGTTCGACCAGCGCCCGGATGGCCCGCAGCGGGTGATCCGCCGGCACCCGGTCGTCGAGATTGACGTAGCTGAACAGGATCCGCTGCGACGATTCGGGGCCGCGCATGGGTGCTCCGGCGAAGAAGACGGACGGAACGTTAGGTCGATCCCGCGGACGGCGCCAGGTCCAAAACTTCCTTTTTCAGCAACCTGCTAGAGACTGAGCCGCTCGATCACTCCGGTCAGGGTGTCTTTCCCGAGGGTGAGGTAGAGGTGTCGTTCGGTAATCGAGAGGTCGAACTTGAGGCGCCGGTCGAGGCGAGCGACCAACTCGGCGATCATCGGACGGTCCATCGCATACAGTTCCAGATCCTCGGCCCGGTGGATTCGCTCACCCGTCAGGGCCTTGAGCAGGGTCGACGGGTGCTTGTGGGTGTAGACCGCCACTCGGGGCGCCGCCTTGCTGGCGCGGTGAAGACGAGCGGCGTCGGGGGTTCCGATTTCGATCCAACTTTTCCAGGCGCCGGTCAAGTCTCGCACCGTAATCGCCGGCTCGGTCGTGTCCGACACCCCGGCGGAGAAGGCGATCCCTTCAGTGTACTCAAGACAGTACACCAGGACGCGGCTGACCAGGGACTCCTCGGTTTCCGATGGGTGGCAGGCCACCCGAAGGCCTAACGTCTCGTAGACGGCCCGATCCATGTCGGCCAGCTGGATGTCGAAGGTGTAGATCGTGGAGCCAAGCGCCATTAAGTGTTCAGCGGGGTGCGAAGAGTTGCGCCACGGCCCGGGCAAGTCCGGGGTCCCGACCGGCCTTGAGATCCGCATCAGCAAACACCGGCACCGCGAGGTCGGGCGGAATTCCGGGCCCGTCGAACGTCGAACCATCCGCCGCCCGAAAAACCTCGTTCGGAAGTCCAAATGACCAGCCGTTGGGTAATCGGCGCCCCAATACGTCAGAAAACACGCCTTGGGTGTTCTCGCCGATCCGAAGCACCTTCGGGGTCCGCCCCATCAAGGCTTGGGTCGTGGTTTCGCCGGCGCTGATTGTGAGGGGGCCGATCAACTCGACGACCGGTCCCTTGAAACCGGGCCTTGTACTGGGCCGGACGATGCTGGGCTGACTGGGCGTCCACCTGGTGCGATCAACCGGGTCGATCCGGGCTTCTTTGGCATAGGCCTGGTACTCGGTCGTCGCGAGCCGTGCGGCGAGGGCCAAGCCATACGGGTCGGCTCCGCCAAAATTGATCCGGACGTCGATCACCAGCCCTCGGAGCTTGGGATCGGAGAACACCGTGTCGAGGGCGGCTTCGAGCGCTACCAAGCCCTCGGCAAAGCCGCCGTCCTTGGTGAAGCCGCTTTCCGAGAGGATTCGGAGGTACCCCGTGGAATCGTCGACGTGGCCGTACTGGACCTGATCGTTACACCACTTTCGAAGTGGGCCGACGAGTCCCCGGTCGGTGACCGCGAGAATGCCAGGCAGATCCTTGGCCATGAAATTGGAGATTCCGCTCTTGATCACTCGGTCGGTGCCGGCGCGGAGGCCCCCGAATTGTCGCTTGATCGGCCCAGCGTTGATGGAGGTGTGGGCGTCGTCGAACCGGGTGATCATGCCCGCCATCAGGTCGAAAAGCTGGGTCGGGGTCGTCTCGGGTGTTACCTGAGGCCGAGCCGCGGCAACGATGGCCGTCCAATCGGCTCCCTTTTGGTCGAAAAGGATGTAGTGCTCGGCCCAGGTCTCGGCGAAGACGTCGAAGTTGCCGGCCGGGGTGTCGGGGGTTGGCTGGTCGCAAACCGCCGGCCGCTTGGCAATCCGGCGGATCGTCATATAGGAGGCGGCGCCATCGCTCTTGAGCTGCTTTTGGGTCGAGTCCACGCCGGTGACGGCCAGCACCTGCCCATCGGTCCGGTAGGCTGACTCGGTACCAGGGGGTGTCACGGCTTGGCGCGCCGCCTTGAACGATGGCAGGCAAGTCGTTCGAGTCACTTCGTAGGCTTGCAAGGAATCGGCGCCGGTAGATTCAAACACGAATCCGTAGCCATCGGACTGCCAGACACCCTGGAGGCCGGTCGGCGCGGGTGCCGCCGGTTTGGGCGTGCCGCAGGCCGCCGCAGCGAGGATCAACCAATAGCCGGAACCGCAGATAGTTGGGCGCATTGGCCAAAGAAACCCTCGATCCCGGCGGTTGGGAAGCGCCGGGCCTCCTGACTGACAGAATTCGCGCTACATTCACCGACTCATGCTTCCTCCGGCCCCCCTTGATTCCGAAGCGGTCGCGCTCGGCCACGTCACCGCGACCTACGGTCAGTCGCCGGTCCTTCGGGATGTGAGCCTGACCCTGGCGACTCGGCGGACCCACGTCATTCTCGGCCCGAGCGGCTGCGGCAAGTCGACCCTCCTCCGCTGCCTAACGGGTATTTTGGTTCCGAACCAGGGCACCGTGACCGTCCTTGGCCGGGCGGTCGAGCCGGCATCGTCGCCAGGCCAGCGGGATGCCAACCATGCCACCGGGCTGGTGCTTCAGGATGGCGGGCTCTTTCCCCACTTGACGGCCCGGGCCAATGCGACGCTTCCGGCCGAGTTGAACCGCTGGCCGGCCGATCGGATCGACGCCCGGCTGGCCGAGCTTGAGTCCTTGGTCCGGCTTCCTGCGTCGCTTCGGGATCGATATCCTCGGGCTTTGAGCGGCGGGCAGCGGCAGCGGGTTGCCCTGATGCGAGCCCTATTTCTTGATCCTCCTCTCTTACTGCTTGATGAGCCGTTCTCGGCCCTTGATCCGCTCAGCCGGACCGAGCTCCAGCATGAGTTGAAAGGGATCGTCGCGGCGCTCGGTAAGACTGTGGTGCTGGTGACCCACGACATTCCCGAAGCCCTCTTCCTCGCCGACACGGTGACGTTACTGGACGACGGCCGAGTGGCGCAACATGGTTCGGGTCCTGATCTGATTCGGCATCCGGCTTCCGACTGGGCCCGCTCATTCATGCAAGCCGCCGTTCCAAGGTGGCGGCACTTACTTGGCATCATCGATAGCGCCGGTGCCCAATGAGATGGGCCGCGCTCTTGGTTGCCACCTCCCTGATGGCCGGCTGTTCGGACCGATCCGACCGGCCCGTGGTCCGGGTCGG
>JANNQX010000236.1:0-2211 GCA_031400975.1 Gemmatimonadota bacterium
GTGAATGTCGTCGGGCTCGTTGTCGAGCCGGAGCGGCGCCGTCCCCTCGGGCGACACCACGACCTCCGGCTTTTGGACCTGGACCGCCAAGTAGAGGTGACCGGCGTCCCAATTGACGAAAGCGGTCGCGGAAAACTCCTCGGGCCCGGGATAGGGCTCCTCGCTTCGGAAATAGTGGCCCTCGTCGGCCATCTCGAGCGGGGCCCGCTCGTCGAATCCGTCGAGTGAGCCATCCAGTACCGGCGGCTGATCGATCCGGAGGGCTCGGCCCTCGGTTCGAATCGGACGATCGGTCATCAACGGCTTGCGCGCCGCCGGCTGGGGTCGAACTCCGCCTAACGTCACTGGTCCGGCACTGGTGCCGATCGTCGCGGCGTTCTGGGCCAGCCGGATCTCCGTTTTCCCGGCCTCAGTGACCACGGTGACGGTGTCGTTTGCCACGAGGACCTCACGAACCCCGCCGGCCAGGTCGAGCACGGCGACCAGCCGGCGCTGCTGGCCCGCCCGCACCACGTGAAACGGACGGGGTGGCTTGCCGGGACGCCCCGGCCCCGTGGCTCGGATCACCGTACCGCCCACCAAGTGAAGCCGGAGGGTCGCCTCACCGGCTCGAGCGACCAGGACGACATCACCGGCCGCGGTGAATTGCTCGGCACCTCTCACGAACTCTCGAACCCAGTCGGCCGGTGCCCAGGTCCCGCCCGTTTCGACCTCAACGTCGCCGTCGAGATGCCAGGGCAACTCGAATCCCGGCTCGGCTTCGACGACATCGAGGATCCAGTCGGGCCCGGTAATCACCGTCCGCCTGACGGCGCCGAATTGACCCACGGCCCAACCCCAGTCGCCCGATTCATCGAAGGCGACGCACCGGGCGTCATCCATTGCTTGCGACTGACCGTTGGGCATCGGTGCATTGTGCGCCAGCGTCGACCGGTACCACATCAGGTCGCGCGCAACGTACGACCCGGTGCCGGGATCCGCCAGCCAGTGCACGCCATCAGCATGGAGGGTCAGTTGGAGCCGGTCCGGGTGACCGTGCCCGCCCCCATACCCTCCGCACTCGAGCGCCAGATACCGACCCCCCCGCCGGAGCACCGCCACCCCCTGCGATTCCAAGAGCGCGCTGGCCGGCTCGAACGGCTCGGCTTCGGGAAGGGCTTCCGTCATGACCAGCAGCATCCACCAAGAAAGATCCGCCCGCGTCGTCGTCGTACGCGCGGTCTCGCCGGCATCGTGAAGGTAGGCGTCGTAGGTCTGCTCGGATCGGGCCGGCTGCCAGTACAGTGTCGTCAACCATGAGGCCAGACCCTCGGGGGCGTCATCGCCCAGCCGAGCCAGGCCCCACTCCCACACTTCGAGATAGGCCGGATGAGCCAGCGACACCCCGAACCGGGAATCCTTGCGCGCCGGGAAGCTCAAGTCGGGTAGCGCGGTGGCCGCCGGAGCCATCAGCGCTTTGCCTAACGTTTCCGCCAGGATCGGGTCGGCCAACAGATCGGCGCCCGCCAACGCGGCCCATTGGATCCCGGTCACCAACCCGCGAATGGCAAAGAGGTGGTAGTTCTCGCCCTCGGCCCACATCCCATCGTCACCGAAACCGTCGGTCAAGTGACCGAGCAGTCCGGTCCGCCCCTCGATCGCCGACTGGCCCAGTTCTTCGTCGTCGAACCAGACCGCGATGGCGGTCAGCGCCGCGGCATTCCAGGTCTGGCGGTTGCTCATCCCTTCGTCGAACTCGCCGATCAATTGAGCCGCTTCATCGGCGATGGCGTTGATGGCCTCGATGTCGGATTCGATCAGCCACCCGCGCTCGCGAAGAAGGTGCGCGGCGGCGAGGTAATTGGTGATCCAGATCGATTCGAGGTAGGTCGAGAAGAAGAGGTGGGTCGGGCCGAGGACGTTGTCGTCGTTGGGAAGCGCGTGATAGAGCTCGTAGTACCCCGCCAACAGCTGACAGGCCCGGTCGGCAAACCGCTGGTCGTCAGCGAGCACCGCCACCGTCGCCAACTCGGCGGCTCGTTCGGCGATCCAGAGATGCTGGGCCCGAGCCCAGTGCCCGTCGTGTCTCGGACCAGTCGCCACCGTTTGACAGACCGAGCAGACATGGGTGGTAGGGCTCCACGGATCGAAGGCCAGCATCGCGCCGCACCCGGGGCAGATCCCGCCGTCGGTCGAGAGCATGGCCTTGAGCTCCGGGACCACCGGCGTTCG
>JANNQX010000237.1:0-33278 GCA_031400975.1 Gemmatimonadota bacterium
GTGAAGGTCCGGCTGGTCGGCGTCAGCAGGATCGCCGGCAGCGGCGGATCGACCGTGAAGGTCACGGTGACGTTCTGGGGGCTGTTGCTGGCCACCCCGGAGATGACCGGTACCGTCGCGGTGTAACTGCCGGCCAGAAGCGCGCCGGTCGTCGGTTGCAGGGTCAGCGTCGCCGGAGCGGTTGTCACGTTGAGACTAGCCGTCGTGAGCCACCCGGTGGCCCCGGGTCCATAGACGATCGTGCCGACGGTCAGCCCACTGAGTGTGCCGCCGCCGATGTTGGTGATGGCGACAACCTGGCTCGCCGGACTGGCGCCGCCTTGCGGGCCGGTGAACGTCCGGCTGGTCGGCGTCAGCAGGATCGCCGGCAGTGGCGGATCAACCGTGAAGGTGACGGTGACGTTCTGGGGGCTGTTGTCGGCCACCCCGGAGACGATCGGCACCGTCGCGGTGTAGCTACCGGCCAGGAGGGCGCCGCTCGTCGGCTGCAGCGTCAAAGTCGCTGGTGCGGTGGTCAGGTCCAGGCTGGCCGTGGTGAGCCAGCCGGTGGCCCCGGGCCCATAGACGATTATGCCGACGCTCAACCCACTCAAGGTGCCGCCGCCGCTGTTGGTGACCGCGACGGCCTGGCTCGAGGGGCTCGCTCCGCCCTGAAGGGCCGTGAAAGTCCGGCTCGTCGGCGTCAGCAGGATCGACGGCAGCGGCGGATCGACCGTGAAGGTGACGGTGACGTTCTGGGGGCTGTTGCTGGCCACCCCGGAGATGATCGGTACCGTGGCCGTGTAGGTGCCGGCGACGAGCGCGCCGGTTGTCGGTTGCAGTGTCAGGGTGGCCGGCGCGGTGGTTCCGCTCAAGCTGGCCGTGGTGAGCCAGCCGGTGGCTCCGGGCCCGTAGACGATCGTCCCGACGCCAAGCCCGCTCAAAGTACCGCCGCCGATGTTGGTGATGGCGACGGCCTGGCTCGCCGGACTGGCGCCGCCCTGGAGGGCGGTGAAGGTCCGACTGGTCGGGGTGAGCCCGATGGCCGGCAACGGCGGATCGACCGTGAAGGTCACGGTGACGTTCTGCGGACTGTTGCCGGCAACCCCGGAAATGATCGGCACCGTGGCGGTGTAGGTACCGGCCACGAGCGCGCCGGTGGTCGGTTGCAGGGTCACTGTGGCCGGCGCGGTGGTTCCGCTCAAACTGGCGGTGGTGAGCCAGTCGGTGGCCCCCGGCCCGTAGACGATCGTCCCGACGCTCAACCCACTGAGGGCGCCACCACCACTGTTGGAGACGGCGACGGTCTGGCTCGACGGACTGACGCCGCCTTGGAGGCCGGTGAAGCTCCGGCTGGTCGGCGTGACCGTGATCGCCGGCGCCTGATCGAACACCGCCGTGGCGGTCGTCGTGCTGCTCGCGCCGCCCAGGGTCAGCGAGCAGGTCAACTGGGTCCCACTGCAGGCGTCCGTCCAGGTCACGAAGCTTCCGCCGCTCGTCGGCGCCGCCGTCAGCGTCAACCCGGCGTTCGCGGGCCAGCCCGGTTGGATACACCCGGTGCCCGCCACCCCGCCGGTGATGGTGCAGACCTGCGCCGTCCCGCTGCCAAGCTGGACGCTCACGGTCCCGCTCCCGGTGCTCCCCGGGCCGGCCGCGATCACCAACGTCGCCAGATCCGGCTGGGTCACCGTGAAGGTCACCGTGACGTTCTGGGGACTGTTGCCGGCCCCGCCGGAGAGAATCGGCACAGTCGCGGTGTAACTGCCGAGAGCTAGGCTGCCGGTGGTCGGTTGCAGGGTGAGTGTCGCCGGCGCGGTGGTTCCGCTCAAGCTCGCCGTGGTGAGCCAGTCGGTGGCCCCAGGCCCGTACACGATCGTCCCGACGACGAGCCCGCTCAGGGTGCCGCCGCCGCTGTTGGTGATAGCGACGGCCTGGCTCGCCGGACTCGCTCCCCCAGCCGGGGCGGTGAAATTCCGACTACTCGGCGTCAGCGTGATCGCCGGTAGCGGCGGGTCGACCGTGAAAGTCACGGTGACGTTCTGGGGGCTGTTGCCGGCCGCGCCGGAAACGATCGGCACCGTCGCCGTATAGGTGCCGGCCACCAGGGCGCCGGTCGTTGGTTGCAGAGTTAGGATCGCCGGCGCGGTCGTTCCGCTCAGGCTGGCCGTGGTGAGCCAGTCGGCGGCCCCGGGCCCATAGACGATCGTGCCGACGCTCAGCCCGCTCAGGGTACCCCCGCCGCTGTTGCTGATGGCGACGGTCTGACTGGCCGGACTGACGCCGCCCTGGAGGCCGGTAAAGGTCCGGCTGGTCGGGGTAAGCGTGATCGCCGGCAGCGGCGGATCAACGGTGAACGTGACCGTCACATTCTGGGGACTGTTGCCGGCCACCACGGACCCGATCGGCACGGTGGCCGTGTAGGTGCCCGCCGTCAGCGCTCCGGTGGTCGGCTGCAGGGTCAGGGTGGCCGGCGCGGTGGTCCCGCTCAAGCTGGCCGTGGTGAGCCACCCGGTGGCGCCCGGCCCATAGACGACCGTTCCGACGCTGAGCCCGCTTAGGGTGCCCCCGCCGCTGTTGCTGATGGCGACGTCCTGACCGGCCGGACTGGCGCCGCCCTCCAAGGCGGTGAAACTCCGACTGGTCGGCGTCAGCCCGATCGCGGGCGCCCGATCGAACACCGCCGTTGCGGTCGTCGTGCTGCTCGGACCGCCCAGCGTTAGGACGCAGACCAACGGGGTCCCGCTGCACCCATCCGTCCAGGTCACGAAACTGCCCCCGCCCGTTGGCGCCGCGGTCAAGGTCAGTCCGGCGTTCGCCGGCCAGATTTGACTACAGCCACTGCCGGCCACCCCATCGGTAATGGTACAAACCTGGGGCGACCCGCTGCCCTGCTGGACGCTCACCGTCCCACTCCCGGTGCTTCCCGGGCCGGCCGCGACCACCAGGGTCGCCTGATCCGGCGGGGTGACCGTGAAGTTCACGGTGACGTTTTGGGGGCTGTTGCTGGCCCCTCCGGAGAGCACCGACACCGTGGCGGTGTAGGTACCGATCAGGAGCGCGCCGGTGGTCGGCCGCAGCGTCAGAGTTACCGGCGCGGTGGTGCCGCTCAGCGAGGCCGTGGTCAGCCAGCCGGTGGCTCCCGGCCCGTAGCTTATCGTCCCGAGGCTCAGGCCACCGAGGGTTCCACCGCCGATGTTGGTGACGGCCACGGACTGGCCCGCCGGGCTGGCGCCACCCTGCGGGCCGGTGAAGGTGAGGCTGTTCGGGGTGAGGGAAATCGCCGGCGCCCGATCGAACACGGCCGTGGCGGTCTTGGTGGTTCCGGCGGCGCCCAGCGTCAGCGCGCAGGTCACCGCGGTCCCGCTGCAGTCATTGGTCCACGCGACGAAACTCCCGCCGTCGGTCGGCGCCGCGGTCAGCGTCAACTGGGTGTTGGCCGGCCAGCTTTGGCTGCACCCGCTGCCAGCCGCCCCGGCAGTGATGACGCACACCTGGGGCGACCCGCTCCCGGTTTGGACACTCACCGTTCCGCTCCCGGTGCTCCCCGCGCCGGCCGTGATCGACAAGGTTGCCAGGCCCGGCGGGCTCACCGTGAAGGTCACCGCCACCTGCTGGGCGCCCGCGCTCGAGGCCACGGTAATCGTCGCGGTGTAGGTCCCGGCGGTGAGGGCGCCGAGCCCTGGGGCCACGGTGAGGGTGGCCGGAGTGACGGTCTGATTCAGCGCCACCGCGGCGCCGGCGAGCCAGGTCAGTGCACCACCGGCCCCGTAGACCACGCTCGTCGTGAGGCCCGAGATGGTCCCGCCGCCGGTATTCGTCACCGCGACCGGCGCCGAAGCCGGATTGGCGCCGCCGCCGATCGCGATGAAGTTCAGCGCCGAAGGCGTCACCGTCAGGATCGGGGCTTGATCGAACACGGCCGTGGCGGTCGTCGTGCTTCCCAAGCCGCCCAGCGTGACGGTGCAGGTCGGCTGGGTCCCGCTGCAGGCGTTGGTCCACGCCACGAAGCTGCTCCCGCCGGTCGGCGCCGCCGTCAGGGTCAATACCGCGTTTGCCCGCCACGCCGCCTGGCGACACCCGCCGCCCTCTTTCCCATTGGTGATGGTGCAGACCTGAGCGGGGCCACCGCCCTCTCGAACCGTCACCGTCCCGCTCCCGCCGCTTCCGGGGCCGCCGGTGATCACCAACGTCGCCAGTTCCGGCCCGTTCACCCTAAACGACACCGCGACGTTCTGGGGGGTGTTGCTGGCCGCGCCGGAAATCGGCACCGTGGCGGTGTAAGTGCCGGGCACTAGTGCGCCGGTCGTTGGTTGCAGGGTCAGGGTGGCTGGTGCAGTGGTTCCGCTCAGCGTGGCGGTGGTGAGCCAGGCGGCGGCCCCGGGTCCGTAGCTGATCGGACCGACGCTCAGGCCACTCAGGATCCCGCCGCCGCTGTTGGTGATGGTGACGGGCTGGCTCGCCGGACTGCCCCCCCCTTGGGCGGCCTCGAAACTCCGGCCGGTTGGGGCCAGGGCAATCGCCGGCGGCGGGGCGACCTCGACCGGCACGGCCGCCGTCACACTCGAATCCACCGCCACCTTGACCCGGATCGTCGTCACGCCCAACCCGACGGCGGTGACCACCCCGGCACTCGACACCGTCGCCACGCTCGGCGATTCGCTCCGCCAGAGCACCGGCTGAGCCAGCGTCGCTCCCGACCGATCCCGCACCGTGGACTGCAGCGTCACCGTTCCGCCGACCCCGAGATTCACTTGGCCGGGCACCACCGCCAGCGACCCGATGCCACGGACCGTCACGGGCTCCGGCGCCAAGCTCGCTCCCGGGACCGCATCGAAGGGGCCCAGTGTCTGGACATCCACGACGCTCCCCTGGGCGCTCCACAACGCGACCCGGATCCGGAGTGGACAGCCCGCCGTAGCCGGGTCGCGCTGAGTGTCGCTCTGACAGGGCCCGACGTCGAGATCGAGCGCGACCGTTTCCCGCGCGGTCTCGCCCAACACGCGCACCACCGAATCAAAGGGCACGATCGACTGGTCGGTGCGCCGATAGTACGGGGTGACCCGAAGGACATCGCCGGTCCGTCCCGCCGCCGCCCGGAGGACCAGCTGGACCCGGCCCGGGGCCGACACGCCCGCGGGCTCCTCACATCCCCCGGCAAGCACCATGGCCAGCGTGCCTAACGTGCGGAGACCCCGCCAGCTCCCGCCGCTCACCGGAGCGTCACTCCAAGGCCGCCCCCAAACGAGAGGCCCGCGGTCGGGTAGGTCCCAGGATCGAAACGCCCGGCACCGACCCGCACAAACGGTTGGATCACCGCTCGGCCGGCCCGCTGCCAATAGCCGAGGGTCACGGCCCCGGTCGTGGCTGAGGTCGTGAGGAGGGACTTGTCGAAGTTGAGCCCGCTATCGAATGCCCCGGCAAGCCGCGCCACCACCCCGCCCGAGCGACCGAACCCTCCGGTCACGACCTCGGCGGCCAGCTCGAGTCGGTTGCCGCTGGACCCTGCCGTCTTCCGCCCATCCGTACCAGTGAACGGGGTCCGATACCGGTCGGCGAGCACCAGCGTCACCCGCTGAAATCCAGCCACGCTCAGGTCAAGGGCCGCGTTCACCGACACCTGCGGACCCAGTTTGAGCCGCGACTCGGGGGCGCCGGAGCCGGCGCCCCCCGGGATCAGCCGGTCGAACCCGAACACATCGGCCGCGACCATCAGCGAAAACCGGCCCTCGCCCACAAAACGGTCGGCCCCGATCGAAACCCGGACCGCGTTCCCCGGATCGAGATCGAGGGCCGAGCCGGACTGGGTGATCGCGGACTCGATCGGTGCGTAGCGGCCCCGGACCTCGAACGACGTCCCCAAGGCCAGGCCCCACTCGCCGGCCTGGGCCGTGTACACCATCCCGGCCGACCCGCCGACTCCGAGACCCAGCACCGGGGTTCCGAACTGGAGCGCCGGCGCGGCGACGACCCGGAGAACGCTCACCTGGGTCTCGTTCAGCCGGGCGGTCCCGACCGGGGCGTTGACGCCGCCGATCAGGGTTAGCCGGTCGCCGAAGAACCGGCCCACCACCCGCACCCGGGCGTCGGTTAGCCCGTTCAGCTCGCGCTCGGTGCCGTTCAGTAATCGGACCCCAGCGGTGGCCGCGGACGCCGCGACATCGAAGGTCAGGCCCCCTACCCGCACCGACGCGGCCAGCGGCACCGAGAACTGCCAGATCCGCTTCAGGCTATCGACGCCGTCGGCCACCGGATTGCGAAACGTCCACAGCGTGAACGAGGGCTCCACGACCGTTTGGGCGCCGTCCACCAGACGATTCTGGGCCCCTGCCACCGAGGTCCAGAGGCCGGCCAGCCAGACCAGAGCCCAAACAACCCTCGGCATCATGGCAGATTCACGATGATGATGATTGAAACCTTGGTGGGGAGCGAGGGGTCTTGGACCCCGGTTCCGGTCCGGGTCGAAGGGGATCGAGGAGAGATCCCTTCGAGCGCCAGGTCGGTGGCCCCGGCGCCGGAAGTGGCCCCGACGTCGCCCCCCAGTTGTTTCCCGCGGTCGGCCGCTTGAGTGAAGCCGCGGTCCCGCCGGGCGGCCGCGCGATACTCGCGCTGGGCGGTACCGAAGTCCCCCTGGAGCTCGGCGCGCACCCCCCGACTATAGGCGAGGAGGGCGCTCAAATTCCGGGTCGGGCGCTGCTCGATGGCGGTCCGCTCGGTGGGGCTGAGGGTAACGCCGAGCCGGTCGAAGATCGCAAACGCCAGAGCCTTCTCGGCGTCGAGAATCGCATCAAGCGAGGTCGGGCTGGCGGGGACGGCCCGGATGGTCCCGGTCACCACGTCGCCGATTTGGCCGTCGAGCCGGATGTTCCCGCGGGTCGGCGCCACCACCGCGCCGGAGATGATTTGCCTGGCGCCGAGGATCCGGCCCATGCGGGGGGCGGAGCTCGAGTCGATGACGCCGCTCGCGGTCAGCTTCTGCTCCCGGAGAAAGGCGTCGATCCGCAGCCGGTCGACGACTTGAACCTGGCGACTCTTGGCCAGGTCGGTCATCAGCAACGCCGCCAGCCCGTGGCCGAGGACATTGAGCGCGGTATCCTGGGCCACCACTTGGAAGGGCGCCACCCCGATGCTGGCTTCCGGAAAGGTGGTCGGGTTGATCGAGCTTTCGACCAGGAGGGCGGCCCGAACCGCAGCCTCGGCCTCCCGAACCGGGCGAGGACCACGGACCGATTGGCCGGTCGGGGCACAGGCCGGGAGCAGGCCCAACAGGGCCCCGGTCAAAACGAGACGTCGGACGGCCGTCAATTGGACGCTGGAACGGAAGCCGTGGGCACCACCGAAGCCCCGCCTCTTGAGCACATCTCGCGGTCCATCAGGATCTCCATTCGCGGAACACCTTACCTAATGGCCCTGATTTATCGCCGGATTCGCCAAAGCGCAAGCTCAATTGATGGAGACGATGGCGCCCTTGATGGTCAGGGGCCCGCCGGCATTGACTTCCCCGGTACCGGAGGCTTTGACGGTAATGGTTGCCGACCCTTCGATCGTGATGTTGCCGCCTTTGATGTTGATGTCGCCGCCGGACTTCATCGTGACGGTGGCGGCACCGGTCTTGATGGTGACGCTTTCGCCGGCATCGATGTCCAGCTTCTGGCCCACCTTCAGCTTGTCATTCTCCTTGACCTCGTGGGTGCGGTCCTTCTTGATGGTGGCGACCTGGTTGTTCCCGACCTCGAGCTTGTCATTCTCCTTGACCTCGTGGGTGCGGTCCTTCTTGATGGTGGCGACCTGGTTGTTCCCGACCTCGAGGGTGTCGTCATTTTCCACGACCCCCTTCTTGTCCTTCTGGGCGTGGATGTAAAGCTCCTCGCTCCCCTTCTTGTCCTCGAACCGGATCTCGTTGAAATCCTCTTTCCCACCGCCCTTGGTGCTCCGCGACTTGGTCCCGCTCTGGGTCTGGTTGGCGGGCAGCTCGTACGGCGGCACTTGGTCGGCGTTATAGACCCGGCCGGTGATGATCGGGAAATCCGGATCGCCCTCCAGGAACTCGACGATGACCTCCTGACCAATCCGGGGAATCGTCACCGAGCCCCAGTTCTTTCCCGCCCACGGCTGGGAAACTCGGATCCAGCAGGAACTCTTCTCGTCGTTCTTGCCCAACCGATCCCAGTGGAACTGAACCTTCACTCGCCCATGCTTGTCGGTGTGGATCTCTTCACCCGACGGGCCCGCCACCACGGCCGTTTGGCTCCCTTGCACGAACGGTCTCGGGGTCAGCCGGGGTGGCCGAAACGGTGTCGTCGCGGGGACGCAATCGAACTGATTGGAGTAGGTGTTCTCGGCCTTGCCGCTCCGATACCCGCCGCCGCGGGCCTGATGCCCGGCGCCAACGACCAGGTAATGCTGGTTGGCGGCCGCGATGTAGTAGTCGTCCAACTCGAATTTGAAGCCGGTGGCCAAGGTGCGGCAGGTGCTGGCTCCCCGGATGACTTCGCGCTCGGTGGTCCGCTCTTGGAGGTGGAGGTTGGCATACCGCTCACCGCGATCAAGGTCGAGGTACTCTCCAGGATAGTCGTAGATCTCGCCCTGTTCGTCCGACCCCTGGGTCGCGTGGAGGGTGTTCTTGGGCTGGAGGAAGTCGTAGTCCCGAAGGGTCACTCGGGTGGGATTCACGACGTGTTCCCGGCGCAAGTCGGTGATCACGCCCTCTCCGTAACTGGCCTCCGCGGTGGTCGCGACTTGGTATTTCGATCGGACCGGACACGGTTCGACCATACTGGTATCATCCATCAGGATAAGCTTGTGCCCGGAATCACTGTGGACGAAATAGTAGAAAATTCCCTCTTCTTCCAAGAGCCGGGACACGAAGTGCAGATCAGTTTCCCGGTATTGGACGCAATACTCCCGGGGTTCGTAGGCGCCGACGCACTTGTTCTGGTAGTCGGCCTCGGGATACTTGGAGAAGATCTCTTCGACGATCTCCAACACCGACTGGTTCTGGAAGATCCGGCAATCGGCGGTCAGTGAAAGGAACCAGAGCCAGGGTACCACTTCGGCTTCATATGAAGTCAAGTCGCCCGCCTGCCCGAGTTGGACGAACCGGTTGATCAGGCCATGGAAATGGCGAGCCGAGCCGCCGGGGATCTCCACCGAGAGCGTCACCTTGGTCCGGAGCAGATCCAGCGGACTGACGGCCTTGTCTTGCGAAACCAGTTCGACCAGGTACTGGAACGGCTGGGAAATCCGCTCCTGCCCCGAGAACCCCTCGAGCAGGAGTTTGTCGGGGCCGAGGACGGTTTCGACCTTGAAGGCCCGGTCGGCCTGAGAATAGCTCGGCATCGCGGAATTATCCCTTCACTGTGCGATTAAGCCGGTGCCGTGGCAACCGCCGCCGCCGCGTTTCTGTCGTAGCGGAAGCTGCCGTCGTCGTTCAACGAGACATGGATCCGTTCCGGCGGATCCCCTTCCACCATCGCTTCCAGGATCGTCCGCGACAGGTCCGGGAGCAAGGTGTTGGTCAGGATGTTGTCGACATTACGGGCCCCGCTCTCCACTTCGGTGCAACGACTGGCGATCTCCAGGATCAGCGTGTCGTCGTAGGTCAGCTGGGTCTCATGGGTATCGGCCAGCCGGCGGACGATCTTCCCGAGCTTGAGCCGGACGATCGTCGAAAGCGCCTCATCCCGGATCGGGAAATAGGGAATGATGACCATCCGGCCCAAGAACGCCGGCTTGAAGAGCTTGTTCAGCTCCGGCTTGAGCGCCTTCACCAATCCCTGCCACGTCGGGGTCGTCTCCGGGTCGGCGCACATGGTCATCAGGGTGTCGGTGCCCGCATTGGTGGTCAGGATAATCGTGGTGTTCCGGAAGTTGATTCGGCGGCCCTCGGCGTCGTCCATCATGCCCTTGTCGAAGACCTGGAAGAACAACTCGAGCACGTCCGGGTGGGCTTTTTCAATTTCGTCCAAGAGCACCACGGAGTACGGATGGCGGCGGACCGCCTCGGTCAGGACGCCCCCCTCGCCAAACCCGACATAGCCCGGCGGCGACCCCTTGAGCGTCGCCACGGAGTGAGGCTCTTGGAACTCCGACATGTTGATCGTGACGAGGTTGTGCTCGCCGCCGTACAGCAAGTCGGCCATGGCGATTGCGGTTTCCGTCTTGCCGACTCCGCTTGGGCCGACGAAGAGAAAGACGCCCTTGGGCTTGTCGGGATCCTCAATATTGGCGGATGAGGTCCGGATCCGGTGACTGACCGCCTCGAGGGCGTGGTTCTGCCCGATGATCCGGGCACCCAGGCGGGCCTCGAGTTCCAACGCGGTCGACACCTCGTCGCGAAGCATCTTCCCAACCGGAATCCCGGTCCAGCCGGAAATCACCTGACTGACCAACTCGTGGTCGACGCACACCGGCACCAAGGGGTCATCTCCTTGGACCGCTTTCAACTCGAGACCCAGGCGATCCAATTCGGACTTCAGGGCAATCGGGTCTGGCGGCGGCCCGACCGGTGGTGCCGGTGCGGCGGGAGCGGCGGGCGCGGCCCCGGTTGGGGCGGCCCCGGGAGCCTCAGCGGCGGCCGCGGGAGTCTCCGCGGCGGCCGCGAGGGCCTCGAGCTGCCCCTGGAGCTCCCGGATTCGGGTCACCAGGGCCCGCTCCTGGCCCCACCTTTCCTTGAGCGCTTGGAGCGTGACCGTGGTTGATTCCTTTTCCTTGGCGATCTCCGCGAGGCGGTCGGCGTGGTCCTCTCCCACTGCCATTTCCCGCCGGAGCACCCGGCCCTGTACGTCGAGGTCGTCGAGCCGTCGTTGGGCCGCTTCAACCGCGGCCGGGGTGGAACTCTGGCCGAGGGCGAGACGGGCACAAGCGGTATCGAGGACACTGACGGCCTTGTCCGGTAGGTGCCGATCCGAGAGGTAGCGGGCCGACAAGCGAACGGCGGCTTCCATCCCGGAATCGAGGATCCGGACCTTATGATGATTCTCGAGCCAGGGCACCACCGCCCGCATCATCACCTCGCAGAGCTGTTCGGTGGGCTCTTCGACTTTGACCACCTGGAAGCGACGGCTCAACGCCGGGTCCTTCTCGATGTACTTCTTGTACTCCGACCAGGTGGTCGCGGCCACGGTCCGAAGCTCGCCGCGGGCCATCGCGGGCTTGAGCAGATTGGCGGCGTCTCCCGAACCCGCGGCACCACCGGCCCCAATCATGGTGTGGGCTTCATCGATGAACAGGATGATCGGAGTGGGCGAGGAGGTGACCTCCTTGATCAGGCCCTTGAGCCGACTCTCGAATTCGCCTTTTACACCGGCGCCCGCTTGGAGCAATGCGAGGTCGAGGGCCCGGACGGTGACGTTTTTAAGGACGTCGGGCACATCGCCCTGGGCCACCCGGAGCGCAAAGCCCTCGACGATGGCGGTCTTACCCACGCCGGCCTCCCCGACGAGGATCGGGTTGTTCTGCCGGCGGCGGGTCAGGATGTCGACCACTTGCCGGATCTCGAAGTCTCGCCCCAACACCGGGTCGAGCTCGCCTCGCCGGGCCCGGGCGGTCAAGTCGAATGTGAACTGCTCGAGCTTGCCTCCGGGACCGGCGGCCTGAGGCGCGGAAGACGAACTGGAACGACCCGCGGTGGCCTCCTCACCCGATTTCCCGACGATCGCGGCGAAGGTCTCGCGGAGGGTTTCCGCTGAGATCTTTCCGAACTCCTTGCTGATCCCCACGGCCAGCCGCCGGAGCTCGGGCGTCGTTGCCAGCGCGAGCAGGGTGGCGCCGGTCCGGATCTCTTGAGCCCCGAGCTCGATCGAGCCATACTGCCAGGCTTCCGACAGCATCTGCACCAAACTCGGGCTCATCGCCGGCGTCCGGGCATTGCCGCTCTTGAGGCGGTCGAGGCTGTTGGCCAGGTCCTCAGCCAGACGGGCGCGGTCGACCCCGAAGTGATGGAGGATGAGCGCGGCGTCGCCGGTATCGTCATCGAGCAGCTTGGTCAGATAGTGCTCGACTTCGACGTCGTAGTGGGTCCTGCCGACACAGAGCCCCGCGGCGCCTTCCACCGCGCGGCGAACGTGGCCGTTCATCTTGGCAATCAGGGACTTCAGGTCGACATTCATTTCGATCTCCTCTTGGGTCTACAGCGTGAGGGTGGTTTCGTCTGCATCGCGACTGAAGGCCTGGGTCTTGACCCAGGTGCACCAGCCTAGTGGTACGGTGTCACTTTCCTGCTCGCCACCCAAAACAACGCCCGGGACTTGATCGCGCGCGAGGACGAGCTGGACTTCGAAATCGTGGTCCCCGTCACTGTAGAACCGGGTTAGGGATCGGAGGGCCTCATGGCCGGCCCCGCCCGGGAGAAACTCGTTGTACTGGGACCGGGCTAGCGGCCCAATTCGGAGTCGGACCCGGCCTTGGGCCTCCCAAATCTCATCCCCGAGGACCGCACCGCCGCCCAAGCCGATGGTCTGCTCGAAGGTGTCCTCATCATCAATGGTGCACTGGAAGGACTCGGAAACCCGGTACCAGGCGCCCACGAACTGATGGACCTCCACCGGCACCTCGAAGTAATCGGTCAGCAACTGCTCCAAGCCAACGGCGCTGCGGTTGCGCATCCCCAGCAATCCGGCGTGGAACAGGAGGGCGACATCCCGAACGCCGAGGCGTTTTTGAAGACTCGGGTGCCCCAGTCCGATCAGATCGCGAACATGGCGGGAAACCCGGTCGTCTTGATCCCGCTCGAACGACACGTAGAACCGGGCTCGGGCCCAAGCCCGGTACATCAGGGACACCATCCGATGCTGGAAGATGTTGAGGAAGTCGGTCAGCGGCCGGGCGTCCCGTTCTCGCTCGGCTTGGGCCGCTCGCGAGTACTGGAAGGGGAGAACGCTCTCGGTCCCTACCAGCCCCATGAAGTTGACCTCCAGTTGGGCGGGACCACCGCCCTCCATGGTCAGCTCTTGGATCGGGCCCGCCGGGAAGGCGAGACTCGGGTTGACTCCAAAGCGGACGACTTCCAGGTGGGGGCGGGCAAACTCGCCCACCGGACTCTTCTCGGGATGGAGTTGCTCGAGTAAGCGGACAGCCTGAAAGAAGCTGAACGAGTGAGGATCCTCGCGCAGCATATCTTCGGCGCCCCCAAGAGGCGCTAGACCAACCCGCGGATTCCCGCTCTCGGTTCCCATTCGCGCAAGGTATAGGTTTTGTGCGGCGATCGAACGGTGGCGATCAGACTGGTGAAGCTATTGATGGAGGCGTACATGGCCAGGAACCGCTCCAGTACGCTGGCCAACAGATACATCCCGCCCCCGGAAAACCGTTCTTCGTCAAATTCGAGATGAATCCGCCGGCCCCGGGCAAAGGTATACCGTTGGTCGCTCAGGACCTGGGCTCGCCACGGTTCGCTGTCGACTTTCGAGATGCCCCGGATTTGTTTCTCGCCCAGATCGGCTTGGCCGAAGTTGTAGACCCGCAGCAGCTCACGAAGGGCGTCACCGTTCTCGTCCACCAGGGACAGGTAGTTGAGCGACAATTGCGAGACCAGCCGCCAGAGCAGCGACCCTTCCAACGGCGGCTGGATCGGCTTGGTCGGGTGCATCAGCACCTCGATCCGGTCGAGTGGAGCGCCCCCCCCTTTGAGTTCCAGTCCGCCCTTGGCTCTAGTGATATCAAGCTTGGAGGGCAGCAACCCGTTGAAGGCGGTCAGGCGGGCCATCACGGTCGGATAAGGGGGGTGAATCGTCTCGCCCGCCAAATCGACGAAGGCTAGGCTCAGGTCGGTCGACGATCGGTCGAGCCACTTACTGGGAAAGCGCTGAGCTTGCCAGAACAGCGGCTTGGCTTCGGACCGGCCGCGATGCCGATAGGAGAAGAATGGCTCGAACGCGACCCGGCTGTTGGTCGGCGTCACCGCCCAGACCTCATCGACGGAATAGATTTCGTAGGGGTGCTCTTTCGGGCTGTGCGTCCGAATCAGATACTCGGTCCGCCGTTGATCGACCCGGAGCGGCTCCGACTCGGCTGGAAACAGGTTGACCATCGGAGTACAGCCCAGCCGCAGAGTGTCCCGTTTGACGTAACGTTCCAGCACGTCCTGCCGCTCGGCACTCTCGAGGGACCGGACCAGGAAGATCACTTCGACTTCGTTGCCGAGCTGGGTCCCGTGAAGCCGCTCCAAGCCGCTCAGCTCGAGGAATAAATATTTGTGCGGGAAGGTGAAGTACTCGGTCAGCAGCCCATACCCCGCGAACGATCGGCCCGGCTGCGGCAACAACCGCTCGGTATCCCCGAACCCGATCGGGCGGAGTGCCTTGGCCGGCAACCGGACCGCGTTGTGAGGGGCCTTGGGGTCGCGGACCAGAATCCCGATGCAGTCGTTGTCGAGTGCCTGGTACAACGCGGCGGCTAACGGAAAATCCCCGTGGAGATAGAAGCGGAGGTTGTCGAGGGGCATGCTCCCCACCGTCAGACCTTCGGCGCACCGGAGCCGGAGCCGGAGACAGGCGCCGACGTCCCGAGCGAGCGTCCCAAGTTCCACGGCATGCCCCGGCACCCAGCTCGCCTCGCTGACGCTCAGCGGCCGAAGGGTGACATCGTAGCAGGTCTGGAACCGGCAGCGGACCCCGTCCGCCGGGGGTGCTACCAGGGTCGAACCGGCGGGGATTGGAAAGCCCTGGGGCGGCGCCGACGGGTCGGGGTGGAACTGAATCATCGACATCGACGGAATCGGCCGGAGGTAGTGGGGATAGAGGACGTTCAGGAGCGATTGGGAAATCTCGCTGAAGTCGTCATCGATCCGCCGATGCACTCTGGCGGCCAGGAATGCGAAACCCTCCAGCAGCCGTTCGACATGAGGGTCGTCTGAGCGGTTGTCTTCCAGCCGCAGGGTGGCCGCGATCTCCTGATGCTGCTGCCCAAACTCGCGACCCATTTCTCGGAGGAAGCGGAGTTCGCGCTCGTAGTAGTCCTTGAGGCCGCTATCCCGCATTGATCTCTCGACTGCTGACCTCGAAATGCCGGCTGGTGCTTTCGAGCACCGTGTCGAATTCGATCTGTTCGGGGTCCGGTTCGGTTCGCAGGGTACCGCTGACCACGAACCTGACCCTCTGCTTGGTTGGGTCCTTCGGGTCCCCGCCGTCGACCAACTTGACCCGGAGTTCTTTGATCCGCGGTTCGAACAACGCGATCGTGGTCTCGATCGCCTTCTGGAGGTCGGCCGTACCGGCCGACGAATCGGCCGCGAAGGTCGCCACGTCACGGAGCCCGTAATTGTAGACCGAACGTTCGAGTTGCTCGTGCGGTGACCGGGCCGGTTCGGAGATCTGGCGGGCGTTGAACAGCTGCTCCAAATCGCGAAGCACGTTCCGCTTGAGCACCGCGACCGATTCCTCCCAAGTGCGTGGCAACCGGCGCCGGACGCTGGTCGGCCGCCGCTTGGCGGGCCGGGCACCGGCCTTCTTCACCTTTTCGGCCGGCGGCTCGTCCACGAAGATGGCCTCGCTCAGGCGGTCGGACCCGGTGAGCCGATCGAAGACCGATTGGCGGACGAGTTCTTCAGCCATCGGCCGGCTCGGCGAGCGAGGGTTCGTTGGCCACTCGCATTGCCAGGAGTGGATCCAAGCGCGCCAGCCGCTCTTGGAACGCGGCGCGGTTGGGATCGCCGGGGGCCAGACACCGGATCATGAGACTGAGAGGCTGGGTGACGATTTCGCTCGACTCCCATTCATCCAGCCGGTGGCTCGTAATGAGATTGTCCAACTCGTCGAGGATGTGACGCGCCACCGGAGTCAGTCCATGAGCAACCATGATTCCGGCAGCTTGGGCCTTGGTCAGGAACCGGGCTCGTTGGCTCCCCTCGCGCTTGGCCCGCTCCAAGAGCGCCCCGATCGCCCCTTCAGTATCGCCGGCCTGGGCCATCTGCGCGGCCCGACTATAGGTGGCTTCGCGAACCGAGTCGCCCGGATCGATGTCGGCCGCCGCCGCCCCGGCGCCGGCGCCCACCCCTGCCCTGATGAACCCTCGGGACTCGAACCACAGGAGGGTGTCGGGCGAGGTGGTGGGAAGATCGTCCATCATGGAGGCCTTCGCCAACTGCGGGAAGTCCGCCAAAAGACTGGTCAGGGCGCCTTCCAGGCCGGCAACCACATAGCGGTATTCGGGTCCGAGTTTAGTGGCGGCGACGATGGCATACCGTTGGAGATCGAGCCACCCACGGCCCACCGGAGTGGCCATCCTTTCCTCGACTTCGTCGAGCAACTCGCTCCAATTCTGGTCCAGATGCAGGGACTTGAGTCGGACCCGTTCGGTGGTGGCCGGAGCTTCAAGGAGCCGGGGCCCGATGGTTTCCCCTTCGGCCCTGAGCTCACCCCACCGCCAGCCTCGGACCATTAGGTACGCGGCTGGGTTGGTCGGCTCGGCCCGACGGAGGACTCGAATCGCGGATCGAAGAACCCGGGTGGCTTCGTCCGGGGTCTCCGGATCCCAAGCGCCAGGAGCCGATCCCGATTCCGCTTCCGTCACCGATCCCTCCTCACTTACCGGCGCGGCCGTCGCCTCCGGCTGTTCTCCGGGTTCCGGCGGTTTTCGGGCGACCAGATCTCGAATCGGGCTTTCCAGCGCCTTCAACCCTTTGGCAAACGCTCCCCTGGCGTCCCCGGCGCCGGCCTTTTCGTACTGGGAAACGTAACCCCATTTCTGCCGGATCTTTTGGTCGTACCGAGCGTTCACGAGGACGTCGAGGGCCCGCCAGGCGGTGTCGCAGCGAGTCAGCGCCGTTTGCTGAGCCCGATACCACCGGCGGCTCGACTCCGCGAACCCACGGCTGAAGCCGGCGGCAATCGCTTCGGCGGCTTCCGCGGTCACGCCCGTCGGAAGGGTTCCTCCGCCGGTTTCGGCCGCCAGCCACAATCGATACTCGGCCAGCCGGTGGCCGGGCGCGGTCATCGGCACCAATCCGGAGCCGTAGGCCGCCGTCATCGGAACGAGATTCAGGCCCACCGCCACATCATCGGAACCCAGCCAAGACAAGACCGCCAGTCGCGACCCCGTGACCGGATGGACCGAGTCCCAATACCGCTCCAGCCACTGGCGGAGCAGCTCGAGGCCATCCGCCATCGACTCGATGCCCTCGTGGTGCAGCAGCGCCACCGTTAACAGCGCCCCAATTTTCAGATTCTTCGATTGTTCCAGGTAGCCCTTGGCGCGTTCGGCGACCTCGGCGAAGGTCACGTCCGACTCCGACGCCGCCCCGCCGGGACCCATGCGGGCGGGCTCGTTGACCGATCGGAAGAGCCGTTCGACTTCGGCGTGTTCGTCGCTTCCCGAGAGGTCCTCTCCGGCCGGTTGTTCCTCGGAAATCGGGGCCCGGAGTTCTTCGGGAATCGGCATGACACTACCAGGTCTGGGGGTGGCGTTCTTTGAGGGCCCGACTCCTCCTTTAGGTACCGCTGGCGGCGGTGATCACCAAGGAGCGCAGTTCGAGGATCGGCAGTTCCTCACCATCGACCAACAATAGCTTCTGACCCTCAGGCGCTTCCAATCCGCCCTCGAGTTCAACCCACTCGGTCACCCGGCCCAAGCGAACTGCCTCGTTCGGGTGCCGGTACGCAAACGGGGTCACCACCGGAAGGATGACGTCACCGCTGTAATTCCCCAGTTCCGCTGTGGCCTCGAGTTCCGCCGGCGCCCAAAATAAGTCGCGCAATCGGCCGGGCGGCTTGATTTCGACCCGCACCAAGTGCCGGAACGGAATCCAAGTGTACCGTCCTCCGATGATCGCCTCTAACCGGGGACCAATCCTGGGGTCCCCGTCCCGAAGATCTCGGAACGGGTTCCCATTCAGCGTTCCGCTTACACTGCCACCGGGCACCGTCTCCGGCAATTTACCGGTTTCAAACATCTCCTGCCTCTGGACTTGGGCCCGGAGCGCCACTTGGTACCACGCCGTGCTGATGACGGCGTCCGGATCCGCCGAGGCCAACGCAGCGAGTTGCTTCCCGGCGCGGTCGTACGCGCCGGAAAAGCACAACAACTCGAAGAGGAATGTTCGACTCCGGGCGTCGGCCGGGTTGTTCTTGAGCGTGTCGCCCAAGGCCACGATCGCGTCGGCAAGCCTTCCCTCTTGAAACAGCCGTTCAGCCTGGGTGGTCACGGTCATCCTCTATCTACTCAACCCCCGGCCAAAGCGGTACGGACGTCCCAGCTCGCGGGGAAGGAGCCGCCATCGGTACCATCGGGGTTCTGCATCTTGTAGGTCACCGAGATTTTTCCGAAGGCAAGCGACAGGCTCTCCGATGGCACAACGCCACCGCCGTCACCGGCGCTCCAATTCATTGACTCGACGAAGACCTCTTCGAACTCGTACACCAGCTTTTCGAGTGCCTTCGCCCCGCCGGCGACGAACATGGTGAGCTTGGCCTTCTTGAAATGAGCGCCGGTGCACATCGCCTTGAAGAAGGCGGTACTGGCGGCATCGGTCTTCTTAGAAATACTAAGAGATTGCAGGGTCACTTTACCAGCGCCCCCGCCGCTCCCTTGCCCGACCGAGGACGGGTTGCTGCCGCCAACCGAGAAGGAGTCGAGTTCAATTTCGTCAACGTGCCCGTCCCGTTTTGACTCACCCTTGACGGTTTTCCCGTCATCGATCAACAAATACACATCCCAAGCCATAGTGCCCCCGTTTAATTGTGTCGGTGAATCAGTAGTGCTTCAATGCCGAGCCAACCTCGCTCTGGTTTACTTCGGTTCTGGAACGTCGGCAACCAAACGCAACGAGAAGTCGACCGAATCCAACTGGAAATGGGGCCTCAAGAAGGCGACCGCCTGGAAGGCACCGGGCTTCCGGGGGTTCTCGACCAGGTCGATTCGGGCATCCTTGAGCGGTCGCTTGGCCTTCTCGGTCTCCGAGCCATCCCCCTTCAGCACATACCCGCCGATCCAGTTATTGAGCATCGTGCTGAGATCCTTTTGGGTCTTGTACGACCCAACATGATCGCGCATCATCACTTTGAGGTAATGGGCGAATCGCGACACGGCAAAGATGTACGGCAACTGGGCCGACAGCGCCGCATTCGCGGTCGCCGCGTCGCCCCCGGTCCCCTCGTAGAGCTTCGGCTTCTGAGCCGACTGGACGCTGAAGAAGACGGCGTTGGCCGTGTTCTTCTCGTTGGCGAGCGCGGCAAAGCCCAGCTTGGCCAACTCGAACTCTTGATCGTCCGGGATCAGGGTCTCGGTCGGACACTTCATGACGATGTCGCCTCGATCGCTTTCGAAAGTGTGGGTCGGCAACGCCTCGACCTTGCCGCCTGAAGTCACACCGCGAATTCGAGCGCACCAACCGTACTGCGCAAAGGCCTTGGTCACGCTGGCCGCCAGGCCCCACGCGGCATTGGCCCAGAGATACTTGTCGTGCTCCTTGCCGGTCACGTTCTCGGTGAAGTCGAACGATTTCACCGGCACCGTATTCCGCCCGTACGGCTCCCGAATCAGCATCCGGGGCGCGGTCAACGCGACATACCGCGAGTCCTCGGTCTCCCGAAACGCGTTCCATTGAGCGTACTGGGTTCCTTCGAACACGCTCTGCAGTTCGTACACGTTGCTGAGCTCGGTGAAACTCTCAACCCCCAACATTTCGGGAGCCGCGCCAGTCAGGAACGGGCAATGGGATGTCGCCGCCAACTGCGAAATCCGGGTCAGGAGCTTCATATCCTGACCCTTCTTGTCGAACTCGAAATCACCCAGCAACGCCCCGTACGGAACCCCACCGAACACCCCGAACTCCTGTTGGTGGATCTTCCGGAACAACTCGCTTCGGTCGACGGCCATTTCGGCCTTGCCGGAGGTCAAGTCATCGGCAAGCTGGTCTTTGGTAATGCTCATGACCTTGAGCTTCAGCTGCGCGCCGGTCTCGGTTTGGGAGAGGAGATACCGCAGCCCGCGCCACGAGGCTTCCAACTTCTTGAACTTGGGCGCGTGCATGATCGCGTTGAGCTGCGCGGAGAGCCGGTCGTCGATCGTCCGGATCATCTCGTTCAGCATCGCCTCGGTGTCCTTGCTGAACGTCACACTCTCGTCCAGGACGTCCTTGATGAACGAGCCGACCATGTCGCGGGCCTGTTTCCGGGCGGACGCGTCCGCTCCGGGCCGAGTCTCCTCGACAATCTGCTCGAGGAGGCTCAGTTCGCCGGCCTGGCCCGCACTCTCGGCCGCTTGCTCTTTGGCTTCAGCCATCTTTCCCTCCGGTGTCCTTGAGTTCTTCCAACAACTTCGACTTACTGGCGTCGTCGCCGAGATGCTGCTGGATCATCTTGTTGAGCTTCCGATTGGTGGCGAGCTTGCTCTTCAAATCGGATAGACTCTTCCGTTTTTCAAGCAGCTTCTTAAGCGGCTCCACTTGCTCCGCCACCCGCTCGGGTGAGAAGTCGGCAAAGCTGTCGAACTTGAGGCTGACGCCGAGCTTATCGGTCGATCCCTCCTCGAGCTTGTTGTCGACCGAATACTCGAGACGGGGTTTGAGCCCCTTGAGAACCTTGTCGAAATTGTCGGGCTTGATTTCGACGAATTCACGTTCGCCGACCTCGGGGAGGTCGTCGGCCCCGTCGCCGCTGAGGTCCGCCATAACCCCCATGACGAAGGGCAACTCCTTCATCACCATGGCGTCGCCGGTCTGCACCTCGTAGGTGAGATTGACCCGGGCGGGCCGTTGCCGCATCCTTCGTTGTTGGAAACTCTCACTCATGGCTGGTCTCTCCTAGTAAACCATATGGATTGGAAACCTCGAAATCGCCCTCGAACCTGGAAAATCCAGCACCGGAAAGTTGGATCGCGGCGCCCCGGCCCGCTATAATATGACATAATACGACAACAATTCGAGAACCGCTAGAACCGCTAGAACGGGTAAGGAATGGAACACGGCGACAAGGTGCTGTGGAGTAAGGGACTAGTGCTCAGTCCGCAGCATTTGCAGGCCCAGGACCGCTTCCTCGAGGGCTTGGTCGGCGCTCAGCGCTGGCTGGTATTCTACCCTTGGGGGTACCGGCGGTTGGAGTTCGATCACGAAGCGTTGGCCGGCGGCGTGGTCAAGATCGTATCGGCGGCCGGGATCTTTCCCGACGGTCTGGCGTTCGACGTGCCGGGCGCGGACCCCGCTCCGTTTGCCCGGCGGATCGATGACGCGTTTCTCCCCGACCAGAGCCGGCTCCTCGTCCATCTCGCCATTCCCGAGCGGCGCCCCGGGGCCCGCAACGTGTCGCCCGAGTCGGCCGGGGCCGGCACCCGCTACCGGGCTGACGTCCTCCCGCTCCGGGACGAGAATTCCGGACTGGCGGAGCGACCGATTGAAGTGGCCCGGAAGAACATCAGGTTGCTGGCCGGCGCCGAGTCGCTGGAAGGTCATTCGACCTTAGCCACGGCCTGTGTCGTCCGGAAGCCCGGGGGCGGGTTCGAGTTCGATGATCGATTCGTCCCCCCCCTGCTCGATATCTCGGCCGCCCACAACGTCGTCACCCTGACCCGGCGGTTAGTGGAACTCCTCGCCGCCAAGAGCGGCGAACTGTCCGCCATCCGCCGCCACCGCAACCGCGGCTTGGCCGAGTTCGGGATCTCCGACGTCGCGAACTTCTGGCTGCTCTATACCGTCAACAGCCACCTTCCCGGATTTCGGCACCTCCTTGATACCAAACGGGGACACCCCCGTCACCTCTTCGAAGCCATGCTGACGCTAGCCGGCGCGCTGACCGCATTTTCGACGACCGTTCAACCCGGCGATTTGCCCCACTACGACCACGGGAATCTCGAGGGCCCGTTGACCGCGCTCGATCAATCCCTCCGCGATCTCCTCGAAACCGTGATCCCGCTCCGGCATTTGTCGATCGCCTTGCGGTCCACCGAGCCCGCCTTGTTCTCGGCGGCGCTCGACCGGGACGAGTGCTTCACCGCCCCCCAGGTGTACCTGGCCATTGGCTCCTCGCTCGGACCCGAGGAAGTGGTGCGCAAGGTCCTGCAATTGGTGAAAGTCGGGTCGAGCGACGACATCAGGAGGTTGATCCGCCAGGCATTGCCTGGTTTGCGCCTCGCCCACGCGGCCAAACCGCCCGGGGGCCTTCCGATCAAACTGGATCACCAGTATTTCGTCATCGACCAGTCGGGCGAGGACTGGAGCGCGATTCGCCGAGCCCGCGCGCTCGCGGCCTTCGTGCCGGACGAACTCACCGAGGTGTCACTCGAACTAGTCTTCGTCCTCCCCCGGTCGGGGCCCGACTCCTAGCCCTTAGCGCGCCAGCACCAGAATCAGCAACCCGATGGCCACCACGACGACCACCGCGAGGCCGATCAGGTACCCCGCCTTGCCACCGGGTTCGTCGGCCTCCCCCGAGTCGTCCGGCGGGGAATCGATGCGGGCCGGCACGGGTGGGAGCGCCGGCGGCAGCTGTTGCGGGTACTCTCCCACCCCGAACGGCTCCGGACCGAACTGGGCGGGCGGCGACCCGGCCTCGGGGCCGCTCGGTGGTCTCCCGCCGCGGGGCGGCGCCGCGAGCCGGTCGAGGTAGTTGACGTCGCCCACCGGCCAACTCGGGGCCGGATCGGACTTGAAGAGCGGAGTCTCGACAACCTCAGAGCCCAGCCAGTCGATCCGGTGGGGGTCCGGTTCCGGCTCGAGCGGCGCCGGCCTCCGAACTTGGGCCGGGGGATCGGGGGGCGCAACGTACCCCTCGAACAGGCGAGTCAACTCACCGGGCGCGGCCTCGGAGGGCGCGGGCTTCGGCTTCGGCGGCTCAGGAACGGCTCGCTGGTCGAGGCCCTTGGGGACCGGCCGCAGACTGGGGGTTTTGGGGGTGACCCCCGCGAACAGTCGGGTCAACTCACCCGGTGGATCGGCCTGGGGGTCGGGCCTCACCTCCGGGGAATGGCGGGGGACAACACCCGCAAACAGGCGAGTCATTTCACCCGGTGCGTCGCCTAGCGGGTCCGGCTTCGGATCCGGAGACCGAGCAGCGGGCTGGTCAGGAACCTCAGGTGCCGTCCCCCAGTCGAGGCCCTTGGGAACCGGTCTGACCTCGGGGCCCTTCGAGCCGATCCCGAAAAGCTGAGTGAATTCGCCCGGAGTAGGAAGCGGAGTCGACCCGTCGACTGCGGCATGGGGATCCGCCCGCGGCTCGGCGGGGGGGTCGCCGCTCGGTTTGGGCACGAACACGACGGTCCGATCGTTCGACGGGTCACGCTCGCCCCCGGCCCCGTCAATCGTTCCAGGCGCTTGGGCCGGCGCGGGATCGACCGTGATCTCGAGCCACTGTCTGAGAGTCCGGCGTTTCTCGAGGAACTTGGTGATGACAACCGGCCGGCCATCGACCACGAGCCGCTCGAGGATCATGGCGCGGTCGGGCGGGGTGAGCCGCTCGATCAGGGCGAACACCCGGGCGTCCTCAGCCGGCGGGCCTTCGAGGTAATGGATCAGCACCTTCTCGCCGACCTGGGGCCAGGCGAGGAGGGTTCGGAGGCGACCGGGAGAACCATCCGACACGTCTCGGATGACTTGGTAGCGCGCCACCAGCTCATCTTGCGTCATCAAACGAACTCCGGGGGCCCTCGTCAGCCACGGATCGGTTGGGATCGACCGTGGGTCGCAATTGCATCCTCAATCGCTATACTACAATGAGATTCGCCATACTACAATGAGATTATTGATGAACCAACTCCCCAACGACCCGTTCGGATCATGACCATGCTGTCGCCCGTGGTGTGGAAGGAGGGCATGCACCTCGCCCAACACCATTTCCAGGCCCAGTCCCGGTACTTCGAGGACCTCGCCGCGTTCACCCTTTCGAGCCTCTATTTCAAGGCCTACGGGTTTGCCGGTTGCGAGCTCGACGCCGAGGCCCTGTTGAACGGCACCGTCGCGGTTCGGCATGCCCGGGGCATCATGCCGGACGGCCTCCCGTTCCAGTTCGGAGGCGGCAGGCCGGTGCCGCCCCCACTCTCGATTCGAGACCGGCTTCCCCCGACTCAGACCAGCCTCCTGGTGGTCTTGGCGATTCCCTCCTTCACGGCCGGGGGCAGCAACACCTCAGCGGTGGATTCGGACCGGCAGGCCCGATTCGTGACGTCGCCGGTCCAAATCGCCGACGAAGCCACCGGCCAGGATCCGAAGCCGGTCACCGTTGGCCGGGCAAACTTCCGGTTTGCGACCGAGTCCGAAATCGGCACCGGCACCGTGACGCTGCCGATCGCGCGGGTTCGGCGCGATGGCGCGGGCCGGTTCCTTTATGATCCCAACTTCATTCCGCCGTGCCTCCAGTTCGCGGCCAGCCGTCGGATGGCCGAGTTCACCAAACAGCTGGTCGACAAGCTGGAGTCGAAGTCGAACGCCCTCGCGGCCGAGCGGGCCGGCGCAGGCGGTGATCTCGCCGACTTTGCTTCTCGCGAGATCGCCGGCTTTTGGCTTTCGCACGCGGTCAACTCGGCCATCGCGCCGCTCCGCCACCACCTGAATATCGGGACCTCGCACCCCGAGGAACTGTACCTCGAGCTGGCCCGGCTGGCCGGCTCGCTCTGTACCTTCTCGCTCGACGCCGACGCCCGGACGCTGCCGGCCTACGATCACGACGACCTCGAAAGCTGTTTCGGCCCGCTCGAATCGCAGATCCGGCGGCTCCTCGATGTCTGGTTCTCAAACCGGGTGGTGACCTACCCGCTCGACGTCGCCACCCCGCCGGTCCATGCCGCCGAAATCGGCGATCCCCGCTGTTTCAATCGGTCGTCTCGGTGGTTTCTCGAGGTCCGATCGAGCGCGGGACAGGCTCAGGTCGCCTCCAAAGTGCCGGAACTCGTCAAGGTCTGCTCGGCCGGTGATGTCCTCAAGCTGGTTCAACGGCAGCTACCGGGCTTGGCCATCGACTACCTGGCCGTTCCCCCGGCCGAGTTGTCGCCCCGGGTGGGCTGTCACTACTTCACGCTGGAAACGGTCGGCCAAAGTGGCGAAAACCCATGTATGGTCTTGATCCAAAAAACCCGTCGGGTCGGGGTCTTCGTTCCCGCCGCGATTCCCGACCCCAAGCTCTCCCTGCTGATCTTGCTCGAGGAATAGACCGCCCATGACCGCAGCGGCTGCACAAACCGCCTCGGGTCCCGCCGGCCGGCCGCCGGGCGGACTCGCCCAAGTGCTCCAGGAGGCCCTCACCATCGGGGTTCTGATCAAGGCCGGGAAACGGGCCCCGACCGATCCCGAGGCGTTTCGAGCCCAGGTGAAACAGATCCTGGCCTCAGCCGATGGCAAGGCCAAGGCCGCGGGCTACTCCCCGGAGCACGTTCGGCTCGCCATCTACGCGGTGATCGCGTTTCTCGATGAGGTGATTCTCGACTCGAGCCAGCCGATGTTCGCGGTGTGGTCGCGGCAGTCGCTCCAAGAAGAAGTCTTTGGCGACAACGTCGCGGGCGAGGCCTTTTTCAAAACCCTCGAACGGCTTCTGACCCAGCGGGACTCGGCCGAGGCGGCCGATGTGCTCGAGGTCTACCAGCTCTGCATGCTCCTGGGATTCCACGGCAAGTACGCCGCCAACGATGGCGGGGCGCTGTTTCGGGCCACCTCGGCGGTGAACGACAAGATCGCCCGGATCCGGGGGCCGGTCGCCGAGTTCTCACCCCGGTGGCAGCATCCCAAGGACCTGATCCGCGCCTCGGTCGATCCCTGGGTCCGCCGGCTCGGTATCCTCGCGACGATCGGGGTGGGGTCGGCGCTGTTCTTGTTCTTGGCCTTCTGGCTCTTGCTCCGCCAGCTGACGCCGTCCACGGGGTTGCCGCAATGAAACCCAGGACCAAGGCGATCATCGCGGGGGTTCTGACCCCGCTCGGGTTTGGGCTGTTGGCGGCACTGGTCCATTTAGTGACCGGGCTCCAAGGCCGGGAAGCGTGGATTCTCCACATCGGCTTCTGGCTCCTCGGCATCGTGGCCGGCGTGCTCATCTTTCTCATGCTCCGGTCGCGCAAGGCGGCCCCCGCTGGGGCAGCCGGCGGAGACGAAATCAGGCTGGCCCTGGGCGCGGCCGAGCGCCGGCTCATGAAAGCGCCGGGCGCGCGGGCCCGGATCGGGAACTCGCCGTTATTCCTCGTCATCGGCTCAGAGACCAGCGCCAAAACATCGAACATTCTCCATTCGGGCCTCCAGCCCGAATTGTTGGCCGGCGAGGTCCATCGGGGGGGCGCGCTCTTGCCCACCGCCGTTGTCAACGTGTGGTTCGCCAATCGGGCCGTGATCGTCGAGGCCGGTGGGCAGCTGATCCAGGACCGGGAGGCCTGGAGCCGGCTCCTGACCGGGGTGCAAGCCAGTCGGTGGCGGGCCGCGTTCGGCTCCAAAACCGTCGCGTCCCGCGGGGTGGTGGCCTGTATCTCCTGTGAGGAACTCCTCCAGTCCGGTGCCCGCGAGTCGGTCACCGCGTTGGCGAAGGAGCTCCGGGTTCGCCTCTTGGAAGCGGCCGACGGCCTCGGCGTTAGGCTCCCGGTCTACGTCTTGTTCACCAAGGCCGACCGTCTCGAGGGGTTCGAAGAGTACGTTCGCCATCTCTCTCCGACCGAGGCCGACTCCGTCCTCGGCGCCACCCTTCCGGTTTTCCCGGGCGACACCGAGGCGGTCCATGCCGAGCGGGAGTCTCGCCGCTTGGAGACGGCATTTCGCGAAATCACCGACCGCCTGGCAGTGAGGCGGATCGACATCCTGCCCCGCGACCAGGCGCCGGAGGGGCGGCTGGCCGGCTACCTGTTTCCTCGGGCATTCAAGAAGGCCTCCGAACCCGCGGTCCAGTTCCTGGTGGAACTCTGCAAGCCCAGTCACCTCCGGGTCAGTCCCTTCCTTCGAGGCTTCTACTTCACCGGCCTCCGACAGGTCTCCGGAGACAGCCGGCCGGCCGATCCCAAACCGTCATACGGCTCGGGCCGTTCCGGAAGTTCGGACGCGACCGTCGCGTTCGGCCCGGCGAGCGGACCCGCTCCGTGGCGCCCGGCCACCGGCCTGGTTCCCCAGTGGGTCTTCCTCCGCCAAGTCTTCGACAAACTCGTGTTCAAGGACCAAGCGGTGTTCGGCGCGACCGGACGAGGCCGCGGGGTCGACCTGGTTCGGCGAGGTGTGTTCGCCGCGGCGGCGGTGGTGGGGCTGGTCGCCGTGGTCGGGTTCTCGGTCTCGTTCCGGAACAACCGTAAGCTGGCTGACGCGGCGTCCCTGGCCATCCGGGGCGTTGAAGGCGTGCCCCAATCCGGGCAAGCATGGCCGTCCATCCAGGAGCTTCAGGCGCTCGATGGGTTGCGCGCGGAAGTCGACCGCCTCAACACCTTGGAACGAGGCCGGCCGCCGCTGAGTTACCGTTGGGGCCTGTACCGTGGCGCCCGGCTCCAGGCCGACACCCGGTCCTACTACTTTCGGCAGTTTCGGCGGTTGCTGTGGGATCGGACCCGGGAGCGCCTCCTCGATTATCTCAAGCTGCTGCCGGCGGAGAATCCGGGGCCCAGCGCCTACACGGCGGCCTACGAGGCCCTCAAGGCCCATTTGGTCACGACCAGTTTCCCGGACAGCGCCACGGCCGGTTTCCTCACCCCGGTCTTGGCCCACCACTGGGGAGACGGCAGCAGCCTCGATCTTTCGGTGGTCGAACTGGCCACCAAGCAGTTCGAGTTCTACGCCAAAGAGCTCCCATCCGGGAACCCATACCAGGACGCACCGTCCGACCCGATCGTCGCGGGGGCCCGCGGTTTCCTCAACGCCTTCAAGGGCGCCGACCCGCTCTATCCGCGGGTGATTGGGAGGGCAAAACGGAGCGGGCAGCCGATCAGCTTCACTCGGACCTACCCAGGCGCCAATGGCGTGGTGACGAACCCACAGGACATCGGCGCGGAGTTCAGCTACAAGGGTTGGACCGCCGCTCTTTCGGAACTCCAAGACGTCGAGGCACTCTTCAACCGGGAGCGTTGGGTCCTCGGCGCCTACACCGTGGAGGCGACCGAGCGGGCGCGTTTGGCCAATGAACTGCGGACCCGTTACGAGGCGGACTACATTCGGGCCTGGCTCGACTACCTCCGCGCCGGCACCGTGGTGCGGTTCTCCAACCCCGTGGACGCCGCTCGCCAGTTGGAGCGGCTTGGCGACATCCAGTCTCCGTTGCTTCAGATGCTGGCGATCGCTTCGGAGGAGACCAATATCGACAGCTCGGAGGTCGGCAAGACCTTTCAGCCGATCCGGGCGGTGATGCCGCGCGATTCGGCCGGCCGATACGTCGTCGACCAGATCAACAGCGGCTACGTCAACGCACTCGCCGAGTTGGGATTGGCCATGAAGAGCCTCGACGCCGCCGCGGCGGGCGCCGCAAAGGAAACCGCCAAGGCACACGCGTTGGAAGGGGCTCAGACCATTCGGACCGAGGTCGCCTCGATCGAGAAGCGCTTCGCGCTGGCCGCGCCTAACGCGCTGGCGGTGGCGCGGGTACTTCGACCCCTGCTGCTCCAGCCGGCTGACTTCTCCGAAGCCCTGCTCGGCCAGCTCGCCACCAAGAACCTGAACGAAAAGGGCGGTTCGTTCTGCAGCCCGTTCCGAGCGATCGCGGCGAAGTATCCCTTCAACCCCAACGGCACCGACGCGACCATCGCCGAGGTCACCGAGTTGCTGGTTCCGGAACAAGGGGTCCTCTGGACCTTCGTCGAGACCGAACTAGCCGGCGTGGTCCAACGGCGGCCCACCGGGTTCGCCGCGGCCCCAAGCGCCGATCCTCGACCGAACCCCGCGTTCATTCAATTCCTGGGCGCGATGGCCCGGATCTCGAACGCCTGGTATGGTCCCACGAGCGGTCCCCGGATGGAGTTCCAACTGCGCCCCGGCACCTCGGCCGAGGTGCCCTCGGTGACCGTCGTCATCGGGGGCCGGTCCGTCGTGTTCGAGCGCAACAGCCAGCCGTTAGGCCAGTTCGTGTGGGAACCGGCCAAGAGGGGCGCCCGCCTTTCGGCCACCGTCGGGGGCCGGGAGGTCACCGTCGCGGCGGAGGAGGGTCCCTGGGCGGTGTTCCGGATGCTTCGAAAAGCGGAATGGACCGACCTAGGAGAGGGAGCGTTCTCGCTTCGGTGGCAGATCCCCAATAGCCCACAGCAGGTGGAAGCTCGGTATCAGCCGGTCGGAGCGGCCCCGGTGTCGGTGCAACCGGGCGCCCGCGATTTGCGGATCGACTGCGTATCCCAGGTTGTCCAGCCATGAGAGCGAGTCATTCAACTACAAGCCGAGGGGTGCCATGAGAGTTTGGATCGCGGTCCTGATGGTGGGTGTCGGGTTCGGGCCGAGTGGTTGCCTCTTGAAGAAGAAACGTCCAGACCCGCCGCCACGCCCGGCGCCGCCACGCCTGGCGCCGCCGGCGCCGGCCCCGGTTCGACTTCACCCGCCCCCGGTTCGCCTTTACAACGACGCCGACGGCGGAATCCGCGATTCGGTCCGGCTGGTGGTCCGCGATGCCGCGGCTCTGGCGTCGATCTGGAGCAAGGCGACATCCCGTCAGCCCGATCCCCCGCCGGCTCCAGCGGTCGACTTCGCCCGGGAGATGATGTTGGTGGTCGCGACGGGGCAGGTGGCCGCCGACGAGGAGATTCACGTCGACAGCGTGTTCGTCACCGAGCAAATGCAGGCCGACGGGAAGGCCGCCGAGATTCTGGCGGTCATTGTCCGGGTGGTGGAGGGTTGCCCTGGTACCAGCGGGGTGGCCTATCCGGTTCAGATCGCCCGAGTGCGACGTTTCGACGGTCCGGTGCGCTGGGACGAGCGACGCCAGCCGGGGCGATGCCGGGCAGACTAGCCGGGCACCCGAGGCCGGCGGGGCGAGTTTCCTCGCGGGCCGGGGGTCAATCGGAACCGGCGATCCCGTAGACCGGGACGGTAGCCGTCTGAACGTGCTCGAACACAAGATGGGTTTCGAGATGAGCAACCTCGGCCCGGGTGGTCAAGGCGCTGAGTAGGAAGTTCCGCAGGTGGTCGGCGTCCCGAACCGCAACGTGAACCAAGAAATCGATCATCTCCGGGCCAGTGATCTCCTCGGCCTCTCGGTCACTTGGGCGACACCAGGCACTATCGCGGCCGCTCTCCGGCCCGATACGGCCCTGGTGGTCATCGAGACCCCGGCGAATCCGACCGCGGCGCTCGTCGACATCGCCGGCGTGGTGGCCACCGACGCCGCCTGGGCGGCCCGGTTGCGGCAGGTCAGGTTGATGACCGGAGGACTGCTCCACCCGCTCGCGGCGTACTTGCTCCACCGGGGCCTCCCGACGCTCCCCCTTCGAGTCGAGCGAGCCCAGGCCAGCGCCCGGATCCTGGCCGAGCGGCTCGCGGCCCATCCCGAGGGCGAGCGGGTCTTCTATCCGGGGTTGCCGGGCGGCGACCCGGCCGGACTGCTGGGGCGCCAGATGGCCGGACCCGGAAGTATCTTCGCGTTCGAGCTGGTGGGCGGGACAGGGGCGGCGGACCGGCTGCTCGAGGAACTGTCGCTGGTCACCCACGCGGTCAGTCTCGGGTCGACTGACACCCTGATCCAGCGGCCGGCGGCGCTCACCCATCACATCATGACTCCCGCCGAACGGGCGGCGGCCGGGATCCCCGACGCCCTCCTCCGGGTGTCGGTGGGGCTGGAACACCCCGAAGATCTTTGGAATGACTTCGAACGAGCGTTAGGCTCCGTCGCCGGAGCCTGGTCGGTCGGCGTCGAGGGGGATGTTGGTTGCGGGCAAGTAGTCCGGCCATAAACCCTCCAATGAAGATTCCCGTGGTTCACCCGTGAGCCGCGTTACGATCGGCGCGGCTTCTCAAACGAAGTTATCGCGGCTCTCATCGATCCTTCATGGAACCGCTGGTATCTCTTCCCAACACCCTATGGAGAATTGCAATGATCCACAACGTGACGGGCGATATCCTGCTGTCCAAAGCCAGCTGCATCGGGCACGGCATCGCGCCCAACGACCACTTCGACAGCGGTCTCGCACTCGCCCTCCGGGAGCGGTGGCCGGCCATGGCCAAGGACTTCCGCCATTACACCTTCCAAACTCATCCCAAACCAGGAGAGATCTGGATCTGGAGCGGCGCCGGTGGGATTCGGATCGCCAACCTGATGACCCAGGAGGGCGACCACGGGCACGGGGCCAAACCCGGCCGGGCCACGATCCCAAACGTGAACCACTGCCTCCGACGGCTCCGCCACGAGATCGATCGGGGAGAGATCAAGAGCCTCGCGATCCCGAGACTCGCCACCGGCGTGGGAGGATTGCAGTGGGCCGACGTGGAGGTGGCGGTTCGGCAGTATCTCGGTGACGCCCCGATCCCGGTGTTCGTCTATACCACCTACCAAGCCGGAAAAGCCGCCGTCGAAACCGGGGTCTAGCCAACCGGCCTGACGAGCCGGGCCGGCACCTCGACCGTGGCCCGGTCGATCACGGTCGCTGGATCGAAGACGGTGAGATCCGCCTACGAATGTTTTGCCCGCCAACTCTCCAGTCGCTAGCTTGGTTTCTCCACCAACGTTCGAGGTTGCCGTGCGACGACGCTCCTTCCTCCACTCGACCATGGCAGCTGGATTGGCCGCTTCGGTACCTGACTCTCGTTCGCTCACCCGGTGGTATCGAGCCAGTCTGCAAGACCCGGCCGACCTGCTCGCGGTCCGCGGCGACGGCGGCGAGGTGTCGATTCGGGGCGCGACCCTCCAGCACCTTCAGAAGAATCTCCGCGGCCGCCTCTTGCTGGCCAAAAGCGCCGGCTACGACGAGGCCCGCCAGGTGCTCAATCCGTCGATCGACAAGCACCCGGCCCTGATCGTGCAAGCGACCGGGGCCGCGGATGTCCAGACCGCCGTCGCGTTTGCGCGGGAGCACTCGCTGCTCACGGCGGTCAAGTGCGGCGGCCACAGCTTCTCGGGCCAATCGACCTGCGAGGGTGGCATGATGATCGATTTGTCGCCGTTTCGGGGCGTCCGGGTCGATCCCGCGGCCAAACGGGTCTGGGTCGCGGGGGGCACTCTCCTCGGCCAAGTCGACCACGAGGCTTTGGCACACGGGCTGGTCACCCCGCTCGGCACCGTGTCGCACACCGGGGTCGGCGGGCTGACGACCGGCGGCGGATTCGGCCGGTTGGCGCGAAAGCTCGGTCTGGCGGTCGACAACGTCGTCTCGGTCGACGTCGTCTCGGCCGACGGCATTTTGCGGCATGCCAGCAAGGACGAGAATCCGGACCTCTATTGGGGCGTGCGGGGGGGCGGCGGCAACTTCGGCGTCGTCACCTCATTCGAGTTTCAACTGCACCCAATGAACCGGCAGGTCATCGGCGGCGACCTTGTGTTTCCGATCGCCAAGGCCCGGGAGGTGTGGAGTTTCTACGCCGACTATTCGATCAAAGCCCCGGACGCGTTGTACCTCGATATTGCGATGGTGGCCCCGCCCGGCGGCGCCGATGGGATCGTGTCACTCAGTGCCTGCTACTCCGGGCCACCGAGCGAGGCGGCGCGAGCGCTCGATCCGATTCGCCGACTGGGCCACCCGCTGGCCGACACCATCGGGCCGATCGATTACGCCGCGCTCCAGCGATCGGGCGATGTCACGGACCCGCGGGCCACGGGTAGCTACCTCAAGACCGGTTTCACGACCCGCATCACCCCGGAACTCATCACCACGATCCTCCAGGGGTTCGAACCGCATCCCGCGCGGGCCACCCTGCTGTTTACCCAGCACTGCGGCGGGGCCATTGCCCGGGTCGCGCCGGAGGCGGCCGCGTTTGCCCAACGCGACGCCCAGCACAACCTGCTGACGGCGGTCGACTGGAAGTCAGGCGACGACAGTGCTCCGCACATGAAATGGGCCCGGCAGTTCTGGTCAACGGTCGAGCGATTTACCACCGGCTTTTACGTCAACGAGGTGGCCGACGAGAGCGCCGGAGTGATCAACGCCAACTACCGGCAGAACTACCAGCGCCTGGTGGCGGTGAAGAACAAATACGATCCCACCAACCTGTTCCGGCTCAACGCCAACGTGAAGCCAACGGGCTGACCCAGATCGGCAGCGAACTGGCGGTCGAAGACTGGCCCGGGCTCTCGTGGCCGGGGCGGTATTCCCGCGGGCCGGCGGAAGTGCTCGATCTCCGGGATGTCAGCGCGCTGGCCCGCCTGGTGGCGGCGCTGCGGTGGCGCCCTGAGTTACGACCCGGTCCGCTTGAAGAGAGCGACGCCCGCCTTCTTGGCGGCCTTGATGAGGGCGTTGTCAACGGTGGCAAGCGGAAGATGTTTTCGTTGCGCCAGTTCCAGATAGGCCGCGTCGTAGATCGTCAG
>JANNQX010000238.1:0-7150 GCA_031400975.1 Gemmatimonadota bacterium
ACTTGCTCGAATTCCTGGCGCCACGCTTTGAGCCGTTGCTCGGCTGTCTCCAAGACCCGATACGACCGGAACCGGGCAACCGCCCGCTCCACCCGAACGACTAAATCGGCGAATGGAACCGGCTTCACCAGATACGCCGCAACCGGGAGATCGATCGATGCGATGGCGGAGCGAACCGAGGGAAACCCGGTCAGAATGATGATCGGCAACCCGCCATGCAATTCCGCGATCCGCCGGACCAATTCGAGGTCGGCGTTGCCCGGCATCTCGAGGTCGCTGATCAGCAAGTCGAACCTACCGGTCGCCGCTCGCTCGAGCGCGGCGGCTCCATCAGCCACGGTCTCGCATTGAAATCCCTCCCGACGAAGCAACTCGCTGGTCGATTCGGCGAACGTGGCCTCGTCATCCGCGAGGAGGATCGTGCCCCTGGTCGTCACAGTGAATCTCCTGGCATGGGTCCGCATGGAATCCGAATTGTGAACACCGCCCCGCCGTCGGCGGCGTTATGCACCGTGACCGAGCCGCCTGCCGCCTCCATCGAACGACGGGCCATCGAAATCCCGAGGCCCATCTTTCCGGTCGTGGGCCGAACCGCGGCCGACCCCAACCCGTTGAAAATCCGTCCTTGGGCGTCCTCAGGCACCCCGGGGCCGTGGTCCCGAACCGTCAGCCAGAAGGTGCCGTCCTCCATCCAGGCCCGGATCGAGACTCTCCCGCCCCGCGGTGAGGCCTCGATCGCGTTTTTGACCAGGTTGTAAACCGCTTGGCGGAGCAGGCCGCTCGGGATCGGGACGACCGCCGGCGAGGCCGTCGTGTCGATATCAATCGTAACGCCGCTCGGGCGGTCGCCCTGCTCGATCACGGTGGCCGCATCGGTGATAACGGCCGCCACGGCGGAGCCCCGGATCTCATCATCGGGCCGGTAGGTCTGGTACAGTTGCCGGGTCACGGCGGCGATTCGGGCGATTTCTCGTTCAATCGCTCCGACAAAACGGAAATACGGATGGCTCTCCGGAACCGCGTCCTTGATCAGGAGGAAGGCGTTTTGGATCCCAGCCAGCGGGTTATTGATCTCGTGGGCGACCCTGGCGGCGAGCTGGCCCATCGTAGTCAGGGTCGTCAACTCCCGCATCGCCAGGTCGCTCCGGTTGCCGTCGGGCACCTCCCGGCCCTCGGCTAAGAACTGGATCACCGCGCCATGGGCGTTCAGAATCGGGGTGAGGCTAAACATCATCGGAGCCAGCCGATCGGGGCCGACCCGAATCTGTTCTTGGTAGCAGACCGCCTCACCGTGGGATGCCCTGCCGAGGGCCGCCTTGAGTCGCTCAACCCGCTCCGATCCGCTCCACCAAGTCGTGTCCCAGAGTTTGCGGCCCCGAACTTCGGGTGCCGTCGCTTGGAGGTAGGAGAGGGCGGTCCGGTTGGCCTCGAGCACGGTCCCGTCGGCGTCGAGTAGACTCTCAAACTGGAGCCGGCTTTCGAACATGGTGCGGAACCGCTGCTCGCTCGCGGCCAATTCCTGGTCGGCCCGTTCTGGCTCGGTAATAGCGGCGCCGTCTTTCGCGGTCGTGAGATGGTGGATGGGCCGGTCTTGCTCTATCCTGACATGTTCCGGACCGGACAACCTGACCGTGATTCTACTCCGGAAACGACGAGATGCCAACCAATCGTCTTCAGTGTAACGATCGGCTGGCTAGCGAGGGGAGCGGTTGTGGGGGGGCCGGACTCGTGGATCGTTGCGGGGCGAACCTGGCCGCCCCGCAACGGGGTTCTGCTAGACGACTCGCCGCCCCTGGATGACCCGTATCAACACCACGACCACCGCGGCCACCAACAGAATGTGAAGCAAGCCGCCGGCGGCGTACCCACCGACCATTCCCAGCGCCCACATCACCAGCAGAATGATTGCAATCGTCGACAACATCGATCCCATCCTTGTGAAATTGCCGTGAGCGGGTCATTGGCCGCGGCGATTCCGCGATCAAGCCCGCCTTCTGGGTGCCCGAAGCCCTAGAGCAAGTCTAGTTCGGCGCGACCTGGGCACAATCAATCAACCGGTTGAGCAAGGGTCTAGTCCTCACTCTAGCTCCGCCGCGAGACGGGACAGAACGACCCTCCCGTGTCGCTTCTCGTTCAGCGACTCGGCCAAGAGGTTCACCATCGAGAGGAGGCCGATCCGCTTGGCAATGGCAATGGCCGACAGGTACGCCGCGATTGCCCCTCGCGCCTGTCGCAGTGGAACGGCGACGATGGTGTGAGTTGCGGCTCCGCTCGGGAAATCATCATTCGAGTGAATGTCCACTGGGCCCGGGGCAACGCCGGCGGCTTGGATGATCAGGTCGAGGCGGATCAGCTGCCGGCTGGTCTCCTTGCGTTGGTCCGAAAGGACCAGGCGGAGCGACAGCTCGGTGGATTGGCGGAATAGTCTCGGCAAATCGAACGCCAACTGTCGTTCCGAGGCGTAGAGCCGGCCCAACTGCCGGAGCAGCGCTTTGCCGTCACGAGGGCGACCACCAGCGGACAGCGTTCCGGTGAATTGGTCGAAGGACTCCATCCGGCTCCAGTGGTTTCGTCTGATCGAAAATTGCGGTTTTCCCAGGCGCACCGCTATCGCCTCTTGGATGGATATCGCGCTAGATCGTCGGCATCATCCATTCGAATTAGTCCCAAATCAGCCCCATGATGGATTGGAGGGACGGCCCGTTCCCGATAGGATTCGGTTCCTGAAACCGGCCGGGGCATTTTCGCCCCGCATCCTCCGAGGAGTTCATAATGTCGAAGCAGATTCCGCTAGCCTTGATCATCGCCGTCGCCGCGTTCAGCGTCACGGCGCCCCTTGCCGCGCAAGACCGGAGCGCGGTCAGTGGTGCCGAGTTGGACGCCGCCGTTGCGGAGCGTTCTGACGGCAATCGACAGGTGGTTCAACGTTTCCTCGCGACCGACCAAGCCCGTACTGCGGCTGCGGGGATGGGCGTCAGCGCTGCAGATCTGTCGGACCGGGTCGCGACCCTCGATCCCGCCTCGCTCCAGCAGGTCCGAACCGAATTGGGTGACCGGGGCCTGGCGGGCGGCGCCGACACGATCATCATCAGCAGCACGGTTGTCATCATCGCCTTGTTGCTCATCATCCTCCTGACGAGGTAGCGGAGCCCGCGAGCCCACCGGTGCGAGACTTTGCGCGGCTGGTCACGGTGGGCTGGTGGGTCACGACGGGATTGGGGAGTGGGTCCGGACTGGTCCAGCCGTCGCCGGGGGATCGGCCGACGGGGCCTAGAGCGGTCCTCGACGTGCCCTACCTCCCCCAATCGGTCCTGCTCTGTGGGGGGGCCGCCGTGGCGATGGTGGAGCGATGGTGGGGGCGGCGAGGCGTCTACGCGGAGGACTATGCCGGCCTGGTCCGGCCCACGTTAGGCGGAATCCTCACTACCGACCTCGCTGCGGCCGTCCGCCGTCGAGGGTGGGACGCCGCCGTCGAGCGGGGGTCGCCGGAATCGGTTCGCCGTCACCTCCGCGACGGGGTGCCGGTGGTGACGCTCATTCAAGTTGCCCGCGATCGGTATCACTACGTCGTCGTGCTCGGCTGGAGCGAGGGCAGGGTGGTATTCCACGATCCAGCCGGAGCCCCCAACACCACCCTCGATGAGGCCCGGTTTGTCGCTCGCTGGACCGGGGCCGATCTCTGGGCCTTGGTGATCCGCCCAGTTCCGGTGTCCGAAATCACGCCGTCCGCTGCCATCAAGAAACCGGTTCAGCCCGATTCGATGCCGTGTCACCCGTGGCTGGACCACGCATTGGACGCGGTGGCCGTCAATCGCCTCGACAAGGCGGCACGCTTGCTTGCCAACGCCGGCCAGGCCTGCCCCGCCGAACCGCTGGTCCTTCGCGAACTGGCCGGTGTCCGGTTCAAACAAGGGCGTCATGATGAGGTCACCCGGCTGGCCGCGGAGTACCTCGCCGTGGCGCCCGGCGACGGGTATGCCTGGCAACTTCTCGCGACCAGTCGGTACCTGACCGGTGATCAGGACGGCGCCCTCGCGGCCTGGAACCAGGTTGGCCGGCCGGTCGTGGATCTGATCCGAATTGAGGGGACCCGGCGGATCCGGTTTCAAGAATTGGCCGGCGCGATATCGGTGCCGCCCGGAACGGTGCTCACGCCCTCCCGACTCGCGCTCGCCAGGCGTCGGATGGCCGAGGTACCGGCGCTCCGGGGGGCTGCCGTTGAATACCAGCCGGTGCCCGGCGGGATTGTCGAAGTTCGCGTTGCGGTCGCCGAACGCCCCCTGGTGGACCGGGCTTGGCGGTTGGTTGCGGTTGGGGCGATCCGGGCCCTCGCGCAGAACGAGGTGGGCCTGGACATCGCCAGCCCAACTGGTGCGGGTGAGCTCTGGAGCGGGAAGTGGCGCTGGGATTCCGCTCGCCCTCGCGCGGTTTTTCGGGTCGACATGCCGGTGGCGTTCGGGTTCCGAGGCATCGTCGGGGTCGAGGGTGCCTGGGAGCAATTTCGGTTTGCGCTCGATCCCCTGCAGGCCTCGGTCTTTGAGGAAACCCGGCGGGCCGCGACGGTGGGTTTCGGCGGTTGGCTGACCGCTGGCTTCCGTCCCTCGGCGGGGGTCGGCGTCGAGAGATGGTCCGAGAATCGACGCTATCTGGCGGCCTCGATTGGGGCTGAGTTCCGGGCCTGGGGCAATCGGTTCGGGATGATCGCGAATGGAGAGCGCGCCGTCGCGTTGGCGGCTCACCCGTCGTATACCAGGGGCGGGGCCCGCGCGATCTGGACCTCTTCGCCTGGGTTGGCGCGGGCAGCCTGGTCCACCCGGCTTGGAGTCGATTGGGTCAGCCTGAATGCCCCACGGGGTACCTGGCCCACCGCCGGCGGGAACTTGTCTTGGGCCGTTCCGCTCCGGGCCGAGCCACATGGCACCGGTGGATTGCTCCGAGGGCGGAGCACCGGCCGGACAATGATTCACGCCGGCCTCGCCGCCGACCACCCGGTGTATCGGGTCGGGCCGTTAGTCCTCGCCGTCGGGGTGTTCCTCGACGGGGCCAAGATGATGGCGGCGGCGGACGGCTCGGTCCGCGACCGCTACGAGCTCGACGGAGGGGTCGGCCTCAGGATTGGGGCCGGCGATGGGCAACTCGGCGTCTTCCGGATTGATCTGGCGAGGGGGCTCCTGACCGAGGGCCGCAGTGCGCTGACCATTGGCGTCCAACGGACCTGGCCGCCGTTGCAACGCGGGTCCCGCTGAACGGCCCTGTTCACCGGAGCACACTGGGTTGCCCAACGGGAGAGCCTACGTCGGCGGCGCGATCAGGTAGTCCGCCGGCGGTTCCTGGCCAACCAGGTGCCGGACGAAGTAGTCCCAGGTTCGCCGGATCACATAAGGGTGTTGGGTCATGTTGTGATCGGCGTCCGGCAAGATCAACAGGTCGAAGCTCTTGTTGGCCTTGATCAACGCATCGACCAAGCCAATCGTGTGCGCCGGATGGACGTTGTCGTCCAAATCGCCGTGCATCAGGAACAGCTTCCCTTTGAGGCCGGCGGCGTGGGTCTTGTTGGCCGCGGCCTCGAAGTTGTCGGTCTTCCGGAGCGTATCGCGCACCAAGAGACCCTGGAACCGTTCTCCCCAACCCGAGTAGTAGGTCCGGTTGTCGTGATTGCCGGCGGTCGAGACCGCCACTTTGTAGAAATCGGGATACCGAAGCAGCGCGTCGGTCGAGGCGACGCCGCCGCCGGAGTGCCCGTAGATCCCAACCCGGTCGAGATCGAGTTGGGGCATCCGAACGGCCAGCTGCTTGATGGCGGTGAGGTGATCGGGAATCCCATTGTCGCCCATGTTGCCCCACCACGTCGTATACAGGGCTTTGGCCCGCCCGGTGTTGCCGAGTGCGTCGATCGAGACCACGACAAACCCAAGTTCCGCGATGGCCTGGACCTGGCCGGTCATCGGATAGTTGAACGGGTCGCGACTGGGGTAGAAACTCTTGACCGTCGGGCTGATCAGCGGGCCCGGGTAGATGTGGTCGAGCACCGGGTACTTCTTGGTCGAGTCGAACCGGCTCGGTTTCCAGATCACACCCCAGATATCGGTGATCCCGTCCCGGGCCTTGGCAGTAAACACCTGGCCGGGCCGCCAGCCGGTGGCCACCAAGTCCGTGATGTCGGCGCGTTCGACCTCCGACAGCACTCGGCCGTCAGCGCCGCGAATCACCGAGACCGGTGGTTCACTGATGGTCGAATAGGTGTCGAGAAAGAACTTGCCCGATGGTACCGCGGTAACCTGATGATTGGACTTCTCGGGTGACAAGAGCGTCAGACCGGTCCCGTCGAGATTGACGGAGTACAGCGCCAGGTAGTCGGGGTGCCGGCCGGCTTCCCGGCCCTTCGCGGTGAAATAGATCCGGCCCAGCGTTTCATCGACGCCAAGCAGCGCGGCAACGATCCAGGGTCCGACGGTGACCTGGTTCTTGATCGCTCCATCCGCCCCATGCCGGTAGAGATGGGCAAAGCCGTCCCGCTCCGCCAGCAACAGCAAGTCGCCGTTCTTCAGGATCTTCCAGTTGGTAGCGTTGGCGAAGAGGTCGATCGAGCCGATCACGTAGGTGGCGCTACTGTCGGCCAGGAGTTGGGTCACCGCGCCGGTGGCCGGATTGGCGGCGAGGAGGCCGACCCGCTTCGGACCTCGGTTGACGTGGGTGAAGAGCACCCGGTCGGCCGACGGCGACCATTGGAGGGTCGCGCCGCCGAAACTGTACATCGACATCGCGGGCTGCGATGGTGCGTCGACCCGGCGGACCTCTTTCGTCCCGACGTTGGCAAGGCAGGCCGCGGGCATGCTCCAGTGGCCCCACTCGGGCTTTCATGTCCACGCCGGCGTCGGGGTGCCCGAGGACGAACGCGCCTTTGCCCTCCGACTGGCGCGCTACTGCGCCCGGAACCCGGTCGCGTTGGAGCGGCTCATGTATGACGCAGACGGGGATCAGGTCACCTACCGGTCCGACAAGACCGACGGGCCCACGGCCGGGACCGCCACGGTGGACCCGCTCGAGTTCTTGGCTCGGGTCGTCACCCACATTCCCAATCCGGGCCAGGTGATGCAGCGCTACTATGGCTGGTACGCCAGCCGGACCCGGGGCGCGCGACGGCAGCAGG
>JANNQX010000239.1:0-9315 GCA_031400975.1 Gemmatimonadota bacterium
TGGTGACCGATTCTCCGCCGGTCGAAGGCCTCGAACCTAGCCAATGTCCAACCCGAGCCGGGTTTGCCGCCATGGTTGCTGAAGGCAGCCAATCGGATCAAACCGCTCGCAAGGAGTACCACATGTTCAGCTTCACCCGTAATGCCCAGTCCCACCGGCGGCCATCCGCCACCATCGAGTTGGCCTGCACGAGCGATTTCTCAAAGTACACCTCCGCCTTGGCGGCCGCCGAAGCGGCCGAAGTCGGGGCACTCGGCTTGAGCGATAGTGACGTGGATGCTTCCGCCCAGGCCCCGACGACTGAAGTCGACGCAACCGGCGTCAAGGACAAAGCCAAGATCCGGATTCGGCTCTTCACGTTGCGGTGGTCCCCGGTAGTGGTGCGCTCTCTCTGCGCCGGTAAGCCCATCAGCGGTTCCTGGTTCGGAACGGGTCGGAGAGCTCGCCAGCTTGGCGGGCTCTTCGCGCGACCGCCACGCAATTCCGCCTCGGAGGAGTCGGCCGAACTTGCTCACGCCGGATCCAGCTTGAAGCGGTTCACAAAGCCACGATCGATGCGGTCTTTCCAGCGCCAGGCCCAGCGGCCCTCGGCGGCGACCAAGCCCCACGAGACGATCGCGCGCTGCTCGCCGGTGGCTAGCAGATTGAGTGAACGGGCCTGAGGCCGATAGCTTCGCAGCGCGGCGCCCTCGATGAATCGGCGCAGGTTCAGCGCCAGCGGCGGACCGGCGCGGACCGCATAGACGCCGCTCCGCGGCCGTGGCGCATCGGCCCGGCTGGCCACGTCGCCGGCCGCGAACACCTCGGCGTGCGAGGTACTCTGCAGCGTCGGCCCGGTGGCAATGAAGCCGCCCTCGTCGAGCGCCAGTCCGCTGCCCGTGAGCCACCCCGGCGCCGAGCCGCCGATGGCGACTAGCGCCAGATCGGACGGAAGCGACCTGCCGTTGCCCAGGTGGAGGCAGTCGGCAGTGACCTGGGTGCAGGTCTCCGGAATGACCTCGACGCGGTGACGAGCCAATGCGCGCCGGCCGAACCAGCGCACCACGGCCGGGTAGGCCGCCAGCACGGCCAGCCCGCCGGTGACGAGACTGATCGGCGTCCGCTCACCCAGGCGATACCGCAAGGCGAGCGCCAGCTCGACACCGGCCGCGCCGCCCCCGACCACGGCCAGCCGCAAGGGCGCTCGCTCCGCCCGCGCCAGCAAGCCCTCCCAGAGCGGCAAGAAGTGCTCGATCGGGCGCACGAACGCCGCGTGCTCGCGGGCCCCCGGAATGGCGTCGCGGTTCATCACGGCACCGATATCGACGCTCAACACGTCGTAGCCGAGCTCACGATCATCGGCGAGCCGAAGCCTCCGCGCCGACGCGTCGAGGCCGACCGCCGCGGCCGGCATGAAGGCGGCGCCGGCCCGCTCGGCCAGCGGGGCGATCGGAATCGAGCACGCGGCAGCGTCGTAGTGGCCCGCGACCAGGCCGGGCACCATGCCCGAATAGACCAACTGCGGGTAGGGCGACAGCAGCGTGACCTGGGTACCGGCCAACGGGTCCGCGGCCAGCGCGTGCAGCACCTGGAGGTGGGCGTGGCCGGCCCCCAGCAGGACGAGCTGGGTCATCGGGCGCGGTCCTACCGGCTGGCCAGGCCGCCGGCGATTTCGCCGCCATCGATGATCACGGGATGCCCGGTGATGTACGGTGCTTCGTCGGAGGCGAGGAAGGCGAAGAGGGCGGCGATTTCGCCGGGCGCCGCATGGCGGCGGAGCGGAATCTTGGCGTCCACCGCCGCCTTCATCTCCGGGGTGTACTCAGCTTCCTGCATGGCGGTCCAGACGTACCCGGGACAGACCGCGATCACCCGAATGGTCGGCGCCAACTCCAGCGCCATCGTCCGGGTGAGTTCGATCACGCCGGCCTTCGCGGCGTTGTAGTCGGCGTACCGTGGGTAGCCGTTCATTCCCGACGTCGAGCCCATGTTGATGATGACGCCGCCGCTGCCGGCGAGCATCCGTCTAGCGGATTCCTGGGCCACGTAGAAGACGCCATCGAGATCGATACTCATCACTTTGCGCCATTCTGCTGGCGTAATGTCCATGAAGTCGTGGCGCAGGCTGATCGCGGCGTTGTTGATCGCCACGTCCACCCCGCCCAGCAGTTCGTCGAGCTTCTGAAAGGCGCCTGCCACCGCCGCGGCGTCGGCCACGTCGGCATGGATGACGCCGGCGAGGTTCGGATGTCGTTGGCGAAGGGCGCGACTACCAGCCTCGTCGTAGTCGATCACCGCAACGCGCGCCCCTTCCTCCAGGAACCGCTCCACCGTCGCCGCGCCGATTCCGCTCGCGCCGCCCGTAATGACCACTCGCTTATTCGTCAAACCCTTCACCGCGCATCTCCTCTCACTCGTTTGGCGCTCGTCGATCAGCCCGCGATCCCGCCGCCATCCACCACCAATGCCGCACCGGTCATGAACGACGAATCGTCCGAGGCCAGAAAGAGCGCCGCTCGCGCCAGTTCGAGTGGCGTGCCGACCCGGCCGAGCGGACGTTTGGCGGCGCCCTTCATGTAGTCCGCGTAACTCATTCGCCGGGCCTCGGCGTCGGTGGCGAGCATCGGAGTCTCGACATCGCCAGGGCAAAGACAGTTCACGCGAATGCCCTGCTTCCCGTGATCGATCGCCAACGCTTTGGTCATGACGACGAGCCCACCCTTGGCCGCACAATAGGCGACGGCATCGTCGCCGCCTTGAATGCCCCACCCCGACGCCTGATTGATGATCACGCCGCGTCCCTGTGCGATCATCGTCGGCAAGGAGTACTTGGACATCAGCCACGATCCCTTGAGGCTCGAGTCGATCGTCGCATCCCATTCCTCTTCCGTGCAGTCGATAGCGTTATGCGGATGGAAGACGCCCGCATTGTTGAAGAGAATGTCGAGACGGCCGCCGAAGGCGCGGAGAGTTTCCGCCACCACGCGTTCGCAATCGCCGGGAAGCCGAACGTCGGCCTTGAGGAAGGCCGCCGTGCCGCCGGCCGCCGCGATCGCAGCGACCACGCGTCGGCCCCGCGTTTCGTCGCGGCCGGTCACCATCACCTTGGCGCCTTCTTCCGCGAAGAGGAGAGCCGATGCCTCCCCAATGCCTGACGTGGCCCCGGTGATGATTGCGATGCGGTCTTTGAGTTTCATGAGGGCAAGCTCGATCGAGGAAAGGGAATTGTTCCGGGCCCCAATCTACTCTGATTTACCGGTCGGTTGACAGTCGGCAAGCACGCCGTCATTCGTATCCAATCAGCACTGCGACGACGAGCGCCAGAGATCCCAGGACAGCAATCTTGACCAGCAAAGGCATCACGAAGCGCACCCAGCGATCGTAGGGAACTCCGGCCATCGCAAGAATGCCGATCAGAACGTAATTCGTCGGAATCAGGATGTTGCTTAAGCCATCACCCAACTGGAACGCCAGCACGGCCACCTGCCTGCTGACGCCGATCACATCCGCGAGCGGCGTCATGATCGGCATCGTGACGAAAGCTTGGCCGCTGCCGGATGGAATGAAGAAATTGATCACGGTCTGTACGACAAACATGCTGATAGCGGAAATCGCCGGCGGGAGGCCCGTTATTGGCATGCTGATGCCATGGACCAAAGTGTCCACCACTCCGCCTTCCTGAAGCACCACCTGGATTGCACGCGCAACGCCGATCAGCAGTGCGACGCTCGTCAGACTGGCGGCGCCCACGCTGAACTCGGTCGCCGCGCGATCCGGGCTGATCCGAGCGACCAAGGCGACGACAAGCGTGAGCCCGGCAAACAGCCCCTGCATCTCGAAGAGACCCCACTGCCACCATGTCATCCCGGCGACCAGCACGACCATTGACAGCGCGAACGCGGCAAGGACACTCGACTGGGTCGCTGTCATTGGCGGGAGGTGCACCAGCGCTTTTGCGGCCTGGACATCCGGGACTGCCGCGCTGTCAGGCGCCGGCACGTCAGCCACAAGACCCATCGACGGTTCGCGCTTCACTGCTCTCGCATATGACCAGACGTGATGGATTCCGACCGGAACGAGGATCAGGAAAAGGAGCACCCGGTACCAAAGGCCGGATGCCGCCTCTAGTTGCGCAATGTCCTGAGCGATAAGGACGGTGAACGGGTTGATCGTCGCAGCGCAGAAGCCGATGCCGTAGCCGACCATGACGATGGCAATCGCGGTCAACCGGTCGTAACCGAGCGCTAGGCACAAGGCGGCCAATACCGGAACAAACGGAAAGAATTCCTCGCCGAATCCGACGGTACTTGCTCCGAATGCGCAGATGACCGTTCCACCCGCGATCAGCCAGAAAGGGCGATGGCTCCAGCGTCTCAGCAAGGCGCCAATGCCCGCCTCCAGTGCGCCGGTGGAACGAATGACCGCGAACGCGCCGCCGATGATGAATACAAAGAAAATGATCTCGTGGGCACCGCTGAAACCCCTGGGAAGCGCAGTCAGGCTCGCGAAAGGCGATAAAGCCGGGGTCTCTGGCGTGAGGTGGAAGCTCCCGGGAACGACCTGGAAACGGCCGTCGGCAGCCTCGACCCTTTCATACGTACCTGCCGGAACCACGTAGGTGAGGATCTGCGCCAAAACCACCATCGTGAACAGGATTACGAGCGTGTGCGGGACCTTCCAGGGTTTCTTTGCCATACGCGATGTCGTTCAGCAAGCCCGAGGCACGGCAGGCCGCCAACCGCCCTCATGCCTCCGGAACCAGGCGAGCAGCATCTCCAGAAGTCCCCTTTCGCAACTGAGCGGTGTGACGTCGTGACCTGCTTCGGGGAGCGTCATCAGCTTAGTACCATATCGTATACGAGAGTACTTACCACGGTAGACGGTGTCAATAAATGGAGTCGTTGGTCTGCCCGACCCGTCCATCGATGGTGACGACGGTGCGAGACGGGACCGGAGCCGTTCCAGCGCTCACGGGTCGTCAGCGTGACTGTTTCACGTGCCGATCGAACCATGCGACAAATCGCTGCAGCAGATCCCGGTGGAAGACTGGGCGGCCGATGTCGTGATGCGCGCCCGGATACACGACCAGGGAAACCTCTCGTCCGAGATGCTTCAACGCCTGGTACATCTGCTCGGAGTGAATGATCGGCTGGTTCCAGTCCTTTTCACCGCCGATGAAGAGAGTCGGCGTCGTGATCTTCTCGACTTCCATGAAAGGCGAGACGCTGTCCCATAGGTCCCGATTCTTCCAGGGCGGACCGAGTTCCGTATGCCACCACAGATAGTAGGGATCATGTCCGTACGTGGTCGGATACCAGCCAACACTGGCGCCGCTGATGGCGCCTGCAAATCGGCTGGTCTTGGCGATCACGAAATTCGTCAAAGTACCCCCGGACGACCAGCCACCGACGCCCAGCCGGTCAGGATCGACAAATCCCCGTGCGATGACGACGTCAGTCGCCACGATCACGTCTTCGACATCTTTCTTGCCGTACGCTTTGTTGAGCGCGAGTGCGAAATCGACACCCCGGCCGCCCGAACCCCGCACGTTGGGCATCACCACGACGTAACCGTTGGCTGCAAAAAGCTGAGCCCGGAATTCAAAGCCGAAATCGTATTGGGATTCCTGCCCGCCATGAAGCCAGAGTATGGCCGGGTAGCGATGATCCGGCTTGAAATCCTTCGGCTTGTAGACGAATGCCTGAAGCTCGGTTCCGTCGAGGGTCGGAAAACGCAGTTCCTCAGCGTCCGATAGGAATATGGAGCCCAGCCGTTCATCATTGACGCGCGTAAGGCGTCGCGGGTTTGGCGACGCGCCAGGTTTCTTCCCGTCCAGAATGAACAGTTCGCCGGGCAAGCGCGGCTGGCTGATGGCGGCAACGACACTGCCATTCGGCGCGACCGCGATCTCCTCGACGCGAACCCGGCCGGTGATTGGCCGTCTCAAACCACCGGTCGCAACGGACACGGCTACGAGGTCCACGCGGCCATCATCCTCGAGCATCGCGTAGACGGTATCGCCAGCCGGAGAGAACTGCGGACCATAGGCCTTGCGATCGAGTTTCTCCGTGGTCAGAAGCACCGGCTCGATCTCACCCGGACGAATGATCGCGATTTTCGTCTGCAGGTAGGAGGCAGGCACGTCTGCCCGCTCCGGGTGCGCCGTGATGTAGCCGATTCGCTTCCCATCGGGGTGCCAGACCGGCGAGCCGTCGGGACCGGGGTTTCTGGTTACTCTCACGGGTTCCTGCTTGTCGTGGGGAGCGTTGGAATCCACCAACCAGATGTCCGAATTCGAACTGGCGTCAGGCTCAGCGGTGCGGTTGCTGACGAAGGCGATCTTACTGCCGTCCGGACTCCAGGCCGGCGAATGGTCCTCGTAGTCTCCCGAGGTGACTTTCGCGATGGTCCTGGCGTTGACGTCGAAGACGTACAGGTGCCCACGCAAGCGGTTCAGGTAGCCCACGAAATCGTCCTTGAACTTCAGGCGATCGATGACCCACGGACCGGGTCCTGCTTTTGGCGCCCGGTCCCTGACCACGAGTACCAGCCTCCCGCCGTCTGGCGACCACTCGAAGCTCTCGACGCCCTGCTCGACATCGGTTATCTGCACCCCTTCGCCACCGCGCATGTCGAGCGTGAACACCTGGCTCCCCGACTTTCCGCGAGCCGACATGAAGGCCAGCGACCGCCCGCCCGGATGCCACCGCGGTCGCCACGAAGACTGGCCCATGGCGGTCAGTGGAATGGCTTCACCACCGGAAGCCGGCACCATCCAGATGCGCGACTCCCGGCCGTCGTTCTCGAGGTCGGTACTGCCGACCGCGTAGGCAACCCACCGACCGTCTGGACTGACTTGCGGGCTGCCGACACTCTGGAGCGCGAAGTAGTCACCGACCCCGAGCGGACGCAGTCGCTCCTGGCCGGCGACCTGGCCTGATATCGCGACACTTGCCAGAAGCAGCAATGTCCTGGTGATGCCATTGCGGTTCTTCATTGCATCCTCCGTTCGGGCGTTCGATCGCCTTCGACCTGCAGTGCGAAGGGCTAGTAAAGGTCGCATCGTCACGGACTCCGCGGCACTGCCGGGGTGGTGGGATCCCCGAGCCGGTGACCGGCGATCTCACGGATTCGCGGAAGCTCTGCGCCAGCCAAAGTAAAACAGGCTCGCGACCCCCACGAAGCCGGCCACCGCAAGCAGTTCGGCCCGGGCCGCGGTGGCCAGGAGCACGACGGTGAGGCCGAGGGCGGCCGGCCGGATCAGGGCGGCGCCCGGCAGCGCGAGCGGGGCGCGGTCGGACACCACGCCCTCCCGCCGCAACTTGAACAGCGCCAGGATCACCGCCAGAAAGATCGTCAGCACCCCGACGGCGTTGAGAATGGCAAGTTGCTGGAAGGTGCCCAAGATCGTGAGCAGCAGGGCCACGGCACCGTAGACGGCGATCGCGACCCACGGGGTTTGGTACCGCGGGTGGACCGCACTCAATCCCTTCGGCAGCAAACCGTCGGATGCCAGGGCATAGAGCGATCTCGGCGTCGCCAACAGGTCACCGCTGACGAAGCCGGTGGTCGATACCACGGCGCCAACCACCATCAGGCCGCGCCCCACCGGGCCGAACACCCGCTCGGCCACCTCGGCGAGCGGGGCGGCGCCGAAGGTGGCGAGGTCGGCGCCGAGAACGCCCTGGGCCACCAGGTGAATGCCGATGTAGAGCGCCGCGGTGACCGTGACGCCAAGTAGTGCCGCGATCGGAACGGTCCGAGCCGGGTTCTCGACTTCTCCAGTCGGCGTCAAAGCGATCTCCATTCCGGTCAAGGCGAACACCAGCAACAAAGCAGCTCGCCCCAGTCCGTCAACGGTCGGCGGATCGGTCCAGGCGAGATTGGCGACCTGAACCGAGCCCAGGCCCGCAACGAGGAGAATCAAGAGCGGCGCCAACTTGAGCACCGTGAGGATGACGACCGCGCGGGAGCCGGCTTGAGCGCCCCGAATGTTGAGCAGGGTAAAGCCGGAGAACAAGGCCACGAGGAAGAGCGCGCGGGGGGCTCCACTTCCGAGACTCGGAACGACCGTCCCCAGGGATCCCACTAACACGTTGGCGACCGCGGCAACGCCGACGACGCCGTTGGCAACCAACATCAGCGTCGCCACCACGAACCCGGCCCATGGCCCGAAGGCGCGCTCGACGTAGGCGTACGCGCCACCCGTGGCGGTGACCCGGCTTCCCGCTTCGGCGAAGCAAAGCGCCACGGTCAGCACGAGCGCGGCGGCGACCAGGTAGGCCAGCACCGCGGAGGAGCCGAGTTCCTTGGCCACGGTGGCCGGCACGACGAAGATCGCCGAGCCAATGATGAAGTTGATCACGCTGAGGGTGAGCGTCCGGACGCCGATGACGCGGCGGAGACCGGTCGTCATAGCCCCCGCCGGAGTTCGTCGATCAGCTCGCCGACCCGCCGGAGGCCTTCCCGAAGCACCCCGGGATCGTAACCGAAGCCGAGTCGAAGGTATTTCCCCATCCCGAAATGGTCGCCGGGAACGACCAGGGTGCTCTTCTCCAGGCGAAGCCGCTCGGCCAGTTCGGTCGACCCAATCGGGAGGTCGAATTTCGGGCAGACAAACCCGCCGGCCTCCGGCGCGATCCACTCGAAGACGCCGGGCCGGCTCTTGAGCCACGCATCGACGATGGGGTACTGCTGGTTCAGGATCCGGAGGGTGCGGGCCAGAATCCGCTCCCGGCTACCAGGAGCGAGCGCGATTTGAGCCAGATGATCCGAGAGGGGCGACGCCCCGATCGTGGTGTAGTCCTTGAATCGCCAGAGGTCCGCCGCGAGATCGGCCGGTGCCACCAGCCAGCCGAGCCTCAAGCCCGGTAGCCCGTAGGACTTGGAGAGGCCACCGGTCGCGATGATCCGATCGCCTCGGCCCCAGAAGGTCGGGCCGACGACCCCGTTCCGTTCCGCGCCGCGATAGACCTCGTCGGCGATGATCCACGCCCCCGAGCGATCCGCCGCCCGGCACACGGCGTCCATCTCCGCTGGATTCAGGATCCCGCCGGTCGGATTGTTCGGGTTGCAGATGGCGATCAGCCGGGTCCGGTCGGTGACATTGGCGGCGAGCCGGTCGAGGTCGAGCGCCCACCGGCCGGCGTCGGGTACCAGCGGGAGCGGCCGGACCGTGGCGCCGAAGCTCTCCAGGGCTCCCGCCATCTGAAGGTAGTTCGGCACGTTCATCGCTGTCTCCACCCCCTGGCCGCCAAAAGCCCAGGCCACGAGGTAGTTCGCCTCGGCGGTGCCGTTGGTGATCAGGACGTTCTCCGGTTTGGCGCCGGGATAGAG
>JANNQX010000240.1:0-33634 GCA_031400975.1 Gemmatimonadota bacterium
GAATCTTAAACCGCCTGCAGGGGCTTAGCCTACATGGTTCATCAACACATCTATTTCAATCGCTAATTTACCTAGCCGTAACATTCCCAAAAAATGGTAGGCGACCGCCAGCTTCATTGGCTTGTTATGCGGCTCATCTAGAAGCAGGGCCGCATTCATTTCACTGGCTTTGCAGCGTCAAGTATGCTGTTTAGCTTGTGCGGATCCCAACTGCGAAACTCGACTTTACCCCGAATCGAAGAAGGCAGAGTCGCCCGGCTGACGCCCTTCGCTGCCATAGCAACGATCGGCTTGCCGAGCTCAATAGCGGTCTCGAGTTCCCAGTCGACCCACCGGCTCGTATGAGTGTCCTCCGTTACTAGGCAGAGAACCACGCCGGAGCGGGAGATCTTCTCGCGAATGCGCTGCTTGATGTAGGCGGCATTCGAGCTGTCGAACGGCGTTCGAACCGACTCGTCGTAGAACTCCAGCTCGAAGAGGGGCGTACTCGCCAAGAGCCGCAGCCCGTCGACATGGGGCTTGTCCTCAGCCTTGAAGGAGATGAAAACCCGTTTCGCCATCGCCGCCTCCCCCCCGTGGTGCTCAGGCCTGCGCAACTAGCTCATCGGCCGGCCTCCGGAGCCGCATAACGACCTATGCTTCAGCGGCGGGCGCCACTCGGAACTGAGCGGCCGCGCCGTCCACCGATCAACATCGGGGCGCGGCCGCGACTTGTCAAACGGAGCCTGGGGCGCCCGTCCGCCTGCAAGCACGGGTTGGGCTGCGCCGAATGACGGGATGCTAGCGTGCAGTCAGCCGGACTGTGAGCGCCACGCTGACAAACCCCTCACAGCCGGGGGCGGCCAACACCAGCACCTGGGTCGTATCCCAGGCATTGTACCGTGGGTGCTGGACCGCGATGCGGTAACTGCCCGGGCCGCCACCACCCCAGAGGCTGGAGAGCCGGCCAGCAGGGTCGCTGCGATACGGTTCGAGTGGCCAGTTGCGGCCACCAAGACTGGCTGTGGCCGTAGCGCTGTCGGCGATCGAGGCTCCCGACACAACATCCACGGGAAAGATCTCGAGGGGGAATGTCTCGACTAGAGTGCAGTCGAATGTGTTGGTGCAGGCGGTTGCCAGGACAACTCCGCAGAATGAGGCGATCGCGGCCTTGGTTACCATGACCCGAAGAGTAAGGCAGCGGGGCGGGGAGTGCGGTGACCGCGATCACTGTCCCCGGCCAAGCGCAAAAGGTGGCGGAGGACGGCTTCCTCGCGCGGAAGGGAGCACGGGCGGTGCAGCCCAACGGCCTGTGGATAAGCTGCGGCCGCCACAGGCGGCCGTCAGCTTCATCCACTTGTTAGGCACTGCGTGCGCGCCGGGTTCGACGGCGGGCTACCGGCACGGCCGCGATCAACGCCCGGAGCGCCCGATTGACCGCCTCGGCATCCTTGAAAGTCGCCGCCACATCGGGGTCGAGCATCACGACGTTGGTCCCAGCCCGGTACCGAGCGGCGTACTTGCCACGGACCCCGTTAGAGAAGTCGTACTCCGCTCGCATCCCGTCGGAGGACCGCTCCGACTTACTGATCTTCTTCATAGGTCGCCCGCTCACGGCGGGTGGCTCTTCGAGCGCTGATAATCCGAATCGTATCGTTGCGCTCGGTATGCGATACGATGACAATAAGTCCCCGCGAGGTGCTGCCGATCAACGCGAAACGGCTCTCGGCCACCGAATCGAGTGGGTCGGGGACCGTGATCGACTGTGGATCGCCGAAAGCGGTGGAGGCGCCTTCAAACGAGACCCCGTGCTTCCGAACGTTCGCCGCTGCCTTCGCCGGATCCCAGGTGAAACCAAGGGCCATTGTCGGAATCTAGCGACGACCATAACCCGTTGTACAGCCGCGCGTTGCGCGATGCCCGGAAACCCGCGACCACCGGTGGGAAGCCCACGATCTGTGATGCCAGTCGCATGTGCCTAACGTATCCGCGTTCTGCTGCGGGCGCCTAGGCACGGAACCGAGCGGCCGCGGCAACCGAGAACCAACATTGTGCCGCGGCCGCGACTTGTCAAACGGCGGCCCGTCGCGCCCGGCTGCAGCAACGCGTTGTTAGGACGCAACGGGGACCGATCTCGGTCATCACGTCTGAGCGGTATAACCAGCGACGGCGGCACGTAGCTGAGTTCCAAGCGCCTCGTCGCCACCATACTGAATCACCAGCAGGTCGGAGTAGACTCGACCCGGCCGGGCGGCAGGCGCGGCACACATTCCGAGATGGAATGCGACCTCGTCAACGGGCTCGCCGGCATGCCACGTTGTCATGAGGAAGCGGCGGTCGTACTCCTCGCCGCCGAGATTTAGCTCCAGGAAGGCGTGGTCCGCGGCATCGTGCCAGGCTTCGCACTCTTCGCCGCCCGCCACGAAATACGTGCACCCGGCCTCGATGAGGCGAGCGGCGACGGCCGACATCTCTTCAGCGCTGGCCGTTCTGGCGCTCCACAGCATTGCCGCAAAGGGCTCGGCGACGGTGGGCAATACGGCTTCGCTCGGCGCGGAGATCGAGATGTAGTAGGCCCGACGGCCGGCGCATTCGACGAATGGCTTTAACGACACTGGGCACCTGAAAGTCGCCTTGGGTGCGACGGCAAGAAGCAGAGGGCGGGGTTGCGTCCTAACGAATTGTGCTTCAGCGGCGGGCGCCGCACGGAACCGAGCGGCCGCGCCGTCCTCCGATCAACATCGGGGCGCGGCCGCGACTTGTCAAACGGAGCGACGGGCGCCCGTCCGCTGCAAGCACTGGGTTAGGCGGCCGCTTTGGAGGCAGCAGGCCGAATGGGGTCACGACCCTCGCTGAATGGGCATACGCCGTCTCATCCACGCCCCCGCCGCTGCCAGCGGCATTGCGACCCCGCCCGCGACGACAGCATGTCTGGTCGCCGCAGCAACAGCCCCCCAGCCCTCAGTGACGATCTGAACAGGCCCCGGGCACAACCATTCGTCAATACCCGCCATGCATCCCATGACCTGGCCCGGCCAAAAGAGGTGGTAAGCAGCGAGAAGTGCGATTAGGCCAACCCAGACTCCGCCGCAAGCCACGCCGGGGGAGTATGGCCACCGGGACGGAGCAATCAATGCGTGAAGGACCGCTCCGGCGAGCCCGAGCACGATCACCGCCAGGGAAAAGGTCGGCCGGAAGATGTCGCCAATCGGGATCCAAATGGCGGCAAGGCCGAGACTGGTGATCGACAGCGCGAGGAAGCCGGCCACGGAAGCACCGACGAGAAATGGAGGGGGCACACGTTTGGTCATTATCGCACCAATGCAAGGCCGCCTAACGACTCGGCGTTCAGCGGCGGGCGCCCGCACGGAGCCGAGCGGCCGCGCCCTCCACCGATCAACAACGGGGCGCGGCCGCGACTTGTCAAACCGGCGCTCTGGGCGGCCGTCCGCTGCAACGCCCGGGTTAGGCCGCTGAGGGGCGCCTACACTGAACCTTCGTCCGGACCGCGGTCGCCGGGCTCTGAGGGGGCAAAGAGCATCATCCAGCGGTCCGGTACCGCCCACCAGCGGTCGTCGGTGAAGTGGAGTGCCAAGCACTCGGGGCTGGGGAGGTCAGCGACCGTCGGTTGGGCTCGGAATCTGTCGGCGTCCAGCTCGGTCGGCGGTTCGCTGGTCCAGACCGCGAAGGCGGCGGCGCTGCCAAATGGGACCACCGCCAGGAGGTGACGGGGCCGACGAACGTCGCACCCGGCGAGAAAGAGGATCAGGAAGTCGCGGATCGGCATTGCCTCGAGCATTCCAACCGTCGGTGCCTCCGGGAAATGCGGCACTGGCACCGAGGCAAACCGGGCAAGGAGGCCTGGAATATCGTCAGCGTTGAAGCCAACGCCGATCATGCCCGCCGGCGTGGAGGCGCTCAGCCGGCGGAGCTCAAGCGTCGCCGCGACATGCCACAGCGCTTCGCTCCGCAGGCGGCTCGCTGTGGCCGGGTGGATGTCGGCGACGACGGCGCCCCATGCACCGGCGTTTGCCGCCCGGAGAAAGCGAGCAGCCACTTCGGCCACATCGGGAGTAGGCATGGTAGCGGTCTCGGTCAGCGGCCTAACGACCTAGTGTTCAGCGGCGGGCGCCACTCCGAGCTGAGCGGCCGCGCCGTCCACCGACTAACATCGGGGCGCGGCCGCGACTTGTCAAACCGAACCGCCGGGCGCCCGTCCGCCTGCAACACTGGGTTAGACCGCAACGGGCAGCCGGTCTATGGTTGCGACAGAGCGATCGGCAGGTCGCCACGGTCCACGCTGACCGCGAGCGCCATCGTGATCAGCGCAATTGGGATCTGCCCGTTGTGGCCGGCCTCAATGTTTGGAACGCCCGCGATCGCGGGCCCCCCGAGCAGGACTGCGTCAGCCCAAGACAGCACTTGCCGGTGAGCCTCCGGGGCGAGTATCAGGAAGACGACCGGGTTCCATCGATGGCATGGGTCCAGGAAGTAGTAGTTCTCGAGCCCTCGGTCGATCTGAGCTGCGGACGCCGTCCTGAGATCGCAGACGGAAATGCAGCCCTGCTCCTGGAAGTACGAGAGTTGCGACTCGCCCCAATTGGCGCGGAAAGCGCCGCCCACATTCGGAAGTATCGCTCCAGTGGTCAAGATGCGATCAAATGCGTCGCCGCTCGTAACATGGAAAACCTGCCCTACCAAACGGGGAAGGACCACCTCACGAAGATCAACGTGGCTGATCGCCTGTTGGCTGCGGTTCACGGGGTCTCGGGTTGCGGTCTAACGGCTTGCAAATCAGCTGCGAGGGCGCTTGCGGCGAAGCCGCAAGGTGAGCGCCCTCGTCAGCTGCATTTGCTTGTTAGACCCCACCGGCGCCGTGATCCCCACCGACAGGGGTGGCATTCGCGGCCTCGTAGAGCACGTCCGGATCAAGGTCGACGCCATTGGGCCAGACGATGGTGCCCGCGTCGGGGTCAACGAACACCTGGCCGAAAAAGGCGGGGTCCTGGAGGGCCCCAAACACGCCACCTCGCCTTGCAATTAAGGGGGCCAGGTCGACCACTCCGTGGGAGCCGTCGGTGAAGTCGAGCGCGACGCGGAACGGGCCGGCGACGCGCACTGCGACAATCCGCGGGTGCATAGGCTACTCCAAAGGTGCAATCTTGGCTGGCGGCTCGTCGCTATGCAGCCGACGCCAGTTCTCTAACAACTCCGCCTGATGGAGTGTAGCCCACTCCACCGCAAGGGCCAAGGCGCGGGGCGGCAGGGCGCCACCGAGGAGGCCAACGGGGCGGATACGGATTTGCGCCTCCGCACCCGCGTAAGCGGCATGAAAATGGGGCGGATCATGGTCGAGGAAGTACATCCGGATCACGATCCCCAGGAACCGGGATATCTCAGGCATGGGCGAAAGGTAACGCGATGCTTGTCGGTGGGGTCTAACGGCTTAGCGTTCAGCGGCGGGCGCCGCACCGCAGGCGAGCGGCCGCGCCGTCCTCCCAACAACATCGGGGCGCGGCCGCGACTTGTCAAACGGAGCCATTGCGCCCGTCCGTCTGCAACGCTGGGTTAGGGCGCATCGTGGAGGGTGATGCCTACCTGAACTGGCCGACCCGCCGTCTGGTACCGCAGTCCGCCGACTGGACGATCTGGCTCCGAGTGTTCGCCGGGACAAAACCGTCCACGCCCATGGTGTCCCGTGCATTGGCTGCGGCAGCGTAGCGGCCCCGGCATTCAGTAATCGCCCGCTTCGGGAAATCGCACGGTGTACCAAGCCGCCGCTGCAGCAACGGCGAGCCCGAGCAGCACGAGCGCGCCTCGCACGAATGTCTGCCGCCAGCTGTCAAGGCTAGACATACGAGGCCCGGTCGGTCAATTCACTGCCCGGGGCGAGCCACAGGCGGCGCAAAGCTTCGCGGCCGGAGTCCGCAACGGACGGCCACATGCTGCGCATGGCGGCCCGTAGAGGGAAAGGCGATGATGAAGGATAGCCAGATGGTTCGGCTCGTCGAAACCGGTCAGCCTCGTGTAGAGCGCGCGAAGCGGCTGAAAATGTTGGTCGAGGGATATGCCCTCGAGCGGAAGGCCGTGCTCGGCGCGGAACGCCTTAATGCTGGACACCGCGTCCCGGTACAAGGCCGCGACCTGAGCGAACTCGGCTTCGTCCAGCATCGGCATGTCCATCCGGCAGCGCCAGCAATACAAGGATTTCATCTATGAGCAGGTGCCAGGATGCGCCCTAACTTTGTTGTATGCGGCGGGCGGGGCCACCCACGACCCCAAACACCGCTTCCCAAGCAAGATATCACTTTATTCACGCTTCGCCGCCCCTTGGTCGCCAGCCAACGCGTCCATCGGACTTACCACCCCCCGCCCGCCCCGGTTGAGGACGTGGGTGTAGATCATGGTGGTGCTGACGTCCGAGTGCCCCAGGAGCTCTTGCACCGTTCGGATGTCGTACCCCGACTCCAACAAGTGGGTCGCAAAGGAGTGCCGCAGGGTGTGACAGGTTGCCCGCTTCGGGATCCCCGCCGCCAACACCGCCCGCTTGATGGCCCGCTGGACAGCTGACTCGTGAAGATGATGACGCCGGTGCTTGCCGGTGGTCTCATCTTGATAGCTCCGGTGCGCCGGGAAGGCCCAATACCAGGCCCACTCCCGATCAGCTCGGGGGTACTTCCGCTCCAAGGCCCCCGGAAGCGCCACCCCGATTTGAGCGGCCACATCGCCCTGATGACGTAGTCGAACGGCCGCTAAGTGCCCTTGCAACTTCGACTTGACGGACTGAGGGACCATCGTAATCCGATCCTTGTTGCCCTTGCCGGCTCGGACCTTGATTTCCCCCAGACTGAGATCGATGTCCTTGACCCGGAGGGTCAAGCACTCCAACAACCGAAGCCCCGACCCGTAGAGCAGCGACCCGATGATCGCCATCGTTCCCTCGAGCTGTCCCAGAAGCGCCGCCACCTCAGCGTGGTTCAGCACCACCGGCACCCGGGAAGTCGGAAGGGCCCAGGTAAAGGAACCCAAGTCACCGAGATCAAGGTGCAGGACCTCGTGATAGAGGAAGAACAGGGCGCTCCGGGCCTGGTTCTGCGTCCCCGCCGACACCTTCTTCTCGGCGGCCAGGTAGGTGAGGTAGGCGGCCACCTCGACCGCCCCCATGGTGGTCGGGTGACGGAGCCGGTGGTAGCGAATGAACCGAACTATCCAACTCGTATACGCCTGCTCCGTCCGCGGGCTTAGGCGGCGATACCGGGCTCGGTCACGGACGGCTTGCAGGAATAAAGATTTCGGCGGCATCTCCCAAACTCCAAAATGGGAGGCCGACGATCAAGAGCAGGAAAATGCGATTAGGCGCCGAATTGCCGCAAATGATGGTCGATATGTTTGTGAGCCAAAACACCCCACGAGTCCCTCGTCATCGAACCGAAGGCCGGGTGCGTGGCGGCGAACGTCGTCCCCGGCGTGGCGAACCGCTCGACCAAACCGCAGAGCCGGTCCACGTCCTTGGCCATTTCCGTCGGGCTGGTGGCCAACAACTGCGGCGCAGTCTTAGCCCTGGCCTTGGGAATCGGCAGGACATACAAGATCAACTGCTTGACTGGCGGCCACGAGAGGACCGGCAGCCCGGTGCCAAGCCCCTCGATCTCGCCCATGGCCATCCGGCTCGAATCAATGAGATGGGTAATCATCCGGGGGCCGGTCAAGGTCCCGAACTGGCCCTTGGCCTCGGGCGACACGGTTCTGAGGCGCCGAAGAAGCTCGGCCCGGTCACCGGCATTATGAAGGGATTTCATTTCAGTTCCTTCACCAGTCGTTCGGCAATCCGCCCCTCAGTCGCCTCGAGTTCGAAAAACTCGCCGGTGTTCTGGTTGGTGAAGACCGCCACGAACAACGGTCCGCCCGGATAGAAGATGATCCCGACATCGTTCCCAGCATAAGGCGGCCAATCGCCGGTCTTGTGCGCAATGGAAACGCCCGGTTTCCAGGCCAGTCGCTGCGGCAACCGCGAGCTATACAGCTGACCCAGCATCATGGCGACCATTTCCTTGCTGTGGGCCGGGTTGGCATACTTACCGCCGTTGATGCCCTCGAGCATCTCGACCATCTCGCGCGCGGTGGTGTGCCCCAGCCACTTGGCCGAGTCCCCCTCGAGCTTGAAGCTCCGACCGGCACCGCCGGTATCGCTCGGGAAGCCTTTGGTGAACACCTCCTGATCGGTCATCTTGGCGTTCTTCGGATCGGACCGAACCCAAACCTCGCGAAACAACTCACCGGTGGTGAACCGAAGCCGGGTCCGTTTGAAGCCGAACTTGGCCAGGGTTTCGTTGACCCGGACCACGCCAACCTTCTTGATCAGGATGTCGGTCGCGGTGTTGTCGCTGGTGATGATCATCTGCTGAACTAAATCGCGAATCGTCGGATTGAGCCCGACGTCGAAGGTTTGGATCAAGCCACTCCCAGCCCGAAGATCCTCAGGCTTGATGAGATAGCGATCGGTCAGCTTGATCCGGCCGGCCTCGACGTCGCGAAACACCTGAATCATCACCGGGAGCTTGATCACGCTGAGGGTGTTCATCGGGATGTCGCCGCGGACGTCGATCGTCTTGCCCGACGGGCCGTGCTTGGCGTAGATCGAACTCTTGGCTTTGAGGCCGTCGAGCATCTTGGCCACATCAGCCTGGAGGGTTTGCGCCGCGAGCCCCGGCGTCACCGCGAGGGTACCGAGCACCATCAGCCTGATCGATCGAGTCATTGGGCACCTGCCACGAGGGTGAATTGCCGAGCCGCGTCGGCGATCGGCCCGAGGGCCTCGGCGAAGTGACCGGCAAACTGGTCGAGCATGGCCGGCGTCATCGCGGTTGAAAGAACGTACATCTGGCGAGCCGTGGTGAAGACCCCACGGTTCGCCAGCGACAGGTGCATCAGCCGCAGCAGGCGCCGGTCGCCCCGACCGGTGTCCCTGGCGTTTCGGAGCGGCCCCGCCATGAAATGGAGTTGACAGACCGATCCGGTCCCGGCCACGACTCCATCAACGCCCGCCGAGTCGAGAATGCCTTGCAACCGCTGCCGGAGATCGTCGCCGGCTTGGTTGAGCCGGCTTACGGCGTCCCGGTCGAACAGCTCGAGGGTCTTGAGCCCGGCCGCCATGGTTACCGCGTTGCCATTATAGGTGCCGGAGTGCACGATCGCCCCGGGCCGAGTCGGATCGTAGGTGGCCATGACATCGGCCCGGCCCCCGAAGGCGCCGACCGGAAACCCGCCTCCGATGATCTTACCGAAAGTGGTCAGATCGGGGCGGACTCCATAGCGCTCCTGGAGTCCGCCAAATCCCAGCCGGAAGGTGATGATTTCGTCGAGGACCAACAGCACTCCGCACTCTGATGTTACGGCCCGGAGCCCGGCTAGGAACGCAGGTTCGGCCACGATCGCGCCGGCCGCTCCCATCATCGGCTCCACGATGACGGCCGCCAACTCGTGGCGGTGTTTCCGAATCAGGGCGGCGGTCTCGTCGAGATCATTGAACGAGCCGAGGATCACTTCGTTCAAGGCACCGGGAGAGAGGCCGGTGGCGGCGCTGGTGTTGTATGGCGGGGCCATGGCCACGGCGACTTGGTCGTGCGACCCGTGGTACCCGCCCTCCATCTTCATGATCTTGGCCTTGCCGGTGAAGGCCTTAGCGGCCCGGAGCGCAAACAGCGTGGCCTCGGTGCCGGAGTTGCAAAACCGGATCCGCTCAACCGAGGGCACCCGGGCCGAGAGCAATTCGGCGAGTTCGACCTGAAGCCCGTTGGCGGTACCGTGAACGGTGCCTTGCTGCTCCTGAGCCACCACGGCCTCATGGACGGCGGGATGGGCATGCCCGTGGAGCAGCGAGGTGAAGTTATTGACGAAATCGAGGTAGCGATGGCCGTCAGCATCGGTGACCAGACCGCCCTGCCCCTTGGAAATAAAGAGAGGGTAGGGGAGGTGGAAAGTCCCAGTCCTGGTGTCGCCGCCGGGCATGACCCGGCGGGCTCGTTCGAACCACTGACGGGAGCCGGCGGTGCGACTTTGGAACAGCGTCAGCTCGGCGTGATCGAGGGCGGCGATCGGATCCATCGGGATCTCGGATTGTTGAAGAGTTGTTCAAATTGTAGCCCGAAATGAGGGTCGGAGCTAGTTCTCGGCACTCGGCACTCGGCACTCGGCACTCGGGGCTCGGCACTCGGGGCTCGGCACCGGGGGGCCCGGCACTGGGGGGGGGAGTTAACGGGGGGGGCGGGGGGGCGTCTGTGAGGGGGAGGGTGGGATTGTCGGGGACCACGACCCTAAGCCTAAAGGATTCAGCATGTCTACCAGGTTTGTTGTTTTGGGCGTTACTGCGCTTGTGGTGGCCAGTTCGGCGGCGGCGCAGCAGCGGTGTACCCCGCGGGAGCGGGTCAGGGACCGAGTCGAAGATGTTAGGGATAAGCGGGAGGACCGGCGGGACCGGGCGGAGGATGTTCGGGATCGTCGGGAGGATCGGCGTGATCGGCGCCACGTCGGTGGGGTGGCCGACCGACGGGAGGATGTTCGGGACCGTCGCGAGGATGTCCGGGACCGGCGGGAGGATGTCCGAGACCGGCGTGAGGATCGGCGAGATCGGCGGACCTGCGGGCGCTGATCGGTCGCTGGTACCGATTGCCCAGGATGGGCGGGCCTCGTGCCCGCCCATTTTGCGTTGGTGACCGGCCCTGGCGGGGAAGGGCTTCAGGCGGGACATTGGTTTCGGCGGTCTCGGCGGTCTCGGCGGTCTCGGCGGTCTCGGCGGTCTCGTCACTCGGCACTCGGCATTCGGCATTCGGCATTCGGCATTCGGCACTCGGCACTCGGCGGAGGTGGGGTATGCGGGTTGGGATGGTTTTGCTGGTTGGGTTGGGATGGGGCGCGGAGGTGGCGGCTCAGGCGGATTACTCGCGGGCCGATCGGCTCTTGGCTTGGAATACCAGCCGGTTGGTGTCGGGCGACTCGGTTCGGCCGCAGTGGTTGGCGGATGGCAACCGGTTCTGGTATCGGAACAAGACGGCGACCGGGGCGGAGTACGTCGTCGTCGATCCGGTTCGGGGGAGCCGAGGCCTGTTGTTCGACAACGCGAGGCTGGCGGCCGCGATGTCGGTGGCGCGGGATACCGCCTACGATCCGAGCCGATTGCCGTTTGCGACGTTCAAGTTTGGGAACGACGGTGACAGGGAAACTGAAATCCGGTTCACCGCCAGCAAGAAGCTCTTCGTCTGCGACATCTCCGGATACCGGTGTACGGTGTCGGATACGTTACCAAGCGAGGTGCCGTATGTCCTGTCGCCGGACAGGAAGCTGGAGGCGTTTGTGGCGGGGCATAACGTGTGGGTGCGGCCCCGGGGCGGGAAGGACTCGACTCAGTTAACCACCGACGGCGTCGAGTATTGGGGCTATGGACTCACGATGCCGCGGCCCGGCGAGCTGGTCCGGCCCCAACCGCGGCGACCGACGATTCGGTGGTCTCCCGACTCGAAGAAGTTGGCGGTGGGGCGGCAGGATGAACGGCGGGTCGAACACATGCACTACATCTCGATGACCCCGCAGCGTCCCAAGCACTACAGCCAGCCCTACGCCCTCCCCGGCGACAGTGTGATTCCGGTTCCCACCGTCCATCTGATCGATGTGACGACCAAAGCCAACGTCGTGGCGCAACTGAGCCCGGTGCCGGTTCAGCTCAACAGCGTCGGATCCGCCCGGGACTCGATCTGGAACGAAGCGAGCGACCGGGTCTACCTCTCAGCGCTGTCGCGGGGGTCAAAGCGAGCTTGGTTGACCGCGGTGGACGCGACGACCGGAGCAACGACCGTGGTGGCAAGCGACAGCATGGCCACGTTTGCCGAGTGGTCGCCACCGACCGATCCCCAGAGCTGGTACACGACGAAGGACGGCCAGGACATTTTCTGGTGGTCGGAGCGCGATGGCTGGGCCCATTTCTATCGCTACGGCGCCGACGGGAAGCTCAAGAATCGGCTCACCGAAGGGCCGTGGTTTGCGAGCGCCATCCAATATGTCGACGAAGCCACGAAACAAGTCTACTTCACCGCGCGAGGCCGCGAGGCCGGACAGTTTTGGTACTATGCCAAGTTGTATCGGGTAAACTACGATGGCACCGGTCTCATCCTGCTGACGCCTGAGGATGCCCACCACGCGATCGATTTTTCCCCGAGCGGCAAATACATCGTTGACTCGTATTCGAGGATCGAGACGGCTCCGGTGACGGTGCTCCGATCGCCGGTAGACGGCCGGGTCCTCCGGACCCTCGAAACCGCGGACATCAGCCGTCTCAAGGAGGCCGGTTGGCAGCCCGGTCGAGTCTTTACGGCCAAAGCCCGCGATGGGGTGACCGATTTATATGGCGTGATGTACTTGCCACCGGGACTCGACACGACGGTCAAGTATCCGGTCATCAACAACATCTATCCGGGTCCCCAAGTCGGCAGTGTGGGTGGCTGGAATTTCAAATCGGGCGGTGAGGCGTTTGCCTTGGCGCAACTTGGCTTCGTCGTGCTCCAGATCGATCATCTCGGCACCCCGATGCGATCGAAGGCGTTCCACGACAACTACTACGCCAACTTCACCGATAACGGGCTGCCCGACCATGTCGCGGTCATCAAGCAGCTTGGCGCCCGGTTTCGGTTTCTGGATTTGGACCGAATCGGGATCTTTGGCCATTCCGGCGGCGGGTTTGCCTCGACTGACGCGATGTTCCGGTATCCCGATTTCTTCAAGGTGGCGGTGTCGTCGAGCGGCAACCATGACAACCGGAGCTACAACATCTACTGGTCGGAGAAGTATCAGGGCCTGATGAAACGCGACACCCTCCGCAAGACCGACAACTACGAGAGCTCGGCCAACGGCGGGTACGCCAAGAATTTGAAGGGCAAGCTGTTCTTGCTGACCGGCGACATGGACGACAATGTCCACCCGGCGATGACCGTTCAGGTGGTCGACGCCCTGATCAAAGCCAACAAGTCGTTCGATTACTTGGTGCTTCCGAATCGGGCTCACGGCCTCAACGAACCGTACGTGATCCGGCGCCGGTGGGACTATTTCGTCGAACACTTAGCCGGCCGGAAGCCGCCCGAGAATTTTGAACTCGTCCGGCCGACCGAGCCGTGGGCCACTGGGACTCCTCCGTGACGACCTACGCCCGCAAGCTCGGGCTGTTCAGTGGTGCCATGGCGGTCGTGGGCGGAATCATTGGGTCGGGGATCTTCCTCAACCCGGCCATCGTCGCGGAGCGGGTCGGAAGCAGCCGCTTGGTGCTTGGCGTCTGGGCGTTAGGCGCGGTCGTGGCGATTGCGGGGGCCTTCATTTTTGCGGAGTTGGGTCAGCGGTTGCCCAGGGCGGGCGGACAGTACGCCTATCTCCGCGAGGCTTTTGGCCCCTTGGCCGGATTCCTGGATGCCTGGGCCATGATGCTGATCATCGCCACGGGAGCGATCGCGGCGGTTTCCTACACCTTTGCCAACTATCTCACCTCGCTGTTGGGATGGTCGGCGGCCGGCATCCCGGTCATTGCGGTGACCTCGATCTGGCTGCTGACGCTGGTGAACGTGTTCGGGGTGACCTGGGGTGCGTGGGTTCAAAACCTGTTCACGGTCTTGAAGCTTGGGGCGATTGGGGTGCTGATCGTCGTCGCATTCCTGGGTGACACCCAGGCCCTGCCGGAAGCCGCGACGGTGGTCGCGGAGCCGGCCAATCTCTGGCTGGCCGTTTCCGCCGCCTTAGTGCCGGTGTTGTTCTCGTACGGCGGCTGGCAGCAGACCAATAACATTGCCGAGGAATTCATCGATCCCGAGCGGGTGCTGCCGAAGGCCATCTTGGTGGGTGTTGCGGTGGTCGTCTTGGCCTATCTCCTAACCAACGTGGCGTATTTGAAGGCCTTAGGCCCCGGCGGTTTGGCCGCGAGCCGGGCGCCGGCGGCGGAGACGATGGGCGTGTTCCTTGGCGATGCCGGCCGCCGGTTCATCAGTGCGGGGATCGTCGCGTCGACGTTCGGGTTTCTCGGTCTCACGATCTTGTCGGCGCCGCGAGTCTATCAGGCCATGTCTCGCGATGGATTGTTCTTTGACTGGTTCGGGAAGCTCCACCCGCGCTACCAGACCCCGACGGCGGCGTTGGTGTTCCAAGGACTCTGGGCCACGGTGTTGGTCCTGACCAATGCCTACGCTCAGCTGCTCGACTACGTGGTGTTTGCCGATTGGATCTTCTTCGGCTCGACCGGCTTGGCGTTGGTGGTGATTCGGCGGAAGACTCCGACAACCTCTGGTTTTCGGTGCCCGGCGTTTCCGGTCACCGTCACGATCTTCGTGGTCGCGGCGGCGTACGTGGTGTTTGGTTCGATTACCTCGAATCCGCTCAATGCGGTCCGGGGGGCCTTGCTGCTCCTGCTGGGCGTTCCAGTCTACCTGTGGCGGGCGCGAGTGGCGGCTGGTCGGGCGTCGGCTAGCCGGCCTTGAGAACCGCAAGCAAATCCTTGCCATACCGGGCTGCCTTGGCCGGTCCAATTCCGTAGATCCCCTCGAGATCGGCCAAGGACCTCGGCTTCAGTTCGGCCAGTTCCCGGAGGGTCCGGTCGCTGGCCACCACGTACGGAGGTACTCCCCCGGCCCGAGCCAATTCCAGCCTTCGGGCTCGAAGGGCTTCGAACAGAGCCGCATCGGATGGATCGAGGCCCGGATCGGCGGCCGCCTTTCGCTTGGTGCTCCCGCCGCTCCGGGTCTTCGGCCGGCCGGTTTCGTCGGGCGGCAGCAACACCCGAACGGGCCCCTCAGCGAACAGCACCACCTTCCCGGCCGGGGTCAGCAAGACCATTGGACGGTCACCGGTGGTAAAGTCCACCCACCCGGCTGTCACACAGCGACGAAGGAGAGAGAGAATCCATTCCGGACTTTTGTCCTTGAGGACGCCGAAGGTCTTGGTCGAGTCGAGTCCCGAGCGGCTTAGCCGAGGGTCCGGGATGCCGGCCAACAGGTTGAGGGCGGCCTGGAGCCCAAATTTGCCGTGGGTGCGAGCCACCGCACTCAATGCCTTACGAACGGTGGTGGCGGTGTCGAGAGCGTTGGCCGCTTCCGGTTCGTCCAGTGCGGTGCAGGTGTCACACCGCCCGCAGCCGGCCAGCGTCTCCGCTTCGTCGCCGAAGTACCGGAGGATCGCGTCGTGGCGGCAGGTGCCGCCCTCGGCCCATCGCATCAGTTCGAGAAACATCGACCACCGGTGCTGGACCCGGGCTGGGTCCGGCGCTTCACCCTCGGTGGGTGACTCGAGGAGCCGGCGCCGAAGTGGGAGGTCACCGGGGCTGGTACAGAGGAGGCCGATCGCGTCGGCCCCGTCGCGTCCGGCCCGGCCGACTTCTTGGTAATACGCCTCGACCGATCCGGGCGGGGCCAAATGAATCACCGCTCGGACGTCGGCTCGGTCGATGCCCATCCCGAAGGCATTGGTTGCGACGATGACCTCGAGCTTGCCATCGCGAAATCGCTGCTGGGCCTTTTCTCGGGTAGCACCGTCGAGTCCGGCGTGATACGCCGCCGTTCGCCAGCCGGCCGACTTGAGACGATCGGCCTCCTCTTCGGTCTTGCGGCGGGTCGGAGCGTAGATGATCGCCGTGCCGCGGGCGGCTTTCGGCATCCCGATGGCCTCGGAGAGAGTCTCGTCGACGATCCGGGCAGCCTCCGCCGCCGAACGAGTATCGCGGACCCGGAGTCCGAGATTAGGCCGAGCAAAGCCCCGAACCAATTGCGGGGTGTCGGCCGGCAACCCGAGCCGGGCCAGGATCTCGTCCCGCACGATCGGCGTCGCGGTGGCGGTGCAGGCGAGTACGCGAGCTTGGGAGAGATCGGCGACTAAGTCGCCGATCTGGAGGTACTCGGGCCGAAAGTCGTGTCCCCATTCACTGATGCAGTGGGCCTCGTCGACCGCAACCAGTGGACAATCCAAGTCACGCGCGAGGCTTCGGAAGCCGGAAAACGCCAGTCGCTCAGGCGCGACATAGGCGATGGAATAGCCGCCCCGGGCCAGGGAGGACATCCGGCTCCGGACCTCCTCCGAGCTGAGCGTGGCCGCGAGAAACGTGGCTGGAACACCCCGGGCCGACATGGCCGCGACCTGATCGTGCATCAACGACACCAGCGGGGAGACCACCAACGTGGTCCCGCCCAAGACCGTGGCGGGCAGCTGATAGATCAGGCTCTTGCCACCGCCGGTCGGCGCCACCAACAAGAGTTGCCGGCGTTGGATGATCGTCTCGACTGCTTCGCGTTGCCCAGGTCGAAACTCCGCGTAGCCCAAGCGGGCCAGCGCGGCGTCGAGATCGAGGGTAGTGGCGGTGAGTGTCATCGGGGCGCAAACATCGCCGGTCGTGATGGCGGAGCGCAACTGAGTGCCCGATTAATGCGATTCTATCGCTGCCGGTTTGGCCATCGAGTGAGGGCCGCAATCGCGTGTTCGAGCCGCGACGGGCCAGTGCCCTGAATCGGCAGCGGCTCGATCCCAAACGACCCTAACGCCGCTTGGAATTGCCGGTGAATAGCCGCCCGGTCGTGGGGCTGATCGCGGATCCCGTCTGAAACCCACGGGAGGTCGATATCGCAGAGGAGATAGGCCGAGGGCGGGTAGCGGCGGATGGCCGAGGCGATCCACTTAGGCACGGCGCCGTAGTAGTGTCGTGCGTACACGTAGGTGCTGACGAGATCGGTGTCGAACACCGCGAGGGCTTGGTCCAGAAGCCCCAGCTTCTCCGCGAGGGCCTGACCCCGGGCTATCGGCTCGACGTCGGCCGCGGTGAGGGGCCGGTTAAGGCCTTCGGCGTACGAGCGAGAGAACTCCGGAATCAGCGGGACTTGGAAGTGATCGGCTAACCCTCGTGCCAGGGTGCTCTTGCCGGTCGACTCCGACCCGGTCAGGACGATGCGACGAGGGAGCGACGCCATTGGACCAATCCGCTCACCGCCAGTGCCCAGAACACCGCGTACTGAACGGCCGTCGGATACTCGCCCCGAAAAACGAAAAACGGCACCGAGACGGTGTTGACGCCGATCCAGACCCACCAGGTCTCAAGGTACTTCCGAGCCATCATCCATTGGCCCGCCATCGAGACGACCGAGATCGATGAATCGAGGTAGGGCTGCTGTCCGGGGGTGTACCGGTCGAGCACCCAGCCGAGACCGGCTGAGCCGACGATCGCGGCGGCGGTCAGAATCAGGCCGAGCTGCCGGGGGGTTCTACTCACGGGGAGACCGGTCTTGCGGTCGCCGCCCCGAAGCCACTGATACCAGCCGTACAACGAAATCACGAAGAAAAACACTTGAAGCGCCATCAAGGCGAAGAGCTGGCTCTTGAAAAACAGATAGGTGTAGAGTCCGACGTTGATCAGGCCGGTGGACCACCCGAGAACATTTTGACGAGCATTCAGGTAGACCGCGACGATCCCAAAGAAGACCGCGACGATCTCCAGCGGGTTCACCGAACGACCGACCCCAAGGTGTCGTGATGGGCGTTCAGGAACCGTCGCAGATACGGCCCAATGTCGCTCCGCGATGCGAATCCGGCGGCCTTGGCCGCTTGTTCCTGTTCCTCGGCGGACACGGCGGCGGGCTCGGCGTAATGTTGGAGATCGCGATAGAACCCAATGGTGAAGACGTCCCAAGCCGGCCCGGTGATCTTCTTGAAGATAAAATTGACCGGCCGGCCGATCCGTTTGGAAAAATCGTCTTCCATCAACCGTTCGGTCATCAGCGAGTCGCGTTTTCCGGCCAGCGCCTGGAAGATCTCGAGGTGGAAGTACCCCGAGTTGCTGGCGGTGGTCTCCAACTCAGCGGCGGGTGGCCCCTCGACGTAGAGCTCCTCTTGCCAAGACACCCAGTCGTTCATCAGCTGCTTGAATAGCAGCTCGTCGAACCCGACCCTCTTGGCGGCTGCGGCCCATCGGGTGGCCTTTTCGGTCCCGAAGTGTTCGGCCAGCGTTCCGATCGGAACGAGCAGCACGAGATCCCATTGATCGCCCTGGGCGTGGCGCATCAACACCGGCTGGGGCTCGCCCGCGGCCTGGTAGACCGGCATCCGGGCCTTGAGGGCATCGATCAGGTGGACCAGGTGGCCGGGGGCGGCTCGGAAGAACACGGCCTGGTAGTCAGAGCCGGGTCCCACGAGGGCCGCGGCGAGCAGCAGCGAAGTGAAGGCGGGCATCAGGGTCTCACTCGTCGTCAAAAGGGTTGTCGCGCCGGGTTTCGGGCGGTCGGTACTCGGCCAGGCGCCGGAGTAAGTCGGCCGGGTTCTTTCCAACCACCAGGCGGCCTCGCTGGGTCTCGGCAAAAAAACGGTCCAGCACCGGGTCGGCGGCCTGACCGACCAAGCGGGAGAAGTAGTCGTCCTCGTCCAGGAGGCCCAATGGCTGTTCGGGGCCGCCGTCGCTTCGCCATCGGAAGGTGTCGAGAGCATCCTCGATCGAATCGAAGCCCCGCGGCAGCGCGAGATACCCGTCAGCCAGCGTGGCAATTGCGGCTCGCCGTTCCTCCTCTGACCCGACCTCGCGCCGTTCAACGAGGTCCTCGCGAACCGGAAGCGGAGACGCGACGATGACCCCGACCAGACGCCCGCCCGCTTCGGCCGCTGCCTCGGCCACGGCGCCCGCGGCTCCGACCGCGAGCCCGCCGTAGACCAACGTAATCCCCTGCTCGCCGAGCAGCCGTCCGACCCGTTGGCCGGCGCTCAATTCATCGGGCATGGCCAACTCGCCCTCGCTGGTGATGACCGACACCCGTCGAAGCATTGTCAGGCAATGCCCTTGAGAACCCAGGATCGCATCGGGCCCCGGACGGCGCCATTCACCACCAAGGGTGCGAAGCACTGGTCGGCGGCCCGACGAACCGCTCCGCCCTCCTCCGCGGTCAGCTTGGCCAACAACGGACCGATCGGCGTCCCGGTGAAGGCCTCGAGCGTCTCGGGGATGCCGCCTTCGAACACCAGTTCCCGGGTTTCGGTTTCGACGCCGGCCGACTGGAAGCCGACCTCGCGGGCCCGGCCGGCCAGATCCTCACCGGTCCACCGCGGGAACGGAATGTTCATGAAATCGGCCAGCGCGGTCAGACCGGCCACTCGGAGGGTCTGCTGAAAGGCGTAGAACACCGAGCAATCCTCCGGCGGACACCAGACGCTGGCCCCGATCTTTCCGCGGGGCACCAGGATCCGGTGGATTTCGCCTAACGCCGACCTGGCATCGGGAAAGAATTGGAGGCCCTGCTGGCAGGTGACGACGTCGAACGTCTGGTCGCCGTAGGGCAACGGGACCGCGGGGCTCACGCTGTACGCGATCGGCGCCCCGTCGGCGATCCCGGGCTTCGACTCGGCTTGGGCGATCATGGCCGGCGAGGAGTCACAGGCGGCCACGATCCCTTGCGGCCCCAGTCGCTTCGAGAGGACCCGGGCCACCGTACCGGGACCGCAGGCGACGTCGAGCGCCCGCCGCCCGCGCTCTGGCGCCAGGGCGGCCACCAACGCTTCGGCCCAGGGGTTGAACAGCCGAGGGACGAGGAACGCGTCATACCCCTTGGGGACCATCGCATCGGTGAACCGAAACTCGCCGGTCATGGAATCGGCTCTCGGGTCTTGGGCACGATCACCGCCGGCAGGTTCCGAGCCCGAACCGCGGCATTGAATCGCTCGACATCGGCGCCGATGATCTGGCGGACCCGTTCGGCGATCGGGGCCCAGGTCTTCTCGAGGTCGCCGAACCGGGTCCGCATTCCCAGGGTGACCGGGGCGTCGGTGCCATCGATGGCGGCGATCAGATTGAGATACTGATCATTGAGCCCGTTGCGGAAGTTGATCACATCTTGAAAGGTCTTGGCCTTGGCGTTGATCATCACTCCCTCGACCGAGTCGATCGCCACGGTCAACGGCTTGCCCGCGACCGCGACGGAATCGCCGCCGGGCTGTCCGGCGGTGCGTTCGATCACTCCTTTGACCTGGTCCCGAATCGCTCGCAGCGTGATGGTGTTCCGGTTGATTTCATCGACCCGCGCCGCGGCTTGGGCGAGCCACTCTTGCTGGCCGCGGATATCCTCGGCCGAAGGGTTGGTCCTTGGATCGGGAACGACATCAATGCTTCGGGTGGCGGCTTCTTTGCCGACGGTCAGTCGAGCCTGGTAGCGACCGGGAGCGACCCGATAGCCGTTGGCGGCCGTGCCGGCCTCGGCGCTGAACACCCCGACCAATTGGGTCACGGCCGATCGTCGGAGGTCCCAGACTACCCGGTTGAAACCGGACTTGACCGTGAGCTTGTTGCCCTCGGCCGGCTTGGCGTCGGTCGCATAGGTTCGAACCACGAGGCCTTGAGGATCCAGGATCTCGAGCTTGGCGGTCGTCGTGGTATCGAACCGTGGAATCAGGAATGAGATCAGGGCACCCTGGGGAGCGTTCTTGCCCATGCCCGGCGCCGTCCCGTTGCTCCCGAGTGCGGTCCGATAAGTGGTACGGGGCTGGAACAGGGTGAGGCCGGTGGTGCCGCCGGCGTCGACCAGCCGGCGAATCGGGGTGATGTCGTCGAGGATCCAAAAGGCCCGGCCCTCGGTCGAGACCACCAGGTCGTCCCGATGGACCCGGATATCGGTCACCGGCACGTGGGGGAGATTTTGCTGAAGCCGCTGCCAGGCCAGGCCGCCATCGTAGGACACCCAAAACCCAGTTTCGGTTCCGGCATAGAGCAAGTTGCGGACGGCGGGATCTTCGCGAACGACTCGAATTGGATCGCCGTCCTGGAAGCCGTTCACGAGCCGGGTCCAGGTCGCGCCGTAGTCGGTCGTCTTGAAGAGGTGCGGCGTGTTGTCGTTCCATTTGTAGCGGCTCACCGCGACGTAGGCGGTGGCTGGATCGAACGACGAGACCTCGATCATGCTGATCAACGACTCGGGCAGCCCCTTCGGCGTCACGTTGGTCCAGGACTTCCCGCCGTCTCGGGTTACCTGGACCAGACCGTCGTCGGTGCCGACCCACAGCACGCTCGCGCCATGGGGCGACTCGGCCACGTAGTAGATCGTGCCGTAGACTTCGCCGCCGGCCCCTTCGTTGACAATCGGTCCGCCGCCCAGCCCTTGTTTGGTTCGGTCGTTTCGGGTCAAATCGGGGCTGACAGCCGCCCAGCTCTGGCCCCGGTCGGCCGAGCGGAACAGGATGTTGCTCGCGTGATAGATGACTTTGCGGTCGTGCGATGAGGTAATGATCGGGCTCGACCAATTCCATCGGTACTTGGTTTGATCTGACGGCTCGGCCAATCCGAGATACGGATAGGCCATCACATTGCGTTCAGCCTTGAGGACTCGGTCGTATTCCCCGATGATCCCGCCGTAGCAATTGCCGTACAGATAGCGTGGATTGGATGGATCGAATGCGACATGGGCGCTTTCGCACCCGCCGGCAGAATGAAACTCCTCGTTTCCAATGCCTTGGCCCATGACGGCGTTCGGGATCGCGACCGACCCGTTGTCCTGCTGCCCGCTGTAGAGCCAGTACGGATACTGGTTGTCGACGCTGACCCGGTAGAACTGGGCCGTCGGCTGATTCATGATCGATGACCAGGTGGCGCCGCCGGTAAACGAGATCGCCGCGCCGCCGTCGTCGGCCTTGGCCAGGTTCATCGGGTTGGCGGGGTTGATCCAGAGGTCGTGATTGTCGCCGTGAACATCGGGGACGGCGGTGAAGCTCTTCCCGCCGTCGATCGACTTCATCAACGGTGCGTTGATGACGTAGACCACGTCGGCGTTGGTCGGGTCGGCGGTAATCCGCATGTAGTACCACGGCCTGGCGTGGAGGACCCGATCACCATTGACGAGCCTCCAGGAGTCGCCCCCGTCGTCGGACCGGTAGAGGCCGCCCTTGTCGGCTTCGACAATGGCCCACACCCGGCTCGGCTCGGTGGCCGAGACGGCGACGCCGATCTTGCCCATCAGCCCGGGGAGGCCCTTCGTTAGGCGGCTCCAGGTGTCGCCGCCGTCGGTCGATTTCCAGATCCCGCTGCCCGGGCCGCCCGAGCGCACGTACCACGGCAACCGCTGGTGGTCCCACATCGCCGCGTAGAGGATCCGCGGATTGGTTGGGTCCATCGCGAGTTCGCTCGGCCCGGTCAGGGAATCGCCGGCGAGGAGGAGCTTCCAGGTCTTGCCGCCATCGGTGCTCCGGTGGACGCCCCGGTCCTTGCTCGGGCCCCATCGGCTCCCTTGAACGGCCAGGTAGACGAGATCGCTGTTCTTCGGGTGGACGATGACCCGCGAAATGGTTCGGCTCTCCCGGAGCGAGGCGAGATGGTTCCAGCTCTTGCCGGCGTCGGTGCTTCGGTAGATCCCATCGCCCCAGGATGAGGAGACGCCGCGGACCGGGGCCTCGCCCATCCCGGCATAGATGACGTTGGGGTCATCGGGTGCGACCGCGAGCGCTCCGACCGAGCCAAATCCAATCTGCCCGTCGGCGATCGAACGCCAGTTCGCTCCGGCGTCGTCGGTCTTCCAGATGCCGCCCCCGGCCGCTCCCATGTAGTAAACGAGGGGCTGACCCCGGACGCCGGAGATTGTGGTGGCCCGGCCGCCCCGAAACGGTCCCACGTTGCGCCAGTCGAGGCCCTTCAGCGCCGATCCGTCAGGCGCGGGAGCACGGGCCACCGAGGGCCCGCTCCGAACGGGTTGGGCGGCCGTAACGCCGAGGTGGGCAAGGAGGAGGACGCCAGTAAGGCGACCGACCCGGAACAATGGCCGGAAAAACATGGGAAAACTTCTCGTTTGGGGTACAGTAGCCTACTGGCAGGAGGGACCAGGGGCTAGGGGCCTAGGATGTCCCTAGGCCCGGGCCCGCTGTGGTGCGGACTACTGTTTGAGCAGCGCTTGGACCCGCTCCAGTTCGAGGTCGAGGTGATCTAAGTACCGATCGGCCTGGCCGACCCGTTTTAGCCGGGCGTCCGCTTCGACGAGGGCGGCCAGTTTGGCGAGCGGTTCGGCTCCGATGAGGCCCGACATCCCCTTGAGATTCTGGGCAATTCGCTGGGCGGCCTCAGCGTCACCACGGCCGACCGCCTCCCGGAGTTCCTGGATCCGGATCGGTGCATCGGTTCCAAACGAGGCCACGAGCCGATCGGCCAGCAGTCGGGCCGAGCCCTCGCGTTCCGGGGCAATTTGGTCGAGGAACGCGGCACTGATTGAGGGGATCTCGATCGGCAAGCCGGTGGGGCACGCGTCGGCCAACGCCTGACGGGCCTGATGGAAACCATGTTCTAGCGCCCCGGCCGTTGCGGTCGCGTCCTCGAGCCGGTTCGAATCGATCAGCCCGAGGGTCCGGGTCGCCAGGCGTGCCAGCCGGGCCGCGCCGATTGTTTCGCAGGCTCGTTGAAGCCCCCGCACCGACTGGTCCATCCGGCTTCGGTCGCCGCAGGTCCCGGCTCCGGCGAGCGCCGCGATCCGGGTTGGGGCTTCCCGAAGGAAACTGACGACCAAGTGCTGGGTGAAGAACCCGCCGCCATGGGCCAGTTGATCGACAATCACCATCCCGACGAGCTCAGCGTCGTCGGTGCTCGGTAGCTCGGCACTCGGTAGCTCGGCACTCGGCGGCTCGGCACTTGGCGGCTCGGCGCTCGGTAGCTCGGCGACCGGGGCTTCGGCCACTTGGACCTCGAAGCTGGGAATGACGACGTCGATTGAGACTGCCTGGGGTTCGGCAACCGGTTCTTCGACGGCGATCTCGTCCGCGGGGAGGTCGACGGCGATCTCGAAGCGGGTCGGGGGGTCGACGGGTGGAGCATGGTTATAGACGACCGGGGTCGGCAGTAATTCATCGCCGGGAAGGGCGAGTTGAATCGGTTCGACGACCGCATCGTCGTCGGCTTCGTCCTGGTCGGCCAGCATCAGGCCGTCGATGGCGGCGACCTCCGGCTCCGACTCCCAGAGCGATTCGTTGAGACCCTCGACCGGTGTTACGACCAACTCAGCCGGACGGGGCGGCGGGGGCTCCGAGTCAATTGGCTCAATTTCGATAGCGGGGGGCGTCGCGGCTACGGCGGCGGTTTCGACGACGGCCGCTACATCGATGACGGCCTCTACATCGATGACGGCCTCTACATCGACGACGGTCTCTACATCGACGACGGCCTCTACATCGATGACGGCACTGGCCTCGGCAACAGGCGGCGGTTCGATTGACTCGATCACTGGGGCGGCGGCAGCCCACTCCTCGACGTCGGTGACCGGTGCGGCCGTTGTGGTCTCGACCACCGCGTTCACGTCTGGCGTGGCAGTCTCGGGCTCGACGGCCACGGCATCGATGTCGATCACTGGGGCCGCGGCGGACGGTTCGGATCCCGTTCCCGTCCACTTGCCGATGACCGCGGCGACGTCGATTTCCCGGACCGGTGTGACGAGCACATCGTCGATGCCTTGAGCCAGCAGCAACGATCGGCTGGCCTCATCGCGAGCGAGGGCGACGATTGGAACGTTCCCGCGACCCAGCCGTTCCCGGATCATGGCGACGGTGGCGGTTGGGTCCTCGAGGAACCGGGCGTCGAGGACCACGATCTCATAGCCGCTGGCCGCGACCTGATCGATTTCGAAATCGGGTCCCGGGACGGTTTCCAGCTCGAGTCCGTGGGCAGCGGAGGCCATCGCCAGCGATTCCTGGTCGGCGGGGTCGCCCCCGAGCACCAGGGCACGCCGGGTTGGAGCCGCGGTCAAGGTTGCGAGCATCTCGTCGATGCCCTCGACGGCGAAACTCTGGGCGTTGCGGACTTCGGCCAGGAGGTGCCGGGTGATCATTGAGGGCCCGCGACCATCGGCGGCGACCCCTTCAAGGGCTCGGAGGGTTTCGTGGACCTCTTCGGTGGGTACTGGTTTCCGGAGGTAGCCCGCGAATCCCGCGTGCCAGAGCTTCTTGGCCTCGCCGGGGCTACCGACCGCAGTGGCCATGACCAGCGCCACCGATGCCAATCGCGGATCGGCCTTGAGCAGGGTCGCGAGTTCAGCGTGTCCGGGCCGGACGGCGTAATCGGAAAAGATGCACGCTTGGAACGGATGGCCGACGGCGGCGCCTTCCCGCAGCAGGTCGACCACGGAGTCGATGTCGGAGGAAAACTCGACATCCCACCCGGCCGACTCGATCTGATCGGTGAGGCGGGTCCGGCTGGCCGGATCGGCTTCCACAATGAGGACTCGTCCGCCGCGGACGGACTCGCTCAGATTCGGGGCGGCGGGATTCTCGGTGGCGGGCGTCGGCATCGGGAGCGAGAACCAGTACCGATTCCCACGACCGGGTTCCGGCTCCGCGCCCATTTCACCACCCATCAACCGAACCAACTCGTCCGAGATCCGGAGACCGAGTCCGGTGACACAGAAGGATCGGTAGGACGAGGAGTCGACCGGTACGTAGTCATCGAACAGGGAGCCGAGGCGCTCGGGGGCGATCGCCGTGCCGGTATCCTCGACGACGAACCGCACCGCCGGGACGCCGCCCCGTTCTCCGTCCGCCGAAACCCGGATCACCACTTCGCCGTGCTTGGTGGTGTTGATCGCGTGTCCGATCAAGTTGCCGAGGACTTGGCGGGTCCGGCCCGGGTCTCCGATGACGTGCCGGGGTAGTTCGGGTCGCAGATCAACCCGAAGCGCCAGGCCGCGTTCGTTCGCCCGAGGTGACAACACGCTGGCCGTTTCCTCGATCATGGCCTTGAGATCGAAGGGTATCGGCTCGACGACCAAGCGGCCGGCGGAGACGCGAGCTAAGTCGAGCACATCGTTCAACGTCGCCGACAGGCCCTCGCTCGCACTCAGCATCGCGTTGACGTGTTGGCGTTGCTCCGGGCGGAGGTCGTCCTCGAGGAGGAGTCCCGACGTGCCGATCATCGCATTGAGCGGGCCTCGGAGTTGGTGGCCCATCGAAAGGAGATACTCGCCGATGGAGGGTCGGGTTGCCGAGGTCTCACGGGTATGCTGATTGATTCCAGTCATTGGTCTTTCGCTCTCGTTACGTGATTGCGCCGGTCCGGGCGCCCATCAAGCCTTCCAACACTTCGACGACCCGATTCCATTCGGTTCGAATCGCTAGGGCATCGGTCCAGCCGTCAGACCCGACGGCTTGCGCCGCGGCCGAACACCGTGCCGCCAAGGGGGTGGCGCCGATCAATCCGCAGAGGCCGGCGAGGTCGGCGGCGCGGGCCTTGATCGTGGGCCAGTCGGCGAGCTCTGCGCTTGCTTCGATGGCTTCAATCAGGGCCGGCGCCTCCGCCAGCACGTGCTCGACGAGCTGGGTTCCCAGTCCCCCGTCTCCGAGGGACAACGTCAGTTGCTCGAGGGTCGCGTCGTCGATCGGCTGCTGCCGGATCTCGGGTGTTTTGAAATTGAGATGGGGCGCGAGCCCCTCGGCCGAACGGCCCCAGGCGGCCTCGAGGGCAAGGATGAGATCGTCGCCGGCGTCGAGATATTGACTTTCGGCAGCATCGATCACGTCGCGGCACCGGCCCGCGAGGTCATCGGCTCCGATGATGGCGGCGACTCGGGCCACCGTTTCAGTACTGTCGATGACGGCGCCAATCTCCCCGGCTTTCGCGTGTCCCTTGAGCGAGGCCAAGCGGGCCGGGATTTCCGCCATCGCGGCGGTTGCGGCCCGGCGCGCGTCTGGATCTCCGGCAAGGAGGTTCGCCAGGAACTGGGCGCCAACCGGCGCCAGCGTTGGGGCCGGAGCGGTGTCGTCGAGGTTGATGGTTACCGTGGCATCGGCGACCAACTCGACCCGTAACGAGGGGCGTGCGGGCGGGGCGGGCACCAGGTCGGCTGATGCCGCAGCCGGCGTGGCCTCGCTGTCCCAAGCAGCCGGGGCGGTGTCCTGAAACTCAAGATCGGCTCCCGACCCCGGTGCCGGGGCGATCGAGGGCAGGGGCAGGGCGATCCAGCGACGGGTGCCGGCCGGGTCGCCCTCGATGCCGGCCGATCCGCCTAACGCCGTCGCCAGGGCATGGAGGGCGCGCCAGGTCATCGAGGCCTCCCCGTCGCGGTGCTCGCCGGTTGTCAGGATCGCCCCGATCGCGGCGATGGCCTCAGGGCTGGTCGGAGTCCGATCGCTGATCGCGATCCGGACCAGATCCGGCCGGCCCCGATCGGGCTGGTCGGCCCGCAGGGTGATCCGACTCTCGGCCCCCGCCGACTGGAGCAGTTGGTCGAGGGCTGCTTTGAGCAGGCCTCGGTCGCCGAGGACTTGGTCGGGGACTCCAGGGAGGATCGACAATTCGTTCGCACCAGCCGAGGCCTGGAGTAGGGTGTAGAGGTCCAGCGGGGCCGGATTGGACTCCAAGGTGCCGGCCATCCCGCGACCGATGTAGTCGAGTTGCTGGGAGGCCGCCGGATCTCCGGTCAGCTTCGGGGCCAACGAGGCGAGGAATCGCCCTTCGGCGAGTACTCGCTCGGCGGCCGTGTGGGTTGCTTCGGTGACCAAGGCGGCAGCCTGGTGGACGCCGGCAAGGTCGGCGATCCGGCCGATGACTCGAGCCGGCAAGCCGGGCCCAGCCGCCGCGACTTCGCCGGTGAAGCGGAGCCACGCGATGGTACCGCTTCGGCGGACCCGGACATCAGCCGTGAAAGTCCGGGGGCTCGGCAGCTCGGCTTCGAGCCAGGCCAGCACCGGGGCGCCGTCTTCCGGTTCGAGCCGGGCGGCCAAAGCCGCGGTCGGGGTCGGGAATTCACCAGCCTGATACCCCACCAATTCACGGAATCGGGCCGTGACGGTCCATTCGCCGGTCCCGAGGTCACGTTCCCAGGCTCCCTCCGTCACGACGTTTGAGAGCCGTTCGAAATGCTCGCCGAATGAACGGCTGTTCGAGACCAGTCGATTCACCGCCTGGACGACCGTCGTCCACTCGGCCGCGGTACCGATCGACCCGATCAGGCCGGGCGTTTGTCCCGAATGCACCGGTGCGAGCAGGTCGGACAACCGCTCGACCGGGGCCACCAGGAAGCGCCGGGCGGCGACATACCCGGTCACGGCCAGGAGCAAGACGGCGAGGGACGCGAGGCCGGCCACTGACAGGATTCGCCCTTCGAGGAGCCGGAACTCGCTCCGGCCCGCGGTGATGGTGGCGAGGGTGTTCTGCTGGGCGAAAATGTCAGAGAAGGCGAAGTTGACCAAAATGCTGTCGGGGCTCGCGGCCGGGCCCACTTGGGTTCGGAACGCCTCCTTGGCCGGCTCGAGCGCCGCTAACTCGATCCGGCCCGGTCGCCCGTTCATGCCAGGAGCCACCAGGCTCGGGTTGAACGGCTGGGCGACGACGACATAGCCCCGGATCGGCTGGCTGGCCGCGGTGTAATTGGTGGGGAGGACCGGCGCCCCGGCGACCCAGAACAGCTGGGTCCCCTGTCGAATCAGACCGACGGCCGCCTCGCGGTTGTCGAGGATCCGAAAGAGTGCGTTGCCGGCCACCGTTTCGAGCTGCGCCTGCCCCGGTTCGGCCCAGGCGTACAGGCGTCGGCCGCTGAGGTCGTAGACTCCAATAAACTGATCTCCAAACTGGGTTGGGAACTGTCCGGTGAAGGCGGGTCGAATGAACGAATCCGGGGGTGCGGCGCCGCGGGCGAGCAGGTCGTAGAGCTGGTCCGAAAACGCCGCATTCATCATCCGGTCGCGATCGCGGCTCACGAGACGATCAAGCCGGAGGCGGGCGTCGGCGGCCATTCCGGCGTATTGCGACCGTTCCAGGTCGCGAATCGCGGTGCTGGTTCGGGCCAGGACCAAGCCGCTGAGGCCGATCACGGCGGCAGCGCCGATGGCGACGGCGGCGGCCGTCCTTGCGGTGAGCCCGGCGAGCCGGGTTCGAGACGACCGTTTGCCCGGAAGTGACCGGCCCGGGTTACCCCGGGGCGGTTTGACTTCGTTGTCTCGGGTTCGCGGCCCTTCGAGTGCCATGCGTCCAGCCCCTCTTTTGGTAGTTGGGGAAAGCCTTGGGGCGACTCTATTGCATAACTTGGGCTTGTTTTTCACCCACCCGGGTCACCCATGGCGCAGTGTCAGGATTATGTTCACTTTGTATGTTAGACTCTTTGTCGGAGTTGTCAATACAACTTCAGTTGTCTATTTGGTGATCAGTGACCTGTCAAACCGTTGTAGCATAACATATTGCACAGCTACATCAGAGTCGCTATGTTGATGGGCAACAGCCATGCTGTTGGCTACATCGACACCGCGTATGGTTTCAGGTGCATCTGGACGTCGATTAAATAGGGGTTGAAGCTGAGTGCTCCGGGGACCGTCAACACTTGAATTTTGCGGGTGCTACTGGGGTGTTCCTTCGATCGGGATTCGAAGGGTTGTGGTCTCCCACCGAAGGACCAGGCGGGCTGGTCCCAGGTCACTCGTTACCTCGGCCGAAATCGTCAAGGCCTCGGTGAACGTCGCCGCCCGCTCGACCGGCAGTACCCTTCGCCCGATCTCTTGGCTGGCCACCGATTCCTGATACTCCGACTCGATTCCCCACTGGGAGGTGGATCGATTGAGCACCAACTCCCACGTTTCCGGTCCCGGCACCGTATAGAGCGACGCCTTGCCGTCGGTGATCGGGAGTCCGCCCAGCCGAATTGGGGCGCTCGACCGAATGGTGGTCGGCTCGTTGGCTCCGGTTCGCCATAACCGCCCAAATGGGACTGCCGTCCCACCGATCATTTTGCGACCCTTGGCCCGCGGGGAGCCATAGCAGACTTTGATTCGGGTGGTCCCGAGTCGAAACACAACCGCCTCAGTGGGACTCTGGCGCGGGGCGTACGACGGAAGCCACCCCCAGTTTCGGCGGCATGGGAGGTAGGTGCCTAACGTTCCGCCCCAGTCCATGCCGACCAGCAGTCCGAACGCTCCCGCCACCAGCGCGAGGCCGACGGCGGCCTTCTTCACCAGCCCTCGCGTCGGCGCAGCTCGGTGAGGTGGGCGACGTGGTGAGACCCGTGCCAGGCGTAAGTCGCCACCACCCCGTCGAGGGTGACCTTGGCTTGGCTCCCGGGGTGGAAATAGGTCCGGCTGAACTGGTCGGCGGCGAGTCCGCTCAGGAGAGCGGTCCACCGGTCATGGAGGTGATCCAACAGGGCGAGGGACCCAGCAATCGGCCGCTCTGAATCCGTCAGCTCCGCCCACTCGGCTTCGGCGTATGGCTTGATGGTTGGGTTGTCTTCCGTCAGGGCCAGCTTGCACCGGATGTAGGCATGCATGTGGCTGTCCGCCAGGTGGTGAACCACCTGCCTGACCGTCCAACCGCCGGGTCGATAAGGAACGTCCAGCTGCCGGTCGTCGAGACCGGCCACCACGGCGCGGAGGCGAACCGGCAACGACTTAATCGAGGCGAGGAGTTGGAGCCGGGTCGGGCCACTGACGACGTCCGGCACGGTGAGGGGGCCGATCGGATACCGCAAATCAGGCATGGTGACATCACTCCGTTCGGCGACGCTCGGCTCGAATGGCCTCCCACATCGCCCCCACTCGTTCGAAGGCGACCCAGGCGATTACCACCGCAAACAGCTCACCGGCGACGAAGGCGATTTGGGCTCGTTCGAATTGCCCCTCTTTCACCATCCCAACCATGCGGCCGAAGGCCAGTCCCCCGCAGGTCAGCATCACGGCGCCGAGCCCAGCCCGGATCCAACGCTCCCGGGCGTTGGCGACGAGGAAGAACACTCCCAGCCCCAATTGGAGGCCACCCTCAACGGCGCGGATTGAGACCCGATTGAGGCCCGCGGACCGAAGGTGCATCGCGTTCGCCGCGCCTTGAGCGTTCAACAGAAATGCGACGCCCAAGGCGACGAAGATCACACCGACGACCACCAGGACGGCTCGGGGGAAGCGCACTTACTTCTTCACTTAGGCGGGGCCGATGGAGCGGGGCCGCCCGGTGGCCCCTCGGGTGCCGCAATGGTGACGCCGCCGTTGCTCAGCCTAAACGAGCCGTCGGGGGGCACCCGGACGTACAAATCACGTCCCGTCTTGGTCAGGGCCGGATACTGTCGTCCAACCGACGCCATCATCGGGGCCAGCAGAAACTCTGGAAACGGGAATCCGTTGACCCGAAGGCCCCGGAGCCAGAACCGGACCACTTCAGGGCCGGTTCGCTGTTGGATCACATCCGCAACGATCACCGTGCTCGGATCGACTTGGGCCGCCAGGGGGCCGAGGAGGGCGCGCGCCTCAGGCGGAAGGTCGGCGAGTCGCCCCGAGACCTCGATGTGGGCCGAATCGATGCCGATGGCAATCCCGAGGCTGTCGGGAATCGGCCCGGCGCCGAGCCGGGCGAGGAGGTAGGAGGCCCAGTCACCTCCGTCGATGACGGCTTCGAGTTTCTTCCGATCGACGAACACGGAGTCGACTTGTGAGGCAGCCCGGAGCACCCCCGCATTCGACAGCCGGCCGGGTGGCAATGGCTCGGCCGTTTGAGCCGTGGCCGCGGTTGTCCCGGCTAGAACGAGGCCCACCAGGAGCGACTTCATGTGGCGGTGAGCCCCTCTGACTTCGACAACTGCCATGCCAACAGGATCGCTCCCACTGACACGCCGATGTCAGCGATGTTGAAGGTCCAGAACCGGGTTGACCCGATCCCAATATCGATGAAGTCCACGACCCCCTGCGCCGATCGGAATCGATCGATCAGATTGCCGAGCGCTCCGGCGATGACCAACCCCAACGCCAACACCTTGAAAGTGTCGCGGTTGGCGCTCCGGCGATAGAGATAGACCAGCACGGCCACCTCGACGAGCGCGATCAGGCTGATGATCACCCGAGAATGCTCTCCAAAGGAGATGCCCATCGCGGCCCCTGGGTTGTAGGCAAGCGTGAAGCGAAACACGTCTCCCACCACCTGGGTGGGGACCCACGGAACCAGGTGGTTTTCGGCGAGGTTCTTGGTGGTACAGTCGGCCAACAACAGGAGCAGGATCACCGGGTAGAAGACCCGGGCTTTCGGGGCGATCAACATGGATCCGAAGATGCCAGGATCGCCCCGCGAGGGAAAGGGTTTCCTAGATCGTGGCCCGGAAAGCCGGGGCGAACCGCGCCTTGGTTGCTTGCTCAAATCCGTACGCCAAGCCGAGCAGGCGGCCTTCGCTCCAGGCCCGTCCCATGAAGGACAAGCCGACCGGCAGTCCGCCGACTTCCCCCATCGGCACCGTGATATTGGGGTATCCCGCGACGGCCGCGTAGGTTGAGCTGCCACCGGTGAATCGGTCGCCGTTGATCAGGTCAATCGGCCACGACGGCCCCGCAGTGACCCCAATGATGGCGTCCAGTCGGTGCTGGTTGAGCCCGCGGTCGAGCCCTTCGGTCCGAGCCAACCGCCGGCAGGTGGCCAGGAGGGTCCGGTACTTGAGGCTCGTCAGCGGTCCCATCTTGTTGGCAAGCTCGAAGGTCTCTTGGCCGAAGTGGGGCATCGCCCGGCCTCGATTGGCAATGTTGAAGGCGATCAAGTCGGCTAAGGTCCGGTGCGGCGTCCGGCTGCCTAACGTGGCAAGGTAGGCCTCTATCCCGGCTTTGAATTCGTACGCGAGCACCTGCCACTCCGCCGCGCCGAGGGCGGCGGGATCGGGGAGATTCACGGGGTCGATGACGACGGCCCCGGCCTGTTTGAGAGCCGCGATCGCCTCCTCGTAGACCGTTTCGGTCTTGGCGCTGACTCCGAGGTGTTTCCGCATGACGCCGATCCGAGCCCCTTTGAGGCTGCCCCGGTCGAGGAAACGGCGGTAGTCGGCTTCTAGGTGTCCCCGGCTGGCCGCGGTGGCCGGGTCCCTTGGATCGACGCCGGTCAGCGGACCGAGCAGGGCCGCCGCGTCGGCCACCGAGCGGCACATCGGGCCGGCGGTGTCTTGGGTGCTCGAAATCGGGATGATCCCCGCCCGGCTCCACAGCCCGACGGTCGGCTTGATGCCGACCAAGCCGTTCAGGGACGAGGGGCAGACGATCGATCCGTCGGTTTCGGTGCCGATCGTCATGGTGGCCAGGGCTGCGGCGCCTGCCGCGCCCGATCCCGCGCTCGAACCGCACGGATTACGATCCAGGACGTAAGGATTCTTCGTTTGTCCGCCTCGACCGCTCCAGCCGCTGGAGGAATGGCTGGACCGAAAGTTGGCCCACTCACTCAAGTTGGTCTTGCCTAGCAACACGCAACCCGCCGCGCGGAGCCGTTCGACGATGTAGGCATCTCTCGGGGCGATCGATCCCTCGAGCGCCAACGAACCGGCGGTGGTTTGCATCCGGTCGCCGGTGTCGATGTTGTCTTTGATCAGGATCGTGAGGCCGTGCAGGGGCCCCCGGACTCGCCCGGCTTTGCGTTCCTGGTCCAACGAGTCGGCAATGGCGATGGCCTCTGGGTTCACTTCGATGACGGAATTGATGGCGGGCCCTCGCCGATCAATACTCTCGATCCGACCGAGATACATCTCCGTCAGCTGTCGAGCGGAGTAGGTCCCGCTCTGCATTCCAGCCTGCTGTTCGGCGACGCCGGTCTCGGCGCTCGGCAGCTCGGCACTCGGCAGCGCGGCGGGGGGGCGCGAGGGGGGGGGGGGGGGGCTGGGGGGGGTGGCCCGCGCGCGCGGGCGGCGCAACCGCCACGGGGGGCGCCGCGAAAGCGGGGGGG
>JANNQX010000241.1:0-6193 GCA_031400975.1 Gemmatimonadota bacterium
GTCCGAAGCTGGAACACCGCCGGAGGGATGGAGCTGTCGAAGCGGGTCGGGGATCAGATTGCCCGCTTGATCGGGGCCGGCCCCGGCGAAGTGGTGGTGGCCGACTCGACCTCGGTCAATCTCTCCAAAGTGCTGAGCGCGGCCGTGGCCTTCATCAAGGCCGATGTGCCGCACCGCCGCCGGATTGTCTCGGAGCGGACCAACTTTCCGAGTGACCTGTACATTGCCGAAAGCATCGCCAATGACCAGGGCTTCGATCTCGTCCTGGTCGATGCCGAGGAGATTCCGGCCCATCTGAACGATCAGCTCGGGCTCCTGATGCTCACCCATGTGAACTATCGCACCGGCCGGATGCACCGAATGGATGAAGTGACCCGCGCCGCGCACGCTGCCGGCGGGTTGGTGGTCTGGGACCTGGCCCATTCCGCGGGCGCGGTACCGGTCAAGCTCACCGGTAACGGTTCGATCGAGGAAGCCGCCGACTTTGCGGTTGGGTGCGGCTACAAGTACCTCAACGGCGGTCCCGGGGCGCCCGCCTTCGTCTGGGTCCACCCGCGTCATGTCGCCCGGATGGACCGGGAGGGGCTCCGCCAACCGCTCTCGGGCTGGTTGGGCCATGCCGCACCGTTCGAGTTCATCCCCAACTATCAGCCGGCCGCCGGCATCAACCGGTTCATCTGCGGGACGCCACCGGTGTTGTCGCTGGTGGCCCTCGAATGCGGGCTTGAGGTCTTTACCGCCGCGGAAGAGCTGGGCGGCCTCGAGGCCTTGCGGCAGAAATCGCTGGCGCTCTCGGCCTTGTTCATCGACCTGGTCGAGGCCCGTTGTGGCGGCCATGGCCTCTCGCTGGTTACCCCGAGAGACGGTGCCGACCGGGGCAGCCAAGTCAGCTTCGCCCATCCCACCGGTGGCTACGCCATCGTGCAGGCACTGATTGAACGCGGCGTTATCGGCGACTTCCGGGCCCCCGACATCCTCCGATTCGGGTTCACGCCGCTCTATACTCAGTTCGTTGACGTGTGGGATGCCGCCGACCACCTCGCCCAAGTGCTCGAAGGCGGCGGATGGCGGGATTCCCGTTTCCGCGAGCGGGCCGCCGTGACCTAGGTCAGGCTTTGAACGCCGGCTAGCATGTGCCGGCTGGTGCTACATGTGATAGCGTGCAGTATATGCCCGGCAGGTCCTAGCGATGCATTCGTGGTAATCTCCATCGACGTCAATGCCGAGCGGGTTGGGTCGTGGGAGGAACGGAGGGTGGACGTTGTCGATCCGGACCGGGACGAGAAGGACGGAGTCGTAGGCGATTAAGTGGGTCTGCGCCGGCCCGCGGGTCGGGAGGGTCCGGAAAAGCTCGACGGTTTTGGCGGGGTCTTTGGGTCGGTTCTCGCTGATGGCCCACGAAAATTCGTCGAAAAGTGATTCGTCGCCCGTTGAGAGGCGCGGCGCACGTTCCGGGTGAACTCTTCATCACGGTCGCGAAAGAACTTGTGGACGTGGTCCGGGATGTTAAGCACTCGATCGGCGAGGCCAACCAGCACTGTTGCAATCAAGAGAGCCTCAGGCCGCGCTCCCTGAACGGCGGCAAGCACCTTCGAGAGGTCATCGAAACGGTTGGTTCGGTTGCGATGGGCGGTAATGACCGACTTGTTCTCGATGGCAATCCGTACCTTCGCGATATCGGGCTCGCCCTTTGCGTTTGGCTCCCCGACGAATAGGTCGACGCGGCGTTCTCGGTCCCCAGGGGATGCGACATTCTTCCAGATCTGGACCACCCCAACTTCGACATCTCGACGAAACACCTCGCAGGCACGCTGCAGATCGGCAACAATGCCGTCCGAGACCAGATCGGAATGGGTTTCCAGCCGATGATTGTGATAGCCGGCCCGGGCGATTTCGGTGATAGCCGCGTCAAACGGAGTGTTCATACGGGCAACAACTCCGCTTGTGGGGCCGACACACTGAGCTGCTGTGCGAGGTCTGAGGGGATCGGGAGCTGTTTGAGTACGTGGCTCTGAAGCCGCAAGAAGCCGTTGGCGGCACGCTGGCAATGGGCCCGCAGCCAGGCCCGTACCTCGGGTGAGTTCAGATACTGAGCCAACGGCTCAAGATCGGCTGAATCGGCCGGTACGACATAGTAGACCGAATGACGTGGTATGAGGTGCCCAACAAGGTCGATCACGAAGAAAGGCTCCTCCGTGATATCCTTACACAGTAGTTTTGGCCGTCTGATGTCGCCGAGCGGCAGGTTGTCATGAAATGCGTACCAGGCCTTACGCCCGACGCACGTACGGCCCCCCAGCTGCCGGCGACGCACGGGATCGCTCAAGAATCGGCCCAAGGCGCCGAGCCGACCCTCCGGCAGCAAACCGCCATTTGCGTCATAAGGCGCCAGTAGACTCGACTTGAGCGCAAGCTCGTGCGACGGCATAATCTGGCGGCCCGAAATAGTGGGATGGGCGAAAGGCTCCAACTCAGTCGGGAGGTCTATGGTGGGCATTACAAACACAGCATCCGCACCAGTGGCCACGCCACAGCTTATGCGTAGGGCAACATCGGCGAGCCTGATTGCCCCCTCTGTTGGGTCGGCGGAAAACCCCTCGACCAACGGCAACCAGGAGGCGGAGGTTGCGAGGACCACGTTGGTTACCGAGCCATTCCGGCGAATTACCTTCGTGGGTTTACGGCCGGCGGCTCGGGTAACCGTCGAGATCAGCGGATACGTGATGCGTTCGCCGAAGGTTGCTTCGCCCGCGAAGTGCAATTCCTCCAGGTGATACCGGCACAGGATTTCCCTAAGCGGACCGGCTGTCTCGACGTAAAGGAACTTCTCGGGCGTGATAAAGACGAGCCGCGCTTCCGGCGCGAGCAGGCGGAGCGCCTGCTCGAAAAAGAGCCCGTAGAGATCGAAACGCCCACTCGCGACCCGATAGGCGTGTCGGTATTCAGTTCGCTCAGCGGGGCTTAGGCCGGTAATCGAAACGTACGGCGGGTTGCCGATAACAAAGTCGAAAGTCTGACTTGTTGGTCTGAGAAAGTCAGCTTGACGAATCTCGACCTGGGGCACCTCCCGGAAAAGCTGCCCGGCCGTGGAGGCGCGAACAGGATCCAGTTCGACCCCGACGATATGGGGAAGCGGCCACCCATTTGAGAAACAGGCTCGAAGAATCCCCGAGATGAACTCACCGTTGCCGCAACCAGGGTCGAGGACGGACGAGTCGGCTCTTGGTGGCCGGTCCTGGAAAAGCTTGTGGACCATCAGGTCCACGATGCTTGGAGGAGTCGGGACAAAGCCCTTCACAATGCGGCCGTTCGTTTGAAGGGCAATGGCGTGAGCCGAATGAACCCCGAATATCTTCTTGAAGGCGGCGGTAGGCAAGTGTGCCGCAACTGGTGAGGCCTAGCTCGCGCTGATGCCGGCCAACTTCCGCGCCAGGGCCTTCTTGGTTTCGAGATCAGCGCCTCGCTCAATCTGAATTCGCTGCGCCTGCGGCGATCCGGCGCCATGCATCGACTCCGTTAAGTAGCCGACCGCGTTCCGCCCCATGGTCATGTTCTCGATCAGCCGAAGGAGCCGAACCCGGTCCTCGGTCGAGACCGCCGGATTCCCTCGAAGATACTTGAGCAGTTTCGGACCGATTTCCGGATGCCGGAAGTCCGGTGCCGACGGCAGCGTGGCCACCAGGCCGCCGGCCAAGTCTTGGGCCAATCGCCCCAACTGGTAGGGCACCGACGTCACGTGGTGCTTGCAGACGTTGGCGAGCATGTCGTCGGGTAGGACCGCGCCCGACGCCGTCGGTGTGGCCAAGTGGCTGGCCGCCATGCCGGTCCCAAACACCGTCTCGTTCAAGTAGGTCATCTCGACCAGCTTGTCGCGAACGTGTGAGGCTTTTGCAACGCCGTTGGCCTCGGCGATCGCGGCCGCCGCGCCGATCAGAACGTCACCCACCCCGGTCTTGCAGACATAGCTCCGGCGGTGATAGCAGGTGAATCGTTCCACCAACAAGGCCGCGAATTCCACCTCACCGTCCATGAAGAGGCGCTCCGAGGGAATGAAAACCTCCTCGAAGATGATCAGGGCTTCTTGGCCGCTAAACCGGGCATTGCCCTGATCAAGATCGTCAGGCTCGGCACTCCGGGTATCACACGACTGGCGCCCGTATACATAAGTCAGGCCCGGTGCATCCACCGCAATGGCGCCGGCCACGGCATAGTCCCGGTCCTTAGGCCCGAGCCGGAGCGTCGGCATCACGATCAGCCAGTGGGAATTGAGACACCCGGTCTGGTGAGCTTTGGCGCCGCTGACCCAAACACCGGCGTCCGATCGACGGACGATCCGGAGATAGAGGTCAGGGTCCGCTTGCTGGTGGGGCGCCAGGCTCCGGTCGCCCTTGACGTCGGTCATCGCCCCGCCGACCACCAGGTTCCGCCGCTGCATCGTGGTCAGGAAATCAATCAATCGGCGATGGTACTGCGTCCCGCGATCGGCATCGATTGCGTGGGTCACCGAATGAAGGGCGTTGAAGGCGTCCATCCCGACGCAGCGTTGAAAGCAGGTTCCGGTCAATTGGCCGAGCCGGCGTTGGATCCGGTTTTGGAGCACTAAGTCATTGGCCGAGGTCGCGATGTGGAGGAACCGGTTGACCGGGGCACCGGTGTAGGGCGATATCGCGGTGGCGAGATCGGGATCGGCCACCGCCAAGTCATATGTTTCGGCGACCGCGTTGATCGACGGCCGGATGATCGGATGATCGACCGGCTCGACCACCCGTTCGCCGAAGAGGTAGACCGTGAGGCCGCGGTTACGGAGGCTCTCGATGTACTGAGCGCCGGTTGCGATCGGAGTCTCTTGGCTGGCCATGGGGATCTCGGGGGGCTGGGATGAAGTGGCAATCTAGGTAGAATTCCGGGGTGCGGAAATACGTTCTACTTTACGGCCTCCTTGGCGGCGTCCTCATTGCCGCGCTCAAGTTCATCGAATATCGATTCCTCGTCGCGGAGCATTCGGTTGAGATCTACGGCGGGATCGTGGCCGCCGTCTTTGCCGGGCTTGGGATCTGGCTGGGGCGGAAACTCACTCGACCGATCCAGACGGTGGTTGTTCGGGAAGTCCTCGTCGACGCCCCGGCCACGTTCGTCCGGGACGAAGGCAAGCTCGAGGCCCTCGGTATGACCCCCCGCGAACTCGAAATCCTCGAACTGATCGCCGCGGGGCTGAGCAACCGCGAGATCGCCAACCGGGCTCATGTCAGCGAGAATACCGTCAAGACCCATACCAGCCGGGTGTTCGACAAGTTGGGTGTCCGGCGCCGAACCCAGGCGGTGCAGCTGGGGAAGGAACTCCGCTTGATCCCCTGACCCCAACGTTGGGGTGATTCCGGCCGGGTCCGGCCAAAATCACCCGTTTGGGGGATGGTCGGGACCAGCGCCGACCCTTAAACTCGGGCCGTTCCCAACAACGTGGAGTTCGGATGCGGAAAATTGTGCTGACCTTCGGACTGATTGCCGGGGCGATCATGTCGGCCATGATGGTGATCACTCTCCCATTCCAGGAGCAAATCGGATTCGACCGGGCCGCAATCATTGGTTACACTACCATGGTTCTGGCCTTCCTGATGGTGTTTGTCGGGGTCAAATCGTATCGGGACAACGTGGCCGGCGGGCAGGTGTCCTTTGGCCGAGCCGTCGCGGTTGGGCTCTTGATCACGGCGGTTGCCACGGTGTGCTACGTGGCCACCTGGGAAGTGATCTACTACCGGTTTACCCCTGACTTTGGGGACGCCTATGCCGCCTATAACCTGGAGCAGGTAAAGAAATCCGGCGCCTCGGACGCCGAAATCGCGACCAAAGCGGCCGAGATGGAGCGGTACAAAGAAATGTACCGGAAGCCACTTGCGAACATCGCCCTGACCTTTCTCGAACCCTTGCCGGTCGGAATCGTGTTCACGCTGGTCACTGCGGGGATTCTAAGCCGGAAACGCCGGGCCGAAGGCCCTGCGGTCGCGTAGCAGCACCACTACTCTCAATCTCTAAGGCGGTGACTCATGCAACTCGGAGCATTTTCCGTGAGCCTTGCGGTGAAGGACATCAAGGCGTCGAAGGCGTTCTACGAGAAACTCGGGTTTGCCGCCTTTGGCGGCGACATCGCCCATAACTGGCTGATTCTCAGGAACGGTGACCATGTCATCGGTCTGTT
>JANNQX010000242.1:0-2863 GCA_031400975.1 Gemmatimonadota bacterium
GCCGGGGCGTTGGTTGGGGCCGGCCTGGCAGGTTGCACGAAGGGGCCGGTTGATCCTCCTCCTCCTCCGCCGCCGCCGCCATCGGTGATTGCGCAATGTGGTTCCCAAGCGGTCCTTCAGCTGTTGGCCGGCCAGCACCAGGTCGTTGACCCGGCCGCCACGAACGGGTGCATCCGGGTGCCGAGCGCGGGGGTGGGTGGGGCGGAGTACATCGTCGTGGTGGCCTCGACGGCGACGGCCCGAAGCACGAACGGGATTAGCGGCGGATATCACGTTCGGTCGAGCAACCCGGGGGCGACGAGCGTTGCGACACCGGCGGTGTCCAGGGTCGAGGTCGCGGAACCCTCGGTAACCCGGACGTCGGTTGGGGATCGTTTCCATTCAATGCTCCGCCAACGGGAGGCCGCTTTGTCGGCTGATCCCTCGAACCGGACCGTTGCCGCGGCCTCCCAGGTCGTCGCCGTCCCTCCCGTTATCGGGGAGGTTCGGAGTTTCAAGGCCTGCAAGAATCTCGCTTGCAACCTGTTCGATGATGTCCAAGCCACCGCTCGCTACGTGGGTACCAAGGCCGCCATTTACATGGACAATGCCGCCCCGGCGAACGCCGATACTTTGCGAGAAGCAGACTACGAGGATCTCGGCCGCACCTTTGACACCTACCACTATCCGATCGACCTGGCCGCCTTCGGCTCCGAGTCAGACATCGACGCCAACGAGCGGATCGTGATCTTGATGACCAAATCGGTCAACAACCTGACCCCCGATTGCACCAACGGGCGGGTGTTGGGCTATTTCTTCGGGCTCGACCTGATTACGACCGGGAGCCAAGCCGCCAACTCAAACAAGGCCGAGATTTTCTACACCTTTGTGCCTTCGCCGACGACCCCGTCGTGTACGGCGATCAACCGGACCCAAACGTTGACCTCGGTCAAGCCGACCTTGATCCATGAGCTCCAGCATATGATTAGCTGGAATAAGCGGGTGATCCAAGGTGGCGGGAACTCAGAGGAGACCTGGCTCAACGAGGCGATGTCTCACTACGCCGAAGAGCTGGGAGGGCGGCTGATTCCGGCGGCGGAATGTCCCAACTCGAGCGGGACGCCCTCGTGCCGAAGTCAGTATATCTCGGGCGATATCATCAATACCCACGACTACCTGGCGGCCACGGAAGACAACTTTCTGATCTACCCGACGTCGTCCAACGGATCGCTTGAGGAGCGGGGGGCGAGCTGGAATTTTCTTCGATGGGTTGTCGATCAGTTCGCCACGGATACGATCATCGGCTCCGACTTTACCCCCGCGCTGGTTACCGGCCCGGGCGGCGCGGCCACGATCGCGGCCCGGAGCGGTCAGAGTTTTTCGCAGCTGGTGCCGGAGTGGTTGCTGGCGTCCTATCTCGATGACCTCCCGGGATTCAACGGGGTCAGCCCCCGGCTCCGGTTCAAGAGTTGGGGGCTCCGTTCGATCTACATTGATCCTCGGAACGCTCAGGTGTTCCCGAACGGATTTCCGATCCGGCCCGACTCGACGAGCGGAGCGTACACCCGGACGGGGACACTCCGGGGAGGAACCGGCCGGCACTTCAGGCTGATCCAGCAAGCCGGCGGTCCCGGGATCGATTTCCAGCTGGTGAGGGACCCGACCGGAGCGGTCATCGATCCGGCGCTGGTCGCTCGAATCGGAATCGCCCGGGTTCGTTAGGCAAGGGCCTTTCGATACCGCCCTGGAGCCACGCCGTGGTGCTGGGTGAACGCCTTGGTGAAGTGGCTTTGATCGGAAAATCCGCACCGGGCCGCGATCTCGGCAATCGGCACTTGTCGGTTCTGGAGAAGGCTCTCGGCCCTCGCCAGGCGGGCGTGGCGCCGAAATTCGCCCGGTGACGTATTGAAGTACTTGCGGAACGTCCGAGCCAAGTGAATCGGATGAACCCCGACCTGGCCCGCGACCGACTCGATCGAGCCGGGGGTCGATTCCTGCAACAGCGTCCGTGCCCGGACCAGCCAACCCGGCGGCTGCCGGCCCGTTTCGGGTCGGCAGCGGGCGATGGCGCCGAGCAACTCCAAGCAAAGTCCTTCGGCGACCAAGGCGGAGGTGGCGGACCAGTGGGCGGATTCAGCCGCCAGCCGGCGAACGGCCGCATGAACAGCCGGTTGCCGGAGCGCGACGGGGTGGGTCGGCGGGCTGCCGACCGTCCGGGCCAACTGAATTCGATCGACCGGCATGGAGACCGCGAAGAATTGCCCCTCGATCCGGCCTGCAACGGGGTCGAACCGGTCGGCGTGGGTGGTCCCGGGCGGATTGTAGATCACAATCGAGCGATCGCAGACCTCGGGCGCTCCGGAGGCCGTCGAGCGGTACACACCCCGCAACGGAAGGATGAAATGCGCGTCCTCATGAGTGTGGAGCCCGATGGTGCGGTTTGGGTCGGCTTCCCAGTGGGCCACTGTAAATGCCCCGGCCTGGCGGCAGGTGCCGAAGCTTCCGAAGAACTGGCCTGGGCGAAGGATCGGATCGCGGCCTCTAGCGGATGGTGGTAGCATGGTGGGAGTCCTACGGCGGGCGGGTCGCGCTGGTTCCAGATTGTCCGGTCCTGCTGCTTGAGCGCGGGGCGTCCTTCCGCGAGATTGAGCGGGTGAATTTCACTTCGCCTTGGATTCGGCCGCTGGTGTCGCTGATGATGGCCGCGGCGGTCGACCCACTCGCCGCCCAACGCCGGCCGGAGCCGGCCATCCTTTCGTTTCCCGCCAACGTGAGGGCGGCTGGGCTGGCCGGGGCCGGCGTGGCCATGACGGGCTATGCGGGGTCGGTGTTCAACAACCCTTCGGGGCTCGCCCCGATCCGGGCGCTGAGTCTGGAAATGACG
>JANNQX010000243.1:0-26355 GCA_031400975.1 Gemmatimonadota bacterium
GCATCACCCCGCTGGGTCATGCCACCAATCTTGCCGCGCCGCCCCGAGAGATCGCCGATCACGTCGCCGAGATAGTCGGACGGCGTCACGACTTCGACTTCCATGATCGGTTCGAGAATGATCGGCTTGGCTTGGCGGCAGGCCTCTTTGAAGGCCATGGAACCGGCAATTTTGAATGCCATTTCGGACGAGTCGACGTCGTGGTAGCTGCCGAACACCAACGAGACCCGGACATCGACCACCGGGTACCCCGCCAGGACACCATTGTCGAGCGCCTCGCGGATCCCCGCTTCGACCGGCTTGATGAACTCCCGGGGGATCGTCCCCCCGACGATGTTGTCCTCGAAGTGGAACCCGCTCCCCGGCTCGGCCGGCTCGAGATCGATGACCACGTGGCCGTACTGCCCCTTACCGCCCGACTGCCGAATGAACTTGCCTTCGATGTCGGTGACTTTCTTCTTGATCGTTTCGCGGAAGGCGACCTGCGGCCGGCCGACGTTGGCCTCGACCTTGAACTCACGCTTCATCCGCTCCACGAGGATTTCCAAGTGAAGTTCGCCCATCCCGGCGATAATGGTCTGACCGGTCTCGACGTCGGTCCGGACTTTGAACGTCGGGTCTTCCTCGGCCAGCTTATGCAACGCGATGCCCATCTTGTCTTGGTCGGCTTTGGTCTTCGGCTCGATCGCCACGTCGATGACGGGATTGGGGAACTTCATCGCTTCGAGAATGACGGGCTTCGCCTCGTCGGACAGCGTGTCGCCGGTTCGGGTGTCTTTCAAGCCGATCGCGGCCGCGATGTCGCCGGCCAGCACTTCCTCGATCTCGTCTCGCTTATTGGCGTGCATCTGCAACAAACGGCCGATCCGTTCCCGCTTGTCTTTGGTGCTGTTGTACACGTAGCTGCCGGATTTGATCGAGCCGGAGTAGACCCGGAAGAACGTCAGCCGGCCGACAAAGGGGTCGGTCATGATCTTAAAGGCCAACGCCGAGAAGGTCTCATCGTCGGAGGCAACCCGCTCGACGATGGAATCGTCTTGGAGCGGCAGGTGACCTTTGATCGGAGGAATGTCGGAGGGCGCCGGCAAGAAGTCGATGACGGAATCGAGAAGCGCCTGAACCCCTTTGTTCTTGAACGAAGCCCCACAGAGAACCGGAACCATCCAACCATTAATCGTGGACTTCCGGATCCCCGCGAGAATTTCGGCGATCGTGGGTTCCTGGCCGGCCAAGTAACGCTCGAGCACCTCTTCGTCGTGTTCGACCGCCGCCTCGATCAGTTCATGGCGATAGTGGGCGACCTTTTCGAGATACTCCGCCGGAATCGGTCGCTCCGCGAAGGTCTTGCCCATCGTGTCGTCGTCAAACACGATCTCGACTTGACGAATCAGGTCGATGTGCCCGGTAAACGTCTCGCCGGAACCGATCGGTAACTGAAGGGGAAAGGCCTTCTTGCTGAGCCGGCCCCGAATCATGTCCAGGCAGCGATAGAAATCGGCGCCAACCCGGTCCATCTTGTTGGCGAAGATGATCCGCGGGACGCCATAGCGATCGGCTTGGCGCCACACGGTTTCGGTCTGCGGCTCAACCCCCGCCACCGAATCGAGCAGCGTGACGGCGCCGTCGAGCACCCGGAGGGAGCGCTCGACTTCAGCGGTGAAGTCGACGTGGCCGGGGGTGTCGATGATGTTGATGCGGTATTCGAGGTCGTTGTGGGTCCAAAAGCAGGTGGTCGCGGCGGAGGTGATGGTAATGCCCCGCTCCTGCTCCTGCTCCATCCAGTCCATGGTGGCCGCGCCATCGTGGACTTCACCGATCTTGTAGTTCTTGCCCGTATAGTAAAGAATCCGCTCAGTCGTCGTGGTCTTGCCGGCGTCGATATGCGCCATGATCCCGATGTTTCGGTATCGACTGAGAGGTGTTTTCCGTGCCATAAGCGAACCCTAAACCCTGTCCGGCAATGCCGGTTCGTCGTTCCATCAATACAAAAGCGGGGCGACCGGCCGGGAAAATCCCGCGGTGTCGCTCCGCACTGCCTCCACGTCAGACCATCGATGCCGACGTTGGGAGGGGGGGCCCATGGGAGCCGCCCTCATTTTTTTCACCGGACCGGAGGTGGCGGCGAACTCCCTTAACCGCCACACGGCCCTGACCCTGGCCAGGAAAGAATGACCAGGGAGCCGCTCAAGATACTCTTGAGAGGACCAAGGTCAAGTGCCGCCAGAATTATCGAGGGAGAAACGCGAGCGGTAACGGGCTGACCCGGCCGACCGGTGCTTCGAGTGGCCTGAAATCGGTCAGTCGGTAGGGGCGGTAGCCAAACGTCGGCCGGCTGCCGCCAGCATCCGTCGCCCGGTGATGGCTGCGAGGACACCCGCAGAGGCGAGTACCAACACGCAACGGCCCGAACCGCCCCAGAAGAAGGTTTCAAAGGTCGGGTACGGCAACTTGGCCGCGAGCCCTGGAAGGACGACCGCGTGTCCGACCGCCAGCGCCACGAGGCCAACTCCCACCGCAAGGTGAGCTCTCGCCAAACGACGGACTCCCGCTCCGCCCGTTTCAAGGACGAATAGCGTGAAAAGCAGGTCCGCCGCGATCAGCGGTGGCATCGACCGGGCGAGGGTGATCGGCACCTCATACCACCAGTAGACCAACCCAATCGGCCGAACCGCACTTGGCAACACGTTGCTCAGAAACCCCAGGATCAACGCCCCCGAGACGAGGAGCGAGGGGCCCCGAAGGACGCGGAGGCCGTCCCTTGCCCAGTCGTTCGATGTGCTCATCGATCCGGCACCGTGTCCCCGACCAGAACCTGACTCGACCGAGCCGCGACTTTGGGACCGGCCCTTTTCAACAGGACGACGCCGAGCCAGCCCGTCAGCCACCCGAGCAGGACGAGGGCCCCGAAGGCCCGAAGCGAAGCGAGACCGAAAACAGGACGGGCGTGGTTCGAGACACCGCTCTGCAGCTGGAGCCCGTCCAGCAGGAAACTGATCGTCGCCAGTGCGATCAGTACGGTCGATGCTAGATGGAGGAATCCGACCCACCGCAAGGCTACCCGGGACCCCAGCCCGATGAGCGCGGCGACCATGATCAACTCAGCGATCAGGATCGGCCCGACTCGAGTGCCGAAGACGCCGACGAATCCGAATCGCCACTCTACTGAGCTAACTACGAACGGGAAGGAACCCACCAGCCAGTCGATGATCGAATCCAGCACAATGACAACCCCCGAAGCCAGCATCAACGGAAGGTACGGCCGGCGATCCAAAGGTGCGGGGCTCTTGGTCATCGTTCCTCCCAAGCCGGAAAGGGTACCGGGGCGTGACGCACGGGGGTCCCAGCAAACCGCTGGAACCCCCGCACAACCATCAAGGATCGCTCAAGGCAACCGCTTAAGCGGCCTTTTTCTTCGAGCGGCGTCGGAGAGCCGCAAGGCCTACCAGGCCAAAGGCAACCAGGCCCATCGATGCCGGCTCCGGTACAACCTGAGTCGGTTCGATTCGGAAACCCCCGCCTCCAGATCCAAAGGGACTTTGGTCAGCCCGAATTCGGAAACTGTAGCTTCCGGCTCCCAACAAGAACTCACCCCGGCTGAATCCGGCAATCCCCTGACAGGTCACAGGGTTGTTGCCACAACTACCACCGCCACTCGGCACCGACGTTTGGCCAATCTCGACGAGGGCATCGAATAGTGAGAACTGGTCACCCGGCAAGAACAAGTCTTGGACGATGAAACGGAATGATGTAGCCGACGAGAAGGTCCAGGGCGGTGTGTCGGCCGCCAGATCAAACGGAGCGACACAGTTTATGCCTCCGCCACTGCCCTCTCTGTCAATATGAGTGAGACACCGAGTTCCTTGGAGTTTAGTGTAGGAGGGTGAGGAAGCAGTCCCCATGGGTTCCCCCATTGCTGTTGGTGTGAAGAAGACGCATGATGTTGGGATGACGGACAAAGCGCAGCGTCGGCGGTTCACGGCGGCGTACAAGCTGAAGGTGTTGGACGAGGCGGCCAGCTGTCAGGCGCCGGGTGAACTCGGGGCGCTGCTCCGCCGGGAAGGCTTGTACAGCTCCCACCTGGCGGCGTGGCGCGCGGCGCGACGCCGCGGTGAACTGGCCGGGCTGGCGGTCCGACGCGGGCCCGCGCGGCGCGTGGCCAATCCGCTCGCCGGCCGGGTCGCCCAATTGGAGCGCCAGCTGGCGGCGGCGACCAAGCGGGCCGATCGGGCCGAAGCCATCGTGGCCGTTCAAAAAAAAGTGGCCGCCCTGTTAGGCGACCTCCCGTCGAGCGAGCCGTCATGATCGCCACGATCGCGGCGGAGGGGCCCCGGCTGGGGGTGCGGGCCCTCTGTGAGGCGCTGCCCTTGCCCCGCGCGACCTTCTACCGGCATCGGTTCCCACGGTACGGCCCGTGGCCTCGCCGGGCGCGGCCCCCGCGGGCCCTTGCGCCGGTGGAGCGGGCGCAGGTGCTCGCGCAACTGCACGCCCCGCGCTTCGCGGACTGCGCCCCGGGTCAGGTCTATGCCCGGTTGTTGGACGAAGGGACCTACCTCTGCTCGGCACGGACGATGTACCGCGTGCTCGCGGAGGCGGGCGAGGTCCGGGACCGCCGCGATCACTGTCGACATCCGCGCTACGCCGCGCCGGAGCTCCTGGCCACCGCCGCGAATCAGTTGTGGAGTTGGGACATCACCAAGCTGCGGGGGCCGTCGACCTGGACCTGGTTCTATCTCTACGTCCTGCTCGACGTCTTCAGTCGGTACGTCGTCGGCTGGCTCCTCGCCCATCAGGAGTCGGCCCGCCTGGCCCAGCAGCTGATCGCGGCCACCGTGGCCCGCGAAGGGATTGCGCCGGGCCAACTCACGGTGCATGCCGATCGCGGGGCGGCCATGACCTCGAAACCGGTCGCCTTCCTCCTGGCCGATCTCGGGATCACCAAGACCCACTCGCGTCCCCACGTCTCGAACGACAATCCCTATTCCGAAGCGCAATTCAAGACCCTGAAGTATCATCCGAGTTTTCCGGATCGCTTCGGCTCGTACGAGCATGGCCGCGCCCACTGCGCCGATTTCTTTCCCTGGTACAACACCGAGCACCGGCACAGCGGCCTGGGCTGGCACACGCCCCACGCCGTCCATCACGGGCTCGCGGCCGCCCAACGGCACCAGCGCGCCGCCGTCCTCACCGCCGCCTACGCCGCCCGACCGGAGCGGTTCGTCCGGCAGGTCCCCGTCCCCCCCGTGCTGCCCACGGCGGTGTGGATCAATCCCCCCAAGCTCCTCGGCCCCGCCGAGGACGATGGCTCAGTAAACTTGGTCTCCCTCGTGTCTCAAACTCCTTGACAGGTTCCGCTGTTCGCAATCGCGAACGTTCCCGCTGTGCCGAAACAAAACTGATACCACCGATTGGCGTCGACCGGCCCAGCATGTCCGGCGCTAGTTCCGACCAACGTCAAAAACCCCAACGCAGCGATCGCCTTTTTCATGAACCTCCTTGAGTGATGAATGGCCAGCCCCGTCGATGTGGACCACCAGGGCCGCGTTGGCCCAGTTCACAACCGTGAGCAGGATACTCATTCAGGTATCAAGAAATGAGCCGCAGCCAGTGTCCTTACTTATCAATGACTTAGCGAGGAATGACGGCTGAAATTCATACGGCATGCATCAACCAGCCTACAGACACCAAGCCACACCTGTGGCACGAAGGCAACTGGGGCCGGCGCTGATCCCGGCCCTTTTGAAATCGTCCCAACAAAACGGTCAGCGGGGGACTACCAGCGATAATGAGCGAACGCCCGATTGGCTTCCGCCATTTTGTGGGTGTCTTCCTTCTTCTTCACCGTGTTGCCCTCACCCTTCGAGGCCAGAATTACCTCAGCGGCAAGTCGCTCAGACATCGACTTCTCACTCCGGGCCCGGGAGTACTGAATGATCCACCGCATGGCCAGGGCAGTCCGCCGCTCAGGCCGGACTTCAACCGGCACTTGCAAGGACGCTCCGCCGACCCGCCGACTCTTGACCTCGACAGCGGGCTTAGCGTTCGAAACCGCCTGTTTGAAGACCGTAACGCCAGGCTGGCCGGTGCGCTCTTCGATCAGGTCCATGGCGGTGTAGAACACCCGCTCGGCGAGGCTCTTCTTGCCTTGGTACATCAAGGCGTTCAAGAACTTCGAAACGGTCTGACTGTCGTAGCGTGGATCCGGAGGGATCGGGCGACGAACCGATTTATTGCGCCGACTCACTTCTTACCACCCTTCGTAGCAGCTGCCGCGCCGGCCTTCGGCGCCTTGGCCCCGTATTTGGAGCGACTCTGCTTTCGGCCGTTGACACCGGCCGCGTCGAGCGTGCCCCGCACGATGTGATAGCGAACCCCCGGCAAGTCCTTGACCCGCCCGCCCCGAATCAGGACGATCGAGTGTTCCTGGAGGTTGTGACCTTCGCCTGGAATGTAGGCGATCACCTCATAGCCGTCAGTGAGCCGGACCTTGGCCACCTTGCGGAGCGCGGAGTTCGGCTTCTTCGGCGTGACGGTATACACGCGAGTACAGACCGCACGCCGAAACGGATTCTGCGTGAGGGCCGGAGACTTGTCTTTGTACACCGGCGCCTTACGGGGGCGGCGGACGAGTTGATTAATCGTTGGCATTCGTTACCCTAAATCAGAGCCCGGAAACCTACCGCCGAGGTCTATACAGGTCAAGGAGTTTGGCCGATCGGACCGGCCGGAGGGGTTCCCTCGGGTGCATCGGTGTGCGATTTTGCCTTGGGGTCTTACTTCCCGGACCGGAGTTCGTACATGCGCCTCCCGGCACGCCGTCTACTGTTCGCCTTCGGCCTTTCGGTCGCTGCCTGCGGCCAAGAGCCCACCCCACCTCCCCGGGTGGCCGACCGGATGACCCTTGCCTCGGGCGACAACCAGCAGGCCCAAGTCGGGGGTCCGCTCGCCGCACCACTCACCTTCGTGGTCGGCGACAAAGATGGGCCGCTCGGGGGCGTACCCGTCACCTTTTCGATCGCCCAAGACGACGGGTTTCTTTCCGCCCCAGCCGATACTAGCGACGGCCTGGGGGTGGTCTCGGTCAACTGGATCATCGGGGGAAAGCTCGGGGCGCGGTCCTTCACCGCCACGGCCCCCGGGGTCCCCCCGGTAGTGGCCCGTGCCACCGCCACCATTGGACCGCTCACGTTTCTCGTCCCGGTCTCGAATCCGAGCCAGTTCGTCGTGGTCGGCCAGACGGTCGCCAGCCCCCCAGCCATCCAAGCGACCGACGCCTTTGGAAACCCCATTGCCGGCCAACCAATTTCCTTTGTCGACGCCACCGGTCGTTCCACGGTCCAGGACCCGACGGCCGTGACCGACGGTGCCGGGCGCGCCGCGGTGACCTCATGGAAAATTGCCCGCGAGCCGGGCCCCTATTCCCTCCAGGCCCGCGGCCCGAACTTTACCACGACCAACTTCATCGCCTTCGGCACCCCCAGCCGAGTGGAACTCAGCACCGGCGACAACCAGTCCGCCAACGCCGGCACCCGGGTCGCCACGGCACCGGCCATTCGGGCGCTCGACGACTTGAATCAACCGCTAGCGGGGGTCAGTGTCACCTTTTCGGTTACCGGCGGTGCAGGCCGGCTGATCGGCACCGCCCGAACTACGACCAACCCCGGCGGGATCGCGACCGCGCCGGCTTGGGTCCTCGGCGTCGTCCCCGGCGCCAATGAGCTCTCAGCTGAGGTCGCCGGTATGCCGGTCTCCAAATTCAAAGCAACTGGGGTGGTCGCGGTCGCGGCGACGCTCACCAGGACTGGGCCGGCCACCCAAGCCGGGTTCGCCGGGAACTTCGGCTCCGGGCTGCCGTCGGTACGGGTCACCGACGCCACCGGTCGTCCAGTGGCCGGCGAGGTCGTGACCTACGCGGTGACCCAGGGGAACGGAACCGTTTCCGGGGCCACGTCTACCTCCGACTTCAACGGCGATGCCCCATTAGGCGGTTGGCGGTTCGGCACTGGAACCCAAGGCCTCAGCGCGACCGTGGGGACGCTGCCGCCGGTTCCCTTCACCGCCACCACCCAAACGCCCCCGGCTTCAGCCTATCATGTCGATGTCCGGTTCATCGGGCCGCCGCCCAGTGCCACCCAGAAGGAAGCGTTCGATAGTGCCGCCGCGCGCTGGTCGACCCATATCCTTGGCGACCTGTTGGATACTCCGTTTACTCCAGACGATGATCTCAGTTTTTGCGGGGGCCAGAGCCTCAATGAGACGATCGACGACTTGCTGATCTTCGCGAAGATCGACAAGATCGATGGCGTTGGCGGGATCCTGGGCCAGGCCGGAGCCTGCTACTTGCGGGACAACGACTCCCTTTCGGTGGTCGGGATCATGCAGTTCGACGTCGACGATGTCGCCTCACTCGAAGCGAGCGGCCGGTTCCGAGATGTGGTCCTTCATGAGATGGGGCATGTCTTCGGCGTCGGATCACTGTGGAATTTCAAGGGGCTGATTACCGGGCGCGGTACCGGCGACCCCTTCTTTACCGGCCCCTCGGGCCGAATGGCCTTTGCCGCCGCGTCGCCCGCCGGTGGGTTTCCTGGCAATGCGGTTCCAGTCGAGAACAACGGCGGAGGTGGCACCCGAGACGTTCATTGGCGCGAGTCGATTCTCCGAAACGAATTGATGACCGGTTTTCTCAACGCCGGCACGAACCCCCTTTCGGCCCTCACCGCGGCGTCACTCCGAGATCAAGGCTATCTCATCAATGACGCCGGCGCCGACCCCTTTACCTTCGGCGCGGCGCTCCAGGCCGCCACCAGCACCGCGGCCGTTGCCCACACGACCCTGATCACACCCTTCGTCCGAATGATCGACCGCACCGGACGGGTCCGCCGAATCGTGGACCTCCGAAATGGCCCGTTCAAGCGGTAGAAGGCCCGCCCCAATCCGCGAGGATCGCCTCGATGGGGGTCGAATCAACCGGGGGCGCGGCGGGAACCCGCGACGGCGTGACACTGAAGCGGGGAGCGGGGCCCGGCTGAAGCTGACCGTCGACGGTCACGAAACCGGTGCGGCTCTGGTGGTGCGGATGCCGGGCGGCTTCGGCGATCGTCAAGACCGGAGCCACGCACCCGTCAGAGCCGGCGAAGACCGCCTCCCACTCTTCCCTAGTCCTTTCCACGATCGCGGCGGCCATCTGCCGTCGCAGTTCGGGCCAGGTCGCCCGATCCATCCGGCTCGCCGTTACGTCCTTCGGGAGGCCAAGGCCCCGAACTAGGATGGCGAAGAACTCCTCCTCCAAGGCGCCGACCGCGAGGAATTTCCCGTCGGCCGTCGGATAGACGTCGTAGAACGGGGCCCCGGTGTCGAACAGATTCCGACCCCGTTCCGGCTGCCATACCCCAGCCGCCATCATCCCCATCATCGGGGCCAACAGGGCCCCGACCCCGTCGACCATGGCCGCGTCGACTACCTGTCCCCGCCCCGAACGGGCCGCCTCCAGCAGGGCGGCGAGGACACCGGCCACGGCGAACATGGTCCCGCCAGCATAGTCACCGAGGAAATTGACCGGCGGAACCGGCGGCTTCCCGGCCCGCCCGATCGCATCGAGGCTACCGGTGAGGGCGATATAGTTGATGTCATGGCCTGCGGTCTGGGCCAGCGGACCAGTCTGACCCCACCCGGTTATCCGGCCGAAGACCAACCGGGGGTTCCGCTCGAGCAATACCTCGGGCCCCAGACCGAGCCGCTCCATCGTGCCGGGGCGAAATCCCTCGATCAGTCCGTCGGCGCCGTCGAGCATTTGGAGAACGGCCGTCCGCCCGTCCAGCGTCTTGAGATCGGCGATTGTGAAGCGTTTACCGCGGTTGGTGATCAAGTATCGGCGCGGCACCAGCGATCCGATCCCGGCCGCGTTGGGGCGGTCGACGACCACGACGTCGGCTCCGAAGTCGGCCAGCAACATCCCGGCTAGTGGCGCGGGGCCAATCCCGGCGAACTCGACAATTCGGACGCCATTAAGCGGGCCTACTCGGCGCTCGGCACTCGGCACTCGGCACTCGGCGGTGAGGATCGCGAAAGGTTTTCGAACGGCGGTGGAGGCGCAAGGGGTGTCCTAACCTTGGCGGGCTTTGCGGTTTATACTGGGGGATGGCGCGAGATCTTCTTCCGATTGTTCGATCGGCGCTCGCGGGGCGCTACGAGGTCGAGGTGGAAATTGGGCGGGGCGGGGCGGCCCGGGTGTTTCGGGCGACCAACCCGGCCGGGAAGCTGGTGGCCCTCAAGATCCTTCGGCCCGAACTCGTGGTCACCGTCACAGCCGATCGATTCCTTCGCGAAATCCAGATCGTCCAAAAGCTCGATCATCCTGGGATCGGCCGCCTGATCGATTCCGGAACCTCCGATTGGCTGGTCTACTACGCGATGCCCTTCGTGGATGGTCCCTCCCTCCATCTCGTGCTCAAGGAACAGGGGCGGATTTCGCCGGGGGACGCAACCCGGGTCGCGAGGGATCTGCTCGATGCGCTGGCCCATGCCCATGACCGCGGCATCGTCCACCGGGACGTCAAGCCGGATAACATCCTGATATCGAGGACCGGGACCGTCCTGGTTGATTTCGGAATCTCGCGGGCCATCGAGCTCGCCGGGACAGATCGGTTGACCAAAAGCGGGATGGCGGTGGGTACCTCGCGCTACATGAGCCCCGAGCAGATCATGGGGGACGCGATCGTTGACCCTCGCTCGGACGTGTACTCGGTCGGGTGCGTCCTGTTTGAATGCCTGACGGGGCGGCCCCCCTATCAGCACCCGAACGAGTTGGCGATTCTCGAACTCCATCGGACGGCACCGATCCCCGATGCCGGGCAAATCGCCCCCGGCACGCCCCCAGGCCTCGCCGCGGCCATTACTCGGGCCCTGGCCAAAGCCCCGGCGGATCGGTGGCCGAGTGCCCGGGCGATGGCCGCCGCTATCGGAGAATGATGTAAGAAATCGCGGCGATCGAAGCGGCCATCGAGATGGTGAGTAGCCAGGCCCAGACAATTCGCCCCGCAACACCCCACCGAACCGCCGAAAGCCGCTGAGCGGTCCCGACTCCTACAATCGCTCCGGTAATCGGGTGAGTCGTGCTGACCGGGATCCCGAGAGCCGACGCCAGGAAAATGGCCACCGCTCCGCCGGTCTCGGCGCAGACCCCGCCAAACGGTCGGAGTTATGTGATTCGGGTCCCCATGGTCTTCACGATCCGCCAACCACCGAGGGCGGTCCCCAGCGCAATGGCAGTATAGGCAGCGATTTCGATCCACAACGGCACGGTATCGGCCGTGGGCAGATAGAGGGCCGCCTGCCACCCGGTCGCGTCCTTGAAGAGGGGTTGGACCGACACCAGCCGTCCCACGATAATCCCCATCGTCTTCTGGGCATCGTTCGCCCCATGACTAATCGAAAAGGCGGCCGCGGAGGCGAACTGGATCCGGCGGAAAGCACGATCGAGTTTCGCCGCCGGGAGCCGGTACACGCTCCAACCGATAACGACCGCCAGGATCAGGCCGGCCGCCGCTCCGATGATTGGGGAGAGGAAGATGAAGAGGCTTGGCTTGACCCACCCTGCCCCGATCAAGGCGCCGATTCCGGCTTTGGCAACGGCGGCGCCGCCATAGCCCCCAAGCAACGCATGCGACGACGACGAGGGCAGCCCGAGCCACCAGGTCAGCAGATTCCAGACAATCGCCCCAATCAGTCCCGCAAGAATGACTTGGGGGTCGACGATGGCCGGATCAACGAGGAGGCCAGCATGTGAATATCCTCCCGGTCGAGCGGGGTGATGAAGCTCCGGTCGAGCCGGGTAATGACCTCATGGGTTAAGGCGTCGGCTTCATGCTCCAGCCGCTTGATGGATTCAGCCAGGTACGCCCGGGTGTCAGGCTCGGACTTGACGAGCTCGTGGAGGTGTTTGGCCGCCTCGACGTTGAGGGTTGCCACCGAGGTGAACAAGTCGAAGAATCGCTCGTCGCGGGGGAGCAATCGCACAGGGGAGCCTTGTTTTTGAATGGGCCGACTGGACCGGTTCGAATCCGTGCCGTTACCAGTTCGTGACAAGCGGCGGCCCTCCTTGGCTGGGCCGTTGGGCTTGCGCGAATCAAGGCCACATGCTATACTCGTTTCCGAGCGATCACGCCCAGTTTTTTGGGGGCAAGGTTCCGAGGCAACGAGGGCTAGCGACGCTGGCCCTCTTTATTTTTGCCCGATCGCCGAGGTTACCGGAAAGTGTCCGGATCCTTGGGGGCCAACCCATCGTGAGGGTTTTCGATCACGAAACTGTCTGTAGTCGGGTCCCGGCTGCGACAACATTTTAGGAGTAGGACAAATGCGTACGACCGGCACTGTAAAGTGGTTCAACGAAACCAAGGGCTTTGGCTTCATCACCCCAGAAAACGGACAGAAGGATTGCTTCGTCCATCACTCGGCCATCAAGGCTCAGGGTTTCCGGACCCTGGCCGAGGGCGAGCGGGTTGAGTTCGATATCGTCCAGGGTGCCAAAGGCCCCGCGGCGGAGAATGTGACTCGGCTGAACGCTTAGTTTCGAGACAGAATCACAATAACGGCGCCGGCCAGTTGTCCCGAAACGGAAAGCTGGCCGTTTCGTCCATTGATTGAGGAAGGTAGAGCACCATGATTGAAGTAAAATTGAGCGAGACCGACGGCATCGAGTGGGCCATCAAGACTTTCAAGCGGAAGGTTCAAAAGGCCGGGATCCTCAAGGAACTCAAGCAGAAGCGCCACTACCTCAAGCCAAGCGTTGCGCGGGCCCTCAAGGCCCAAGCGGCCCGACGGCGAACCCGCCGGTCCAAGGACCGATAAAACTCTCACAACACCGACGGCCCGGGTGCGAAAGCGCCCGGGCCGTTTTTCGTTGCCGATCGTGATCCGGGCCAACCACATGAAAAAGCGCCCGGGGTGAATTCCCCCGGGCGCCTCATCCCCTGCTCCACCCGAGCCTACAAGGCCTCGACCTCCTCGACTATGGCCGCTACCGGCACGACCTCCGGTTCGGCGGACGGTGGCGGCGGCTCGAACCCAGCCGGCGCCTGCACGTCGAGGTCGACATATCGGTAGTGACCCGTCCCTGCCGGGATCAAGTGACCGATGATGATGTTTTCCTTCAGGCCCCGAAGATCGTCCTTGGCACCGCGAATGGCGGCGTCGGTCAGCACCCGGGTGGTTTCTTGGAAGCTGGCCGCCGAGATGAACGACTGGGTCGTCAAGCTCGCTTTGGTGATTCCCAGCAGCAGGGGTTCGGCCGTGGCCGGTGCCAATTTCCGCCGGACCGTGCGCTCGTTTTCCTCGCGGAAGCTGAGCTTATCGACAGCCTCGGCCTCGAGGAAGCTGGTGTCGCCGGGATCGGTGACCCGAACCTTTTGAAGCATTTGCTTGACGATGACACCGCAGTGCTTATCGGCAATCCGGACGCCCTGCAGCCGGTAGACTTCCTGAATCTCGTTCAGCAAGTACTCCTGCACCGCCCTGGGTCCCTTGATGAGGAGGATCTCGTGCGGATTGACCGGGCCTTCGGTTAGCCGGTCGCCGGCACGGACCCGGTCTCCCTCGTGAACCCGAAGGTGCTTGCCGGCCGGCACTTCGTACACTTGAGCCGGTTCCTTCTCGTCAATCAGCCCATCCTTCGTCATCGGATAGACGAAGATCTCGCGTTTACCCCGCTTGATTTCCCCGAACTTGACCATGCCGTCGATTTCCGACATCGTGGCCGGATCTTTGGGCCGACGAGCCTCGAACAACTCGGCGACCCGCGGCAACCCACCGGTGATGTCGCGAGTCTTGTAGGCCTGCCGCGGAATCTTGGTAACCGTGACCCCCTTGGCCACCGTGACCGGCGCCGACAGGAAGACGGTGCGATCCTTGGCTTCCTTCTTGGTCTTGGACGGCCACGCATCGGTAATCGGCCGTTCGTCGACGTGGAACTTGCTCGACCACGGATTGGCTTCGTCGGGCAGGTGCATGGCCCGGGTGACCTGGTCGGTCGGGGAGCCCAAAATGATTCGCGACCCCTCGGCCAAGGTGTACTCCTGGGGATCCTTCCGGTTGGCCACGTAGACCAACACCGAGGGATGGAGCTCCCGATCCGGATCGGCGGTCACCACGAGCGACCGGAGGCCGGTGCCTTCATCCAACTCCTCGCGCAGGGTGACGCCCGGCACCAGGTCCTTCCAGCGCAAGGTACCGTCCTGCTTGACGATGCTGGGATCATTGTACGGGTCCCAGGTGTAGAGAATTGACGCCCGCCGTTCGTTGTCGCCCTTGGTGACCACAGTGCCTTCCGGCACTTGGATCATCGCCCCCTGCGGTACCGGGTAGCGCGACAACACGTGGCTCGGATTCTTTGGATCGACAATGTAGATCCCTTCCTTGCTCTCTTCCTCGGCCGACTCATCCTCTCGGGTGAGCGCCACCCGGAGCTTGGCCTTGGAACCGTCTTCGTACTCGACGCCCAAATCCGCCCACTCAAGGCCCTTGGTGTATTTGACGATTCCGTCCGACCGCGCCCGCCGCTCGGCTTCTTCGGCAATGCGGGCCGAGGTACCGCCGATGTGGAAGGTCCGGAGCGTAAGCTGGGTTCCTGGCTCGCCGATGGATTGGGCGGCCAAGATTCCAACCGCCTCGCCCATGTCGACCATTTCCATCGTGGCCAGGTTTCGGCCGTAGCACATCCGGCAGACCCCGCGCTTCGACTCGCAGGTGAGCACCGAACGAATCTTCACTTTGTCGATTCCGGCGTCCTCGATTGCCGCCGCAATCTCTTCACTGACCAGTTGGCCGGACGCGACGATCAACCGGGCGTCGCCGTGTTCATCGAGCTGGTGGGGGTCCATGATATCCTCGGCGGCCACGCTGCCGATGATCCGTTCACCGAGCGACTCAATGATGTCCTCGCCCTCTTTGAGGGCGGACATTTCGAGGCCGAGAATCGTACCGCAATCCTCCTCGGTGATCGTGACATCTTGGGCCACGTCGACCAACCGCCGAGTCAAGTAACCGGCGTCGGCCGTCTTCAACGCGGTGTCCGCGAGTCCCTTCCGGGCGCCGTGGGTCGAGATGAAATACTCGAGTACCGAAAGTCCTTCCCGGAAATTCGACTTGATCGGGCTCTCGATGATTTCACCAATACCACCAGTCAGCTTCTTCTGCGGCTTGGCCATCAAGCCACGCATCCCGGCCAGCTGTCGGATCTGATCGCGACTACCGCGCGATCCCGAGTCGAACATCATATACACCGGGTTGAACCCGCCCCGGCTCTTCCGCATATGGGTAATCATCGCCTCGGCCACGTCATTGTTGGCGTGGGTCCAAGCGTCGATCACCTTATTGTAGCGCTCGCCGAAGGTGATCTGGCCGGTGTTGTACGCCTTCTGAAAGCGCTCCACTCGCTTCTGTGCTTCGTCGAGAATACTGATTTTCTCTCCCGGGACCTCGAGGTCCTCGATGCCGATCGAGACACCCCCAGTGGTCGCGAAATCGAACCCGAACCGCTTGAGACGATCGAGGAACTCCACCGTTTCCTTGAGGCCGGCTCGGCGGTAGCTCTGCAACACCAGCTCCGAGAGGGTCTTCTTCTTCATGACATCGTCGCGAAAGCCGAGCTCGGCGACGGTCTTCCGCGGCAAGATGTTGTTGAACAACACCCGTCCGACCGTAGTCCGAATCCACCGAGGCACGTTGTCGGCTGCCTCATGCGGAGGTACGAACCAGAAGTGAATCGCGCGGTGATAGTCCACCGCCCGGGCCAGCAGCGCCATCTCCAACTCGGCGATCGAGCCGTAATACTTGGCGCCCTTCCACAGTCGGGCCTTGGTTTCCTCGAGCTTGCCGGCCGCACTCCGGTGTTCTTCCTCGAACCCGGGGGGGAACTTCGTCAGCCAATAGGAGCCCAAGACCATGTCCTGCGAGGGCTCCGCAACCGGGCGGCCGTCGGATGGCTTCAGGATGTTGTTGGACGAAATCATCAACACCCGGGCCTCGAGTTGCGACTCGAAGGACAACGGCACGTGCACCGCCATCTGGTCGCCGTCGAAGTCCGCGTTGAACGCCGCGCAAACCAGAGGGTGAATCCGGATGGCCTTCCCCTCGACCAGCTTCGGTTCGAACGCCTGGATCCCGAGCCGGTGAAGGGTCGGAGCGCGGTTGAGGAGCACGGGATGGTCTTGGATGATCTCTTCGAGGATCTCGTAGACCTCAGGTCCCTCACGCTCGACGATCTTCTTGGCCCGCTTGACCGTTTCGGCGATGCCCTTCTCGACCAGCTTGTTGATGATGAACGGCTTGAACAGTTCGACCGCCATGGCCTTCGGCAAGCCGCACTGGTGGAGCCTGAGCTCCGGGCCGACGACGATGACCGACCGGCCCGAGTAGTCGACCCGCTTGCCGAGCAAATTCTGGCGGAACCGGCCTTGCTTGCCCTTCAACATATCGGAGAGCGACTTGAGCGGACGCTTGCCTCGGCCACGAATCGCCTTGGACCGGCGGCCGTTGTCGAACAATGCGTCGACCGCCTCTTGCAGCATCCGCTTTTCGTTCCGGAGAATGACTTCCGGGGCCCGGTGCTGGATCAGCTTCATCAACCGATTATTCCGGTTGATGACCCGGCGATATAGATCGTTGAGATCCGAAGTCGCGAACCGGCCGCCGTCGAGCGGCACCAACGGCCGAAGATCGGGCGGCAAGACCGGGATGACGTCCATGATCATCCAGGTGGGATTGTTCCCGCCTGAATCCTGGTTCTCGCCAGAGTACAGGAAGGCGTCGACGATCTTGAGACGCTTGAGCATCTGCTTCTTACGATGCTGGCTGGTCTCGCCCGACACCGACGAACGGAGTTCCTCAGCCAACTTCTTGACGTCGATCTTCTCGAGCATCGCGCGCACGGCCGGGGCGCCGATTTCGGCTCGGAAGCCGGTATCGTTGGCTTCCCGGGCCTGCATCCGCAGGTTCAGATACTCGTCTTCGTCGAGCAACTGACCGATCTCGACATCTTGCTTGCCCGGCTCGATGACGACGTAGGCCGAGTAATAGATGATCCGCTCGAGTTCCCGGAGCGTGACGTTGAGCAGATTGCCCATCGGGCTCGGCAAGGTCTTGAAGAACCAGATGTGGGCGACCGGCACGGCCAACTCGATATGGCCCATCCGCTCGCGCCGCACCTTCGACAAGGTGACCTCTACGCCGCACCGATCGCAGATGACCCCGCGGTACCGGATCCGCTTGTACTTGCCGCAATGGCACTCCCAGTCTTTGACCGGACCGAAGATCCGCTCGCAGAAGAGGCCGTCCCGTTCGGGCTTGAAGGACCGGTAGTTGATCGTCTCGGGCTTGGTGACCTCGCCCCACGACCACCATGACCGGAGGCCCTGTAATTCGAGCCGTTCCCGCTCCTTCGGATCGCGGGGGCCGCGAATCTCTTCGGGAGAGGCGATCCGGATCGCGATATAGTCAAAACTCGAGCTCTTGGGCTCGCGCCCGCTTCGAAAATCAATCATGAGTTACTCCTCGCCTTCTGCGGTGGCACCCAAGGTGACCTTGAGCCCCAGCGCCTGAAGTTCCTTCACCAACACGTTAAAGGACTCCGGAATGCCCGGTTCGGGCAGATTCTGGCCCTTCACAATGGCCTCGTACACCTTGCTACGTCCGTTGACGTCATCCGACTTCACGGTGAGCATCTCCTGGAGCAAGTGCGACGCTCCGTAGGCCTCGAGGGCCCAGACTTCCATTTCGCCGAAGCGCTGGCCACCGAACTGCGCTTTACCGGCGAGCGGCTGCTGAGTCACCAACGAGTACGGGCCGATCGAGCGCGCGTGGATCTTGTCGTCGACCAAGTGCGAGAGTTTGAGCATATAGATCGTGCCGACCGTGACATCGCTCTCGAACGACTGGCCGGTGCGCCCATCCCGGAGCCGCACCTTGCCGACCGGCGTCAGGCCGGCCTGCCGGATCAACGCGTCGGCGGCCAAGCCCAATTGGGCGGCGTCGGCTTTACCGGACAACATCGCCGCCAACTCGGGCGACGAGGCCTCCAGGAGCTGCGCGCCGGTGGCCGAGGCTTCGAGGAGCTTGAGGGCGACTTCGAATTCTTTCCTCCGGGCCCCGTCGGTCTTGGCGATCTGGCTCTTGTGGAAGCTGATCTCCTGTTGCCGCTGGGTGGCCTCCCGTTCCGCCAATTCCCGGGCAGCCTGTTCGACAAAGTGCCGAATGTCGTCGGACAGCTGCTTGGTTGTTGCCGATCCGCCTGGATTGGCGAGGTCCGAGATCAAGGCCCCGGCCACGCTCTTCTTCGAGAGGCCGAGACGGTGGATGTCGCCGGTGAGCGTCCGAACCACCTCAACGGTCGGCTCAGGAGCCCGGCTCCGCAGCATCAGCGCTTGCCCGGCACGCTTCAGGCCCGCAATCCGGAGCAACAAGCCGATCTCGCCCTCGTCGGCGCCCCGAAATACCGGCGTCTTGGCCTTGAAGCCCAAGATGCTAGCGCACCACCCAAGGTGCGTTTCGAGGATTTGCCCGACGTTCATCCGGCTCGGCACGCCGAGCGGGTTGAGGACGATATCGACCGGGCTCCCGTCGGGCAGGAACGGCATGTCCTCTTCGGGGACGATCCGGGCCACGATACCCTTGTTGCCGTGGCGGCCGGCCATCTTGTCACCCACCGAGATCTTTCGCTTTTCACCGAGGTAGACCTTGACCAACTGGATGACGCCCGGGGGCAGCTCATCCGGCTGGAGGATCTTGTCGATCTGATCTTCAGCCTTCTCCTCGACCTTGGCCCGCTCACGCGTGGCCGTATCGATCGTCATCCGGACTCGCTCATTGGCCGCCTTGTTGGCCAACCGGAGCGTCTTGAGGTCGACGTCGTGGAGATCGAGCGGACTGAGTTTGTCGGGCGTCAACTTGGTACCGGCCGCGAAGAACTCTTCGACGGTGCCGGACTTGAGGAGCAGGGCCACTTCGTGCCCGGCCATCAGCTCTTTGACTTCGGCGACCATCACATCATTGATCCGGGTCTTCTCTTCATGCTCGATCCGGCGGACTACGCCGATTCGTTCGCCGCGGTCCTTCTCGACGACCTGGTCTTCAACCCGGCTGAAAATCTTGACGTCAATGACCGTGCCCTTCATCCCCGGGGGCACCTTGAGCGAACTGTCCTTCACATCCTTGGCCTTTTCGCCGAAGATGGCCGTGAGCAGCTTCTCTTCCGGCGACAGCTCGGTCTCGCCTTTGGGCGTGATCTTGCCGACCAGAATGTCGCCCGGCTTGACATGGGCACCGATCCGAATGATGCCTCGTTCGTCGAGGTCGACCAGGGCCTCATCGGACACATTCGGAATTTCACGGGTAATTTCTTCTTGACCCCGCTTGGTGTCCCGAACATGCAGCTCGAGTTCCTGGATGTGGATCGACGAATAGACGTCATCCTTGACCAACCGCTCCGACAGCACGATGGCGTCTTCGAAGTTGTGGCCGTACCAGGGCATGAAGGCGACCGTAACGTTGCCGCCGAGCGCCAAATCTCCGCCGTCGGTGGCCGGGCCGTCGGCGATCACTTCGCCGGCGGCGACCTTGTCGCCCACTTGAACCAAGGGGCGCTGGTTGATGGCGGTGTCTTGGTTCGTCCGCCAGAACTTCTTGACCCGGTAGCGGTCCACCTGGGCGAGCCGGGCCAACGGGATGTCCGTCGCCCCCGCCGTGCCGCAGTCCACGATGATCTCGTCGGCCGTCACTTTGGTGACGACGCCCGCTCGGCGCGCCGCAATGACGGCACCTGAATCACTGGCGACCTTCGCCTCAAGCCCGGTGCCGACCGTCGGAGCGTCCGGAAACAGGAGTGGGACGGCTTGGCGCTGCATGTTCGAGCCCATCAACGCCCGGTTGGCGTCGTCGTGCTCGAGGAACGGAATCAGAGCGGCCGCAATCGACACCAGCTGCTCGGGACTCACGTCCATATAGTCGATCCGGTTCGGCGCGAGGAGCGGGTAGTCGTCACCCCGCCGGCAGAGAACCATCGACTCGACGAACTTCCCGGTCTTGTCGACCATAGTGTTGGCCTGGGCCACCGCGTAGCCCTCTTCCTCGCTGGCGGAAAGCCACCGCATTTCGTCGGTGACCCGGCCACCCTTGACGACGCGATAGGGCGTCTCGATGAAGCCGAGGTCATTGATCCGGGCGAAGGTGGCGAGGCTCGTGATCAGACCAATGTTCGGACCTTCCGGGGTCTCGATCGGGCACATCCGGCCGTATTGCGAGTAGTGCACGTCACGGACTTCGAATCCGGCCCGTTCCCGAGTCAAGCCGCCCGGGCCCAAGGCCGACAGCCGCCGCTTGTTGGTGAGTTCCGCCAGCGGATTGGTCTGGTCCATGAACTGCGACAGCTGCGACGAGCCGAAGAAGGCCTGAATCACGGCACTCACGGTCCGGGCGTTGACGAGATCGTCGAGCGAGATCTTTTCGGGATCGGAGTTGATGCTCATCCGTTCCTTGACCAGCCGGGCCATCCGGGAGAGGCCGACCGAGAACTGATTGGCGATCAATTCGCCGACCGAGCGAATTCGCCGGTTACCGAGGTGGTCGATGTCGTCGGTGTGTCCGCGACCGTCGTGGAGGTCGATGAGATACCGAATAATCGCAATGAAGTCCTCTTCGGTGAGGACGGTATGGTTCGGGTCGGTCCGAAGGCCAAGGCGGTGATTGATCTTGTACCGGCCCACCCGGCCCAGATCGTACCGCTTGGGGTTGAAGAACAGACGTTGCAACTGGGCCCGGGCGGTCTCCAGATTGGGGGCGTCGCCGGGCCGGAGCAAAGAATAGATCTGCTGGAGGGCTTCGGTTTCGTCCTTCGTCGGGTCCTTGGTCAGGGTGTTCTTGATCAGGGGCGATTCGGCGCGACCGGGCGGGAGCAGAACCTCAACCTTGACGAGGCCGGCGGCCAGCAACTTCTTCCGAAGCTTCTCATCGACTTCCTGACCGGACTCGGCCACCACTTCGCCGGTGGACGGATCGGCGACGTCGAAGGCGAGCAGGTGGGGCGCCCGGTCCCGGGTCGTCGTCGGTTGTTCGTCTTCGCGGAGGTCGAGCGGCGTGTAGCCGGCAAAAACCACGACCGACTTGACCCCAACGTGGCGCATCGCATTGAGCCGTTCAGGCGTCAGCTCGTCTCCCAGCCGGCCCAACGGATCGCCGGCCTTGTTCTCGGGATTCGCGACATCGGCGGCCAACAACGAGCCGAGGACCTCCCGGCGCTCTTGCCGGGCCTCGAGCTTCCCGGCGATGTTCATCGACTTGGTGGCAAAGAAGAGCTTGAGAATATCGGAGTTCTTGCCGTGCCCAAAGGCCCGCAACAGCGCCGTGGCCGGGAACTTCTTCTTCTTGTCGATATGGACGTAAATCACATCGTGAATATCGATCGTGAACTCGACCCACGAGCCCCGGAATGGGATGATCCGCGCGGAGTAGAGCAGTTGACCGTTGGGGTGGGTCTCTTCTTCGAAGACGACCCCCGGCGATCGGTGCAGCTGGCTGACGACCACTCGTTCGGCCCCGTTGATCACAAAGGTGCCCAGCGGCGTCATGATCGGCAATTCGCCGAGGTAGACTTCCCGTTCGATCTGGTTCTTGAGCCGACGCTGCCCGTCGACGTCCTCGAACACGTTGAGGGCCAGCTTTGCCTTGAGCGGTGCGGCGTACGTCATGTCGCGCTCAATGCACTCCTCGACCGTGTACTTCGGGTCGCCAAGGGAGTAGCTCTTGAAATCAAGCTCGTATTTCCCGTTCACGTCGCTGATCGGGAAGAGATCCTTGAAGACCCGCTCCAAGGACACGTCCTGCCGATCGCCGTCGACATCGTCCGGGTTGAGTAGCGCCGAGAACGCCCGAGTCTGGATATCCAGAAGGTGAGGCATGCCCATTGCACTATCACGCTTGGAGAACGAAATCACTGGCCGAAATGCATTCATCGATTTATCTCGGGGCTCGGTACTCGGCGTTCGGCACTCGAGAGGCGGCGGGGAGGCCGCCTACGAGAAGCCGGGCGCTGAGTACCGAAAAAAGACAAGCCACCGCGGAAACCCGATTCACGAAAAATCGGGCCCCGTGGACAGCGGGAAATTCGATTCGACCTACGACCGAACAAGGTGCCATGTCGCCTCACTGGAGTAAGGGGGGGCAACCCAGCCGCCTGATGGCGGCTGGGGCAGCCCACCCTTACTTCAGTTCGACGGTCGCGCCCTGCTCTTCCAACTTCTTCTTGATCTCTTCGGCTTCGGCCTTGGTGGCGCCTTCCTTGATGGTCTTCGGCGCGCCATCGACCAGATCCTTGGCTTCCTTGAGACCCAGGCCGGAGACGATCTCGCGAATCGCCTTGATGACCTGAATCTTCTTGGCGCCGCCCTCCTTGAGGATGACCGAGAACTCGGTCTGTTCCTCCACAGCCGGGGCCGCCGCACCGCCAGCCGGACCGCCGGAACCCGCCGCCATTACGGTCACGTTGAACTTCGTCTTGAAGGCATCGATCAACTCGGACAGTTCGACAACCGTCTTGGTCCCAATCGCCTCGAGGATCTGCTCGTTCGTCATCGTCGACATGATTTGTTTCTCCCGCTTCTCTTAGGAAGCTGCTTCAGCTTGACGTTTATCTTTGAGCGCCTCGAGGGCGCCAACGACCTGATAGAGGACACCGTTCAGACACCCGACGAACTGGCCCAACAACTCGCTGCGCGAGGGCAGTTCGCCTAACCGCTTCACATACGCCGGATCGACGGCCTTCCCGTCAACCAGCCCGATCCGGACCGAAGGCTTCTGATGTTCCTTCGCGAACTGCCCGAGCACCTTGGCCGCCGGCAGCGGATCGGTCCCGGCCAGTACCAAACCGGTCGGCCCCGTGAGGTGGGCATCGAAGACGCTCACCTTGTTGGCGGCCAGGGCCCGCTTGGCCAGGGTGTTTTTCACCACGACGTATCGGGCGCCGGCTAGCCGGAGACGCCGGCGAAGGTCGGTAATCTTCGCGACATTGAGTCCGGCGAAGTCGGTGACGTAGATATTGGGAGACCCCTTCACCGCTTTGGTGAGGGTCTCAACCGAGGCCTGACGTAGAGCCTTACTCATCGGTATACCGCCGTATCCAGCCGGACGCCCGGCCCCATAGTGCTCGACACGGTGGCCGAGCGGAGATAGACACCCTTGGCCGCCGAGGGCTTGGCCTTGACGATGGTCTCCATGAAAGTCTGGAGATTCTCGGCCAGTTGAAGCTCGGTAAACGACACCTTGCCGACCGGGGCGTGCACATTGCCGGTCTTGTCGACCCGGAATTCGATCTTACCGGCCTTGATTTCCCTGACTGCCCGGGCGACGTCCATCGTGACCGTCCCGGCCTTCGGATTCGGCATTAACCCTCGGGGACCAAGAATCTTGCCGAGGGTCCCGAGTTGGCCCATGACGTCGGGTGTGGCCACGATGACGTCGCACTCGAGCCATCCCTCCTTCAGCTTCTGGACGTACTCGATGCCGACGAAGTCGGCACCAGCGGCCTCGGCATCCTTGACCCGGTCGCCCTGGGTGATGACCAACACTCGAACCGTCTTGCCGGTACCATGTGGCAACACGACCGTGCCACGAACGATCTGATCGGCATGTCGCGGATCGACGCCAAGACGGACCGCGACGTCAACCGTTTCGTTGAACTTCGCGAACGAGGCCGCCTTCACCATCTTCACGGCGTCGGGAATCAAATATTCCTTGGTCCGGTCGACCTTGCTCAGGGCAGCCGTGAACTTTTTTCCAGTCGCCGGCATTAGTCCGCTACCTCCAGACCCATTGACCGAGCGGTGCCGGCGATCATCCGCATCGCCGACTCCATTTCCGTGGCGTTCAGGTCATTCATCTTGAGTTCGGCGATCTTCTTGAGCTGCGCTCGCGTCACCTTGCCGACCTTGGTCCGGTTCGACTGGGCGCTCCCCTTGGCGATGCCGGCCTCTTTCATGAGGAGGTTCGACGCGGGCGGCGTTTTGGTGATGAACGTGAACGTGCGGTCCGCGAACACCGTCACGACGACCGGAATGATCATTCCGCTCTGCGACTGGGTTCGGGCGTTGAACTGCTTACAAAACTCCATGATGTTCACGCCTTGCGGACCCAACGCGGTACCCACGGGGGGTGCCGGGTTGGCCGCTCCAGCGGGACACTGGAGTTTGACCATCGCAACTACCTTTTTTGCCATGCCTCCCTCAATTCGAAAGTCGGCGACGGTGGCCCGTCATCCAACGGTTTCTGCCGCAATGAATCCGTGCGGTCGCGGACGATCTCGGCACTCGGCGCTCGGCATTCGGCGCTCGGCCGGTACTGCGTGCTAGTGACCGCGGAGCTGGAGGTAGTCGAGCTCTACCGCGGTCGGACGGCCGAACAGGGAGACCGAAACCTTGACTTTGCCCTTGTCGGCTAGGATTTCCTCGACCGTGCCGCTGAAGTCGGAGAATGGGCCGTCCGTGATTTCGACCGCTTGGCCGATCATGAACGGGATGTCCTCCTTGGGACCCGCGTCGCTGACCTCCTCGGCAATGCCGAGGAGCCGGTTGACTTCGTCCTGGCGGAGCGCCTGCGGCAGTTTGCCGGGCCCGACGAACTTGATCACGCCCTGGACGCTGTTGACGACATGCTGGGCTTCCTGGCTCATCGTCGTCTCCACCAGAACATACCCCGGGTACAGCTTGCGCTCGACCACCACCTTCTTGCCGGCTTTGATCTCGATCGCTTCCTGGATCGGGACCAAGGCCTGTCGAACGAGCTTCTGCTCCGCGGGGCGCGGATCTTCCTCAATCCGGCGAAGGAGAAGGCTCTTGACCTTCTTCTCGTGGCCGGCGGTGACCTGAATCGCGTACCAGCGGTATTCCATGTCTCGTTACCGGGCCAACGCCGCGACGCCGTCGACCAAAATCTTCTTCAGCACCAAATCAAGCAGTCCAATGACTGTGCCGATAGCCACCGTCATGATGACGACCCGCTTGGTGGCGTCGATGAGTTCCGGCTTCGTGGGCCAGCTCACCTTGTGCATCTCGGCCCGCACGTCGACAACGAAGTCGCGCACGCCAACGATGAACGAGGCCACCTTCCCACGGGTCGGCTCAGCCGCTTGAATCTGGTCCATGGCTACTTCGATTCCTTATGCGCCTGATGCTTATTGCAACGGGAGCAATACTTCTTCCGCTCGACCCGTTCCGGATGGGTCCGCCGGTTCTTGTCGGTGAAGTAGTTCCGCTCTTTGCACTCGGTGCACTCGAGAATAATGTTTTCTCTGGCCATTCCGCCCTCTACTTCAGAATCTTGGTGACAACGCCGGCGCCGACCGTCCGGCCGCCTTCACGAATCGCGAACCGCAACCCCTCATCCATCGCGATCGGCGTAATCAAATCAATCTTCATCTGGATGTTGTCCCCCGGCATCACCATCTCCACCCCCGCCGGCAACTCCACATTCCCCGTCACATCCGTCGTCCGGAAATAGAACTGCGGACGGTACCCCTTGAAGAACGGCGTGTGCCGGCCCCCTTCGTCCTTCGTCAACACATAGACTTCCGCGTCGAAATGGGTGTGCGGCGTGATGCTCCCCGCCTTCGCCAACACCATCCCGCGCTCGATTTCCGTCTTTTCCACGCCCCGCAACAACAAGCCCGCGTTGTCGCCCGCCACGCCCTCATCCAAGAGCTTCCGGAACATCTCCACCCCGGTCACCACCGCCTTCTTCTCGCTCCCGAACCCGATCAAGGACACTTCCTCCCCGACCTTGATCTTGCCCCGCTCGATCCGGCCCGTCGCCACCGTCCCGCGCCCAGTGATCGAGAACACGTCTTCCACCGGCATCAGGAACGGCTTGTCGATTTCTCGGACCGGCTCCGGAATGAACGTATCCAGGGCGTCAAACAACTCCTGGAGCTTCGCCACCCATTTCGGATCGCCCTCGATCGCCTTGGTCGCCGAGCCCCGAATCACCGGCGTGTCGTCGCCCGGATAGTTGTACTTCGTCAACAGTTCCCGGACTTCGAGCTCGACTAAGTCCAGCAACTCTTCGTCCTCGACCAAGTCGCACTTGTTCAAGAACACCACCACCGACGGCACGTTCACCTGCCGCGCCAACAGGATGTGCTCCCGGGTCTGCGGCATCGGCCCGTCGACGGCGCTGACCACCAAAATGGCCCCGTCCATCTGCGCCGCGCCCGTGATCATGTTCTTGACGTAGTCGGCATGGCCCGGGCAGTCGACGTGGGCATAGTGCCGCGCCTTGGTCGAGTACTCCACGTGGCTGGTCGCGATCGTCAGGATCTTCGTCGCA
>JANNQX010000244.1:0-19554 GCA_031400975.1 Gemmatimonadota bacterium
CCATCGCCCGATGAGCAAGATCGGGAGGGCTCGGGAGATGAGCGAGACCAACGGGTTCATGCGAATGCTGGTCGACGCCGACAGCCAGCAGATCTTGGGCGCGGTGGTCTTCGGGTTCGGGGGCGACGAAATCGTCCACTCTCTGATCGACATGATGTACGCCAAGGCGCCGTACCCGGTTGTGTCGCGCGCGGTGCACATCCACCCCACCATTAGCGAGCTGATTCCCACGACTCTGCAGGGACTCCAACCACTCGGCTAACCATGGGCCGAGGGGCGGAGCCGGCCGGCAAAAGCGCGACCGCCTTTTCCTGGTAGAACACCGCCCGGGTATTGGCAGCCCGTGTCCTACTTGGCCTTCCACTCCGCGAGCAGCTTGGCGTCCCGCTCCAGGTTGAGCTGCAACTTGGCCTGCCGTTCCGCCGGCTCCTTGGTGAACCACTCATGGGTGTCGCGAGCGGTCACGGCCAGAGGGCGGAAGGTGAGCCCCGCCGCGATGGCCCGGTCGGACTTGACCATCATGATGCCGCGCATCGGCGAGTTTTGCGAGACCGTGAGCGGGTAGCGAGCCTTCTGCGCCTCGAGGAATTTCTCGTCGACCCAGGTGAAGGAAACCTTGTTGCCAAAGGCGCCGCGGACCCCATAGAGAAATTCCGCCATCCCGAGCGGCGCGTACGACGGACCGGCGGTGTTGAACGTGCCGCCGATGTCGTTCTCGGCAACGCGGGCTACAAACTGTGCCAGGTCACGGACGTCGACGTACTGGACCGGATGGGCTGGATTGCCCGGGGCAACCACTTCCCCGCCGGCAGCGATGCGCATCGGCCAGTAGGTGTACCGATCGGTCGGATCGCCGGGGCCGGCCACGATGTGGAGCCGCAAGTTGGTGCCCTTGTCTCCAAACAACTCCGTCACCGACTGCTCGCACAGCACCTTGAGTTCCCCATAGTACTTATTGACGTCCTCGCTCTTCGGGTCCTTCACTTCCAAGAGCTTGGAATCCTCGGCCAAGAACGGCTGATCGAACTGGTAGACCGAGCCTGTCGAGATGAAGACATAGCGCCCCACCTTGCCCTTGAGCAGCGCCGCCGTGTCGCGGACGTGACGCGGCACATAGCCGCTGTTGTCGACGACCACGTCCCATTCCTTGCCCTTCAGCGCATCGATCTTCCCGTCCCGATCGCCGACCAAATGCTCCGCTTCGGGGAAGAGGCCTGGGGCACTCTTGCCCCGGTTGAAGAGCGACACTTTGTGACCCTTCTCGATGGCCAGCTTGACCATGTGGGGGCCGATGAAGCCGGTTCCACCAAGAAAGAGAATCCGCATCGGCTTGGCCGCCGCAACGATTGGGGCCCGCCAGTTTCGGCCCAGCGCGAGGGCCCCTCCGACTGCAAGTGTTTGATCGACAAACTCCCGCCGTGTTGCCATTTCCGTGTCCTGTTGTTGTGAGGTGGTGGGCTGGCACAACCAACGCCAGAACCGCTAATTGACCGTGACGTACCGCTCGAACCGAGCCACTTCCTTGGCACTGACGTACTTCCCAATTTCCCGCCGGAACTGTTCGATGCCCTTGTAGGGCCGATACTCCTTGAACTCGTGGAGCATCTTCGGCCCCATCCCGGGAATCGTCATCAGGTCCGCGTCGGAGGCCGTGTTCAAGTTCATCGGCACGAACACATAGCTCTCGAGGCGGGCCAACTCGGCGGCGTCGACGTACTTGGCAATCTCCCGTCGGAACTGGGCGAGGGCCTTGTATGGGCGGTATTCCTCGAACTCGTGCACCATCTTGGCGCCCATCCCCGGAATGAGGTGGATCTCTTCCTTCGAGGCGGTATTGAGGTTGAGGTGAATGAACATGGTCTTGTAGAGCGCCGCGGTCTGCTCTTTGCTCAGCGATTTGGTCAGGAGCGCGTTGAGCTCGACCATGCTGGCGAACGGCCGCCCCGCCACAATGCCCTTGACCATCTCTCCGGTCACCCCGGGAAGCCCCGCGAGCTGCTGCTCGGTGGCGATATTCGGATCGACCATCCCCGCCCGCTTGCCGACTTGAGCGGCGGCTTCCGAGGCCGAAGCCAGACTGACGCCAACGATGATCCACAGGGCACGCATTTGCGATTACTCCAACGGTTGAGGGTGTTCGGTGCCCGCGGCAACCAGCCCCGGGTGCCGGAAAATATACAGTAGCCCCAGCAGGCCCAACTGAATCATCGCCCCAGGGGCCAGCGCCGGCGTGGCCCCGGTGAGCGACTCGACGATCAGGTCGACCCCGCCGATCTCGGGGGTCATCTCCTGCTCAAAGGCCGCGTTGCCGCTGAAGTGCTGGACCAGCCCGATGACCCCGGCGATCAGGAACAGGATCATGATGGCGCGGAGCGATCTGAGGGGCCTCGGCCGGCGGTCGAACAGATGCCAGCAGATCGCCAACTGACCAACCCCGAGGAGAACCACCGGCGTCAATTGCCAGTAGCCGTCGTAATGACCGAGCAGCAGCAGTTCGGTGCCGGTTCCGACGATCCCAAAGCAGATCACGGCGAGGAGATACTTGCGAAGCACGGCGACCAGGGGCATTGAGGGCTAGGGCCCGTTGTCCGGCGCCAAGCCGTCCGACAGAGAGCACCAGTCCATCAGATCGGCCGAATGATTGAGGGGCGACACGGCATGCCGGTGCACCAAGTCCAACACCTTGGCAAGCCACGGATCGGCTCCGAAGAGAGAGCCCTCGCCCGAATGGCAGCATTCATCGTTGATCTTTTCCTCTGGAACAACGTACGAGCCGCTATCGCCCTCCCACCGCGACCCCGTAATATGGCATGGAATGGTCGGACCATGGCTGGTGGCCGGCAAAATACTTCCCGGGTGTGACGCCAAAGGCCCTCCGGAAGGCGGCGACAAACGCGCTGGTCCCTTCGTACCCCGCGGCCAACCCCGCTTCGGTGACGCTGGCCCCGTCGGCCAAACGCTGGAGGCCGTGCAGCAAGGCGGCCCGCCGGCGCCATCCGCCGAGGCTCATTCCGGTCTCCCGTCGAAAGAGCCGGGCTAAGGTGCGTTCGCTCGCGGCCGCGCCTCGGGCAACGCTCTCCGCTCGGGTACCCCGGCCAATGGCCTGGCGGATCAGCTCGGCGGCCCGGCGGGCGCGGGGGTCCCTCGGCGAGGGCAGGCCCAACGCAGCGGGCCCGAGCGCCGCCAGCTCGTCGAGCAGGACGGCCACCAACCGCTGCTCGGCAACTCGGCGACGATTGAGCGTCTTCAGTTCGATGACCCGACGCCAGAGTTCCCTGAACAGCGGTGACAGGCTGAGCACCAGCGACGTCGGGGCAAATCCCCGGATCAGGGGCGCTCGAAGATAGAGCGCCCAGAGGACCACCCGCCCCGCCATCTCGATGCTGTTGTGGGTCCCCGGCGGGAGCCAGACGCTGAGCCCGGGCGGCGCGACCCACCACCCTTCGTCGGTCCGCACCGTGAGCATGCCCCGGGTCGCGGTGACCAGCTGGCCCCAGTCGCTGCCCCGACCGCGCCAGACATAGTCGGCGGTGCAGACCATGGCGAAGCTCCTGACCACGGTATCTGATTGGCGGGATCGCGACATTTCCTGACAAAATAGCGATAGCGCCTCGGCAACGCGACCGCTATCTTGGTCAGACCCTCTCAGTGGACGGAAGACCCAATGCCTAACAAGGCGGCAATGCCAGTTGCCCATTTCGCCATCAACGCCGACGACTTCGACCGAGCCCAACGCTTCTACGGCGCGGTCTTCGGCTGGCGCTTTCACGCCTGGGGGCCCCCCGGCTTCGCCATGATCGACACGGGCAACGGCCTCGACACCGGTTTGCGGGGGTCGGTTCAGCAGCGCCGCGAGTTGATCCCCGGAGAGCGGACGACCGGATTCGAGTGCAGCATCTCGGTTCCGGATATCGACGCCGCCCAGGCCAAGGTCCTTGCCAATGGCGGACAGATCATCATGCCCAAAACCGTGATCCCAACGGTCGGGCAGCTCTTCTTCTTCCGCGACCCAGAGGGGAATGCGGTGGGAGCGATGCAATACGACCGGCACGCCACGGCGGAGGAGTGATACCCGACCAATCCTCGGTTGTGGCCTTGGCCTGCTCCGGCCGGCGAGACCTGTGATCCCGGTGTACGGGCCCCGAACAAGTCGACGACCGAGATCCACACCGGCCTCGGCGAGCGGTCAAGCCGCCGCTCGATGTGACGGGTAAGGGATTCGGAGCCTCTCCGTCGTCATGTACCGCCGCAGCTCTGGTTCTGCTTGACGACGACCTTCTTGTGATCCTGGTCACTAGGCTCGGCCTCACGACGCTAGCCTTTGACCTGACAACAGCCGATCCCACACCGGATCCAGAACCCTTCGTCCTTTTCGAGCCATTGCCACCGAATCACTCCGGGAATCTTTGCGGTCGACTCATGTTTTTCGTAGCTAGATACACATCGGTAGACGGTTGTTCCTTCGAACGAGAATCGGGCGTACCAGCCGCCTGGGCAATTGATTGGTTCCGGCATCTCGTCCTTGCAGGTGACAAGATTACAGAGGCTAATCACGGTTGGTTCGTCGGCCCGCAGGTTGAACTTGCGGCGGTAGGTCGTGTCGTCGCCAGTCAATTGGGCCGATCCGACGACTTTCCACCCACGCTGAAAATCGGACTCCTTAAGCTGACCGAGTTCCTCGGTCGGCCAAACGACACCCCGGACACCGGTCCGTTCGAGCTTGTTCGATGTGGCCCTGTAGTAGGCCAATTCCTGTTCGTCGTACCAACCTTTCACGACTTTGACTTTGGAATCCTCATCGGGGTACCCCGGTGAGGACGAAAACCCCTTTAGGCCAATTTCGCACCACCCGGAACCGCACTTGAGTCCCAGGGTTTGAATCTTCTTGGCGAAGTCCCAGTCAATCCGGGCACTCAATGGGTAGTCGCCATTCCCTTTCGGCTTGAACCGGCGGACCGAGAGAGCCCGCCCGCCCGCCGTTGCCTGTTGAGGGCAGGGGGTTTCCACGACGGTCTGACGCCACACGGTGACGGAATCAGGCTTTCCATTTTTGTGCCAGAGGTAGAGACAGTTGAGGCCAGTCTCGAGGTGAAGGGGCTCGTAGGCGCTGGTGGCTTCCACCCGGCCAACCAGAGCGCCATCCCGTGGCAAGGAGTTTCCTCCATCGGTACCGGCTTCGAATGTGAAGGTCAGCAGGGCGCCATAGTTTCCATCTTTGTCAAACACTTGTTGCTCGTCACCCGATTCCGGCGCCATCGAGTGGCCTTTTCCTCCGCCGTAGAGCCCGATGAACTGAGGGTAGAGATCCCCGAGCTTCTGTTTGAGCAGCGCCAGCCTGTCCTTGTCCTCCGGTACCTGCCCTACAGAATCGAAAACAGGGGTGCTGTCCAGACGGCTATGAAATCGTGCAAAGAGCGAAGGCAGCCCGTTCGGGCGGACCTCCTGAACCGGGGCGGCAGCGGCGCTGATTGCCGTCGTATCCGACTTAACCGGGGTGGACGGCGGCCCGCAGGCCGCCGCCGCTACGGCCGCAAACAACCATCCGTTGAGCTTGGTGGCCGGCCCCTCGGCACACCGTTCCATGAACTGCGTAACGCGAACTGCCATGCCGTCTCCTTTGGTTGAATGAACAACATCCCGTTCTCCGATTCAGCTACTCACCGGTCCTAAATGGCCCCCGTCCTACTGATGGCCCTCGACGGTCCGGCCCCACAATAGATCGGCAATCATCCCGAGCCTGCGGGCTTCAGCACCCCGTATCAGTGTTGCGGCGAAGCGGAGTGCCGGGACTAGGCTGGCCGCGCGGGTTGGGTCGGCGAAGGTGTGCGCCGGGGCCAAAGGGAGCGCCTGCAACACCGGGCGGAGCCAGGCCGCCGCTTCTTCTCGGGCGCCCGCCAATGCCATGACCCTGGCCTCCGGTAGAGCTGCGTCAAGCGGCCGTTCGGCCGGAGTTGAAGGTGTTCGATGCAAAACGGCCACGAGATCGGCGTAAGCCTTGGCCGTGTCGCCTGCGGCGATAAGGGCCTGAGCGTCGAGCAAGTAGTCCCCCTTGCCGGCCAGTTCCCGCAGAGCAGGCATCTTGAAATCAGGAAACGCCAACGTGGCCGCGCGCCCGAGCAGCGCCAGGCGATATGCCATGATTTGTCCTGGCGAGGCCGTGCCCGCCAGCGCCGATAACGCGCGTTCGAACCGCTCCCCTTGTACCGTCAGACTATCCGCCGGCCCGCCGGCCGCTGCGTAGATCAACAGCGGAAGGGCCTCCCGTCCGAGCGGCCGCGGTACCCCCATCAACTCCGACACTCGGCCGCGACGGGCCAGCGCCGCGGCTTCGTGTACCCGTCCCGTCAGCAGCAGGAGGCTGAGGACACTCTCTGGCTCCAGAAGGGAATCGGCTCCGAATCGGGCGACGAGGGAGTCGGCCAAGCGCCTGGCCGATAGTACTCCGGCGGAGTCGTCAGGCACGCTGCCTCGGATTCTCATCCAGACCTCGATCGTCCCAGCGCGGAGAACGTCGACCGGAGATCGGGCGGCCCGCCTCGCCTGAGCAATCGCCTCGACCGCGGCCGGATCTTGGGTAAGGTCGAGGGCAACAGCCCGGGCGAGACGGGCCTCGACGCTCGCGGGGTCCATGGTTGACCAAGCGACGGAGATGTCCTTAAAGAGGTTCCGTTGATACCGGACAGCCGCGTGGTGGAGCCGGCCAAAGGCTGGGGTCTTGACATCGAGAACCGAGCGCTCGGGGTACGGCACCACGGCGATCGTATCACCCACGAGTTCCGGGTACCCCAGGAACGCCCCGGAATCAGGGGCCATGGCATCTCCGGGGCGCAGGTCAGCGAGGGAAGTGAAGAGCAACTGCCGGAGCGGCCGGAACGCCGATCCACTCAGCGAATTGTAGATCGCGGGCAGAAGGCGGAAGGCCCGCAGGTATGCCTGGGTTGACTCGTGATAGCCGCCCCGGAAACGCCGCCCCGACGGGCTGGCCCGGTCTCGTATCACGACGTGATCATCCCCGAGGCACTTGGCAAGCGAGTACCAACCAGGAAATTCCAGGGAATCAGCGTCAACAGCCGCCCGCCACCCAGGACACGCGGTGGCCGCACCATCGTTCGCCTGCGCTTGCAATGCCAAGGCCCGGCGGGAATCGACCCGACCCAAGCGGACCGAGTCGGTACCGGCCTGGGTCGCCGCCTGCTTCCAGGCCGCCGCGGGCTGTCCTTGCCAGTATCTCACCAAACCCAGCCAGAGCTGAGCCTGGGCATAATCGGGATCAATCTTGGTGGCCGTGACAAACTCCGAGTCAGCCGCCGCGAGTTGCCAGCGGCCGACCTCCAGTTGACCTCGGGCAAACGCTTCGAGCGCCGGCACTAGCCGGCTGCTCCTGGCTGCGTCCGGAGCCAATCGGGCTTGGGGCGGCGTGAGGAGTGAGTCGAGCAGGTGGGTAGCGTGCTCGGCGGTTACCGGCCCGATCCGGCGAAGAGTTGCTTGCCTCACGAGCCGCCGGGCGCCACCGACGTCGAACTTCATCCCGGTCAGGATGGTCGAGTCGGCGTGCTCCCGGAGCCGCCCGAGAATGAGGTGGCGGGCCCCAGCCTCCCGAGCGGTCTGGGTCATGACGTCGAGCGATCGCGAGTCGATGTCGCCCGGGCGGCTCCGAGGCTGGCTGATCGGATCGATCCCGCTCCAGTCCGCCAGCCCTTGAAGCATCCAGGGGCCAACGTCTGTAACCCGTTCGGTGGTCCCCATCGTGAAGGGGCCGATGTAATATCTCGAATCCGAGAGCGTGGGTTTCCCAGTTGACGCCACGACAATCGCCAGGGATCCCGCCACGATGGCCAGGCCGACGCCCGCGATCTGAGCGTTGCGCCTGGTGGTTCTCTGTCGCGCGCCTCCGGTCGGCCTGGCGCCGCTCTGTTCCCCGCTGGTGAGGGCCCGTTGGAATTCAGCTACCGTCTGGAATCGGTCAGCGGGCGCCTTGGCAAGCGCCGTTTCGATGGCCGATTGCAGGCCCTCGCCGAGCGACGGGCGGACCACCCGAAGGGCCGGCGGCGCCTCGACCATGTGCCGGGCCGCCACCGCCTGCGGCGTGGCTCCGGTAAACGGCGGTTCCCCAGCGAGCATCTCGTACAGGACACACCCGAGACTATAGATGTCGCTCCGCCCATCGACCGACCCGGCTCCCGATGACTGCTCGGGGCTCATGTAAGTCGGGGTCCCGAGTGCCAAGCCGGTCGTCGACAGCGTCTCCTGGCCGATCGAGCCGATCACCTTGGCAATCCCGAAATCAGTGATCACCACCCGGTCTTGCTCGAGCAAGATGTTCTCTGGCTTGATATCGCGGTGAACGATGCCGAACTCGTGGGCGTACCGGAGGCCTTCGGCGATTTGGCCGGCGATTCGAACCGCCTCGGCGACCGGAAGTTGGAGCTCGCGGCGGATCCGTTGCCGGAGCGTTTCGCCCTCGACGAAAGGCATCACCAAGTACATGGCGCCGTCGACCTCGCCCGAGTCGAGCAAGGGAACGATGTTCGGGTGCTGAAATCGGCCGACGATCTCGGCTTCGCGGAGGAACCGCTGAGGGCCCAATGGGCCCAAGACCGACGCGAGTTCTCCCCGAAGCACCTTGACGGCGACGGGCAGGCCACTCACGAGATCATCGGCCCGATACACGGTTGCCATCCCGCCACGACCGATCTCGGCGCCGAGTCGGTAGCGACTGGCCAAGCCGGGGCGCAGCAGGTCGACCGGGTCCACCATCCAAGCCCTTTCGTGACCCTTCCCGGAGACAAGGTATCGCGCCAAGCCCGGTGCCCGCCAGGGAAGGCGCGAACCCCATTGCTTGAGGCTCCCTTCGGTACGATGGTTCGGGGCGATGCCGCCCGCCGATCCGCCCGACCTCGACCGGCTCAAAGAGCTCACGACGATCTCGTTTCACCGGGTCGGTGCCACGATTCCGCTGCCCGACCTGATTGCCGGTGCCCGTGAGGCTCGCCCCCAATTCATCGGCGAGTTGTACCGGCGCTACCACCATTCGGTCACCCAGTTCCTTTTCGGGCTCAGTCCTGACGGTGCGGAGGACCTGGCCCAGGAAGTCTTCCTCCAATTGCCGGTGGCCCTCGCCCGCTACGAGGACCGGGGCCAGTTCGATGCCTGGCTCAAGCGGGTGGCGTTCAATGTCTATCGGACCCGTCGACGGGCGGCCGACCGGCGCCGCGAAGCTGATCTCGATGACCACGTCGCCCCGCCGCCCGCCGACGCCATGGGTGCGGTGACCCGGGAAGATCTCTGGAGTCATGCGATGGCCGGGATGCCGGAACGGCTTCGCGAGGTCTGGGTTCTTCATCGCGAGGGCTATGAGGCCAAGGACATCGCCGAGCTGATCGGGATTTCCGCGGGAGCCGCAGCGACCCGGCTTACCCGGGCCCGGGAGTACCTCGCTGGAACCCTCCCGGGCTTGACCTGACGACCTCATCGGATCCGCCGGGCCGAGATCCAGTCGCACGCCTCACCGAGCCCAGCGTAGACCTCGATTTCGAGCGAGTTGGGATCGAGACCCAAGCCCACCTCGGCGCCGTTGACGCGGAATCGATTCCCGCCGGCGACCGTCCGGGTCTCCCCGGCGATCGACATCCGCACGACGGCGAGGCCGGGGTAAAAGAGCGTCGGGTTCGACTCGCCGGCGGGCATCGCGACCTCGACCAGCACCTCGCCGGCCCGACAGGTCTCGGCCCCGGCCCACGCGAGTGCCGTCGGCTCGCTTCCGAATGGAACCCCCCGTGACGGCTCGGTTCCCAAGTTGCTGCTGGAGCATCCCGCCACCGCCACCGCCGCAAACATCATCGCCCATCGCACTGGATCCTCCTTATGGTTGGGACCGCTGCTTCACCATAGAAGGGCCGGCCACGACGCGATTCTTACAGTCGACGTCGGGACCAGCGATGGGACGCCTGATCGAAGTGAAGTCCGGCCGAGCGTCGACGGAGTGCCTGCAGGCCTTGACTGACCGCTAGATACTATTATAGTTGTAAGGACGTAATATTATAGTTGTTGATAGTTAAATTTTAGATGTACTAACAATGTTTACGATGCGGCAGGGTGTATCCAGAGTCTTTCCAGCTCCGATCAAATCGAACGGGCCTTACGCCTAGTTGGCGAACTTCTCGAAGCGGGCGGCTTCCGTTTCCACATCGTCGTCATTGGCGGATCCGCAGTCAACTTGCTCGGCGTCCTTTCCCGAGCAACGACCGACGTCGACATCCTGGCCTTCGCCGATGCCGACGCCGAGGGGGCCCTCCACCTTCGCGCCCCAGACGAGCCGCTCCCGCTCCCACTGGAGATCGCGGCAAGAACAGTCGCCGCCGACCTGGGGCTTGATCCCCTGTGGCTGAACACCGGACCCGCATCTCAGTGGCGAACCGGGTTACCACCCGGGTTAGGCGAGCGATTGCACTGGCGAACCTATGCCGGCCTAGTCGTCGGCGTGACCGATCGCTATGACCTGATCTTCTTCAAGCTGTATGCGGCAGCTGACGACGTCGGCACCGGTAGTGTCCATTTCAAGGATCTCGTCGCACTCGCGCCCACCGATAGTGAACTGGACGCTGGCTGCCGATGGGTCAAGAGCCAAGACCCGGGTCCTGATTTCGCCCAAGTCGTTTCCAAGGTGATCCAACATGTCCGAACCAACCGCGCCTGAACTCGCCACCGAGCTTCGGCAGGCCACCCTCGACTATCTGTGGCGGCAGTGGCGGGCGGTCGGCGCCATGGTCACCAGTCCGAGCCCGGCCCAAATCATCGTTGACCCCGAGGCGCTGATCCTGATGTCGCTCACTATGCTAGATCACGAGCCTCGATTGGCCGACGTTGTCTGGTCGTGGGTCGACGTGAACCATTCCTTGGTCGGTGTTCAACGGTTGGGTAACCTGAGGGAGCATTTCCCGGCCGTCACTACCGAACGGCTCGCGGCGCTGGCGGGGTTTCGGGTGGATGAAGCGAAGGACCCGCGGTGGAAGTCGCTCCGGTCGTCGACGGTCGAGGAAATCGGACCGCGCGGCGGCAAGACCCGGGCGGTCACCCCTCGATTCTCGTCGTGGGCGACACTCCAACTACAACTCCGCCTTGGCATGGGGGTGGGGGCCAAGGCCGACGTGCTGGCGTTCGTGCTGGGCCTCAACTCGAACCTGCCGGAGTGGGTCAGTGTCCCGATGATAGCCGAGTCGATCGGCTACACGTCGACGGCCGTCCGTCGGGTGGCAGACGACCTGGCCGGCTCCCGATTCATCCGGGTGCTTGAGACACCCGACACGAATCAGGCCAGTCGAATGTTCAGCGCTCACCCGGCGCCTTGGGCATCGCTCCTCGGGGTAAGCCATCATCAGCCGGGCTGGGGGTATTGGCGGGAGCGGTTCCAGTTTGTCATCGCCGTACTGTCCTGGCTTGATGGGGAATCACTTCGACCCACTAGCGCCTACGCCCAGGACGTAGCTTCGCGGGAGATCTTGACCCGGCACGGTGCGGCGCTTCGACGGGATCGGATCGTGATGCCGATCGATTTCGCGGTTGCGGAGCTGGATCGCAGTTATCTGGTTTCTGCGTCGCGTTCGCTGGTCAGCTGGTGGGCCAGCCACGGATAGTGGATTCCCTCAACCACGGTTTGACGTCGGCTTGAGCCCAAGTGATTCCGTGACGCCGGTTCGGCTCGCCGCCTAACGTTACCTAACGCTCATGGTGCAGGTTGGCCCTGCCACCCCAACACGGTGCGCAAGGCCGCCCAGTCCAACTGGCGAAACAGCGGCACCACCTGGTCACAGTTGTCGCTCTGCAGCGACGGTTTCCCGACCCAGAGCTCGCCGCAGGGCCGCTCCACGATCCAAACAGTAAAGAGCTGGATCTCCGCGGGCCGCTTCAGATCCACGAGTCCCCGGCGAATCCGGACCATGGGCACACACCCGGCGCCTCCCGACGTGGCCGGTTCGAACCGGACCCCGTTGTGGACGGCAAAGGCCGGATCCATCCGACCGCAAGCGCCGGCCTGGCGGCCGGCTGCGTCGAGCGAGGCCAGCCGCTTCTCAAGGGCCTCGAGCGCGAGGCGCGGACCCCAGGAGACGCTCTGCGGGTCGCGGACCGCCGGGGCGGTGAACCGCTCTTTCTGCCGTTGATAGTCCGACTCGTCGGATTTATCGGCCGCATCGAGTTCGCCGGTGAGGGTGGTCGGATTCCGGAATTGCGTCTTCCAGCGATCGGCCCGCTTGGCGCGCCGCTCGGCTTTGGCCTGTGGCGTCATCGACGCCTCGAGCTGCTCGAGTGACGACTTGGCGTTCCGGTCCATGCCGGCGATCAGTCTCTTGACTCGCTCGATCTCGCCCTCGAGGAGCACCCCGGCCGGAGCCGGCTCGAGGACCGATCGTCCGTCCTTGGTGAACACCAGCATCGAGTTGTAGAGGGTACCACCCCCGATCTGACCAAAGGTTCGCGGCTCCGCAAACATGCCCTGCAACGGGTCCTCGGCCACCAATCCGCGGGTGAAGTTGCCCCGGGTGGCCGGGTCCTCGAGCATCGGTGGCGTCGGCGGCTTGTTGGCCTCGAACCACGCCAACAAGTGCGCGCCGCCGGTCTTGGGCCACAGTGACCCATCCGGACGCTGTTTGACGTCCTGCGGAGCCGACCAGTAGACGATCAATTGTTCGCGGACCGCGCCATCCCAGACCGTCGGCCATGCGGTTGCCAGCGTGGCATGTTTGGCCGGTTGGCTGAAGATCGGCGCGGCTTTCAGAAGATCATAGACCCGTTCGGCGCGGGACCGTGCCGCCTTGAGCTCCGCCGGCGTCAACTGGCGTTGGGTCGGCGGCCGGACGCCGGGGTCGGGGTCCCAGGTCACGATCGGGCTCATCCGTGGCTGAGACCCCGGGGTGGACTGCGCCGAGGCCGGGCTGAAACCGAGCGCGAGGCCGAAGGCCAAGAGAAGCAGGCGCATGGCGACTCAAGCCGCCGGCTTCGGGTACTGCCGAAACGGTTGGTGGGTCACCGGGCCGGGCGCCCCGCCGCGCGGTCGGGGCCAAGCAGCACCACCCGGATATCGCCGTTGGCCTTGACGCTCGCGTCCACCAGGTAGGGAGCGAGCAACATCATCCCGCCGAGGACGCCAGCCACACCTAACGCAAGCCCGGCCGGGGAAAAGTGATGCCGCCAGGAGAGCCAGAGACCGGACAGCAGCAGGAACCCCAGGAAGTCGGCGTTGAACTGGCCGGCCCACGTCATCGCGGCGATGTCCCCGAAGAACACCGGGAACAGGTTCCAGCCGTGATTGATCCCGACCATCAGCGTATAGGCGGCCAGTGCGACGATGATCAGGATCAGGAATCCCCGCAAGGTTGCCATCCGGCCTCCGATTTTGACTATTCCACGTCCGTGTACAGAACGTCCGCGATCGCGGGGTCGACCCGGGCCGCGTCGTGCCAGGCCCGAAGACTCGCCTCGGCCAGCCGCCCATTGGCGGTGGGCCGGCGGGTCCAGGCCTCCGCGGCCACCTCAGTGGCCGACCGGACCGGATCGACCGCGGAGATCACCAAGCCATCACCACGCTGGATCTGATCGGGGTCCGGCTCCTCGTGGCCCTCGTCGATATAGCCGTGCTCGATCCGGTCCCAGGCCCAGACGAGGCTTCCTTTGTCGGTCCGGAACAGGCGGACCCTGGTATCGGACTCGCCGTTCTCTTCGTCGATGATCAGGCGGGCGCCAAGCAGCACCCCCGTGAACCGGAGTGGTTTGCCATCAGTGCGGAAAATGACGTGTTGGGCGGACGCCGACGGGGCATGACGGTTGGACATGCTGCCTCCTGCTCGATAGGTGGTTGGATCCTGCCGCGCTGTTTACGGCCGCGCCTAACGCCGGTTGGAATCCTGCTCCGAAAAGATCTTCCGGGCGGTTCCGAACTGCTATAAGTTTGGCGATGATCGGGACGCCCGTCAAGGGCGGCGGGTCACTCGACCGGACCCCCGCACCCGGAAACCAGACCGAGCACCACAAGCGTGACCGGCCGCAAGCGGAGTGTCACAGTCAGAGAGCCAGCACGGTGTCCAGCCCGCGATGAAGCCCGACCAGGGCCCCCTCGACGAACGGCACCGCGGTATTCCCAGCGTCATGGCGAATCAAGAGCTTCTGGTCGGGCATCCCGCAGATCGCCTCGGCGTTGATGGTGAATCCCGGCAGCCCGATCGAGTCGATGACTTCCCACTCCGGAATCAGGCGCGCCGCCCGCTCCGCAAACGAAGGGCGAAGCGCAGCATGGGGACCCGTTCGGTCAGAGTCGGATACTGATGGTACGGAAGCTACCCTCTGATCAGGGCGCCGCCCAAGTCGTTGGAGCAACGACGCGCAACTTTCCCAGCCGCCACCTTCGCCTTTTCAAGAGGGAGGCTATACTGGAACCAGCAGACTTGATCCCATTTCTCAACGATGTCGCGCTGAGGACCATCGATGCCGTATTCAGTGTACAAGCTGATTCATTTCCTCGGTATGTTCACGATGGTCACGGCGCTGGCGGCCATCAGTATGCACGCGATCCGAGGCGGTACCCGCGCCGACAATCCGCATCGTCGGACCCTCGCCGCGGCCCACGGCATCGCCACCTTCCTCGTGTTGCTGGGAGGCTTCGGGATGCTCGCTCGACTGGAACTCATTCGTGGTGGGTTGCCGGCCTGGGTGATCGTCAAGCTCGTGATCTGGGTCGCGCTCGCGGCGGCGCTGGCGGTTCCGAACTATGGCCGAGGGTATGCACGGGCGTTGCTGGTGGCGCTTCCGCTGCTGGCTGTGAGCGCCGCCGCGGTTGCCCTCTATAAACCGTTCTAGATCGAACAACTGGGTGACCGGCGGCGGGCGGGGTAGGCGTCAGTTTTTTTGCGCGGGTAACCGGCGCCGTCGAGCCAGATGGCGGCTTTCGGGCGCCGGAGTTACTGCTATTTCACCTAGGCGGGCGGCGCATCCATCCCGGCCCAAAGGTTCATCGTCCCGAGCTCCTCGCGGCCGCAGGCCTTGAGATAAAGGAAGAGCTGGGTCCGGTACGCCACGCAACCGCCCAGCACCCAGCTAACCAGCCATCCGCCTCGGCTCGTTGGCGGGCCGAACAAACTGATCTCGGTCCGGAAATCGGCGTCGGACACCGAGCCGAGCGCCGCGACATAAGCGGCGGCATGGCCCGCGATGGCCGTCTTGGTTTGCGCCAACGTCATCGTCTTGGCGGCGGTTTCGGCGGCGCCCCAGGCGGCCTCGTCGAAGTTGCCGGCGGCGGCGGCGGTCACCATGTGCGGTCCCATCATCGTGAGGTATCGCAGCAACTCAATCGTGCTCCGCTGCTTCGGGGTTGGCCGGTAGTCGGCCTTGGCGGGATCGACCTTGTCGGCCAAGTGGAGAAGAATCCGAACTTCGTTCTGGAGAGCGGCAATCAGCTCTGCCTTCGTCAGTACCATCGCGAACTCCGTCAAGGGGAGCGGAGAAGATAGCGTGGTCGAGGCCGATGGCCGCCCGGTCATCGGGCCGCGGGAAGAATTCCGTTGACGATCAGGTCGAGACCGTTCAGGGACAGCTGCCCCGCCGCCTCCCCGGCGCCGCGCCACTCGGTGGTGACCACCACCACCATCGCCTTGGCCGGCACCACGAAGATGAACTGGCCCCCGAATCCCCAGGCCAAGAACCCGTCACCGTGCGGGGTTCGGGTCACCCACCAGAGGTAGCCGTAGCCGTACTGGGACAATACCGGGTTGGACCAGGTCCCAAACGACTGGGCCACGGCCCGATCCCGGTAGCTCTCCTCGAACACCCGGACCGGACCGGTCGACCCGCCGGCCAGCCACAGGGCTCCGATCTTCGCCAGGTCCCGGGGCCTCAGGTCGATCCCGGCGCCACCGTTAGGCGTCCCGTCGGCGAGCGGCTCCCAGCGGACCCGGGTGATCCCGAGCGGCGCGAACAACGCCTCGGTGGCGAACCCTTCGAGCGGCCGGCCGAGCGCGCCGGTCAGAGCCACCGCGAGGAGGTGGACGGCGGCTGAGTTGTAGCTGAAGGCCGTGCCGGGCGGGGACACCAGCGGGCGGGCCAGGAGATACCCAACCGGATCGGCGGCCACCACCCACGCGTTGTACTCGGCGACACCGACTTCGGCCCACCGGAATCCGCTCGACATCGTGAGGAGCTGGCGGATCGTGATCGCCCCGGTGGCCGGGGTGAGGCCGGCCGCGTGCGGCCCCGGGAGTGACTGGGACAGCGGCGCCTCGAGCGTGGGGACGATGCCCCGGTGGGCGGCGGCGCCGATCAGCGTCGAGATGACGCTCTTGGTGACCGAGCGGACGTCGTTCAAGCTGTCGCGATGGTTGCCGTTGAAGTACTCCTCGACCACCAGCGTCCCGTTACGGACCACCAGCAACGTCTGGAGCCGAGGGAGGGTCTTGGCCTTCGCGATGGCCGCGCGGATTATCGCGGCGTCGAGGCCTTCGGCCGAGGGCGTGGAGACCCGCCACTCGGCGGCGAGGTCGGTGATCGGCCCCGGGCTCGTGGCCAGGTCGGCGCAGGCCGTGGCGAGCCAGAGGACGGCGGCGGTGATCAGCAAGCGGAGGGGCCGGCGGTCCGTCGAGCGCATCCCGGGAATCTACCGCCCACGTGGCCGCCCCACACCGCAGCTTGGGGATCACCCCAACGGTCTCAGCTTGCAACGTTTTGGCCGGTTCCAACGTCAGATGCTAATCATGGCGACCCCGCCGCTCCGACGATCCTGGCCCGTTACCCTCCCCGCCGTCCATTGCGCCGGCCTGCTCGCGCTGGCGACCGGAGCCGGGTTCATCCTGGTTACCGCCCTACCTGCGGCCTTTGATCATCTCGCGCTGACCCCGTCGGCGCTGACCGTCCGTCCGTGGACCGTCCTCAGCTATCCCTTCGTCCATACCGGCCCGCTCCCGTTGCTGCTCAACCTGTCCGCCCTGGTACTGCTGGCCTCCGGGCTGGAACGGAGCGCGGGCGGGGCCAGGCTGTTGGCTTGGTTCGGCGCCGGCACTCTGGCGGGCGGCGCGGTCTCACTGCTCGAGCCGGCGGCCCCACTCCTCGGCAGCGGTCCAGCCCTGCTCGGCGTGGCGATGGGGTTGGCGTGGCACCCGCCTAACGAGACGACGCCCCCGCCCCTCGGCGCCAAGGGCCGGTGGCTGGGGACGGCGCTCGCCGTGGCCGCCCTCCTGCCGGGGGTGACGACGAGCCCGGATGGCACCATCCGAATGGCGCTGATCGGGGCACTCGTCGCGACCGCCCTGGTCAGGGCCCGGCCGAGGCCACCGACCGTCGAGCGGCGCATCGAGCTCCCGAACTCGCACTACAACCCGCCTGGGGTGCAGCATCCGGTCACCATGACGACCCCGTGGGACGTGATCGACCTAGACGCGCTCCATGAGGCGAACAGGGAGGGAGTCGAGGTACTGCTCAACCGGGCCCGGGTGCTTGGACCCACTCATCTCAGTCCGGCGGACCGGGAACTGCTCGATCGGATGGCCACGGCGGCCGCCCGGCGCCGGAACGCCTAACGGGGATTGACCGGCCGGCGGATTGCCACGCCCGGCACCGCGCCCGGCACCAGGACTGCGTCCCGAACCACGAAGGTTCCGTTCACCAGCACGTGGACGATCCCGGCGGACGCCACCGCGGGCTCGGCAAAGGTCGCCCGGTCGATCACCCGCTCCGGATCGAAGATGGTGAGATCGGCGTCCGCCCCGACCTTGATCCGTCCCTTGTTCCGCATCTGGGGCACCGAGGCCTCGAGCCGCTCCGCCGGCAGCAGGGTCATCTTCCGGATCGCCTCCATCAGACTCAAGGTCTTCTGCTCCCGCACGTAGCGGCCGAGCACCCGGGCATAGGTGCCCGCCCCGCGGGGGTGGGCCCGTCCGTTCACGAACGGGACGCCATCGCTGGCGATCGCCACGAGCGGATGCGCCACCGCGTAGTCGACGGCCGCCTCCGGAATCACGTGGGCGATGATCGGGCCGCCTTCCGCCCGCCGCCGATAGAAGCTCACCGAGTCGAGCCGCTCACCGGTGGCAACCCACTCGATGTCGCGATAGTCGACGCCCATCCGCTCGCGCCAGCCGGGATCGAAGATGGCCGCCCGGATGTCGGTCGAGGCCGCCGTGTAGGGATAGACCTCGGTGCTGATGTCGACGCCGTGTTTCCGGGCACCCTCGATCATGCTGAGGATCTCGGGGACCTGGCCAAGCCCGCTGCTGCCGACGTGGACCAGGTGCACCGGGGCCCCGGTCACCGCCGCGGCCGCGATCAGCTCCTGGACGGCCTCGACACTACTGCCCGGTTCCTTCACCGCGGCAAACCGGTCATGGACGAAGTTGACCACGCCGCGCTCCTCAGCCACCCGGAACATCCGGACGATCTCGCCGCGGGTGGTGCCCGGCAAATACTGGATCCCGTATCCGATGCCGAGGGCCCCCTGGTCGACCCCCGCCCGGACCAACGCCGCGATCCGCTCGATCTCGGCGGGCCGGGCGTTCCGGTAGACGACCGCGGGGCCGTTCGGCAGGGTGTCTCGAATCACCTCGCCCCGGGCCCCGCCGTGCGACATGGTGGCGCCGTAGTTGATGACGGCGTGCCCCTCACGCTCCCGGTACCAGCCGGCCACGTCGTCTGCGCCGCCTTCGAGTTCGAGTGCCGTGGTGACACCGTCCCGGGCCTGGAGCCGGCTACTCACGGAGTCTTGGCCGTGGGCGTGGAGGTCAATGAACCCGGGGGCGACCACGAGTCCTTTGACGTCGACCGTGACCCGGCCCGCGAGCGGGCGGGCCGAGATCGCGACGATCCGCCGGCCGGTGATCCCGATCGAGCGAATCCCGTCGAGCTTTGACGCCGGATCGATGACTCGGCCGCCGGTGAGGACGAGGTCGAACCGCGGCTGCTGGGCCCGGACGGGAGCCGGCAGGGCCGCGAGGAGGAGGACGAGCTTACGAAGGTGCATCGGTGGTCTCATTGATTGGGTTTACTCGCGGTACTCGTCGGTGGGGGCCTTGGAAAGCGACGGTGGTGCCATGGTATCGCTCGGTATTTTAGCGCGGGAGCCGGTCGGCGGGAATGGCGTGGGCTTCACTGCCCGCGGCGTTACCAGAGCCGGTTAACTCCGTATTGGTCGAGCAGCGTGTCGTTGCTTACGAGCGCGATGCCTTCGGCTTGGGCCTGGGCGATGAGCATCCGGTCCCACGGATCCTGATGATGTTCGGGGAGCCGGCCGGCCTGTTGGGCGTGAGCCGTTGTGATGTCGAGCGGCAGGAACCCCTGCCCCAGGATGGCCGCGAGTACATCGGCGGCGACGTCCGCGGCGCCCGAAAGCCGGCCGAGCCGCACTTTGGTCGTCAGCTCCCAGGTGGTGGCCGCGCTGATGTGGACGATCGTGGTGGGGCGGGCGATGACCCCGCGGGCCCGCCGGGACAGTCGCCGGTCGCCGTCGAGCCACCAGAGGAAGGCGTGGGTGTCGACGAGGACTCTCATCCCTCCCCGTACCACTGCCGCAGTTCGGCTGGGGTA
>JANNQX010000245.1:0-11281 GCA_031400975.1 Gemmatimonadota bacterium
TTTGCGTTCCGGATTACCCCGGGGCTCCTATTCAACGGGATGGCGTTTGCCGTCATCATGGGGATCATCGGCGGCTTGCTCCCGGCCCGGCATGCGGCCAAGCAGCAGGTGGTGGACGCGCTCCGGCAGGCGTAGCTCGGCGGCTCGGCGGCAAACGGCCCGTCCGGCCAGTGACTCGGCGTCTCGCTCTATCATCCCTACAGGCCACTCGTGATATCCTCGCTACCTTGCCGATCGACCATGGATCCGGAGGCCTAACGTGGCCCGTTTGTCGCCAGGAACTCCCGCCACGACATCGCCCGAATGCCGGCCCGCTTCGCGATCGCGAGGCCGGCCCCGTCGCACACAACCAGGGGCCGGTAGGCAGGAAAGCGGGTCGTGAATTCCAAGAGTCCGGCAAGATCGTGGACCCCGTACTCGCCCGTCTTCACCTCGATCGCCCACTGGCCCCACGATCCCTCCAGGATCCCGTCGACCTCGAGTGGCTCCTCCCGCCAGTAGCGAACCTGTTGGCCGGCATTCCAGGCGTGACTCAAGCAGGCGTTCTCAACCCAGGTTCCGAATCGGGCCGGGTCGGTGACCTGATCCGGGGCGCCTCGCGGATCGAGCGCGGCCAGGATGGCGTTGGTGAGCACCAAGAGTTTGGGCGGCGCCGACCGTTGCCGGACCTGGCGGCCGGTATGCTTCTCCAGGCCCGCCACCAGAAAGGCATCCTCGAGCAACCCGAGATAGTGCGCGATCGTTGCCAAGGCGCCCGGGTCCTGGAGCTGTCCCTGCAACTTCTGGAGCGAGACGATCTGCGCGGGGGCCCGGGCCGCCAGCGCGAACACCTGGCGGAGCAGGGCGGGCCGGCGGACCGGATGAATCGCCAGGAGATCGCGCCCGATTGCCGGTTCGATGATCGCGTCGCGAATGTACGCCAGGCGGCGGCCCGGCTCGGTCGCGAGCGGCATCGTGCCCGGATAGCCGCCCCACCCGACGATCGTGGCGACGGCGGCGTCGATTGGGACCCCGAAAACTTGCGCCCACGCTCCAGCCGCCCAATGGGGGAGCACGAGCCGCTCGAACCGGCCCGCCAATGATTCCTTCGAGCCGCAGCCGAGATCGAGCGCCGAGGAACCCGTCGCGACAACGTGGATGGGCTGCTTCAACCGACGAATCCGGTCCCACTGGGCCTTCAGTTTGCTGGCCCAATCCTCGATCCGCTGGACCTCGTCCAGCAACACCACCGCCTTACCGTGGCTCGACGCGATCTGCTCGGCCCCGAGCCACAGCCGCTCCCATGAGCCCACCAGCGCCGCCTCGGGACCATCGGCGGCGAAGTAAAGGGCCTGGGCGCCGATCGTGCGAGCCAGACTCAGCATAAGGGTTGTCTTGCCGACTTGGCGGGGCCCGATGAGGAGTTGGATTCGGCCCGGTGCCGGCTCGGCCAGGCGGGCCGCGAGCTGGGCTGGTCCAGTGACCGGATCGAGGATTTGAGTCGGCTCAATCATATCTTAATAATTATTCGAGTACGTTGAAATGTCAAGAACGAGGGAGTCTGTAGGTCGGCTCGTTCCGGGCCGAATGCGGACTCGCCCCGGGGGGGCAAACCTGCTACTTTCCCTCCTGCCATTTTGGCACCAAACGTCACATCCGCTCCGGGACCACCGACCTGAAAGCTCCGGCCGCCATGACCGATTCGACCAGCTTGCTCCGTACTCCCTTAGCGGAAATGCACCGCGCCCTTGGCGGGAAGATGGTGCCCTTCGCGGGCTGGGAAATGCCGGTCCAATACACCGCCGGCATCATGGCCGAGCATCAAGCGGTCCGGAACAACTGCGGGGTGTTCGACGTCTCCCACATGGGCGAGTTCGAGGTCACCGGTCCCGACCGGAACGCGTTCGTGAATCGGATCACCACCAACGACGTTGGCGCGTTGGCCACCGGGCAAGTCCAGTACTCGGCCATCCTCAACAAAGAGGGCACCTTCGTCGACGACTGCACCGTCTACCGGTTCGACGACAAACTGATGATCGTGGTCAACGCCTCGAACCGGGCCAAGGCCTGGGAGCACATCGTCGAGCTCAAAGGCGGGGCCAACATCCGGCTTCGCGACATCTCGGACGACATCGGCCTCTTGGCGGTGCAGGGGCCCAAGACCCAAGCGTTGCTCCAGCCGATCGCGAACATCGCGCTCGACACCATCGGCTACTATCACCACGGCCAGGGCCGGATCGGCGGGGTCGATTGCTTCATCTCGCGCACCGGGTACACCGGCGAAGACGGGTTTGAGCTCTATTGCCGGTGGAAAGACACCGTGGCCCTCTGGGAGGCCGTGACCAAGGTCGGCGCCTTGCCGATCGGGCTCGGCGCCCGCGACTCGCTCCGGCTCGAAATGGGCTACGCGCTCTACGGCCAGGAAATCGACGAGACCATCACGCCGCTCGAAGCCGGGCTCGGCTGGATCGTGAAGCTCGACAAGGGCTCGCCGTTCGTCGGGTCCGAGGCGCTTCGGGCCCAGAAAGAGCGGGGGCTGATCCGCAAGATGGTCGGCTTCAAACTCGAAGGGCGGGGCATTGCCCGGCACCTCTATCCGGTCTGGTGCGACGGCAATCAGGTCGACGTGGTCCGGAGCGGCGGCCAGAGTCCATCGTTAGGCATTTCGATCGGCACCACGCTGTTGCCGGCCGCCTCGGCCAGGATCGGGACCCGGTTCGAAGTTCAATGCCGGAACGAGAAGATTCCGGCTCAAGTCGTCAAGCGGCCGTTCTGGGAGAAGGGCTCGGTTAAAAAGTAGAGTATGCGGGTCGCCATCCTCACGATATCCGATGCCGGGGCCCGCGGTGAGCGCGAGGATACCTCGGGCCAGGCCATTGCCGATTGGGCCGTCGGGCACGGCTATTCGGTGGCCGCCCGCGAGTTGGTGCCTGACATGGTGACCCGGATCGTCGCGACCTTGACTCAATGGGCTGATGATGGCGTGGCCGATCTGATCTTGACGACCGGGGGCACTGGGTTGACCGAGCGCGACGTGACGCCGGAAGCCACTCGGGTCGCTCTGGAGCGCGAAGCGCCGGGTATTGCCGAAGCGATTCGGATGAGTTCGTACCCCCGGTTTCCCAAGGCGGTGTTGTCGCGCGGGTTGGCCGGGACTCGGCACCGAAGTTTGATCGTAAATTTGCCGGGCAGTCCAGGCGGCGTCAAAGACGGACTCCTGGTGCTCGAGCCCTTGGTGGCCCACGCGATCGACTTGATCACCGGTGTTCGGACCGGGCACTGAGGTAAGCCGATGGCCGCCATTGTCCTGACTCTCGCCGACCTCGAAACCGCCGTTCCCTTGAACGCCGCGTTGGAGCAAGCCGGCTTCACGACGGCCCTGGTGTCCGCGGTCGATGATGCCAGGGCGTCGGTGCGCCGGGAACAACCGGACTTAGTGATTCTGACCGGGGCCATTCACGAACATCCCACCCTCGATCTGATCAACTACGCTCGCGAGCTCGAGATCTATACGCTGGTGCTGCTCGAGCCGACCGATTCGGAGCGGGCCGAACGGGTCGAGCGGCTGGCCCCGACCGAAACGATGCTCAAGCCCGTCACCTCGGCCGACGCGCTCGTCGTGGCCCGCCGGCTCGTTGAGCGGCGCCGATTCCAGCAGCGGATTGGGATTTCCGGCCAGAGCGGTTCGATCCACCAGGTCTTGGTCAAGATTGAGCAGATGGCGCCGGTCTCGACCACCGTCTTGATCCAAGGCGAGTCCGGCACCGGGAAGGAACTCGTCGCCAAAGCCCTCCACGATCTGTCGCCCCGCCGGGGCCGACCGTTCATACCGGTCAACTGTGCCGCGCTTCCCGAGTCGTTGCTCGAGTCGGAGCTGTTCGGCCATGAAAAGGGTGCCTTTACCGGGGCGGCCGAGCGGCGGCTGGGCCGGTTCGAGCTGGCCGACACCGGGACCATCTTTTTGGACGAAATCGGCGAGATTCCCCAGAGCGTGCAGGTCAAATTGCTTCGGGTCTTGGAGACGCGCTCGTTTTTCAGGGTTGGCGGGGTTCAGCCGATTAAAGTCGACGTCCGGGTCGTGGCCGCCACCAATCGTTCGTTGCGCGATTCCGTGGCGTTGGGCGAATTCCGGGACGACCTCTACTACCGGCTGAGCGTGCTCAACATCGAGCTGGCTCCGCTCCGGGAGCGACGCGAAGACATTGGGCTGTTACTGCGGCGGTTCATCCGGGAGTTCTCCAAGCTCCACGACCGGCCCTTCCGGGGCATTACCGGCGAGGCGATGCAGCGGTTGGTGGGGGCGCCCTGGCCGGGCAACGTCCGCCAGCTCCGGAATTTGGTCGAGTCGATGGTGGTTCTGGCCCCCGGGTCGGAGATCAGAGCGTCGGACATACCCGCCGAAGTGTTGGAGGGCGCCCACAGTCTGCTGCCCGTGCTCGCCAGTTCGGGGGGGCGCCAACACCCGAGCCAGGAGCTCGAATTCATCGTCCGAAACCTGATGGATTTGCGGCTTCAGGTCGAGGAGCTGCGCCGACGGCTCGATGACCGGGGTTCCAAGGTCCAAGTCATTGAAGTACCAGCTACTTCGGTCGAACCGTTGCACGAGTATCTGCCGGAATCTGCACCCCCGGATATCCTCTATCGCCCTGGCATGACTATGGCTGAAGTTGAAAAGGCGACAATTGGGGCCGCGCTCAAAGAGTCCGGTGGGAACCGTCGGCAAGCGGCCGCAAAGCTAGGTATTGGAGAGCGAACGCTCTACCGAAAGATCAAAGATTACCGGCTCGACTGATCGGTCAGGTGTATAGCTTTAAGGCACTTGGAGCGTCTTGACATTGCCAACACCAAAGGGGATCGTTACGGAGTCTTTTCCCGACTCCTCAGGGCTCCGACCGTGAAATTCGTGATTGACGACGATCTGTGCGTCGCCTGCTTGGCGTGCGCGCGGGTCTGCCCGACCAACGCCGTTGCGGTGGCGCCGGACTCCTCGTGGGTCCGGGTCGTCGAAGAGGCGTGCATCCATTGCGGGCTCTGCGTTCCCGAGTGTCCTCATGGAGCGATTGATGTCGGCGGTGAGCTCGGCCATGCGGTGGCGATCGCGGCTGAGGGTACTGGGGCGATCATCGTCGACACCGAATGCGCGGCCCATTTCTATCCGGCCACGCCCGAGCAGGTGGTCAACGCGTGTTATGCGGCCGGATTCCGGGTGGTGTCGCGGGGCGTGATTGGGGACGAACTGGTGGCCTCGGAATATCTCCGGCTTTGGAAGGTCGAGACCTGGGGGACGATGATCCGGTCGACCGATCCGGTGGTGGTTGAAACGGTGCGGGCCGAGTATCCGGAGTTGGTCCCGTACTTGGCCCCGGTCGCGACGCCGGTGGTGGCGGAGGCCCGGTACCTTCGGTCGGCTCACCCCGACGGGCTCAACGTGGTGTACGCGGGGCTGACGCCGTCGGTCGGGGCGGAGATCGATGCGGCGATCACCTTCCGCGACTTAGGCGAGTTGTTCCAGGCCCGGGGGGTCACGCTGCCGTCGCAGCCCCTGGTGTTTACCCGGGTGCCTCAAGAGCGGCGCCGGCATCTGAGTGTGGCGGGTGGGTTGCCGATCGCGTTGCTCGAGGAGGCCAAGCAGTCGAGCCGGCGGTTCCAGAAGGTCCGTGGTTTGGCCGGTCTCAAAGCCATTTCGCGGGCCATTGCGGTCGACCGGATCGACCTTGGGTTCATCGACATCCTCTCGTACGAAGGGGCGCTCGATCACCCGTTGTCGGGTCCCCGCGACCAGCTGTACTGGCGCCGGGCGGTGGTCCAGAGCACCGAGCCGCCGCGGAGCCGGGTGCCGGTGGTGGAGCCGGGGGTGGTGGCCAGCGTCGGGGCGGTGTTCGACATCCGGCCTCGGCGGGTGGCCGCGGAGCCGGCGGCGGTGGAGCAGGTCATGGAGGCGATCGGCCTCGGTCCGAACGGCAGGCCGTGGGATTGCCGGGCATGCGGCTATAATTCGTGCCGGGACTTCGCCGAGGCGGCCGCGTTAGGCCGGGCGTCGCTCCGCCAGTGCTCCCCGTACCAGGAACGGCAGGCCGAAGAGGCCCAGCGGGCGGCCGCCACGGATTTGTTGACCGGGTTGGCGACCTTTCGGGTCTTGCGGGATCGGCTGACCCACGAGGTCGAGCGGAGCAAGCGGAGCGGCGACCGGTTTACGGTGTTGTTTCTCGACCTCGATCGATTGAAGGAAATCAACGACCGGTTCGGGCATGAGGCCGGGAATGACGTGTTGAAGGCGGTGTCGGCGGAGATCATGGCCGCGGTCCGGGCCTCCGACTTGGCCGCCCGGTATGGTGGCGACGAGTTCGTGGTGATCCTGACCCGCACCGATTTGAGCGGGGCAGAGCGGGTGGCGGAGGCGCTCCGGAGCGGCGTCGAGAGCGTGGGTCGGCGGCTCGGGTATCCGGAGGGGCAGGTGACGGTCAGCGTCGGGATCGCGGAGTACGATCCGGACCGGCCGTCGAGCGGGGATTTGTTGGTCAACGCGGACCGAGCGCTCTATCGGGCGAAGGCATCGGGCCGCAATACGGTGGCGTGAGAGGGAAAGGAAGCACGTGAGCGGACCGAATCCACTGCGTCAGCCGGAGCCAGGGAAGCTGGCGGCCGACATCATGCCGGATCCCTGGGGGGTTCGTCGGGCGGAAAACCTGTTGACGACGCTGGAGGGCATCTTGTCCGCCCGGGTCGTCACGACGCCGTTAGGCGAGGTCAGCGAAATCCACGTGCTGGCCCAGGCGGGATTGCAGCCGAAGCAGGTGGTTCGGAACATCGAGTCGGCGCTGTTGGCTCATTTGGGGCTCAAGGTCGATCATCGGAAAATTAGTATTGCCCAAACGGCGGAGGTCCGCCCGATGGAAACGCTGGAGCGGAGCGTGGTTCGGGAACGGGCCTTGCAGCGTGGGGTGTTGTTCGAAAACCTGGCGGTGCATGCGAGCTCTCGTGGGATGCGGGTGGTGATGGGGGTGACCCTGTCGGTCGGTGGCCGGCAGGAAACGGCGGAGGAGGAGACGCCGGACACGCCGCGGGGCCGGGTTGAGGGCGCGGCGCGGGCGACGGCCTTGGTGCTGGAGCGGTTGCTCGAGAAGCACAGTTTGACGGTCGACAATGTTCAGGTGGTCGAGGCGGTCGACAAGAGTGTGGTGTTTGTCGCGCTCCAGGGCATGGGTGGCCGGGAGTCGATGATGTTGACGGGCACGGCGGAGATTCGGCAGAGTCCGGAGCGGGCGGCGGTGTTCGCGGTGTTGGATGCGAGCAATCGCTGGGTGGATGCTCGGCGGCCGGCCTAACGGTTCAGTTTGGTTTGGGTTTGATGAAGTGTGGTATTCACCGTGGGGTTTAGGAGAAAGGTATAACGGAGGGGGCCCGGTCTTCGAGTAGGAAGAGCGGAGTTGAGCGGACAACTGAGCGGAGCGTCTGGTTTGCCATAGCGAGGCAAAGCCATCCCGAAGGACTTCGATTGGACATGAAGGGGGGTGACGCTCATGATCAGCTGGCTCGCAGCCATCGCTGTCGGCGCAGTGCAGTTCGTAACAGGACTGTTCTTTGCCGAAACCAACAACTGGTAACGGTGGCCGGGCCCTCTCCAACCCATAATATGCAGAAACCACGGCCGATCTCACTTTTTGTTTCAGGTACTGTTCTGGCCTCGGCCGCTGCTTTGACGCTCGCTTGGTCCGGCCCTGGCCGCTTTCCGGGTCCCTGGGGTCTGTTTGTTTTCCTCTCGATCGGAATCCTCCTTGAGCTGACTAGTACGCAGGCTAAAGTTGGCGGCATCACGGGGTCCGTGTCCTTTCTTGTCGACCTTGGGGCACCCCTTCTATTCGGTGGTTTTTGGGGCGGGGTTATCGTAGGCAGCTCAGCATTGTTCGCGAATCTAGCCCTTAGAAAGGAGCCAATACGGGCGGTCTTCAACACCGGACAGCGAGTGCTGTCGGTTGTTGCCGCCGCGGCCGTCTACGCCTGGATTGGCGGCTCTACTCCACCTGATTTCTTGGTCAACCCTAGTGCCCTGCCATTTGCCAAGGTCGTCGCCGGTATTTTGGCGTTTGTTGGTGGGGCCTTTGCGTACTTCCTAACCAATTCTGTCTTGGTGAGCTGCGCAGTGGCGATCAGCGAGGGGCGCCCGCTTGAGCGTGTCTGGCGCGCTATTACTCTGTATGTGATTGGCTACGATTTGGCTGCCAGCCTAGTCTGCCTTTTGGTTGCCTGGGCGTACCTGGCGTTTGACAGTGATGCCGGGGCCGGGCGGCTCGTGCTCTTGGTCGTGTTCCTCCCTTTCGTGGCTGCTCGCCATGTTTATGGCAAGCTCAGTACCCTCCAAAGTTTGTATGGAGAGCTTGACCACGCGTACGACAGGCTCGAACTTGCCCTCCGCGAGCAACTGGAGATGATGGTCAAGTCGATAGAGGCACGAGACCCGTACACCTCCGGTCACTCTCGACGGGTCTCGGCCCTTTCGAAGGCGATCGCCGTTGATATGGGGATTTCTGGATCGGAGCTGGACGAGGTTGAGAACGCTGCCTTGATGCATGATGTTGGCAAAATCCACGAGGAGTTTGCCCCGTTGCTTCAGAAGGAGGGCCGCTTAACACAGGATGAGTGGGAGATCATGAAGACTCACGCTGTGAAAAGTGCGGACCTGGTCGGCCTATTTAGTCGCTTCCGCGGGGCTGTTCAGGCGGCAGTTCGATCGCACCACGAGCGATGGGACGGTAAGGGTTACCCTGACGGCATCGTGGCAGAAGCAATTCCGCTGGGCGCTCGCATCATTATGATTTCGGACACGATCGATGCTATGACCACGGATCGGCCCTATCGAAAGGCCCTGCCGTTTGAGAAGGTTGTGGCGGAACTGCAGAAGTACAGCGGGGCCCAATTTGATCCCGCTGTCGTTGATATTGCAGTGAACTCAGTTACAGTCCGGCGACTCGTGTCCGACAAGCATTTCCTCGCCGAACAAACAGCCCCGCGTTCGCCGTTGCTTACGGGGCGGCCGCCCCGTCCTGCACTCCGATCGCAGTCCAGTTTCCTTGAAGCTGCCCGGGCTGGAGCCGTGTCGCCAAATGTCCGGGGCGAGAACCGTTAGGTAGTCTAGCACGTTTTCTCGACTTGTTCGCAGGCTGCAGCCGGCAAAATCTCCCTGAGGGCCAGCTCCTCCCCGGCAATATCAGGCAGCGCTCCTGGCCATCCGTTGTTGCGAAGCTTCTCGGCCGTCCTTGTAAGCTCAAATCGGTCCAGCGCGTCGAGGTTCGAGCGGTCTGCGATTGCGGATTCAAGTGCAGTCGGGAACCGGCCTGTAACCCCCGCCAGTGCAATCCGCGCCCCCCACCGAATGAACGGGCCCGTTGCCCCTCTCGACAACAAGGGTGCTTGATTGTCGTCGGTGGCAGTCCGGGCAGCCATTAAGGCCTTGCCTCTTTGACCGCATAGGAGGTAGATGTCTGCCTTGTGTAAGGCCCGTAGCTGGGAAAGCCAAGTGTGTCCGCGCCAGTTGACGTCGTTCGCAGCTGCGAGCCTTGCCAGGGCCTCAGGCTCTCGCCCCGAGAGTGCAAGAGAGCAGCATTCCCCGTATACGGCGAGGTCGGCGGCCGCTGGCTCGCTTGCGGAAGTTACTTCCCTGGCATGGCGGATGGCCCCTGGGTAGTTACCCAGTCGCAGGGAAACGAGCGACGCGTTTCCGCTAACCAACTGACCATAGTTATGGTTGTCCAGGCGCTGACTGAGATCGGCCGCGAGCATGAGGTGTTCGTAGCCGCCCACGTAGTCGCCGCGAGCAATTCGGAAGCAGCTGATCCCGAGCTCAAGGCGCAGGGCGGATGAATTGGCTGCGCCCATATGAGTAAGGAGCTGCCGAGCCGTCGTCGCGGCCGCCTCCCCTTCGTCTAGTCTGCGGCGGTAGAAGGCGAGTGCCGCGCTCGCGACGAGGAGCTCGCAGTGTTTCATCGGATCAGACGGCCGCTCTGTTGGAATGTGCTCACGTACGAGGTCGATGGCTTCCTCGTCTCGAAGCCCGCCCGCCATGAACGACGCAACGAGGAGCGCCTCAGTCGCGGCAGTCGATCCTGGTCTCGACAGGTCGAGCAAGCCGTGGATGGCTTCAAGAGTTCCAGCGTGCGTGAAGAGGTTCAGGCGCCATCGGGCCTCCGCTGCTAGCACCCGGAAAATCGGGTAGCCCTCGTCGTGCTCCATTGGCCCTGCGATGGCGAGTCCCTGTTCCCATTGCCCGAGCTCATGCATTGCGGTCGCAAGCAGGGCACGAGCCCGCGTGCGCGAAACGTCGTTGAATTCCTCGATCGAACTTTGGAGGCAGAGAACCACTTCGTCTGGGGCGCCGCTTAGCAGGGCCGATTTGGCCCCATCGATGAGGGCGCGCTCGGCTTCGACCCTCCGTTGCGCCCTCATCAGATGCCAGGCGATTTCTAGGTGAGGCACGTTGCCGCGCTCCAGCACAGTTTGAGCGAGGAGTGCGTCGGCCGTCGCCGAATGGAGCGCGACCAGGATTGCCTGTGGAACAGATCGATAGGCGTGCGCTCGCAGGAGCTCGTTGGGAAACTCCAGGGCGCCCGCGATGTCACGAAGTACTCTCCTACCGACCAACTCGGAAAGACCGTCCATAACGGCCCGAAACCCCAGGTCCGCGATCGCGTAGAGGCGGAGGTCGTTGAGTCTGTTGCCAAGTACCGCCGCTACCGAAAGGACCTGACGCGCCGACTGGCTGATTTCAACGAGGAGGCGATCAACCAAGCGGGCAAATGGGTCGTTTCCCGCTGGCGGGGCAAGTCGGAGATCGACGGTAATGGCTCTCATGGCGAGGGTGGCCGAGCTCGTTCCATTCACCGTCCAGTCCTGGGCCAGGAGTTCAAGCACCATCGGGAATCCACGCGACGCCCCGACTAGCGCCCGCCTTTCAGTCCGAGTAGGTAGCGGGCTAACCCGATCGAGCAAGAGATCCAAGAGCTCGTGGCTTTCGTCGTCCGGCATGACCCCGAGAGAAAGCCGACCTATTTGAAGCTGGCCGCCCGGTTCGGTGAACCGCTCCGCGGCCGTTCCGAGAATAGCGCCGACCCGGGCGGTCATGGTAATGAGGGCACGCCCCTTGGGCAGACGCCGCATCACCAGATGTAACACCGCCAAACTCGCCTCGTCCGCGTTATGAATGTCATCCACCACCAGCAACAACGGCCGCTCCTCCATCACCGCCGTCAACAAGTCCAGCACCCCCTCGGCAAACAACAACCGCGCCGACTCGCCCTCCCCCAGCTTC
>JANNQX010000246.1:0-19587 GCA_031400975.1 Gemmatimonadota bacterium
GCCGAGTACGGCCGGACCCGGCGGTTGGCCCCCGGACCGTTGGCCGAGGCGCTCCGAACCACCCGGCCCCGGGGGGTGATTTCGGCGAGTCCGCCGGGAGCGATCCCCGCGGCATCGTGTTGCATCTGATAGGTGGCCAGCACGTTGCCGTTGGGCAGCCGGAGGAAGCTGTGGGGGTGCATCAACGGCCCGGCATTCCCGAACTGGCCGTCGAGCTTGGGCGCCGCGGGATTCGAGAGATCGAAGATGAAGGTCTGGCCCGACCCGAAGCCGTTGGCAAAGAGGGGTCGTCAGCCGCCACGGCATGTTCGGTGTGGTGCGGCACGTTGCCCCGCCCCGGTACCGGCACGGTGGTGACGAGCCGGCCGTACCGGTCGCCCCTGCGCTCGATGTCGAAGACCGCGAGGTAGTCCGGGGCCGTACTGTCGGCCGATGCTGTCCATATATACAGATACCGGCTCGGCGGCGGCGGCGCCGTGATGAGCGCGGCCACCAGGACAACGGCACTGATTCGGATCATTCAGCCGCTCCCGTTAGGCCAGCGAATAGAGGAAGTCGACGTACGACTTCACCACCCCGTCCCACCCCGCCAACTTGGGATTCGACGCCTCGATGACGTAGTACTCGTCCGGCGCGTGGGCCCCACCACCGTGCCCAAGCCCGAATTGCCCGGCCGGAAGCTTGAGCGGTGCCCCGGTGAACGTCACGCCCGGCCACGATCCCGCGAGCCGGGGCCAGAGCAGCGGCTCCACGCCGGACTTCCGGTACGTCGCCACCATGGCCTTCACCAGGGTGGAGTCAGAATCGGTCTCTGTCGGGTCATAGCCGCCGGACATCGTGACCTCGACGTCGGCAAAGCCCTGCTTCGCCAAGTGTTTCTTGAGCAGATCGAGCGTGCCTAACGCGGTCATGTCGGGCACCAGGCGCATGTCGATCTTGGCCACGGCCCGGTGCGGCAGGATCGTCTTGCCGCCCGGACCGGTGTAGCCACCCACCAAACCCTCGATGTTGATGGTCGGCTGGCTCACCAAGCGAACCTGGGAATCGTGAAACGATTCATCGCCGATCCAGTGCGCCACGCCGAGCGCCCTCTTCAAGCCGGCTTCGTTGCGTTTCGGAATCGAGGCCTCGAGAATCGCCTTCTGCTTGGCGCTGAGCGGCTTGACCAAGTCGAAGAAGCCCTCGACGGCCGGGGTGTGGCCGTCGGACTTGACCAGGGTGTTGAGGGCCCGAACCAGGCGCCAAGCCGGACTGTCGATCGACGCGGCGTACGACGAATGAATGTCGAGCTTCGGGCCCCGGCCCCACTTCTCGCCGCTCGACACCAGCTCGAGCTCCACCACCCCCTTGGCGCCGAGATTCACCTCCACCGCCCCATCGGGCGACTGACTGCCGAGCGGGATGATGATCCCGACGCATTTCCGGAGCGCGGCCTCGACCTGCGGTTTGAAGACGATCTCCTTGAAATTCGGCGAGCCGATCTCCTCTTCGCCTTCGCACACCAGCACCAGATTGACCGGGAGCTTCTTGCCTGCGGCCTTGAACGCATGAAGCGCCGCCAGCATCGCCATCTGCGGGCCCTTGGTATTGGTGGCGCCGCGGCCCACGATCACCTTCCCGAGACCGGGCTTGTCCACCAACCGCCCCTCGAGCGGCGGGGAGCTCCACTCCGCCGCATCGTACTGCTTGACATCGTACATGAAGTAGAGGGCAAGCGATGTCTTGGCGCCGGAGTCGAGCGTGGCGAACACGCCCGCCTTCCCAGCCGTGGGCACCAACTCGACATGCTGGAATCCCGCCTCCCGGGCGAGCTTGGCCATGTACTCCGGACCCTGGGGGTAGTTCCGGTTTTCGGCCGCGATCGATGGCAGCGCGATCCACTCCTGCAGCATCTTGATCGACGCCTCGTGCTGCTTGGCGATCTGCCCCACGACCAGGGCCTGATCGGGGTTCTGAGCCGCCGAGGCAAACGCCGCCCGGTCGCCCAGGGCCACGGCGGCAGCGCCGGCGGCGGCCCCTTGAAGGAAGGTGCGGCGGTCGATCTCGCCGGCGGGCTGGTCGGATGGATCAGTCTGGCGTGGGCTCACAACGCCCTCCGATTGTGATGGGGAGTCACGGGACGAATGAGTCGAAAGTAACGACGGGACCCTGCCGACCGGGAGCCAACGGACTAGATTCCTTGCCGGCTTTCCTGAACTAGAGAGACCTTGTGCCGACACCATCCCCCGTTCCCAATCTGATGCCGGACCGAATCGGGACCCGGGGTGCTCGGTAGCCCAATGGGTTGGCGTGTCCTGATCGCCGGGGGTTTGGCACTGACCGGCGTGCCCCGGCTCCCGCTGGTCGAGATCAGCTACGTCGCCAACATGGGAGTCCTGATCCGAGGGGCCACTGGATCGGTCATGATCGACGGATTGCATCAGCGGTACGGTCCCGCCTATTTGCCGACCCCGGACTCTGTGGTCGCCCAAGTGAACCGGAGCGTCCGGCCCTACGACCACCTCTCCGCGTTACTAGTGACCCACTATCATCGCGACCACTTCAGCGCCGAATTGGTCCGGGGTTTCCTCAAGGCCTCGGCAACCAAGCGGGTCGCCGGCGCGCCCCAAGTGATCGATTCCCTGCCCCCGGCACAAACGATCAACGCTTGGAACCAGAACCGGCTGGTTCTGGCCGACAGTGGAGCCGGCATCACGATCCAGGCCTTCGACCTTCCGCACACCTGGCCCAGGCGGCACGCTCGGGTCCAGAACATCGGCTACCTCGTCACCATCGATGGGATCAGAATTCTCCACGTCGGCGATGCGGACGTCGATCCGGAGGTGTTCGGGCGCGTCACTTTCGGCCAAATCGATGTGGCAATCGTTCCGAGTTGGTTCATCGATGGGTCGGGAAGGAGCCGGATTGTTACCGACCAAATCCGGCCGGCCCGGGTCATCGTGACCCACCTTGAGCCGGGCGCCGCCCCGGAGTCTGCCGAGGGCTGGGTTGCGAGGATCCCGGTCAACCGTTTCACCCTGCCGGGCCAGCGAGTGGCGGTGCCATCGCGCTCAGTTTGGCGCGTGCCCTCGCCACTTCGGTTGAGCATCTGTTCGACTTGGCTGACTAGGCCGCCGCTGCACCGAGGCGTATGACGGCCTTGGCAAAGCGGATTCGGCCCTTGACGAGGCCCCGTTCCGGGTGGAACATGGTCCTCTCACCCTCGACCGGAGCATCGACCATGGGCAACAATCCGTTAGTGAAAGCGATCGGCGCTGGGACCGGCCTGCAAGTCCTCATGGTGGTCCTCGGCAATCTTGTTCCGAGCCTCCAGGCCGCCAATCTGTTCCCGATCGGCGGGACCCTGATCGGACTCGTGACCGGGTGGCTGGCTGGAAAGGGATCGCCCGGCGCCACGATCGGCAAGCTTGCCACCAATGGCGGGATCGCGGGTGGGTTGGCCGGGGTGCTCGGAAGCTTGGTGTCCACCGGCCTCGGAGACGTCCCGCTGAGCAACGCGGGCATTGCCGGTGGTAGCACGCTGGTGGCCGGAGCGCTCGGCGGGATTCTGAATCAATTCCTTGGCAAGAAGGCGGCATCATGACCCGGCCGATGGTGATGGTGGCGGCGACGCTGGTGGTAGCCGGTTGCGGGAAGAAGGTCGATGAAGCCCAGGACGCCATGAACGCCGTGGCCGCCGTCACCGCCGCCGCCCCCAAGATCGAGGAGGCGATGAAGGAGGCGGAGCAATTCCAGAAGGACCGAGTGGCCAAGGGCGACACGGTCGCGATGTCCTATACGGAGATTCAACAATTCCTGCCCGCCTCGGTGGACGGCTATACCGCGCGGGGAACCCCGAAAGGAAGCCAGCAGGCCATGGGCGGCTTCTCGATGTCCCAAGCCGAGCAGACGTGGGTCAAAGATCCGGACGCCCAGGGATCAACGCCCGAAATCCAGGTCACGGTGATCGACTTCGGCGGAACCCAACAAGGCTACGCCATGATGGCGGCCCCGATGATGATGGGTTTCAGTCAAGAGGATGACCGCCGGAAGGTCGGGTCGGTCAAGATGGACGTGCCCTATACCGGCGGATGGGGCGAGTTCGACAAGGAGTCGAAGGATGCTAAGATCACCGCCATTACCCGGTACCGGTATGTCATCACGATCGAGGCGCGGAACAATGCCGACGACCAGTCGGCGATGGTGAAGCGGTTGGCGGAAACCATCGCGACCAAGTTCGACGGCAAGTAGCCTCGTGGATCGCTCAGCGTAGAGTAACGGACTGGAGCCGGGCCAAATCTCGCCTGGCCGCCACCAAAGGCGGGAGGGTGGGGTCGCCATCGCGCCATCGGGCGATCAACTTGGAATAGGCTTCGACCGCGGTCGCGGTGTCGCTCTGGGCTTCGGCCAACCGGGCCAACTGGGTAAGGCTCCGAAACCAGTCCTGCTGCATTTCCAGCCCGAAGGGCCGGTCCTCGGTGGCGGACCGGGCCCGGGCCAGCGCCGAATCCGGTTGACCAAGACCGGCAAACCCATCGGCGGCGAGGCTCAAGCCTAACGTGCCGTACGAGTCAAATCGGCGGCCCCCCACCGCCTCACGGGCCCGGTCCGGTCGTCCTTGAGCAAGAGCGACCTCGGCCGTGAGGACCGCCAGGGCATCCTGGTCCTGCTTCGACGCGGGCCGGAGGGAAGCTCGGGCCCGAAGCGAGTCCAGCAGAAGACGGCCGCGATCGAGTTGCCCGGCGCGAATGAACTGGTGGCCACCGAACATGACCGCCCCCGCTTCGATGTCGGCCGTTTGGAAGATCGCAAACGCCCGCTCCAGCGCCGATCGAGCCGCCACCTGATTGCCCCGGGTCAACTCGACATCGGCCAGCAGCAGCAGATCGCGGTACTCCGACAGCCCGCCCGGAGGTTGGCGCGGAATGCTGCGATGGAGCTCGGCAACGGCATCGGCGAATTTGCCGCGGTAGAGTGCCAAGTAGGCTAAGGACCGATGGCCACGGGCCTGGTCGGCGCGGTCCGGTCGGGCCACCATCCGCCGGAACACCGTCTCGGCCCCTGCCAGACTATCGATCGCCACGAACGTGGCGCCCCACGACTGGTTGTAAAAGCCAGTCTCGAGAAAGGTCGAGTCAAGCCGGTCGACCCGCTCGAAAGCATCGAGAGCGATTCGATAATTCCCAGCGAGGCGATGGGCCATCGCGAGGTTGAACCAGACCCCCGGTTCGGTCGAATCCAACGCCACCGACCTGCCCAAGGCGACGATCGCCTCCGGAATCCGGCGAGCGGCCCGCAACGCCTCGCCGTACACGCCCCAATTGGCGGCCGAAGGAAACGTCGTCGCCAAGCTCTGCGCCAATCCGATCTGATCGTCGGTGCGGCCCTCCGCCCGGGCAACCAAGGTCTTCACGCTGAGCTGCTCGATTTCGGTCAACCGCTCTGAGCGACGGTCGGCCTCCCGGAGCCACTTCAGGCCCTCGGGGATCCGGTTGCCGAAAACGTGATACTCCCCTAGCAGCGCCTGGGCCATGGCAAAACCGGTGTCGAGCTCAATGGCCCGCTCGAGCAACCGTTTCGTGACCGGCCAGTCCGACCGGCGGAAAGCGGCTCGGCCGTCCGCATAGGCCCGGAGCGCGGGCAGCGAAGCGGTCGTAACCAGCGGGAGCGGTCTCGCCAAGGACGCCGCGGCGTCCCCGAGGCGGCGGCGAGTCCACGTCACGATCCCATCGACCGCGTCGAGGAGGTCGGCCGCTTCCCGCGCCCGGCGCTCGTGGACCGCCAGATCAGTGCCCGAGACCGGATCAACCAAGCGCGAGGCGACCGTAAACCGGCCGCCCACCTCCGCCACGGTCAGCACGATCACGACGCGGCCCGATTCCCGGACCGCGATTTCGCGGGCGAGTGGCTCGGTGAACACCGTGTCGGCAATCGCTCGCCCCATCCGCGCGAGGCTGGCCCCGAGCCGACTCCTTGGGTAGAGGGAAAATGACGACGATTGCTGGAGTCCGACGACCGCCGCAACTCGAAGCGTTGGACCAAGCGACGAATCAGCCGTGAGGTTTACGACATCAGCCAGCACGACCATCGCGCCGCCCGTCACGGTACGGACCGGACGACTGGCGAACCAGACGGCGCCGATGGCGATTCCGGCCACGACCGCGCCACCGGCCAAGAGCCTGAACCCGCGTCCCTTTGGACGGATCGATTGGGTCAATACCTCGAGGAGCTCACTCACCGACTGGTGGCGGTTCGCGGGATCGCGCTCGAGTCCCTTGACCAGGGCCCGCTCGAATCCAACCGACAGATCGGGCCGCTCGGCCCGGACCGAGGCCGGCGGTTCCGTCAGTCGCTTGGCGACGAGGGCGGGCCGAGTTTCGGCGTCAAACGGCGGGCGGCCCGTCAGCATCTCGAAGATTGTGGCCGCCAGACTCCATTGATCGGACCGGGCGTCGGCCGGCCCGGTGCCAAAGAGCTGCTCGGGGCTCATATGGGTTGGAGTCCCCACGGTAGTGCCTGCCTCGGTCAGCCGAACGGCTTCCGAGGTTCCGCCTAACGCCACCCCGAAGTCGGCGATCAAGGCCGCCCCTGATTCGTTGAGGAGGATATTCTCGGGCTTGATGTCCCGGTGCACGATGCCGCGGTGGTGGGCATACTGGAGCCCTTCAGCAACATCCCGCGCAATCGCGAGCACCTCGGCGACGGGCAACCGGCCCTCGAGGTCGAGCTTGGTCCGGAGGCTCTGACCCGCCACCAGCGGCATGATGTAGTAGGGGACCCGATCGCCCCGATAGGTCACCGACCCCGAATCGAGCAACGGCAGAATGTGGGGGTGCTGGAGACCGGCGGTCAGGTTGATTTCGCGGAGGAACCGATCGGCCCCGAAAGCCGCCGCCTGTTCGGGGGCGAGCACCTTGACGGCCACCCGGCGCCCGTGGCGAAGATCTTGGGCCCCGTAGACCACCGCCATGCCGCCGGTCCCCAACAGGTCCGCATCGATCAGATAGCGGCCCGTGAGGTCGGCGACCAGCGAATCCCTGAGACCGGCTACGTCCATGGTGGGGCTCGGCGGGTGGGTCGACGATGAGGAAACAGTGAGTTCGGCCTGACACCCCCTCCCTAAACTAGTCCCGATTGAATTCGCCAGCCAGGACCCAGCCACCGGAGAACCCCGTGTTCCCTACAATGACGATGGTGCTGACGCTCCTCGCCGCTCCTAGCCCCCAAGACCCCGCCGTCGCCGCCATGGTCAATCAGCTCAACCGGGGGCGGCTCGTTCTCGAGTGGGCCCCGTTCAATCCAAACAACGATCACTTGGCCCCGGGATCCGACCCGCTCCTCCGACAAACCGCCCGGGCCTTGAGCCAGGCTGAGGGCCGTTTCATGGTGTACGTGCCGGCCGAATTGGACCCGTCGTTCCCGCCGGACACGGTGTTGAGTCGGCGCCGGACCGCGGTCGCGATCCAACGGCTGATCGCGGCCGGATCGAATCCTCGGCAACTGGTCATCACAGCACTGATTCGGGCCCCCGTCGCCACCGGCCGGGCCCGGATCGAGTTGGTCAAAATCGAGTGAAGCCGGCAGGCCCTGAGCACCCTCATCCCGGCATCAGCGCCCCGGCTCGGGACGCTTGGGGATTTCCTCGCGCTGAGTCGAGACGAAAGTACCCCGCTGCAGCCGTTCCATCAGTTCGAGCATCCGAGACGGCGGCGCCGAGCCGAGCTCTTCCTTGAGCAGGGTGGTGTGGGCCAGACCGTGGCGGACGGCGCCCCCGCGGTCGCCACTCTTCGCGAGGGCCAAGATGTACTGATAGGCAAAGCGTGAGTTGAGCGGGTCGAGGTCGGCAAGCCGCCGCCAAGTCGCCCGGCCCTCGCCGGCGTCGCCGCTCCGGTCGCATTGCTCGGCGTATTGCTCGATCGCATGTTCGGCGTCGCGGGCGAGCCCGCCCCGAACACCCTCGCTCCATCGCTCGAACTCCGGGGCATCTTCGAGATAGAACCCGGCCAAGAATGGGCCTCGATAGAGCCGCGATACATCGGCCCAATTTCGGTCCCGGACCGCCACCTGAAGCAGGGCCAGATCAGTACTGACTTTCGAACCATCAAGCCGGAGTACCTGCCCCGCGGCCACGGCAAGTTCCTCGCCGACTAGGCGTCGCAGGCTGTAGAGCACCTGGGAGAGGTTATGGCTGCCCCGCCCCTGGTCTAGTTCCGGCCAGAGTACGCCCAGAACCTGGTCCCTTGACACCCCCCGTTCCTCGCCGGCCCCGATCACAGCCAACAAGGCAAGCCACCGCCCCCGAACCTCAGCGACCGAACCATCTTGCCGTTCGAGCCGCAATCCGCCAAGTGTTTTCAAGTTGAACATGACTGAGGATTCCGAAGCGGGTTTGGTCGACGACACCCTTCCTAAGCTATCCCGGGACGGCGCCGCGGGCGAGACCACGGTCCGGCGGTACTCCTACGGTCGCCTCGACGGCCGCGAGGAACACTGGGGGAGGCCGCATCGTTTGAAATCCCAGCCGAGGGCTCGCGGGCCGGCTGATCGATCCGGCGCCGGACCGACGCGGCCCCTCCCGCCGGCACCTGACGCTCATATCTTGACAATCAACAGGTAGTGTCAGTATCGTAGATCATGGACGAGCCCAACAGCGATGTCATCCAGGGCACCCTGGACCTCCTGATCCTCAAGACCCTGAGTCTCCAACCACTCCACGGTTTCGGGATTGGCCGGCGGATCGAACAGATCTCCCGAGATGTTTTCAAAGTGAATCCCGGTTCCCTCCTCACCGCGCTCCAGCGACTCGAACGGGCCGGGTGGCTCGACGCCGAGTGGCGCCAGACCGAAAACTCCCGGCGGGCCAAGTATTACAGCTTGACCCGAACCGGCCGGAAGCAACTCGAAGTCGAGACCGCGGATTGGAACCGTCGAGTCTTGGCGGTCGGCCGGCTCCTCAAGGCCGAGGGCTAAGGCCAGGGTGGGCCCGATCACGATGTGGCGGCATCTCAGCCGAGGGGTCCGCGCGCTGTTCAATCGGCCGGACACTGACCAGGAAATCACCGACGAAGTCCAGCACTACCTCGATTCGGCCACCGAGGCCCATCAAGCTCGGGGGCTCTCGCCGGCCGACGCGCGCCGGGCCGCCCGACTCGAACTCGGCCCAACCACCGCTGTCCGCGAGCAGATCCGGGACCACGGGTGGGAGAACACCGTCGACACGGCCCTCGCCGACCTCCGCTATGCCGCCCGCCGGCTCCGCGCGGCGCCGGGGTTTACCATCGTCGCCGGGCTGACGTTAGGCATCGGGATCGGCGCCACGGCCGCGATCTTCAGTGCGTTCAAGCCGATTCTCTTCGACCCCCTGCCCTACCCCGCGGCCGGCCGGCTGATGATGATCTGGGAAAACGGCCGGGACGGCGTGCGGCTACCGGGCACCTTCGGGTCCTTTCGCACCCTCACGGATCGAAGCGGGTCGTTCGACGCCCTGGCCGTCATGAAACCCTGGCAGCCTACCGTCACTGGGGGCGATCGACCCGAACGCCTCGAGGGCCAGGCGGTCTCGGCTTCCTATTTCGCCACTCTCGGGATCTCACCCGCCCTCGGCGCCGGCTTTCCAGCGGCCGATGATCGCCGCGGCGGCGCTCGGGTGGCCATCCTCAATGATCAGCTCTGGCGCCGCCGGTTCGCCGCCGACCGGTCGATCATCGGCGGGACCATTCCGCTCGACGGCGACCCCTACCTCGTGGTCGGCGTACTGCCGGCCGGATTCGAAAACGTCCTGGCGCCGGCGGCCGAGATCTGGACCCTGCTCCAATACGACTTGAGCGATGGCCGCGCCTGGGGACACCATCTCCGAACCATCGGGCGGCTCAAACCCGGCGTCGGAATCGACCAGGCTCGCTCGGAGCTCGCGTCGATCGCACCCGACCTGACCCGAGCGGCCGCGGCGGCCGCCGGGTTCTTCCCCGGCGAGTTCAAGCTGGTTCGGCTCAGGGACGAGATCAACGGCGGGGTTCGGGATGCACTCTGGGCCGTGATCGGCGCCGTGGTCCTCGTCCTTATCATTGCGTCGGTCAACGTGACCAATCTCCTGCTTGCCAGGGGTACTCATCGGAGCGGTGAACTGGCCGTCCGCACCACCCTCGGTGCCGGCCGCGGCCGACTGGTCCGCCAGCTCCTGACCGAAAGTCTCCTGGTCGCGACGTTAGGCGGATTGGTCGGCATGGCCGTCGCCATGATCGGTGTCCGCGTCCTGGTGGCCGCGAGCCCGATAAATCTTCCGCGGCTCTCGGCGATCGCGGTCGACGGATCGGTCTTCGCCTTCGGGTTCGTTCTGACCACACTGGTCGGGCTGGCGTTCGGGCTGGCGCCGGCGTTTCAAGCGGCGGGGCGCGACCTCCACGAAGGGCTCCAGTGGACCTCCCGGCGGACGGTTGGCGGGCACGGCCGGACCCGAGGCGCCTTGGTCATTGCCGAGGTGGCGCTCGCGCTGGTTTTGCTGATCAGTTCGGGGCTCCTCCTCCGCAGCCTGACCCGGCTCCTGTCCGTCGACGCCGGATTCGACCCGTCGAACCGGCTGACAATGCAGATCCAAACCGCCGGGCACCGGTTTGCGACCGACAGCAATACCACCCGGTTCTTTGCCGAAGCGCTCGACCGGGTCCGGCGGGTGCCAGGCGTCAACTCGGCCGGTCTCGTCAACCAGCTTCCGCTCAGCGGTGACCGAGACGAGTTCGGCGCCCATTTCGAAGCCGGCCCCGCGGAAGAAGCCAAGACCTACAACGTCTTCCGTTATGCGGTGAGCCCAGGGTTCCTGGAAACCATGGCGATCCCGCTCCGTCGCGGCCGGCTCCTCGGTGCCGCCGATCAAGCCGGGGCACCGTTGTCGGCGCTGATCAGCGAGTCGCTCGCGCGCCGAGCCGTTCCGGCGGGCGATCCGATCGGCTGCCGGCTCCGAATCGGCGCGCCGGATGGGCCGCCCTACACCATCGTCGGCGTGGTCGGCGATGTCCGCCAAGCCTCGCTCGGCCTGTCCGACGCTGAAGCGGTCTACACCACCGCGGCCCAATGGCGGTTCGCCGACAAGGCCATGTCGCTGGTGGTTCGCACCCCGCGGAATCCGGCGGCCCTCACCGCCTTGGTGCGCGATGCGGTCTGGTCGGTCGATCGGGACCAGGCCATCGTTAGGGTCGCCACGATGGACGATCTAGTCGCCACCTCCACAGCCGAGCGGCGCTTTGCCTTGCTGTTGTTCGAGGCGTTCGCCGCGGCGGCCTTGGTGCTGGCGGCGGCCGGGATCTACGGCGTGATGTCGGCGAGCGTGGCGGAACGGACCCGCGAGATCGGGGTTCGATCGGCGCTCGGCGCCTCGCGGAGATCGGTGGTTGCCATGGTGGTGCGCGAAGGGATGACGTTGGCCGGCATTGGCGTTGCGCTCGGACTCGGCGGCGCTATTGTCGCCACCCGGGCAATTGCCGCCATGCTGTTCGGGGTCTCCCGGCTCGATCCGGTGACCTACCTCAGCGTGACCGTAATGCTGGCGAGCGTAGCGCTGATCGCCTGCGCCTTTCCCGCGTGGCGGGCCGCCCGGGTCGATCCAGCGACGACGCTTCGGGCCGAATGAAGGCCACCGGGGCCACGAACCGTCCGCGGTCACGGATGGACTGGCGGTCGGCTCGAGGTCACCCGCGGATGGCGGTCATCGGATCCACCCGAGTCGCTCGCCGGGCCGGGAGTATTGTGGCGGCCAAGCCGGCCACTGCCAACACCGCCGCCACGGTTCCATACACAGCGGGATCGGTGGACTTCACCTGGTACAGCTGCCCGTCGAGCACCCGACTAGCCACCACCGCGCCGATCAACCCGAGGCCGATCCCGACCCCGACGACCAGCAGCCCCCGCCCGACGACCATCCCGAATACGGCCTGCCTGCGGGCCCCGAGCGCGAGACGAATCCCGATCTCGACGGACCGCTCGGAGACCGCGAAGGCGAGCACCCCATAGAGCCCGATGACCGCCAGCAAAACCGCCGCGATCGAGAACGCCGCGAGCAACCGGGCACTGAACCGCTGAGGCGCGGTCGACATCCGCACCACCGACGCCATCGTCTGCACATCGGCCAGCGCCAGTTCGCGGTCCAGCTCGGCCACCGCCGCGCGAACCGGATTGGCAAGCAATGCCGGGTCGCCCGCCGTCCGGAGCACGAGGTTGAGATACCCGATCCCGAACCCGCCCGGCTGGTAGGCGGAGAAATAGATGATATCGGGGTTGGGGCCCGCCACCCCGAACGCTCGGACGTCCCCGACCACTCCGACGATCTCCCCCGCGAACGGAGTACCGACATCAACCGCCAGGCGACGGCCAGTCGCCCGCTGGCCCGGAAAGAGCCGGGCGGCGAGGCTCCGGCTGACGATCAGCGCCGGCGGGCCGCCATTCCGTTCACTCGGTTCGAATCCCCGGCCCTCGATCACCGGGACCCGAAACGCTTTGAAGTAATCCTCCGACACCGACACCACCATGGCGTTCCGGCGCTCGGCCTCATTGGCGGGCGGCCGGTCTTCGGGCCAATAGACCGCGTCGCTGCCGCCCCGCATCGGAAGGCTCGAGGTCGCCGCGGCCGCGCCGACGCCGGGAATGGCACCCAACCGCTCGGTGAGTTCGAACCAGAATCGTTCCGCCGCCCCGCGGTCCGGGAAGCGGGCCGGAGGGAGCACGAGATTGGCGGTCAGGACCCCCGCGGCATCGAAACCGGTTTCCACTTGGCCTAACGCGACGAGGCTTTTCATCAAGAGGCCCGACCCAACCAGGAGAACGGTCGAGACCGCCACTTGAAGGGCCACCAACCCGTCCCGCCCCCGGTTTCGTCCCGAGCCCCGGCCCAGCGACGCCAGGGTCGACGATAGGTTGCGCCGCACGGTATGGAGGGCCGGCGCCAGCCCGAATCCAAGCCCGGTGAGGAGCGACACGACCACCGTGAACGCCAGCACGCTCCCGTCGATCTGGACCTCCACCATCCGGGGCAGGACCGAGGCGGTCGCCGCGCGGATGACCCCCATCAATCCGGTCGCGACCAGCAAGCCGAGGGCGCCACCCAGGGCCGCGAACAGGAGACTCTCGGTCAAGAGCTGCCGCACCAGCCGGACCCGGTCGGCGCCTAACGCCGTCCGCACCAGCATTTCGCCTTGGCGGGTCGTGGCGCGGGCCAGTTGGAGATTGGCGACGTTGACGCAGGCGATCAGGAGGACGAGCCCGACCGCGGCGAGCAGGATGACCAGGGCTCGCCCAAGGTCGCCCACCACCACGTCTCGGTAGGGGACAAGTCGGAGCCGCCAGGTCTCATTTTCCGGATAGGTGAGCTCAAGTTGCTTGGCGATCGCGTCGAAATTGGCCTGGGCCTGGGCCATGGTAACGCCGGGCTTGAGCCGGCCCACCCCCCGGAGGCTGTGGAACCGGCGGATGGCCATCTCAGACCGCCCGAACGCGAGGGGTAGCCAGATTTCGAACTCGAGCGAATGGTCGAGCCGCCGCGGCAGGATCCCAACGACCTCGGTGGGCCGGCCGTTGATGGTGACAGCCGTCCCGACGACAGCTGGGTCACCGCCGAAGCGCCGCTGCCAAAGTCCGTACGAGAGCAGGGCGACGTCGTGGCCGGTGCCCTGCTCCTCGTCGGGGAGGAACAGCCGGCCGCGGAGCGGGGCCACGCCGAGGGTCTCGAAAAAGTTAGCGGTGACGTTGCCGGCGGCCACCCGCTCGGGCGGGCCACCGCTTGTGATCACCGCTTCGCCGCCGATGCTCCGGGCCGCGAAACTGGTCAACACCGTATTCGCGGCCCGGTAGTCGAGATAATCCGGCGGCGACATCGCCGCCCGATCGTACTTCGCGAAAGAGCCGTACATGAAGACCAACCGCTCCGGCGCCGGGTACGGCACCGGCCGAATCAGCACCGCGTTCACGACCGAGAACATCGCGGTGTTGGCCCCGATTCCGAGTGCCAACGTGCCGCTCACCAGCAGCGCGAAGCCGGGGCGCCTCCGGATCGTGCGCCAGGCAAAGAGCAGGTCGGAGATGATCATGTCGAGCCTCCAGGTGTTGCGGCGAAGCCGAAGGGCATGCGGCACGGCCCCGGCCAAGTGGCGCCCGAGTTCTGGCCGATCGGTCCGGGCCAAGAGGTGCCAACATTCGGCCTCCCACTCGCGGCGCCAGTCCTCCCGCCGGCCGGCGGGCACCAGCCACCTGAGGACCGCCAGGACCCGGCTCGCCAGCCGATACCGCGCCTCGGCGGCGGGCGGCAGGCCCGTCATCGACTCCGCCTCACCCCCGGGCCGGCTTCGGACGCCAATTCGTCGGCCCCTGGCCACCCAAGGTGCGGTAATGCTCGACCGCGCGATTTAGCGCCGCGCGGCCGGCCCCGGAGATTTCGTAGTATTTGCGAGGCGGCCGCTTGTCGCGCCGGGCGGTGGCGATCGATTCCCAGCGGGAGCGGACCAAATCCTGGTCCTCGAGGCGGGCCAGGATCGGGTAGACCGTGCCGGACGGAAGCGCCGTGGCCTCCATGATGTCGAAGCCGTAGGGGGTGCCGTTGGCAATGGACTGGAGCACCCGGACGGCGGTGAACGAGAGGGGGCGTGGTGTCGACATATAGGATACATACCTATGTAGACCCCATACTGTCAAGCGGCTTCGAACCGGCCTTTCGGATTTGGCGGCGGGTCGAACACCGGGTGACTTACGCCCGCGGCGCCATGGAGATCAGCCGCGCACCCGTTCCTCCGTGGGCGGGTGAGTCGAGAACATCTTCATCATGCCCCCGCCCATCGCGGCCAGCGGATTCACTTGAGCCAACGGGGCCACGGCGGGTGGCACATGCATCGGAATCTGCCGCGCCATCGCGTCAAGGCGGCGGAGAGCATTCGCCAGCGGCAGCGGCCGTCCCAGGATCTCGGCGCCGACTCGGTCCGCCTCGAACTCCCGCTGCCGGGAGACCGCGAACTGGAGAATCATCGCCGCGATTGGTCCGAGAATCGCTGTGGCCAGCCCCGCGATCGGGCTGCCCCCTTCCTCGCCATCCTGATCGCTTCGCCCGCCGAACATCAGCAGGTACGGGAGATAGCCGATCGCCCCGGCGAACCCGGCGGCCACCGTCGAAATCAGCATGTCGCGATTCTTGATGTGGGCCAGCTCGTGGGCGATAACTGCCTCGATCTCCTCCGGCGGCATGGCCCGCAACAACCCCGTGGTGACGGCAACCACCGCCTTGGCCGGGCTTCGTCCCGTCGCGAAGGCATTCGGCTGATCCTGCTCCATGATCGCCACGACCGGCATCGGCAACTGAGCCCGCCGCCGAAGTCGATCAACCACCCGATACAGTTCAGGTGCCTGTTGCTCGGTGACGATCTGGGCTCCGTACATCCGGAGCACCATTCGGTCGGAGAAGAAGAACATGATGAAGTTGAGCGCCGATCCCATGACCAACGCCAGCATGGCCACCGAGGCACTGGGCTCCCAGCTCCGATTGGAAATGGCAGGCCACGGGGCCGATTTGATCAAGAGGATGTTCCTGTTTTGGGTCGGCACCGTCGCCGTCGGAGTGGCCACCCGGTTCCTCTAGTTCACCCTTCGGCATTCTCTGCTACAGCATTCTCTCGACGGAGGGCGAATTCTCTGGCTCCCGCCCGCCGTGCAACCCTGGGCCGTCGGACCGACACTTACTAGGAGTGGTACCTGGTTCGTTCTCCCAAACAGAGGTCTCCATGTCAACGTCCGGAGCCGTTCTCCTCATCCTCGCCACGGTCGTCGGCCCCTTGGCCCGAGTCGCCGCCGCCCAGCCCTCGGCACCAGCCCCGTCTCGCTACCCGTTTCCCCCGACCGCCATGGCCGAGGAGGAGGAGATCGCCATAGCGCGGAGTGCGGCGCCGCCGGAAGTATCGTCGCGGGCCGACATTTACGTGCTTCGGGGCACCGGGTTCGTCAAGATCCGGCCAGGCGCCAGCGGCAGCGCTTGTATCGTCGTACGGGACCTCCACGAAGGCAGCCGCTATCCGATCTGCTTCGACCCCGAGGGCGCTCGGACCGTGATGCGGCGTGAGATGATGGAGACTTCGCTCCGCGCCAGTGGGAAGACTGAAGAGGAAGTCGGCCGCGAGATCAAGGCCGCCGTCGCCGCCGGCACCCTGCCGCTCCCGACCCGGCCCTCCGTCGCGTACATGATGTCGCCGCGGCAGGTCCTCTTCTCATCGCCAGACAAGAGTGGTGTCCGAGTCGGAGCCTGGCAGCCTCACGTGATGATGACTGGCGTCGGTCTCACTCGAGAGGCAATCGGCTTTGGGCCGGCGTCGGACTATCAGTACGTCCAGGCAGGCGGCGAGCTCGGCACCCTCCACGAGTTCGTCGTCCTGGTGCCGGTTTGGTCGGACGGCACGCCCGCGCCCTTTCCGGCCCGGTGATTCCCATCTGAAGTTTGGCCAGCTTGCTCTAGTTGCCGCCCGGTCCCACCGTCAACCGAAAACGATTGGATGTCCGCGCGGCCAGAGGCAGCGGTTCCCCAAACGGGGACGTTGGTTCATAAGACGAGAGAACGTCACCCCAGACGGCTCGATACACGCCACTGGGGTCGACGATGGTGAACTTGGGCTGGGTATTGGTCCCGGGGTACCCACCGAAAATGTTGATCTGGGTGCGATAGCTGCCGTCCTTCGGCACCGTGATGGGCGAACTAAGGCACAAGGGATTGATCGCCAGCCAGACCGGCAGCCATTGATCGTCGATGAGTTTCTCCAGCGCCACCTGAGTCGCACCGGCGCAGTTGACTATGAAAGCGGTGGCCGACGAGCGGTTGGAGAACGCGGCGCCGATCACGGCCGAATACCCGAGGCTGCCGGTGCGGAGGGTATAGTCCAGCGAATCGGTTTGGAAGAATGCTGCCGTGTCTCGCGAACCGTCCCACGGAACGGCCGCCACGGCCCGAAGCAGGACTCCGAGACTATCAACTCCGCCCGCCGTCGCCGGGTATCGAATGAGCAGCCCCTCCACCTTGGCAATCAGGGGTCCGGTCGCGGATCCTTGGTAGGCAGCGATGGCCACGCACACTTGGGCACCGGTCTCCGCCTGGCTCGGCGGCGTTCGGAATCGACCATCACCGTCCGACACCGTGACGACAGTCGTCGAGGCTCCAGGGACCACGCTACAGTCCGGACTCGTAAGGGTGACCACGATCGCCGCGGCTCTGATCGGCTGGCCGCCGCCCGCGACAACCCGACCGTAGAATAGGAGGGAACTGGGGGCAGGACTGCAGCCACAGGAATCCGTGGTGCATCCGAGTCCGAGCAGCCCCAATACCGCCCCGGTCCGGCAGGCCAAGAAGGCAAGATCTCGAAATCCGGGAATAGTCATCCGGGCAAGATACCCGGGGCTGGTAACCAATAAGGTGATCGGCATCACGGTCGCGGCAAGGTTGGAGGGGCTCACCCGGCACCCGCCTGGACGGGTCAGTCGAAGGTCAGCTGAGTCAAATTCACGTCGGCACTGAAAGCCTGCCACAGCAGGGGGTCCCAAGAGGCCACAAACTTGCGGTCAGCGGCGACACCCTGCGCGATCGGATGGCACACCGCAGCCTGCAAAAGTGAACAATGACCAAGGTGCAGCGATGGAGAAATCGGCTGCGTCGAGGTGGGCGATCACTCCACCGCAATCAAAATCTCACTGCGTCGCAGCAATGGCGGAACAAACGGCGGGTCATAGCGGGCGAACTGGGGCTCTCCCGCCGCTTTGAGGCCTTGCTGCGCCATCCAGTTCCGAAGCAGCGCTGTCTGCGCGGCAATCGTGGCTTCGGTGCTGAACTTGGAGAACCGCACCACCGCCACCCTCTGCGCAGGGATCTCGCGCAGAGTCACCCGCGGATCCGATGGCTTGGGCAGGGTTTGCAGGGTGTACTTTGAAGGCATCACAAAGTGCACACGGTAACCGGACCCAGCATTCGACTCCATCGTGACGGGCACCGTCATGGAGATTTTTTCCGAACTCTTCTCCATGGTGACAGGCAGGGTCATGGAGATTTTCTCGCCGACTTCCTGACCGGAATCAGTCGGTTCGTTGACACCCTGGCGGAATATGTAATCCTTGATCAGGCGGGAGCCTTCCTTGCCCGCGGCAGCGATATTGCCCTGCACGACCACTTCCGCAACAACCATGGGCCGATAACTTCGCAACTCGAATTTAGCGGCCTTTATAAGAATCTCGAATGCGGGTTCTTCAAGCGAAAACACTTGCGCGGTCGCAGAGGGCGCAAACAGAAGCCATGACGACGCGAATGCGAGGGATGCGCCGCGACGGCGAAGGGCGAAACACCGGTTGGTCACAATCACTTTTCTCTCCAGGGTCATTGACGCGGGGATCACACCAGATACGCGTAGACGAGTTCGAGGCGCCAGCCGTGGGGCAAACTGGTTCGTCCCAAGCCAAATCCCACCACTGGTGCAGGCAGAAGGCGGCGGTATCGCCTGGCGCAAGATGCCTTGGATCGACTGGCCGGGCAAGCCACTTTGGTTCCCGGTCGCGATTCGGACCAGCCAACCCTGTTGCCCGAAGCGGTGTCCGCACTACATCGCTATGACTAGATTGATCCATCCAACCCCCGCCGGAACCCCGCCGATGCCCACCCGATCCGTTTTGCTGGCGTTTGCCTCCCTAAGCCTGTATGTGCCAGCCGCCACCGGCCAGGCCGCCACCGCCATTGCGATCACGAACGTCACGATTGTTCGGGTGGAGGATGGCAGCCGGCTACCCGATCAGACCGTCCATATTCTGGGCGACCGGATCATCACCGTGGGCGCTTCCAAGTCAGAAACCGTTCCGGCCTCCGCTCGGCGGATCGATGGGCGCGGAGGGTTTCTCATCCCGGGGTTATGGGACATGCACGTCCACACGATCCAGAGTGCCGATCCGACGATCCAGGGAAAGATCTTCAGCCTCTTCATCGCCAACGGAGTCACTGGCATTCGCGACATGGGCGGCTACCTCGACACCCTGATTGCCGTCAAGGCACTCATAGCCCGGGGCGAGTTCGCAGCCGTTCCGCGGCTCGTGGCGGCCGGACCGCTGCTCGACGGGCCGAGATTCCGCTGGAGCAATCCGATTGCGTGGCATGTGGAAAGCGCCGACAGCGCCCGGATCGCCGTCGATTCCTTGAAGCGCTCCGGCGTGGACTTCATCAAGGTGTACGGCTCCTTGTCTCGTCAGGCGTACTTCGCGGTCGCTGCCGAAGCCAAGCGTGCCGGGCTCCGGTTCGCCGGCCATGTCCCCACCGGCATCAGCGCCACTGAGGCGTCGAACGCCGGTCAGGCAAGCTTTGAGCACAATGGCATGTGGGTCAGCGACGGCTGCGTGGATGGTGCGGCCACCCGCATCAACGCCGCGCTCACGCGGTGGACCCAGGAAGGCTACGGAGCTTGGTTCACCGAACGCCGAGCCTTTCATGCCGCACGCGACGCCGCTCGATGCTCGAGCCTTCGAGAGCTCTTCCGGACCAACGGGACCTGGATGGTCCCCACGATCGTCAACGAAATCAAGGATCGCCGCGTCTTGACCCGGCCGGCGTTTCAGTATCTCGGCGCC
>JANNQX010000247.1:0-1538 GCA_031400975.1 Gemmatimonadota bacterium
CCGGCCGGCCATGGCCGGTGGAATCGCGTCGATTTGAATCGGGGTCGGGCGGGCAAAGCCGAGTTCCTTCAAGCCTTTGAGCAGGCTCGGATGGAGCTCGAGTGAATTGAACGGCACGGAAGACCTTAGGTAGCGGGAAACGAGCCCCGCAAGATAATCAGGTCCCGAACCGTTTCGCGTTTCTGGCACGAGCTTTGGCTTGCTCGACCTCGCGGTTCTTGGGCGGAGCGGAGGTCACCAGCGACCCCATCAGATCGCGGACCACCGCCGTCACGTCCTGAACCGCCCGGTCGAACGCCACCGCATTGGCCGCCGAGGGCTTGGTGTACCCACTGACCTTCCGGACGAACTGAACCGATGCCGCCTCGATCTCGGCGTCGGCAACAGGGGGCTCGAAGTGATAGAGCGGGCGGATGTTCCGGCACATGACGGTCTCTCCTGGTGCTTGACGGGGGGCCTCGCGGTCCCGATCCTTCCGAGGTCGGAAATTACCTCTCTAACCGAGTTCTGCCATGCCTACGTTCCGCCTCGCCGCCATCGCCCTGCTGTTGGCCGGCTGCCAAGCCCCCGGTACCCCCGCCGCATCGGGCGACTACGACCTCGTCATCACCAACGCCAAGATTGTCGATGGTACCGGGAATCCCTGGTACTTCGGCGACGTCGGGGTCAGGGGTGCCCGGATCGTCGCGGTCGCCGCGCGTGGCGCCTTGGCCCAAGCGGGGAGCAAGGAACGGATCGACGCAGCCGGACTGGTCCTGTCACCCGGCTTCATCGATATCCAGGGACATTCATGGACGCCGGTCCTGGTCGGCGACGGCCGTCTGGTCGGCAAGATCGCGCAAGGCGTGACCTCCGAAATCCTCGGCGAGTCGACCACGCCGGGGCCCGCCAACGACAACATCGATTCGCTTTACACCGGTTCGGACGCCGACGACATCGCTACCTTGGCTCAGGTCAAGAACTTCCACGGCCCCCGCGGCTTTGGAGCCTGGCTCAATGCCATCGAGAAGCACGGCGTCTCAGCCAATGTCGGCAGCTATCTCGGCTCGACGACGGTGCGGGCCTACGCCATGGGCCGAAGCGAAGGCCAACCGAGCCCCGCCCAGCTCGACACCATGCGCGCGGTGGTGGTCAACGCGATGAAGGACGGCGCCTTTGGAATCTCGAGCGCGCTGATCTACCCGCCCGGCAGTTATGCCAACACGGCCGAACTGATCGAAATCGCCAAGGCGATGGCCCCGCTCCACGGGACCTACATCACCCACATGCGCTCCGAAGAAAGCCAGCTGCTGAGCGCGATGGACGAGGCGCTCAGGATCGGTCGGGAAGCCGGCGTACCTGTCGTGATCTATCATTTCAAGGCTTCAGGCTCGGTCAACTGGCACCTGGCCGATCCAGCCATTGCCAAAGTCGACTCCGCTCGCGCGGCGGGGCAGGACGTCAAGGCGACGATGTATCCGTACCCCGCCTCCGGCAACAACCTCTCCTCGTGCGTCCCTGGCTGGGCCCACGCCGACGGCAAGCTGATCGAGAACCTG
>JANNQX010000248.1:0-8056 GCA_031400975.1 Gemmatimonadota bacterium
ATCGCTTGGAGCTCGAAGCGGCCATAGGCAAACGCTCCTTCGGCGGGGCGCCAGCGGGCCTCGCCTCGAACGCTGATCCGTCTCGGACCGAAGGCCCGATAGTCGGACAGGGGGGTCGACCAGCCAGTCCTCGTGAACGACTTTCCGTCAGGAGTCGACCGGAGACGATCGTCGGACCGGAAGTCGATCAACTCGCCGGACTCATTGAAGAATAGATCGGCGCTGATCGTCTGCCCGGCGTTGGTGAAGAAGGCCCTGACGGTCCGGGCGTCGACTTCTTCCCAGCGAATATTCGGGGTAATGAGCGCCCCGGGCGAGCACGCACATGTCATTCAGCAGCGTGACCGTCTCGGCCCGGTCCATGGCCGGCCCCTTGGCGTCGGCTACCTGAAGGAGCGACGCCACCTTGACCCGCATGGTGGCCGATGACCCGAGATACTTGTGCAGTGCCTCCATCGGAACGCCGAGCATCGAGGCCTTCATCTGGAAGAGTCGAGACGGCTCGTCAAAGCCATTGACCTGCTCGGCCGTAAAGGGCATCCATCGGGCCGCCGGTCCGCTCCGAATCTGCCCGCGAAACCGGGCCCGGACGTTATGGATTCGCGGCTGCCCGACCGCGCCCGCTGTCCGCAGATACTTCCGAACGACCTCGGGCAGGTGGGCGAGGTCGGCATCGGTAATGACCGCGGTATCGGCCACCGGTTTGAGCAGGCGCTCGACCGCACCCGCGTACTCCGCACGGAAGCTTGAAGGGCCTTGGGATAGAAAGCCGAACCCGACGCCGATGAGCAGGATGACGTTGGCGACGGTGCCGTACCGGGCATCCGTCCAGGCCGTGATGATCACGACCTGGGAGACGGCGAGGGCTACCGCGCCAACCGCCCACCACCATCGGGGCCACAGATACAGTGCCGCTGCCGTCGCGAAGAGAAGCATCGCGGCCAGCAGCCAGAGAAGGGCGAGGGGTTTCGAGATGGCCTGGGTCAGTTGGGGAAGTTCCGCGAACCGCCAACCCTTGGCGAAACCCATCAAATGGATGAAGCCATGGACCACCACCAGCAACGCAAAAAGCAGTCTCGTCATCCGCTACTTGCCTGACAACTCCAAGTAGGCGGTCCGGACAAACCGCTCATGCCCGCCGGGCCAATCCTTCGCGTACGGCTCGGTGAGCTTGGCGGCGAGCACCTGCTCCACCGTCTTCCCCGCCGCGATCTGAGCCTTCACCTGGTCCCGAAGCGACACCAGCATCCGATGCCAGGCCTCCAACTCGGTCCGCCCCACCACTCGGCCGTGCCCCGGCACGATCCTGGTTCCGGCATTGACGAAGCCAAGAACCCGCTCGGCCGCGCCAATCACCCCGTGGATTGACCCCCCGCTCGACCGATCGACGAACGGGAGCCCGGCCATGTTGAAGACATCGCCCATGTGGAGGACATTGGCCTTGGTGAAATAGACCAGGGCATCGCCGTCGGTGTGAGCGGACGGGACGTGGGTGACCGCGATATCATCGCCGTTCAGGTGAAACGTCACCGCGTCGGCGAAGGTCACCACGGGTAAGGCGTCCTTGGGTGCGGCCGGCTCCCGCCGATTGATCGCTTCGATAAACTGGTCGGTCGACATCCGCTTGCGGACATTGGCGTGGGCCACGATCAGGGCGCCGGCCTTGCCGAGGTTTTCGTTCCCGCCGGTATGATCGAAATGCCAGTGGGTGTTGACCACGAACTTGACCGGCTTCGGCGTCAGCGCCGCGATGGCCGCGAGGATCTTCGGGGTCAGCGGCGCGAACTGATCGTCGATCACGAAGACGGCGTCCTCACCGACGGCCAGTCCAATGTTCCCGCCCGCCCCAAAGAGCGCATAGACGCCGGTGGCCAACGTTTGGGTCCGGATCTGGACGGAGTCGAGCCCCGCCTGGGCGGGGAGGATGGCCGGCACGCCCAAGGCGACAACCACGGCGAATCGGAGCAACGGGCTCATACTGGGAACTCCATTTCGAAATTGTGATGGCGATGACTCGCCCCTGCTGGTTACCTTCGAGGCGTGACCATACCCGCCGCAGCACTCGCCTTTGCCCAGCCCAAAAGGATTTCGTTCGCCTTTATGGCCATCGGGCTCGTCTTGGTCGGCTGGCTCGACCTCACCGTCTTGCTCCTGACCGGCCTGTTCGGCTACTTCGCCCTCGAACGGTTCAGCATCGGGGGCCGGAAACCCGTCGCCGTCATCCTGTTCGCGCTCCTGCTCGCCGGCCTCGGCTACGGGTTTTTCGTGTTTGCCCGGACGGCGACCACCGCTGTACCGAGAATCGCCGACGACGCGATTCCCCGGATCTTGGCGTTTGCCGATAGCCGCGGCTTCGAACTGCCCGAAGGATACAACTATGATGCCCTCAAGGCCGACGCGGTCGGCTTCGTCCGGGGCAAGCTAGCCAGCGTCGGAAAATACGCCGGCGAGGCCCTCCGCGCCCTGGTCCTGTTTCTGATCGGCACCGTGGTCTCGGTGGGTCTGTTCCTCAACCGGAAAGTCGAGCCCGATGCCGATCCGGTCACCGGCCAGGACAACCTCTATTCGCAGACCTTCATTGAGGTGGTGGCCCGATTCCGGACCTTCTACCAGAGTTTTAAGACCGTGATGGGCGCTCAGCTCGTCATCTCCGCGATCAACGCCGGACTGACCTCCCTGTTCTTGCTGTGGAACGGATTCCCCTATGCCCCGGTACTGATCGGCCTAACGTTTCTGTTCGGGCTACTGCCGATCGCCGGCAATCTGATGAGCAACGTCCTGATCGTCAGCGTGGGTTTCACCATTGCGCCGCGGATGGCCTTTCTGGCGTTGGCGTTCTTGGTCATCGTCCACAAGGGGGAGTACTTCCTCAACAGCAAGATCATCGGCGACCGGATCAAGAACCCGATGTGGCTGACCTTGGTCGGGCTCGTCATCGGCGAGAAGCTGATGGGCATTCCAGGGATGATCCTGGCGCCGGCCGTGCTTCACTACGTCAAGGTTGAGGCCTCGCGGGACCGGATTGGGACCACCAGAACCCGTTAAACGGTCATGATCAACCGACAGAAGCTCGTGACTACGCCGGCTCCGCCCGAACCGCGACCAGCGATTGCACCGCGCGGTCCACGTCGGCGATGGTGTTGCAGAGGTTGGGACTGAACCGCATCCCACCAGTGGGCGAGCCGATCACGTGGTGCCCGGCATACAGCCGTTGGTGCCAGCGTTGTGCGGTCGGCCCGTCGGCCTTGGCGATGATCACTCCATGCCGGAGTTCGGGATGCCTCGGGGTGACCAGCTCGAATCCGGCCGCCAGCAGTCCGTCGTGGAGGCGGCCAGCCAGTTCCCGGATTCTCGCTTCGACCCGGGCGGGTCCAACTTGCTCGTGAAAATCGAGGGCGGCAGCCAGACCGGCGACCGTGGCATCATTGCGCTGGCCCACGGTCTCGAACTTTCGGGCGCCCTTGGCCGTGGTCTTGGCACCCGGCCCCCAGCCGACCCCGACCACCCCCGGCCAGAGGGCGTCGTGCCGTTCAGCCCGGAGGTAGAGAATCCCGATTTCCCGGGGCCCCAAGATCCATTTCTGGCCGCTGGCCGAGTAGGAGTCGCACCCCAAGTCGCGGAGATTCCGCTCCAGCGCTCCGAAGGTCTGGGCCCCGTCGACGTGGACGTAGATGCCGCGGGCCCGCGCCACCCGGCAGAGATCGGCCGTCGGCAGCCGAAGGCCGGTGTTGGCCGACACATCGGTCACGGCCAGGACCCGGGTCCGATCGCTCAGCGCCCGGGTCATCGTCTCGATGACCTCCGCGACGGACACGGGGGGGGCGGGAAAGCTCACCCGCCTAACGGTGAACCCGAACCGGGCGGCCCGAACATCCCAGGCCACGTTGTTGGTCGGATGGTTCTGGTCGACCAGCAGCACCTCATCGCCCGCTCGGAGCTCGAGGCCGGCCACCACGATGTTGTTCGCTTCCGAGGCGTTTCGAACCAGGGCAATCTCGTCGGCCCCGACGCCGAGAAGCCGGGCGGTCCGCTCGCGGGTCGTTTCGCGAAGGGCGTCGAACTGGGCCCGGTTTTGATAGGACACGTCGGCATCGACATCGCGAATGACCCGGGTCACGGCCTCAACCACCGTCCGGGGCCCGGGCGACATGTTGGCCGAGTTCATCGGAATCTGGGGATCCGGAAAGGTGAACTGGCGTTTGAGCTCGATCCAGTAGGACTCGTCGAGGTCGGCGGGCTGGATCGGCATGGCCCGGCTGACGGTTGGCCGAAGAGCGACCACAGCCGATGCCCCGACCAGTTGCTCCAGGAAGGTGCGGCGCGACGCGATACCCATTGGGAACCCTCGACAGGTTGTGGAGTGGGGTCTCCTGAACTTACCCCCGCCGAACCGGCGCCGCACCGCCCGTCAGCCCCCGCCCCCCGCCAATCCGCGGGAGGCCGGTTCGTTGGCTTGCTCCTCATCGGCTTGGCCGGCCCACTCTCCGCTCAGGACCACCGGCCCCCCGAGCTGGGCGTCGTTCGCCTCGCCCCGGGCACCACGGTGCGGCTCGACGGCCAACTCACCGAACCGTTCTGGCAGTCAGTCCCGGCCGCCACCGATTTCCGCCAGCGCGAGCCCGCGGTCGGTCAACCGGCGACCGGGACCACGGTGGTCCGGGTCGTGATCGACGGCACCACGGTGTATGTCGGGATCCTGGCCCGCGACTCCCAACCCGAAAAGGTGATCGCCCGGATCCTTCAGCGCGATCAGGTGGTTCGGGTCAGCGATTTTCAACCCGGACTGCAATACCGGGGCGACGATGTCGTCGCGATTCTTCTCGATCCGATGCACGACCGCCGATCGGCCTACCTGTTCGCGACCAACGCCAACGGTGCTGAGTTCGACGCCCTGGTGAGCAACGACGGCCAGGAAACGAACGCCGACTGGCGGGGCGTTTGGCAAGTCGCGTCGAGCCGAACGGCCGAGGGTTGGAGCGTCGAGTTCGCGATTCCCCTCCGATCGATCCGGTATCCCGCTGACTCGGCCGCCATCTGGGGATTCAACGTGGTTCGCTATCAGGCCCGGACCAATGAGGAAACCGGGTGGACCTCCTGGGGGCGCGACCCCGAAGGGTTCCATCGGGTCAACAACGCCGGGCATCTGGTCGGGATCGGGGCGCTTCCCCGCCCCGGCGCCAACCTCGACGTCAAGCCGTATCTGCTCGCCGGCGGAACCCGGACGATCGACGGCGCCGCGATCGCCACCCATGGCCGGCTCGAGGCCGGCCTCGACCTCAAGACCGAGGTTGCACCCGGGCTGTTGCTCGACCTCACCGCCAACACCGATTTCGCTCAGGCCGAGGTGGATGACGAGAAGGTCAACCTGACCCGGTTCAACCTCTTCTTTCCGGAGAAGCGGGATTTCTTTCTCGAAAACGCGGGGATCTTCGAGTTCGGGTTCCGAAGCGCCTTCGAACCGCCGCCGTTCCTGATGTTCTTCTCCCGCCGGATCGGGGTGGCCGATGACGGCCCGGTACCGCTGCTGGGCGGGCTCCGCCTAACGGGCCGGGTGGGCCGGCAATCGATCGGCGTTTTGAACGTGGTGACCGACCCGGCGTTCGGAAAGCCCCGGCAGAACCATGCGGTGGTCAGGGTCAAACGCGACTTCAGCACCGGCGGGTATCTCGGCGCCATGGCCACCGACCAGCGCTCCGGCGATGACTGGAACAGCACCGGCGGGGTGGACTTCCTGATCCGGCCCAGCCCCTCGGTCACCGTGCAAGGGTTCGCCGCCGCCACGGCCGCGAAGGCGGCTCGGACCGGATTTTCGGCCCGAATCGACGCGCTGTATCAGACCGACCGGTTCGGGGCCCAGGCGGCCCATCTCTACGTCGACCCGAACGCCCGCGCCGACCTCGGGTTCGTCACCCGGACCGACATCCACCGGAGCGACATGAACCTCCGGTTCACCCCCCGTCCCAAGATCCTCGGCCTCCGCCGTCTCGACCTGTTGATCTACGGACAACTGATCACCAACGGGTCCGGCCAGGTCCAGGACTGGACGGTGTCCCCTAACATCGCCCCCACCTGGAACTCGGGAGACAACTTCTTCGCCTGGTACACCTATGGCTCTACCCGGCTCGACGAAGGCTTCGCGCTTTCCGACAGCGTTCCGGTCCCCGCGGGGAAGTACGAGACGTGGTCGTTCAATTGGTTCGGCGGCACCAGCCCCCGGCGGCCGATCGTGGTCCGAACCACGATGACCCTGCAAGGGATTTACGGCGGGACGATCCAGACGTTTGGTGGGGAGCTTTCGGCGGCGCCATCGCCCAATTTTGCGATCGGTGTTGAGGTCAATCGCAGCCTGGTCGATCTGCCGGGCGGGCGATTGACCGCTGATCTGGCGACGCTCCGGCTCACGGTGGCCCCGTCGACCAAACTGGTCGCCAACACCCTTCTTCAGTACAACGCGTTCGAGCGTGACCTCGGCCTCAACCTTCGGATCGGCTACACCTTTCGGCCGGGAAGTGATTTGTTCCTGGTGTTCAACGAGCGGCGGGGCGACGGCAACCGGCTCTGGGCCCCGCGGGACCGCGCCGGCTTGGTGAAGCTGACCTACCTGGCGCGGTGGTAATAGCGACCGCGGGGTCGGCGTCCCGGCAAATTCATGGCGTCGCCGAGCGGTACCGGGCAAACGACGGCGGGTATCTTCAGCCGGACGTTCACTTGCTTTCCTGGATGTCTGTCGGATCGACCTTCTCCCCGACTGATAGCGTCTGAAGAAGGGGTCTAGCGGTCTCGACCAGCGCGAGGAGGCAGTCCTCGCCACGCCTCGACCGGGCAGCAGGCGATGATGGCGATCGGCGGGGCCATCGGCACCGGTCTCTTCCTGGGCAGTGGCCTCGGGGTTCACCTGGCGGTTCACCGCCAGCATCCCGTCCGAGCGATCGGTCAGCGTGAGCCTGAATGGGCCTTGAGGTGGAACGCGAGACTCCCGCCGCAAGAGATCGTCGCCCTCCTCACCATAATGGGAGGCCGGCGAGAAGAGCGGCCACCATTCGGCGAGCTGGTCGTAAAAGATCATCAGGCCCCTCCGTTCGGCACTCCGGTCGAAGGCAAGGTAGCCAGGCCGTGGCGGGCGACAGCCTCGTCCTGACCGGTGCGGGTTGCCAACCTCGGTCCCCAACCGTTAATTCCTCGGCTCCTCGCAGAACCTTCCTGAACCGGCCGCGGCCACGATCCTGGCGGGTGGCGGTCTGCCCAGATCCGGAGTTATCCCACCAATGACTGAAAGACCTGCCGGCCCGGCGATCCCCCCAACGGAAGAGGGCCTTACCCGGCGGCTGTCGACCGGGCAGCAGGCGATGATGGCGATCGGCGGCGCCATCGGCACCGGTCTCTTCCTGGGCAGTGGCCTCACGGTCGCCGCGACCGGCCCAGCGGTCATCATCTCGTACCTGATCGCCGCCCTGATCTCGCTCCTCCTCTGCGCGGCACTCACGGAAATGGCCGTGGCTCACCCGGCAGCCGGGTCGTTTGGTCTCCACGCTGACCGATACGTCTCTCCGTTCGCCGGGTACGCCGTCCGGGTCAGCTACTGGTTGATGCAGGTGATCGCGACCGGGGGCCATCTGATCGCGATCGCCACCTATCTCCGGTTCTGGTTTCCCGGGGTTCCCGCGGCGGCCTGGATCGTCGCGTTCGCGGCGGCCCTCGCCTGGCTCAATACCCGCGAGGTCGGCGCCTTCGGGACCATCGAGTACTGGTTCGCGATGATCAAGGTGATCGCGATCGCGCTGTTCGTGGTCCTGGGCGCCGGCCTGCTCTTGGGGCTGGTCGGGAACCGGTCCGACGGGCTCGCCAACTACACCGCCCACGGCGGGTTCCTGCCTAACGGCTGGTCCGGGGTCTGGATCGGGACGGTCTTCGCGATCTACTCGTTCATCGGGGTCGAGGTGGTGGCGGTGACGTCGGGGGAGGCGCGCGACCCCGCCCGGACGATCCCCAAGGCGATGGGCCGGATGATCGGCGGCCTGACCCTGCTCTATGTCGCCACCATCGCGCTGGTCGTCGG
>JANNQX010000249.1:0-3587 GCA_031400975.1 Gemmatimonadota bacterium
GGCGGTGGACGGCGCGGTGACCGGCGTATCGCTGGGTCTCTTGGTGGTTCCCGGATTGGTCCTGCTGATAGCGTGCGCGAACCTGGCGACCCTTTTCTTGACCCGGGCTGCCGGCCGGCGGCGCGAAATTGCCGTTCGGATGGCGTTAGGCGCCAGCCGGGGCCAGGTGATCCGCCAGTTGCTGGCGGAGAGCATGGTGCTCTCGATCGGTGGCGGGCTCGTGGGCCTTCTGGTGTGTGCCTGGCTGGCCAGCGTGTTGGTTCGATTCCAGCCCCCGGTCGGCATCCCCTTGAGCCTCGACGTGGTGATCGACTGGCGAGTCTTGCTATTCACGGGGCTCGTGGCGATCGGGACTGGTGTCGTCTTCGGCTTGGTCCCGGCTCTCAGGGCTTCGCGGCCCGATCTTCACGCCGATCTTCGGGAGGGGAGTCGAGGCAGCGCGGCCCGGTCCCGGCTCCGTTCTGGGTTGGTGGCGCTCCAACTCGCCGTATCGGTGATCTTGCTGGTTGGATCGGCTTTGTCGCTCCGGGGGCTGCAGGGCGCGGCCGCGGTGGATTTGGGGTTTGAGCCTGGCGGCGCCGCCACCATGATGTTCGATCCCCAGCAACAGGGTCTTGATGGACCGCGGTCCCAAGCGTTCATCAAGCAGTTGATCGAGCGGCTCCGGGGGTTGCCGGGCGTCTCTTCGGTCACGGCGACCACCCGTCCTCCGCTCAATCTCAATGTCGGCACGACCGAGGTCGTCGCGGAGGGCGCTGAACCTCGAGGAGGCCACCACCCCGAGATTCAGCGAGCCCAAGTGGCGAGCGATTACTTCAAGACCATCGGGGCCTCGTTAGCCGCGGGCCGGGAATTCTCAGACCAAGATCAACCGGACCAGCCCCAGGTCGTGATGGTGAATGAAACGGCCGCGGCGCTTCTTTGGCCGGGTCAAGATCCGGTGGGGCGCCGGATCTCGAACAAGGCCTCAGCGAACTGGCGTGAAGTAGTCGGGGTCGTGCGCGACATCAAGGTCATGACCGTCGGCGAGAAGCCGACGGCCCAGATTTTCTTTCCGCTCTACCAGAGTTTCGACTCGCCGATCGTCGTTATTGCACGGGCCACGGGGAGCCCGGCGACGCTGGCGACGGCCTTGCGGAACACGCTCAAGTCGATGGACGGCTCGATGCCGGTGATGTCGACCGGAACGCTTGCCGACCAAGTCAGCACCGCCCTGTTTCCGGTCCGGCTTGCCGCGATGCTATTGACGGTCCTGGGCGCCGCCGGCCTCGCCATCGCCGCGGTCGGTTTGTATGGCATCATCGCCCAGGGCGTGGTGGCCCGGACTCGCGAGCTTGGGATTCGGATCGCGTTAGGTGCCGAGCCCAGTGCGGTCCGGAGCATGGTGTTGCGCGAGGGAATGGTCCTGGCCGGCATTGGGCTGGCGGTTGGCCTGGCCCTGTCGGCCCTGGCCAGCCGGGCGCTCGCGACCTGGCTCTACGGTGTCAGTCCCTATGATCCGGTGGCCTTTCTGGCCGGACCGGTGGTGCTGGTTGCGGTGGCGGCGGCCGCCAGCTTGATCCCGGCTCGGCGGGCTACCCGGGTTGATCCCGTCACCGCCTTGCGGGCGGAATAACCCAGAAGCTAGCCAAAGATGTCAGCCCTTTTGATGGACCTGCGAGTCGCCGTCCGGTCGTTCCTTCGGACTCCGGCGTTAGTGGTGGTTGCCGTCCTGTCACTGGGGCTCGGGATCGGGGCTCTTTCGACGGTCTATCTCTGGACCGACCGATTCATTCTTCGGCCGTTGCCGTTGGTGCCCGACGCCGACCGCCTGACGTTTATCCGAACCGCGGGTCCTGGAGGGGTCGACGAGGGGGTCTCCTACCTGACCGCACGGGATTGGGGAGAACGGACCCGGGCGTTCGAAGGCCTCTCCGTCATGACGTTGCAGGCCGTCGGGGTCCGGGAGCAGGCCGGGGAAGGGGCCGAGCGAGCCTGGACCGGGATGGTTGGCGGGAACTACTTCGACGTGTTAGGTACTCGAGCACTCTACGGGCGGACCTTCCAGCCTGATGAAGAAGGCCGCGCCGCGCCGGTCGCCGTACTCGGCTATGAATATTGGACCCGCCGGTTCCGCGCCGATCAGAGCGTGATCGGCCGGCCGATCATCGTCAATGGACAACAGTTCGAGGTGGTCGGGGTCATGCCTCCCACGTTCGGGGGCGGCTACGTCGGCTTGAACCTCGATCTCTACGCTCTCATCACGACCTTTCCGACCATCGTGGGCGAGGACCGGTTGAAAGTGCGCCGGTGGTACTTCCTGGATGTAGTCGGGCGCCTGAAGCCGGGTTTTTCGATCGCCGACGCGTCCGCCGACATGAAGCGAGTCGGGCGTGAGCTCGATGCGATCTATCCGGACGCGCTCAACACGGCCTCCGTCAAGCCGCTTGACGGCCAGGGGGCTCCGTCGATCATGAAGCCGGTGTTTGCGGCCCTCCTGGTCGTGACCGGGTTGGTGCTGCTTATCGCCTGTGCCAATGTGGCCAACCTATTGCTGGCTCGGGCCACTGGTCGTCAGAAGGAGATCGGGGTTCGCCTGGCCCTTGGCGCGAGCCGGTTTCGCTTGGTCCGCCAGCTGCTGACGGAAAGCGCCCTCTTGGCGGCCGCCGGCGGGGTGCTCGGTCTCTGGTTGGCGTATCTGGGTCGTACCGGGCTCGCGGGGCTGATGCCGCCGGTTCCGTACCCGATCGCGATGGCCTACGAGATGAATACCCGGGTGGTGCTGTTTGGATTCATCACCGCGGCGGTCACCGTCGCCCTGTTTGGGCTGTGGCCCGCGTTGCAGGCCTCGCGGCCCGACCTGGTGTCGGTCCTCAAAGATGTTCCCACGGTACGTCGAGCCCGATCGGCCGGCCGGTGGGCTTTGGTGGCGGGGCAAATGGCCCTCGCGGTCGTCTCCCTTGCCTGTGCCGGCCTCTTTCTCCGGGCCATCGATCGATCCCGAACGATCGATCCCGGCTTTCGTGATCCGGAGTCGCTTCTCCTCGTCGATACCGACCTAACGATCGCGGGGCTCAACGACAGTACCGGGTCGGAAACGATCGGGCGGCTGCTCGACCGGGTCCGGTCCATGCCCGGCGTCGTCAATGCCGCGGCCGCTACGTTCGTGCCCTTGGGCTGGGCCTGTTGCAGCTCCCAGGACTTCGAGGTCGAAGGGTACCAGCCCGCCCCTAAGGAGGATATGTCGCTCCTGTATGCGCGGGTGACCGACGGATACTTCGAAACGATGGGGATCCGCCCGCTGGCCGGCCGGAGCTTGAATCGGCAAGATGACCGCAAGGCGGCCAATTCGGTGGTGGTCAACGAGGCCTTCGTCCGCCGGTTTTGGCGGAATCAGAGCCCGATCGGCCGCCGGCTCCGTCGGGGAGCGGTGGAGTACACGGTTGTCGGCCTGGCACCCGACGGCAAGTACCGGGGCCTAACGGCTGAGCCATTTCCTTTGGTATATCTGGCGTTTGCCCAGAGCTACGATGCCAATCCGACCCTCCACGTCCGGGCAACCGGTGATCCAACTGCGCTCATGGCCGGCCTCCGAGCGCAATTCAAAA
>JANNQX010000250.1:0-2299 GCA_031400975.1 Gemmatimonadota bacterium
CGGTCGAGCCGGACTCGGGTGGTGCGGACCACGTCAGCCGCCTTTCGCGGCGACTTTGGCCGCGAGCAGAGAAGGAATGGCCCCGATCCGGGCAAAGGCGCGGGCTTCGTCGCCGGTCCAGAGCCGGTTTTCTTCGCCGTAGGTTGCCACCGAGCGATCCATCAGCGAGAACGGGCTCCGGGTGCCGGTGACCATGAACCGTCCCGGGGCCAGCCTAACGCGCGTGTCACCGGTGACTCGCTGCTGCGAACTGGTGATCAGCGCCTCAATGTCGCGCAACGCGGGATCGAAGTAGAGGCCCTCGTGGAGCCGGTCGCCGTAGAAGCGGGACAGGTGGTCTTTCCAGTAGCTCTGCCACTTGGTGAGGACCAGCTTTTCGAGATCGCGATGGGCGGTGATCAGGATGATCGCGGCGCCGGCCTCGAATCCGATCCGGCCCTTGATGCCGAGTGCGGTTTCGCCGACGTGGATGTTGTGGCCGATCCCGTAGGACTCAGCGGCGCGGCCGATGGCAGCAATCAGGTCGGCGGGGGCGAGTTTCTTCCCGTCGAGGCTGACCGGAACGCCTTGCTCCCAGCCGAGCACCAGGTCGCGTGGTGCGGGGGCGTCGGCCGGCGGATCGAGCAGCTCGGCCGGCGGTGCGGCCCAGGTGTCGTGGGTCCAGCCGCCGCCCCAGGTGGTGCCCCAGAGGCCCTTGTTGATACTGAACGCGCCGGCTTTCGGGGGCACTGGGAGTTTCTGGGCCTCGAGGAACGCGATGGCCGCGTCGCGGGAGAGCCCTTCGTCGCGGATCGGCGTGACGATGGCGAGTTCGGGTGCTAGGACCCGGAGCGCGATGTCGAACCGGACCTGATCATTGCCGGCACCGGTCGAGCCGTGGGCCACTGACCCCGCCCCGATCCGGCGGGCGACGTCGACAACGGAGATGGCTTGTTGGGTTCGTTCGGCCGCCACGCTCAAGGGGTAGACTTCGCCCCGGAGCACGTTGCCTTGGATCAGGTAGCGGACGAAGCGTTCGAACACGGCGTGGCGGGCGTCGACTTCGTGGTGTTCGACGGCGCCGACGGCCATGGCTTGGCGACGGATCTGGGCCAGTTCGTCGGGGCCGGCGCCGCCGGTGTTGACGTAGACGGTGTGGACGACGAAGCCCTGGTCGGCGAGCCGGGGGACGCAGTAGCTGGTGTCGAGGCCGCCGGAAAAGGCGAGGGCGAGGGGCTTGTTATGCATAATGCATAAATATGCAAGAATAGAGCCTCGGGCGCAAGATCCGGCGAGCCTGAGGGCGCGCCACCAATCCGATACAATCATTGTATCGGATTATCCCCTTTGAGAACGGGTAACAGTCTGACTGGGCCGTCCGCCCGCGGGTGCTCTTGTCAATCGCGAACGCCCGCGCCCCGATGACATCGGGGAACTTGAGCCGACGGCTGGTGCGGCCGCTGCTGTCGACCGCCAGCAACACTGCAGGACCATACCCGGAGAGCACCCTGGTCCCATCGGGCCTAAACCGCTCCAGCCGCCCTTCGCCGTTCAAGACGAGCCAGACGTCGCCATCGGGTTCCGCCACCGCCAAGACGATGGAAAGCTCTCCCCCAGGTTGCCAACTTCGGCGAGGTAGAGGCGGTCGCCGGCTATGGCGAGGCTCCCCGGGTTGAGAAATTCTCCAGGCCCGCTCCCCGGCCGCGTAGTCCTCTCTTTACTCGCCAACACCTTCTGATCTGGCAGTACGTCATGAGGAGCTTCCGTGTCTTGGAGGACGCCGAAGTCTACTCGCGGCCAGGTCACCGCCTTCTTTCACCCGCCCTGTTGCACTTAGTATATGAATCCAAGCCACCGATGAACCGGGGGCCCCCGCCAAGGAGTCCGCGGCATGAGCAAGAGGGCCCAACGGAGGCGGTGGCTGGTTCCATCGGTCACCGCCCACAACGGGTCATCCAATTGACCGATTTTCCTTCGGCCGGCGCGTTGGCCGGGTCTCTTGAGGTTGGCTTGAGGTAGGGGTGCTAGCTTGTGACCGTGCACTGATCGACAATCTGACCTACAGCAACGCCGCCACTGGTAACCGGTTGAACTCGGTGGCGGATGCGGTGGCCACTAGCGCCGAGACCTGGGACGCCGAGACGGGGTCGTTCCCCTACGACGCCAACGGCAATCTCAAGACCGCGCCGGCGCCCTACGGGATCACCAGTGTGACCTATGATCAGCAGAGCCTGCCGATCACCCTCATCGCGAACGCGGTGACCACGAACTACCGCTTCGACCAGGTGGGCCAGCGGATCACCAAGCAGGTGGGGACCGG
>JANNQX010000251.1:0-3904 GCA_031400975.1 Gemmatimonadota bacterium
CCCTCCTCCCCCGCCACCGCCGCCTCCACCACCGGTGGCCGTCGCTTTGGTCACGGTCTCCCCCGATACGACGGTGCTCTTGCCCGCCGGGACTCGTCAATTCACGGCCAGCACCAAAGATGCGGCGGGTAACCCCCTGTCAGGCCGGACCGTGACCTGGAGCATCGCCCCCGTCAGTTGCCACGGTCAGCGGTGACGGCTTGGTCACGGCGGTTCTGGCCGGGTCGGCCCAATTGACGGCGCAATCCGAAGGCCGATCCGGAACCGCTACCGTGACCGTGTTCGATGGCCGGGTCATCGGGGCCGCCGGTGGTTTGGTGGCCCGGCCGGATAGCAGCGCGATCCTCCAGATCCCGGCCGGGGCACTCGCCGCCAACACCACGATCACGATCGCAGCCACGGCCAGCCCGCCGGCCAACCCTCGATTGATTGCCGGCACCGCCTATGACTTCGGACCGAGCGGAACGACGTTCGCCCAACCGGTCACGGTCCGGCTCAAATATTCGGCTGCCGCAGCGGTTGCGGCGGATCCGACCCTGTTCCGCCTCCACCGATACAATGGCACCTCGTGGCAGGAAGTGGCCGGCAGCACCGTCGATCAAGCCCAGCGGGAAATCACCGGCCGGACCTCGTCGTTCAGCACCTATGCGATCGTTGCGTTGCCGCCGGCTCCAGTCGCGACGGTGGTCATCACGCCGGATAGTTCCGATGTGGCCTGGCGGGCCGCCGGCACGTTGACCGCCACAGCCCGCGACGGAGGCGGGGGCACTTTGCCCGGCCGGGTGGTGTCTTGGCAGTCGAGCGACCCGGCGATCGCGACGGTCAGCGCGTCGGGCCAAGTCACCGGGGTTCGTCCCGGCGTCACGACGATCACCGGCACCAGTGAAGGCGTCAATGGCACCGCTCGGGTTCGGGTCGTTGCGGCCGACGTGACCCGGATTGTCGATTCGATCCGCCTGGCGTTCAATCTGCCAGGCATGGGCGGAGCCATCGTCACCCGCGATGGTGGTGTCGTCGCGATCGCGGTGGCCGGGATCCGCCGGGTCGGCAGCGCGCCAAAGGTTACCCTCAACGACAAGTGGCACATCGGGTCGAACACCAAGGCGATTACCGCGTTGCTGTCCGCCATGGCGGTCCAAGCGGGCGTGATCGGCTGGAACCGGACGGCGGAACAGGCGTTTCCCGAGTCGGTCGCCGGCATGGTGGCCGCGCACAAGACGATTACCCTGCTCGACTTGGTCAACAATCAGTCCGGGGTCGTCAACGATGTGGCCGGCCTCCCAACCACCCCCAACCCGAAAACGGGCCGGGACATCTGGGCGGATTGGACGGTGCGCCGGCCCGGGGCGGTAACCCGCGGGACCTACTACTACAGCAACAACGGGTTCGCGATGGCCGGCGCCATGGTGGAACGGGCGTGGAGTTCGACCTACGAAGCCTTGGTGGCGAGCCGAATCCTTCAACCGCTTGGCATCGTGGGTGCGGGATGGGGTCCGACCACGCCCGCCGGTAGCAGCCAGCCCGTCGGGCACTTCCGATCGGGCAGCGGCTGGGCGCCCTGCGACGGATGTGACAACAGCGCGGGCCTGTCCTCCGCTGGGACCATGCACCTCCCGCTCCCGGGCTGGGCCCGGATCATTCAGGAGTTCTTGCGGGCTGATGCCGGGCTGTCTCCCTTGCTGCCGCAGGCCGCCGCCCGAGATCTCTTTGCAGGCGGGGCCACGATCGGCAATGGCTCGTTCTACACCCATGGCTGGAACGTGACGCCGACCGTCGGCAACCGGTACGCCGGCCACGACGGTAGCAACACGACCAACCACTCGCGCGCCGTGATGTATCTCGACGCCGGCATCGGCTATGTGCTGACGACCAACGCGGCTGAGCTGACCGGCAGCGCCACCAGCACCAACGCGGCCCTGAACGCTTTGCAATCGCGGTTGCAGACCTTTCGGACCACCGGCCAGTAGTCAGGGCTCAAGAAGAGGATAGAAATGGGGGTGCCGGCCCACGTCGAGGGTCGTCATCAACGGTACCATCGCGTCGCGCACCAGGGCGGTCATCCCGCCTGGCCCGGCGGCGACACTCAACCGAACGGTGACCCCGCCCTCCGACGTGGTGGCCGCCATTCGCTGCCGCCGGGCGCTACCCTCGCCGTCGGTCCACCAGCGCTCCTGCCACTCGAAGCGGCCGACCGTCTCGGAGCGCTGACGGCCCGCCGTGGAGAGGGGGATCGAATCGGGATCGGCTTTGGGAATGATCGATCCTCGGATCACCGAGGTCGAGTCCGCGACATCCCGGGCCTCGAAGGCGTCCCCGGCCCACTGAACCGACCAAGTCTTGGGTAACTGGATCACTAACCGCCCGGTCGGCGATCGGACTTCCTGAATCCTGGCGAGTTCCGCGGCGCTCCGTTTTTGGAAGACGCCGCCCGGTACGCCGCCGGATAAGCCGGTCACCTGGCCGCTCGGCGTTATCAGGAAGCTGGTGACTGCGGCGCCACCGACGTTGCGGAGCACCGCACTCGCCTCGCTGGCGAAATCGAGTTCGTAGGAGTAGCGGAGCGACCCCGCCGTCATGTCGAGAAGCAGCCGATCGCCGAGCGGTGCCTTGGTGATCGAGAGTCGCTGGCCCTCAGCCGAGAGATAGGGGCCGACGTACCGATCGAGGCGGTCCCTGGGGAGCTCGAAGTCGTTCAGGGTCGGATCGGCCTCCCGGGGACGGCCGAGCTCGGAAAGTGGCTGGTTCGCCGCGATGTTGAGGAGGTTGTTGACGACCCACACCTTGCCCGGGTAGCGGTACGGGTCGAGGCTCGGACCATTATAGAGGAGGCTCACGGCCGTCTTGGTCAGGGTGTCGATCATGGTCCACGAGCCCATCACGATGGCGTCGCCGCCATGGTGGATCAGGGCCCGGCCATCCAGGTCGTTCACAATCCAGCCCATCGCGTAGCCGGTCCTGCCCCTGATCATCCCCATCTCCGGCATACTGACCGTCGTGAAACTCCCCGGCACGAACAGCTGACGGACCGACTCCTCCCGAAGCAGCCGTCCTCGCTCGGTGGCGCCGCCTCGCAGCAGCATCGCCAAGTACCGACCCATGTCTTCAGCGCTCGCCCTGAATTCGCTGCCGGCCGGGAGGGCCACGGCCAGGAATCGCGGACCGGCCGGCGTCACTCCAGTCGGAGCGGCGTTATGGCCCCACAATGCGCCGATCTGGCGGAACCGGGCCAGCGCGGTGCTCGATCGGGTCATCCCGAGCGGCTCGAGTACCTCACGTTCGAGATAGGTGCTATACGGCAGCCCTGACACCGCGGTGATGATCGCACCGGCCACGCCCCAATTCTCGTTCGAGTACTCGAACGACTTGCCGGGCGCCCGCACCAAGGGCACCCGGGACAGGCCGCGGACTTCGCGTTCGATAGCCGATTCGTCGGTCTCCTGGCTGTAGAAGCCGCGATCCGCGCTCGGAATTCCCGAGGTGTTGTGCAACAGCATTCGAACCGTGATCTCGGCGCCGCGGCGGTCGGCGGTCCGAAACCAGGGGAGGTATCGGACGACCGGCGCGTCGAGATCGACCTTTCCCTGTTCGACGAGCTTCATGATCGCAACCGCGGTGAACGACTTGGTCTGCGACCCGATCGCGATCGGTGACCGGGCCGTCAACGGCGTCCGCCCGCCCGCCACCTCGACTCCGTACCCCTTCTGAAAAATGACCCGGCCGTTCTGAACGACCACGGCCGAAAACCCGGGGTTCGGAATGTCGGCCAAGTGCTGGGTCAGAAAACGATCCAGCGCCCTGGTCACCGACATCGAGGGAGCCTGGGCTGACACCGGGCTCATCGCGACCGCCGCGAGCAGGGCCGCTCCCCATTGGCTTATCATGGCCGGCCTCATTCCACGATCAG
>JANNQX010000252.1:0-3036 GCA_031400975.1 Gemmatimonadota bacterium
GCGCGGATTCCCGGCTTCGGGCCGGTGACGCCGCTCGACTTCCCGTTCCGGGCCGCGGCCAAGACCGGCACCAGCCGGCATTTCACCGACAATTGGGCCGCAGCCACCACCGAGCGATTTACGGTTGCGGTGTGGGTTGGAAACTTCAGCGGCCGGCCAATGGAGGGTGTCAGCGGGGTTACCGGCGCCGGCCCTCTGCTCCAACGCACCGTGTTAGCGGTGGCTTCGCGTTACGAGCCAGGGCGGCTGGCATTGCCCAGCGACGTAGGCCTCCAGTCGGCGTCGGTCTGCCGGCTGTCGGGTCTCTTGGCGAATCGGTATTGCCCGGCGTTGACCGAGTGGTTCGTTCCCGGGACGGTCCCCAGTCCCGATACATGGGAAGGACCATCCGGTGTGGCGTTACCGGCGGCCTTTGCCGAGTGGACCATCCGAAACGGGACTGGGAACGCCGGAGTAGCGTCAGGCGTTATGCGAACGAGCGCCGAAACGGTCGAGGCGGGGTTTCGGATCACGTCGCCCCGGAATGGCGATCGGTTTCGGTTTGTTCCCGGGGTTGATTCCGCGTTTTCCACGGTTGGCCTCCGGGTCGCCGGTGCGGTGCGGCGGGTTCCGGTGCGGTGGTTCGTCGATGGCAAGGTGCAGCGGGCCGGCCGGTGGCCGTTGGTCGTGGGCCGCCACCGGATCGAGGTTGTCCAGGGCTCGGCCCGGGACCATGTTGAGGTAGAAGTCGTTCCGTAAGTTTGTGCCTAACCGAAAGACCCAGAGCATGCCGAAGTCCAGTACCATGACCGTTCGCGAGGCGGCCGAGTCGCGACGCGCGATCCGAAAGTACCTCCAGCAACCGGTGCCGGAGGAGGATGTTCGGGAAATTCTCCGCCAGGTGAGCCTGGCCCCGTCACCCAACAACATCCAACCCTGGCGGTTCGTGGTGGTGCGCGATCCGGCGCTCAAGAAGCAGCTCGAACCGGCGGTTCTCAATCAGCGACAAGTCCTCTCGACCCATTGCCTGATCGTGCTCTATGCCGACATGGAGGACGTCATCGCCACCAAGACCGAAATCGTCCATCCCGGAATCACCGGCGAGGCCCGGGCCAAATCGTTGGCGGGGGTGACCCGGGACTGGGACGTTCAGCCGGTGGAGGAGCGGCAGAGGTTTGCCCACGGGATCGCGTATATCGCGTTAGGCTATTTGTTGCTGGCCGCCGAGTCGATCGGGTACCAGACCTCGCCGATGTTGGGGTTTAGGCCGGCCGAGGTCAAATCCGTCCTGGGTCTGCCAGACCACGTCACGATTCCGGCCATCGTGGCCCTTGGACTGGGCGACGAGCCGGGGTTCCCGCATCACCGTCACTCGGTCGACCGGATCGCCCAGTTCCGCTGACTGCGTCGCGATTTCGCGCCAGCCACTCGGCCTGGAGCAGACCCATGATTAGGGAGTCGGAGACCTCGTCGCCGACGATGCAGCGTTCCCGAAGGAGGCCTTCCCGGGCAAAACCCAGCCGGTCGATGACCCAGCCGGTCGAGGACTCGGGCCGAAGCGTCGTTCCTGGGGTCGAGCTCGGCTTCGAGCCGGTGGAGACCTAAGGTTCCGAACCCATATTCGATCAGGGCAGCCGTGGCCTCGCCGGCCAGGCCTTTGCCCCAGTGGGGCTGGGCCAGGACGTAGCCGACTTCGGCCCGCTGGCTCGGCCAATCGAAGTGGAGGAGGTTGCCGGTCCCGATCACCCGGTCTTCGTCGCTCAGTACCAAGCCGATCCGGAGGGCGGTGCCCGCGGCGAACTCCGCGGCGGCCCGGTCGATCAGGGCCCGAGCGTCGGCGGTGGTGGGGAGGGGGGGCCGGTTCAGATATCGGACCACGACCGGGTCGCCGAAGACGGTGAACAGGTCGTCGGCGTCGGCGTGGGTCATGGGACGGAGCCGGAGGCGGGGGGTCGTGAGGGTCGGCATCCCGCGGGCGTGGTCGAACATTGATCGGACGATCACGGTCGTTTCAGGTCCCAGTTGAGCGTGATCGTGATCCACGGCCGCAGGGGGTCGGCGAACGTAGCGGTGCCGGTGAGATGGCCCGGATTCTGTGGATTGAGGTCCCGGGTTATGGGCTCAACCGCCTCGAGTCCCGCCAGGATGCTGAGCTCGGTCGTCGTCTGTTTTTCGGTGTCAGGCACCCCGGGGCAACGGGTCGTAAAGGTGCTGACCGCCGAGCCGGGGATTTCGATCAACCAACCTGGAAACCGCAGGGTGTATCGGGTGCCCTCGAACGTCAGATAGACCGAGCCCTCGGGAAGATGCTCGGGCGGGGCCTTCTGGTCGCTCCCCTCTTGGCGCTCGGCGCAGTCGGAAATCTGCTTGCATCCCCGACTGTCGGCCGGGGTCTCATGGTGTCGGTGTCGGGGGCGAGCCGGCAATCACTTTCGTCTCACCCCGATATCAGCGGCCGATCATCGGGCGCTGACAACCTACGCCTACGGCGAAACCGCCTTCCGCTTGGGGCGGTTGACGCTCGCGTGACTGGTCACCAATTGCCACCGGCCGGCCGGGGTCCGGTTGAAGACCACCGTGTTGTAGATCCCGATCCACTCGGTTTGGCTGCCTTGGGTGTTCTGCTGACGGATCCAGCAGCGGCCGACGGAGGTGGTGGCCCCGAAGAGGTCGAAGTCGCACCGTTCGAGGGTGAGCCTCGAAATACTGTCGGTGCTGGCGGCAATGGAGCGAAGTCGGTCAGGCTTGGTCAGGGTGGTGACCGAGTCTCCGCCACCGATCGTGAAGGTGTAGCGGTCGGCGTAGATGCCGCGGAGGGTGACGGTGTCTCGCTTCTGGAGGGCTTCGATCACTTGGCGGAACTTGGCGGTAAAGTCCGGGGTGGCATTGGCTTGGGCCAGGGCCAGCGAGAATGGGGCGAGGGATAGACCAAACAGAGCCGCGAGTTTCATACTCCCTCCGAGGGTCGTGAGGAGTCCGAACCGGGTCGATCGTGAGCGGTGGTTTCCAATGTACCGCTTGGGCACCGGGGGGCAAGGCTTAAGCCCCGCGATCAAG
>JANNQX010000253.1:0-3716 GCA_031400975.1 Gemmatimonadota bacterium
GCTCGAGCCCCCAGCCGAAAACCTCTGAGCCGGGGCGGCTCAGGGCTCTCGCTCGAAGGCCAAGCCTTGGAGCGCGAAGCCGCTGACCCGAAAGCCGGTCACGACCCCGGATGTCGATCGGACAAACTGAAGGACCACCGGATCGTCGAACATCACGCTCGTGAACACATCGGGAACCAAGGCCCGGAGCGGCTGACTCCGGGTCGAGACCAAGCTCTGAAGCGTCAGTCCGCCCTCCTTGATCGCGACCGTCCACTGAGCATTGCGGAGCTCCGCACTCCGGAATCGACCCGCGTATCGCCGGAGCACAGCCGCCGAGGTGTCCGGGCTCGCCACCCGGCCGTATTGGACCGCCGGAAGGTTGCCGCTTCGGAGCGCGAAACTCGGCGCCGGACCGGTGCCGGGGCTGAAGGTCACCACCATGTCACTCCCCAACTTGAAGGTCCGATCTCCCGTTTCCCGGAGGGCAAGCCCGCTCGGCCCGCCGTCGCGATTCACCACGACTTGCGATCCGTCCACCCGGACGAAGACCGCCTGCGCCGCGGCGTCGCTCCAATAGATCCCGGCCAGCGGCCCTAACGCCGTCCCGCGGTGGGCGGTCACGACGGCGTCAGGTTGGAGCCGGTCCTTCAGCACCACGGCAGCCGCGTCGAGGGCCAGCGATGTCGGATCGGCGGTCGCGTCGTTACACCTGGTCACCACCGCCAATTCCGCTTCCGGAAATCGGACCACATGACTCCGGTAACCGGCCCAACTCCCGCCATGCTGGACCCGCTTGAGACCCCGCCACGTATCGACCGTGAGCCCGAACGCATAGGTCACCGGCGTGCCGTCATCGAGCCGGCCGGTCTCCGCCATCTTCCGGACTATGCCGCCGCCGAGCTTCCCGGTCCGGAGGTTATCCATCCATTTGAGGAGATCGTCCGCGGTGCTCTGGACACTGCCGTCGCCGGTCTCCTCCCAATCCGAGACATCAACCGACACCGTCGTCTCGCTGGGACGTTGGTAGCCCTTCGCGTGCCGCGGAATGAGTTCGGTGTGATCGTCGCGGATCCGGGAATTGTTCATGCCGAGGGGCTCGAAGATCCGGGTCCTGGCAAACGCTCGAAACGACTGGCCGGTTACTCGCTCGACGATCATCGCCAGGAACACGTAGTTGGTGTTGCTGTACTGCCACTGGCTTCCGGTCGGAAAATTGAGGGCAGCCTGGCGCGCCATCATGTCGAGAATGTCACTGTTGGTGGCGACGTCGTGATAGCGGGTACCCCGATACACCAGCAGGGGGTCGTAGTCGCGGAGTCCGCTGGTATGATGGATCAGATGGCTGATCGTGATCGGCTTCCCGTACGTGGGGATTTCGGGAAGCCATTTTCGGATATCGTCGGCCAGCGACAGCCGGCCCTCGCGCTCCAGCAGCAGGATGCTGAAGGCGGTGAACTGCTTCGAGACCGACCCCAGTTCGAATACGGTGGCGGCGTCATTCGGAATACCCCACTCGATCACCGCAAGCCCGTATCCCTGCCGAAGGATGACCGAATCGCGCACCGCCATGGCCACCGAGCACCCCGGCGACCCCGGCTTCGTGAACCCCTGGAACACCGCGTCCACCTCGGGCCACAAGGGACGCGGAGCCTGAGCCGATAGGCCGGGGGTGGCCGACAGCCCAAGAAGGCCCACCCCGGTGAGTAACGCTAGCTTCACAGGAACCTCTGGTTAGCGAATGGCTCAACTTAACTCGGGTCAGACGGTAGATTCGGGTCCGGCGCGGATGTCCGCCAGCCCGTTCATCGAGAAACTCGTGGTGCCGAGCCAACGGCCGTTCGCATCCCCAACCCGGATATTGACCATGAAAACCTGGTTCAACCCACCCGACGCCGAGGACCTTACCAGCCGGCGAGGCTGGGGCCGCCAGGCGTGGCGACACATCGACCACCGCCTCCGGCAGTTTGGGTGTAACCAGTGAGCGCCCCGACCGATCTTAGTGGTCCACCGGTGCCGGCGCCCGTTCCGCTTTGGAGCCGACGCTCTCTCCGGTGGTTCTTCCTCGTGTCATTCGGGATTCCCTGGCTCGGTTGGACGATCGTGGCCGTGACCGGCATCGGCGACTCGGCGCTGCGTACCGCCCTGTTCTACACCGGTGACTTCATGACGGTCGGCGGGTTCGTCGCGGCCTATGTCGCGGCCGGCCGGCCCGGGCTCATCAGCCTGTTCCGGCGCTCTGTCCAAGTGGCCGCCCCGGTGCGTTGGGCGTTGGCGGCGGTATTCCTCCCGTTCGTCTGGATTGCCTTGGCACTACTGGCCTACGGCCTCACCCACGACGGGATCGGGCGGGTGGTGCCGGCCGGCCTGCTCACCTACGTGACCGGCGCCGGACAACTCCTGGCGTTCACGACCGGCCCGTTCGGGGAGGAAGCTGGGTGGCGCGGGTTTCTGTTGCCGCGGCTGCTGGGCCGGTATTCGCCGATCGTGGCGAGTCTCGTCCTGGGCCTGCTGTGGTCCGCGTGGCACTATCCGCTCTACTATGCCGGCACGTTTGCTTCGGTTGGCGGAACGGCGAAGTTCACCTTCGATATCCTATGCTACAGCATTCTCCTGACCGTCGTGTGGGCCCACACCCGGGGTAGCGTGTTTTGGGCGATCATCCTCCACTGGACGATCAACGTCACGGCCAATGTGGTGACTGCGGTCTTTCCCGATATTCGTCCGCCGGTTGACGAAGCGCGGTGGCTCTTGGCGGGTTCGCTGGCCGCGGTCACCCTCGCGGTCGTGGCCTTGGTTGGACCCCGGCGACTCTCGGCCAAGATCGCCGAGACCCGAGCCATCCTCGGCGCCGAGTCGATCGACTCCGATCGAAACCGATGACGCCGAAGACCGCGGCCTTCCTGTTTGCGGCCTTGGCCATGGTGGTCGCCGCCTTCCAAGCCGCGCTGGCGCTCGGTGCACCCTGGGGAAGGCTGACGTGGGGAGGCAAGTATCCAGGCCGCCTCCCGCCCTCGATGCGCGCGGCCGCCGTCCTTTCGATGGCGCTCACCCTGGCCTTCGCCTTGATCGTGGCGGTCCGGGCCGGGGTGCTCTGGCCCGGGTGGCTGGGGGCGTCGCAATATCTGGTGTGGGGCGTCGTCGGCTACTCCGGCCTGGGTGTCGTGGCCAACGCCATCACACCGAGCCGGTGGGAACGCATGCTTTGGCTCCCGGTGGTGGCGGCGATGCTGGCCTGCAGCCTCATCGTAGCCACCAATCCCTGAGGGCCCGATCGGTGGATCGAGAACGGCCACGATCCGGTCATGGCAGACGGCGCAGTTTGCTTGAGACGACCACCAACGGAGCCTCGGACGGCCATCCTCCTCGGCCCGCCCGTATGAACCGGCCTCGACCATCCTGGCCAGCTACCGGCTTCGGCACCACCCCGACCTCCGGAGCGCCCTCCCCGCGGTCCCCGCCGGCAGTGAGAGTGGCCGGGCCGGAGGCGACCCCAAGGGGTAAGCCCTTGACTGGAGGGAGTTTTGCCTGATCTTGGCTCAGTGAGGGATAAGGCATTAGGCTCCGAGGGGGTCCCGCGCAGCACAATACTAGTTATGCCGCCCGAGACCCTCCTTGTTTGCGCAGCTCTTCCGACAACCCCTACCCTTTAGCCTCGACTCCACCAGGGAGGGCGTAATGACTCGCGAGACCCTCGAAGCGCAGCTTCGCCGCCTTCCCCCGGCCGACCGGGCCCA
>JANNQX010000254.1:0-5082 GCA_031400975.1 Gemmatimonadota bacterium
TGCACCGTCGTCTGCCGGACGCCCAACCCATTTCCGATGGCGGATGAGATTCGCGCCTTGTCGCCGCGAGATCTGGCGCCGGCCTGATCCGGCGGAGTAACGCCCGGTCAATTGCGGGCGCTAGTTTGCGCCAGGTGAAACAAACCCACACCACCCCCGTACTATGGGAATCCCATAGGACGGGCAGATGACGGAGAAACTCGACGTAAAGCAGGGCACCCTCGCCCTGATGATCCTCAAGACCCTCGAGGGCCTCGGGCCACTTCACGGCTACGGCATCGGGCTTCGGATCGAGGAAACCAGCAAAAACCGGATTTCCCTCAACTACGGCACCCTTTATCCAGCCCTCCTCAAGCTGGAGCAGGAGGGGTGTATCACCGCCGAGTGGGGGCCGTCCGAAAACAATCGCCGGGCCAAGTTCTATGCCCTGACCGCCGCCGGGCGAAAGCAACTGGCCCGCGAAGCCCGGGAATGGCACCGGACCGCCGACCTGATGGCCGCTTTTCTCGCCCCGCGGCGGGAGGCCAAATGAGACACCTTCGTGCCGCGCTGGCGCGGATGGTCGGTTTCTTCACCGGCCACCGGGCCGACCGCGATCTCCAGGACGAATTGCAGTCCCATCTCGACATGGAGACCGCCGAGCACATCCGGCGCGGCCTCACGCCGGCAGCGGCCCGCCGGCGGGCCCTCCTGGCGTCCGGCGGTCTGACCCAGGCCGCCGAGTCGGTCCGGGATCAGCGTGGACTGCCGGGGCTCGAAAGCGTGGTGGCCGATGTCCGGTATGCGTTTCGGGCACTCCGGCACAGCCCCGCCTTTACGGCCGTTGTCGTCCTAACGCTGGGCCTCGGCATCGGGGCCACCACCGCGATCTTCAGTGTCGTCCGGGGGGTTCTGCTCAAACCGCTGCCCCACCGCGACGGTGACCGACTTCTCTACCTTCGCCAATCGGCCGACGGCCCGGGCCAGGAAAACCTCACCTTCTCGGTGCCGGAGGTCGGTGATTTCCGTAGTGGGGTCCCCTCGCTTGGCGGGATCGCGGAATACTCCCCCTGGTTCGGTACCCTGCAGGCTGACGACGGCGCTGTTCGAGTGGACATGGCCCTCGTCACCGGGAACTACTTCGAGGTAATGGGGCTCCGCCCGGTGCTGGGTCGGCTAACCGAACCGGGCGATGACGGAATCGGTGTCGCACCAGTCATGGTCCTGACCCACGAATTCTGGGTCAAACGGTTCGGCGGGGATTCGAGCGTCGTCGGCAGGCAAGTGAGACTGGACGGCGGCTCGGTCACCGTCATCGGCGTGGTCCAACCAGCCCCGTTCTTTCCCAACCGGGTCGATGCTCTGCTGAACATGGTGGTCAGTCCGCACCACACCAGCTCGATGATGGTCGAGGGCCGAACGCACCGGATGACTGAGGTGGTTGCCCGGCTCGCTCCCGAGGCCAGCCTGGCGCAGGCAAGGGCTGAGGTCGCGTCGGTGTACTCCCGGTTCCTGACCGAGCATCCGGAGGTGTATGACCAGGCCTCTCACCCCCGAGTGGCTGTCACCCCGTTCAAGGAAGCGCTGGGCGACCGAGCCCGGCTCACCCTTTGGCTGCTGATGGGCGCGGCCGCGTTCGTCCTGATCATCGCCGCCGCCAACGTCACCAGCCTGACGCTGATGCGCGGGGTTCGCCGAGACCAAGAGCTGGTGGTGCGGGCGGCGCTTGGCGCCGGGGTAGGGCGGCTCCGGCGGCTGCTGCTGGTGGAGAACCTCATCCTGACCCTGATGGGTGCCATCCTTGGGGTAATCATCGCAATCGGCGGAGCCGAGCTCTTGGTGGCGCTCGCCCGGCGGTACTCGCCCCGCGCGGATGAGATTCGGCTCGACGCGGTGGCCCTTGGCTTCACGCTCGCCATCTCGGTTACCCTGGCGCTTCTGCTGTCGTTCGTGGCATCACTGCCCCAAGAAGGCACCTTCGGCTCCCGGATGTTCGCGGGGGTTCAACGGATGACCGGAAGCCCACGAAGACAGCGGCTCCAGCGCGGTCTGGTCGTTGCTCAGATCGCGGTGTCGGTCATGCTTTTGGCGGGCGCTGGGTTGCTGACCCGGACCATGGTTCAACTATCCGAAGTAAGCACGGGGCTCAGGGCCGAGGAGGTGCTCACCATGGTGGTGCCACTCCTCAACCCGGCTCGAGTAGACTCCGCAACCGACGTCGCGACCAAGGCGCTGTACGCCCGGATCGCGACCGAGATCAACGCACTCCCTGGTGTTTTGGAGGTGGGACTCGGTTCCACGATGCCGCTCAAAAGTTCGGCGATCGATTTCGAAGTCAAAGCCGAAGGCAAACCACTCGCGCCGGGCGAGGCGGTGCCGCGCGCCGACCTTCGAACCGCGAGCCCCGAGTACTTCCGGGCGGCGGGCATTCCGCTGCTTCAGGGCCGCGAGTTCGCCGCCACGGACCAGCCGGGATCCGGCCCCGTCGTGATCATCAACCGGGCCCTCGCCGACCGGTTCTTCCCCGGCCAAGATCCGCTTGGCAAGCGGATTGCTTTCACCGGTGACGTGCTCCGGTTCACCCCGTTCAGCGGCGAGTGGCGGGTCATCGTCGGCGTGGTCGGCAACACTCAGGATGGCGGGCTCGACGCGCCGCCACGAGCCGCGATCTTCGCGCCGTTTGCTCAGGAGTTCACCATGGTGGGCGGGCTGGTGATCCGGGCTGACAGCAACGTGGCGGGTCTGATAGCCGCGGCGACCCGGATCGTCAGGCGGGTCGCGCCGGCGGCGCCGCTCGAAAGTGTGCTGACGGTGGCCCAGATCAAGGATCAAAGCGTTGCGCCTCGGCGCCTCAACGCGCAGCTGGTCTCGTCGCTCGGCGTCCTGGCCGCGATCATCGCGGCGGTCGGGATTGCCGGCGTCCTGGCGTTTTCGGTGAGCGCGCGGCGCAATGAGATCGGGATCCGGATGAGCCTCGGCGCAAACGGCGCCCGGGTTCAACGAATGATTCTGCTGGAGGGCGGCGTCCTCCTGGTGACCGGCCTCGTACTGGGTGTGATCGGCTCGTTCTTCGCCGCCCGGGCCATTCAGGGGCTGCTCTTCGGCGTGGCGCCCAACGACCCGACCACCTTCGTCGGCGTGGCGGTCCTGATGGCGACGATTGGGATCGGCGCCTGCTGGATCCCGGCCCTTCGAGCGGCCCGGATCGATCCGGCGGCTGCAATCCGCTCGTCCTAGCCGGGGTCCTGGGGATCCGAGGTGTTCGTCTCTTCGATCTGAAACCATGCCGGCGTCCACGGCGTAGGACCCCTCCTAGTATGGGAAACCCATAGGAGGGCCGTTCTCATGAAGATCAGACGCGTTCTTGGCTGGGGTGCGGCCGTCGTTACCCTCACGTTGTTGGCCGCGGGGCTGGTTGCCTATTGGAAGTCGGGCAACAGCTGCGACGATCCGGGTCCCCTGGCTCCCAGTCACCCAATCAAGGCCGCCGTACATTGTGATTACGGGTCACCCGATGTCGTCGTACTGACGGCCATTGAGAAACCGGTTCCGGCCGACAGTGAGCTCCTGGTCAGAGTCCGGGCGGCTTCCGTGAACCCCCTCGATTGGCATTCGATGCGAGGGACGCCGTACCTGGCCAGATTCGTGATGGGCCTCCGCAAGCCGGAGACGATCCGGCTCGGGGTCGACTTCTCAGGGACCGTGGAGTCGGTTGGGCGGAGTGTGACGCGGTTCAAACCGGGCGACGAGGTATTCGGTGGCAAGACGGGCGCGTTCGCCGAGTATCTGACGATTCGGGAGAGCGGATCGGTGGTGCTCAAACCAGCCAACCTGACGTTCGAACAGGCGGCGTCGGTCCCGGTGGCGGCCATCACTGCCCTGCAGGGCCTTCGCGACAAGGGGCAGCTCCAGCCGGGGCAGAAGGTGCTGATCAACGGAGCGTCAGGCGGGGTCGGCACGTTCGCGGTTCAGATCGCCAAAGCGTTCGGCGCGGAGGTGACGGGGGTGACCAGCACGAAGAACGTTGCGCTGGTTCGATCGATCGGTGCCGACCAGATCGTCGACTATACCAAGGATAACTTCACCACCGGCGGCGTCATCTACGATGTGATCCTCGATAACGTCGGGAATCATTCCTTGTCGGCGTTCAGGCGGGTCATCGCGCTCAAGGGCAAGTACGTCATGGTCGGCGGACCAGCCGGTCGGTGGGTCGATCCGATGCCCCGGGCGCTCGGGGCGGTCGTGATGTCCCGGTTCGTCAGTCAAGATATGGCCATGTTCATCGCGGATCTCAACCAGAAAGACCTGGCCGTCCTCGCCGACCTCATGGCGGCCGGAAAGGTGACGCCGGTGATCGACCGGCAGTACAAGCTGAGCGAAATCGCCGAGGCAATCCGATACCTGGAAACGGGACGGGCCCGGGGCAAGGTCGTGATCACGGTGGAATGATGGCTGATCCAGCCTGGGGGTGGGCATGATGTTCCGATTGTTCAGGGCGAACTGCTGCTCGAAACTGGCACGGCGATCGTTCAGTTTGACCGAGCCGGGGCGCTCATCCGGGTCATCGGTCGGCCGGGACAGGGCCGTCGGTGCTCTACTCCTTCCGGGTCGCCGCCGACGGATGCGGTTGGGTGCCGACCGAGGTCACCGAGCCTTGACCCTCAGGGCCGCGGCCACCCGGCGCCGCAACGTCGGGATGACCTCCGCCTCGAACCACGGATTGCGCCGAAGCCAGATGTTGTTTCGCGGACTGGGGTGGGGTAGCGGAATGGTGGCGGGTCCGTAGCTCCGCCACGCCTTCACCGTTTCCGTCAACGGGCGGCCTCCATCGCCGAGATGATAGGCTTGGGCATATTGGCCCAGCACGATGGTGAGCTCGAGGTGCCGGAACTTACTCAGCAGTTGGCGCCGCCACGCCGGGGCACACTCGGGACGAGGCGGCAGATCGCCGGTCTTGCCGGAGCCCGGAAAACAGAACCCCATCGGTAGGATCGCGATCTGCTTGGGGTCGTAGAACACTTCCCGGGTCACCCCCATCCACTCGCGGAGCCGGTTGCCGCTCGGATCATCGAACGGCACTCCGGACGCATGGACCTTGCTTCC
>JANNQX010000255.1:0-15539 GCA_031400975.1 Gemmatimonadota bacterium
CCAGGCCGACCCCGAGCCCGATCCCGAGAAAGGCCCCGGCCACCTACAGGGCGGCGGCCTCGATCAGAAACTGAGACAGGATGTAGCGACGACGGGCGCCTAACGCCTTCCGGATCCCGATTTCCCGGGTCCGCTCGCTGACGGCCATCAGCATGATGTTCATGATGACGATCCCGCCGACCACCAGCGAGATGGCCACCAGCCCGGGCAAAGCAACGATCAGCACCGCCGAGATCTGGCTCCAGGTCCCGAGGGCCCCCTCGGAGGTCTCGATGGTGAAGTTGCTTGGCTCGTTGGGTTTGAGGCCCCGGATCCGGCGGAGTTCCCCTTCGGTCTCCGTGGCCGCGAGCGCCAATTGGGAGCCATCCGTTACCTGAATGCTCAACCAGTCGAGGTTCTTGCCCTCACACAAGAACCGGCGGGCCGGCGAACCAAATGGCACGACGGCCAGCTTGTCGAGCGGGGCGCCGAAGAGTTCTCCTTGAGCCTTCAAGACGCCGACGACCCGGTGCGGGAGTCCTCCAATTGTGACTTCGCGGCCGATCGGCTCGACCCCATCGAGAAGCTTGCTCGCGACCAGGGCGCCGAGGACCACCACCGGAACCCCGGCCCTCACCTCCGGCGAGCTGAACGCGCGACCGCTGGCGATCTCGTATTGCTTGATCCCGAAGTAGGCTTCATCGGCGCCGACGACATCGATGCCTCGGGCGAGGCGACCGTTCCAGCCGATCGCGAGGCTCGCACTACAGACCCGGGAAAACCGCGCCGGCACCACGAGGCCGGCTTCGACCGCGCGAGCCTCGGCCTCCCGAAACAACGGCCGGCGATTCCAGTCCCGCTTCTGTTCCGGCGTCTGAGTCCAGGAGTCATCGGGCCGCCGCTTGACCTGCAAAGTGTTGAGACCCACAAACGCGGTGGCGAACTTGGTTTCCATGAAGACATTCATGCCTTCGACGATCGAGACCACCGCAATCAGGAAGGTGACCCCGATCAGGACACCCAAGAGCGAGAAGAAGCTCTTCAGCATCTGGGAGCGAATCGACTGAAAGGCGAGCCGGACCGCTTCGAGGAAAGGCATCAGATCCCGCCCATGGCTACAGCCACGAAAACGGCAACCCTGTCAAACCCGTGGCCTACGGGCGTCCCGGCGCAAAGTCGACGACCGGCAGCCGGGTAATGCCGCGCTCGACCTTCTGCTTCGTCACCATCCGCGCCACATCGGCCAAGAGTTTCCGGGCGTCGTAGATGATCCCGTCCTTGATCGTGTACTTGACGCCGCCGACCCGTTCGGCCTTTCCGGTCTTGTCGTTCAACCGAACGGCGCCGGTCCCGTACAGCACCTTGAGGTTGGCGATCGGGTTCTCGGACACGAGGACCAAGTCAGCGAGCAGGCCCGGGCGCACCACACCGAACTCGATCGGCTTCCCCTTGGGCTCGAACAGCGCCTGCGCCGCGTGCATGGTCGCGCCGCGAATGACCTCGAGGGGATGGAACCCCGCCTCCTGCAGCAGTTCCATTTCCTCGATGGTCGAAAAGCCGAAGGTGTTGTAGATGTAGCCCGCGTCCGAGCTGACGGTGACCCGGCCGCCCATGTTCTTGTAGTCGTTGAGGAAACTCATCCAGACCCGATAGAAACTCCGCCACGCCGTCTCGTCCCAACTGGTCCAGTCGAAATAGTACGAGCCGTGGTTGGCGCGGTCGGGCTGATAGAAATCCCAGAGGGACGGGAGGGTGTACTTCTCATGCCATTCAGCCGAGCTCCGGCGCATGACGTCGCGGCTGGCCAGATACGCCGTCATCGTGGGATCGAGGATCAGGTTCCGGGATTTGAATTCTTGGAGCAGCGCTTTCCACTCCGGACTCCCTTGCTTGTGGACCAGATCCCATTGGCGGGCCACCTGCCCGAACCGCCATTGCTCGTCGGCGTAGTTGTAGCCCGGAGGCCACGGCTGGATGCTGTGGCCGTCGTAGAGAGCCTCGAACAGTCCGTAGAAGTGGGTGATCGTTCCGAGGCCGAGCCGCGCGGCATCGCGGGCGTTCATCTGGGCCACGCCGGTCTGGGCCAAGTGCGCCGTTGATCCGAGGCCGAGCTTCTTCGCCTCGTCGAGCAGCGCCGCCATGATCTCGGGCGGATAGGCGGTGAGCTTGAGGCCGTCGATCCCGGTCTTCGCCGCCATCTGAATCCACTCCCGCGCCTTCGCCGGGGTTTCGATGGCACCGTCCCACTCGTCGAACGGGAGCCGGTAAGTGAACATCCGCGGCGCGGTGATCTCGTTGCGCGCGCTCCGGCCCTTCTCGCTCTCGGCAAATCCAGGCGACGCAAACGGAACCCCGCGGCCGGAGGTGACCCCGTGCGCCATCCATAGTTTGTAGATGTACTCGACCTCAGGCGTCTTGGGAATGTCACCGGAATGCAGATGGAGGTCGACGAATCCGGGCAGCAGGTACATCCCGGTGGCGTCGATCTCCTTGGTCCCTCCCTGCGGCCGGCCACCCGGTCGCATGTCGCCGGCGGTAGCGCCGACCGTGGTGACGGCCGTGATCCGGTTCTGCTCGACCACAACGTCCACGGGACCTCGGGGCGGCGCGCCGGTCCCGTCGATCAGGGTCGCATTCCGGATGATGAGCCGAGCGAACGGCCCCTCACCCTCGGCGCGAGCTGGAGCGGGACGGGGATCCGTCTTGGGATCCTGGGCGCCGGCGACGGGCACCTGCCCACCCACCGCGAGACCAGCCACTGTCATCAGGCCGCAGAACGAACGACGAGCAGCTACCTGCATCGGGGCACCTCGTTATTGAGGTAACGGACAGGGCGTCACCGCACCACACCGCGGGCGGGCCGCCCAGGAAACCGGCCATCGTTGAGCGCGCCGTCCATGACGACCGGCACCCCATTGACGACAACGTAACGGAATCCAACCGACGGCAGCGCGGGTTGCTGGTAGGTGGCCTTGTCGGCCACCGTGGCAGGATCGAACACCGTGATGTCGGCGTCCGCGCCGATCCGGATCCGGCCCTTGTTCTTGAACATCGGCGCGACTCGTTCCAATCGCTGGGCCGGCATCAGCGCCAACTTCCCGATCGCCTCCATCAGACTGATCTGCTTGGTCTCCCGGACATAGTAGCCCAGCGTCCGGCCGCTGGTGCCGGCGGTCCGCGGATGACCTTTCCCCTCAGATAACCCACCATCGCTCGCGATCGCTGTGAGCGGACTCGTCATAGCCATGGCTTCCATTTCCGGGGTGTTGAGGAAAAGGATGACCATGGTGCCAGGCGTCCGCTTCGCCGCGAAGGTTTCGCGGGTGAGCCGCTCGCCGGTGCTGACCAGCATCAGCTTGGCAAACATGCTGTCCGGCCCGCCCACAAACCGATCGAACAACGGGGAGCTGAGTTCGGTCAGCCCCGCGCTGTAGGGATAGGCCTCGGCGGTAACGTCCTGCCCCTGCACCCGCGCCTCAGCCACCAGGGCAAGCGTCATCGGTGTCGATTCGAGGCTCGAACTGTTGAGATGAACGAAATGGAGCGGCGCCCCGGTGATCGCGCTCGCCGCAATCACCTCCATATAGGACTCCACCGAGCTGCCCGGATCAGTGGTGCCCCACGAACGGGTATGGACGAACGCGGGGGCCTTGTACTTGGCGGCCGCTCGGAACATTTCGAGGACCTCGAGTTTGCTGGCGCCCGGCGTGTACTGGAGTCCGAACCCAACGCCGAGGCCGCCGGGGCGACGACGAGCCCCTTCGCGTTGATCGTGGTCGTGCCTTTCAAGGGGCCGGCGGCAATCGCGACGATCTTACCGCCCCGCACTCCAATCGAGCGAATCGCATCGAGCTTCGACTCGGGGTCGATCACCCGCCCGCCCGAGATGACCAAGTCGAACCCGGTGCGCTGAGCCATCACGGATGGGCTCGGGTAAAGTACAATAGCCATGGCCAACAGCGAGCTACGCATCGACGACTCTCCGAGCAGGAAGGCTCAATACTACTTCATTTCGGAACGCCGGGCGTTGTCTTCAAACGTGCCGGTTCAAAAGAGGGGTCCGCTCCGGGAGATCTTTTCCGCGACGTAGAGCGCCATCAGGACTAAGCTGTAGACGATGCTCGCAAGGGTCCAGCCCGTCACCAACCGACGGATCCGGTGTCCCGACGTGCGGAGCTGATCGAAGCACATCGAGAGACCCAGGATGAAGAGGAAGGAGATCTCCAAGAAGGCTCGGGCGCCGAAGGCGTCACCGAACGACCAACCCTCCCACGCGCTGTTGATGTACCAAAGGACCGCCCCCGAGAGCAGGAGCGACAGCCAGAGGCCATTCCGAACCCCATCCCGCCGAAACGTCGCCCACGCCCCGCCCGCTGCCGCGAGCACGAGTAGAGGTGACCACACGAACAGTCCGTGCTTCGGCGAGAACAGGGTATGGAGGAGCATTGGCTTGGTCCAGTGAAACGTCTCTCGATAGGAATAGTGCACCGGATGACCGAAGAGGAGTTCCGAGGTCAGCATCTGGAGGAGAATGGGGACAAGCCCAAGGGCCGCGAGTGGAAGGAAACGGGTCGCCCCCGCCAGGAACCGCCGCCGGCCCAGCTCGACGACCAGGTAGACCAGGAACGGCGCGATGAACGCGTTGCTCGGACGAGAGACGATCGCCATCGACCCCGCCAGCGTGAGCGCGAGCGGATGCCACCAGCGGACCCGGTCTGTCATCGCGAGACCCACCGCCAGGACGCCCACCACCCAGAAGCCCGATACGACATGGGCCATCAGCGGCTCGCGAAAGTAGTAGTACGCAAAGGGCGAACCGATCCAGTAGGCCACGATCGCCGCCGCGACAGCGCGGGGGTTCAGTTGGAAGCGCCGGACGGCCAGGTCGTCGATCATCGCCATCGACGCCAGTCCGAGCGCCATGACGACCGCGGTAGCCGCCAGCTGGTAGAGCAACGAATACCCGTCGGGCGGCAGGCCTGACACGCCTAGAAGCCCCGCGGCCTTGGTTGCGGCGTGAGCCGCAAGAAAAGACGGGAAAAGCGTGAGCGCGAGGCCGATCGGGTACCGGTTGCGAATCAAGCCCCGTTCGGTGCGGTCGAGGAGGAGAGCGGGATTCCATTCCGTCCCCCAGTGCTCCCGGATCTGATTCGAGAAGTCGAGATCTCCGTCCACGACCAGCGATGGAAGGTAGACGTAGTAGCCCCGCGCATCGGAGGTGATGAAGTTGACTTCGCCGTCCGTCGTGACCGCGCGAAGGGAGACGGCGATCCAGGCCAGGACGGAGAACCCGAGGGCGATCAGGGTGTAGAGTTTGAGGCGGCTTCGCCGGTTGTCGAGTGCCTCTATCGCCTGCGATATCAAAGTACTCATGTCGGACTATAGCTCCCGATCGCCGGTACACCAGTTCTGGGGGCCAGGGCGGAAGACCTATCGGGCCGATCCGGCCGGGTGGGCCATTCCCTGGGCGACGATTGACTGACTCGAGCCGATCAGGAACTCGCCGACCGGCGCCTCGACCAAGGGATCGACGCCGAGGACCCGGGCGATCAGCTCGTTATCGCCGCCACCGAGCGCGCACGGGGCGAGCCCCATGGCCGTCGCGGCGAGATACAACGTTTGGAAGAGACCGCCCACTTCCTTGAGGACCAAAGCGTAGGCCACGGCTTGGTACCGGCGATTGACCCGTTCCATTTGACAGGTCAAGAGGAGCACCACCTGGAGATCGTCGGCCGCCGCTTTGCCCCGGTACCAGGCGAGGAGCTCGGTGCCGGCATCGGCATCGGCGGAGACCGGATCGAGCGCGTGGGCGCTCGGATCGTAGTGATAGACACCCCGCGCCAGCCCCTCGCACCGGTCCACCACGAGGTAGCATTCGAGCGGATAACAGGCGCCTCCGCTCGGATAGGTTCGCCAGACCGTGGCCCCATCGTGGCGGTCGGCCGCAACCCGGCTCAACAGATGACCGAGCTGGGCGACGTCAATCGGCTTAGCGGCGTAGTGCCGCTCTGAACGGCGCGCCCCCAGCACCTGGTCGAAAGGCGGGCCGCCGTCCTGGTGCCCGAGGGGCGCGAGTGGGATCCGGGCGGCAGGATCGTGAGGGTAGGCCGGCCGAGGCAGCGGGTCGGCGCGCTCGCTGTCCGCCCGGGCTCCGAAGGCCGCATCGCGGCGTCCCATCCGGCTCCTGGCGTGGAACAGCGCGTCGTGAAACGACCATCCCACCCGGGTCATCACCTCGTCCGCGTCCGTGAGCATTCCGGCGGCATGGAGCAGTCGTCCCAGCGCCCGAGTCAAGACTGGGAATTCCGTCCCGGCCACCTCCACCCGGGCGGCAGACAGTGGCGACTCGATCCACCACGTGTCACCGACCCGGCGGATCATGGCATAACTGGAAAGTGTACCGACCACCTCGGGGTCGCGGTCGCCGGCGGTCGGGCGGAACCGGACGCTCAAGGGAATCAGCCGAACGCGCGGTCCTAGCCCCGCCACGCCCCATTCGATCGCGCCGATTGCCTGGAGTGACTGCAACAGGAAGTACCACTCGGCGAGCCGGGTGGCGCCTTCGGCCCCGACCAGGTCCGCGAGGGCCTCCGCGTCGGCTCCGTCGCCGTTCAGCCGGTCGAGCGCCGCTCGCAGGGCGGGCGATCCCGGGCCCAGCGGGACGCTCGCCCCCGCGTAGCGGACGATCCACCCGTCGGGCCTCGTGTCGATAGCGACACCGGGGCGAACTCGCCAGATCAGCGGGTCCGCCTCGGCTCGGGTCCCACCAGCTAGCACGAGATCTTGCAGATGTCCGCGTGAACTCGGTCGTTGGTGAGGTGCTCGGCGGTCAGATGGGCCGGCCGCCGGGGCACCACGAAATGGAGGGTGTCGTCGGTGTCTTCAAACACCTTGATCTTGTGGGACGGCGACACTGTGAGCCCGGCCTCGGTGAGGACATCGTGGGGATGGCTATGGAGGCGCTTGCGATAGGTTTCGTCGGACCAGGCGTGGGCGATGACCTTACCCATCTTCTTGCGTAATTCGTCTTGCATATGGTCTCCTTGGCGAGTGAGCGAACGAGCAAACTACAGGATGAACCCAACGGGATTGAGATCCCCTTCCGCGCACTCGCGCGGGATCCAACCGAGCCGCTGTGGGACGGTGTACAGGCGACCCGGAGCCAGCCTAACTCTGAAGTTGCGTAACTCCGGGACCACCACTCTGGCGACCGGCACACCGATGTCCGGACGAGTCTGATCGAGCACCAACGGATCGAGACCGGCGGCGACGAGTCGATCGACGCAGAGGATGAGATCATCGTGCACATCGTCGGTGGCCAGCGAGTCTCGTCGCTCGGCCGCTCCGACCCGCGGGGCCAGGTACGGGTGCCGCGACACCGTGGCGTCCGCCAACCATGAGGCCATCCGAGGGTCGGTCGAAAACGGGGTGTTCCGGCCGTCCCGGGCGACGACGACTTGGTTGAGTTCGGTGAGGGCGCGGCGGAGCGCGATGGCCGGATCGAGATGAGCGCCGAATCCGAATAGCGGCTCCTCGGGCCCCCCACCAACTCGCCGGGAGACGGCGGCGTAGCAGGGAATCTCGAGGTCGTTGGTCAGGTCGAGCAACCACCACTCCCGGCCGAGGCTGGCGTAGGCGCGGCGCATCCGTCGGGTAAACTTGTCTTCGAGGCCGGTCAGATCGACCGCGGGTCGGGTCACTCGGTTATACCACCACATCGCCACGCAATCGCGTTCGATCAACTCGAGCAGTCCGTGGAGCACGGCTTCTTCGAGGCAGTTGCCCGACGCGGCCCCGTTGGAGGTCGCGACGCAGGTCCGTTCATCCGGAGTGGCGGGATAGTCGTGATAGACCAGCATCGTCGGCAGAAACGCCTTCTTCCCCGTGGTCAGCGACCAGAGCGGAGTCCAGTCCGACGGCACACCGGGGTCGAATCGACCCGGAATCCGATCGGCGGGGCCGGAGAGCGCGTTGCGCCGGGCCCGATCCTGATACTGGGTCTCGCTGAAGTGCATGCACCGGTTCGGATCGATCGCGCCCTCGAGTTCAGCGAGTCGGGACCGAATCCGGGGCTCATCGCCCTGGTAGACCCCAGAGTGCCGTTCGAGGGCCTCGCCAAGCGCCGACACCCGGGCTCGAAGCCGAGTGGTGCCTTTGCCCGCGTTGGTGCTGGCCAGGCCGGCCCGCAGTCCGTCGAGCCCGCGGTATCGGAGGGCCACGATCGGGCCGGCGCTGACCGCGTGGATCGCCGGCGCTCCGGTGGCGTGGTGGGCGGTCAGGCCGGTGATGACTCCCGTCGGCGCGCCCACGTGCCGGCGAAACCGTCGATAGGTCGCCGCCAGCGGCTCGGATCGTTGTTCGTTGGCCAGCCCGATTGCCTTCGGCCGGGATCGGAGGCCGGGCGCCGTGTTGGCTTGCTCGGCGTAGAGACCCGGGTCGCCGCAGACCGCGCACTGAGGGCGCCGAACCACCGGATGGTGGGTCACGATCCCCCGAATCGTCTCGAAGATTCGAAGTTCGCCCTCCAAGTCGGACCACCGATCGGTAGCGACGGCATTCACCAACGAGGTGCCTAACAAACCGAGTGCCAGGTGCGACGTCGCCGGCCCACGGGCGCCGACCGCCGCCACCGCGGCGCCGGTATCGGCCAGAAAGGCATCGACCGGTCGGTGCTGGCGAATCCGGTGGGCCAGACACGCCCAACAAGCCGTCACGCCGGGCACGAAGAGCGGCCCGAGCCACAACTCGGTGCCCAAAGGCCGGGCCAGCAGCCACCGGCGTCCAGTGGCCAGCGCCTCTCGATTGAGGTCGCCCAGATCACGATGGAGGTAGTCATCGACGACCACGACGTCGACCACCCCGGCCTGATCGACCACCAGACCCATCGCCGCGAGCCCCGCCGCGAAGTGACCGCCGTCCACACCGCCGACGGCCTTGACCGAGACCGAGTGCAGCGCCAACCGACCCACGGCCAGATCGGGCGCGACCCCGAGGGAATCCCAATAGGCCGAGACGGACGGGGAGACGAGATCGCCGGTTTCGCGAATGACATCGGTGCCGCGGAGCCGAATCAGCGCGTAGTAAACTTCTTCGGGGGAGAACTCGGGAGCGAGTTCGTCGGCGAGTTGGTCGGCCGTGAGACTACCGTCAAGCAGCGGGATGATCCGCTCGAAGACGGGACCAGTCAGTAGGTGCTGCTCCGGTCCGGCCCACAGCAGTACCCCTTGACCCTCGACGACGTGGGTCGAGAGGTGCCGCCTCAATGAGGGGCGAAAGAGCATGGCCAATTGTCGCGCTCAAGGAAGGGCGCCGCAAGGGGGCTCACGGAAACTTCATTCGCCGTAAGACGGCCTGGAACCGGGGCTGGCCGCGCAATGACTCCCAAACCGGAGACACTTGGAGCGCCACCATTTCCGGCGAACGGCCCTGGAAACCTTGCTCAATCCAATCAATGGCGTGATCGGGCTCGCCGAGGCCGACGTACAGAGTCGCGAGCGCCAGCGGCGTCACGAACGACCGCCGCTCGCGGGCCAGCAGATCGGCGAGGACGACCCGGGCCGTGTCGGTTCGCCCGATCTTTGCGTAGGCGCCGGCGAGACTGGCCAGCCGTTGGGGGTCGCCGGGGAACAGCCCCAATGCTTTTCGGTAGGCCTCGATGGCCTTCGGATAGTCGTTTCTGGCATCGTAGGCCAGCCCGAGCCGCTCATAGGCCAACCCGTATTGTGGATCGAAGGCAACCGAGGCCTCGGCTTTGGCCACGGCGCTGTCGATCATACGGCCGAGCAAGAGGACGGTGGCTTCGTTGACCATGGCCAGGACCGACACCGGATCGAGGGTGGCCGCTCGTCGCGCCAAGGCGACGGCCTCCTTGGGGCGATTCATCCAACTCAAGTAGAAGCCGTACCAGGCATGGGCGTTCGCGTCGCTCGGGTTGAGCTCGACCGCCCGCCGAAATTCCCGCTCGGCTCCGCCCCAGTCCCAGTCATAGAGTGCCAGCACGTACCCGAGCTGATAGTGAGCCTCCGCCAAGCCCTCGTCGAGCGCGATCGCCCGTCTTGCTGACGCTTTGGCGCGGTCGAAGGCCACGTTAGGCGGCACCAAACCTCGGAACATCTGGATCACCTGCTGTTGGGCAAGCAGGGCGTGGGCCGGCGCATAGTTCGGGTCGGCCTTCAACGATTGGTCGAGATACTTGTCGGCCTGATCGAGGTCGGCGGGGGTCCCCCGCGAGGCGTGATGCCGGGCTTTGAGGTAGGACTCGAACGCGGTGGAATCGACGCTCGCCGGCGAGGTCACCCCCGATCTCGCGGTCCGTTCCCTCCCTAACCGAAGGCCGATCCAACGACCGACCTGACTCGGCAGGGTCATCGCCTGCCCCACCGAACTTCGATACACCGTGGTCTGCTGGGTTTCCAACTTCGGATCGATGAGGTCGACCGTCAGGCCCACGCTGTCGCCGATCCAAACCACCCGCCCTCTGATCAGCCCGTCGGCTTGCAATTCCGCTCCGATTTCGCGATCGGAGCGGGCGCCGGTCGCCACCCGCGCCACCGATCCGCTGGCGATCACCACCACCGATTGCAGCTGGGAGATCTCGGCATTGAGGGCGTCGTACATCCCGGTCATCAGGTACCCGAGGACCGAGTCTTTCGCCGCCGCTTCGAAGGGCACCAGGGCGATTCGATCGACCGGCCTGGCCCGCTGACTGGGTCGAGCGAGGACCACGCCGATGGCCACCGCCCCGACGACCAGAGCGGTGATCGCCCCCACGGCCCTCAATCCCAGCCGCCGGGGCCGCGGACCAGCCGCCGCGATCGATGGGCGACCGGCTTGGCGGAGCGCCTCGGCGAATTCCGCTGCGGTCGAATACCGATCGACGGGGTCCTTGGCGAGCCCCCGGGTCACCACCGCCTCGAGCGCGGGCCAGACGGTGTCGCGCCCAGTCGAGACTCGCGGCACCGGCTCCTTCCAGCGCTTCGCGATCACGGAGTGGATCGTAGGGCCGTCATACGGCGGCTCACCGGCCAACATTTCGTACAGCACCGAGGCCAGGCTGTAGAGGTCCGAGCGGGCGTCGACTTCACCGCCGGCAGACTGCTCGGGGCTCATGTAGTGCGGGGTCCCAACCCCAAAGCCGGTGCCGGTGAGCTTGTCACCAGCGCCTCGGGTCACCGCCCGGGCGATCCCGAAATCCGCGACCCGGGCGTGGCCCGCGGAGATCATGATATTGTCAGGCTTGATGTCGCGGTGGATGACCCCGCGTTCATGAGCATACTGGAGGGCGCCCGCCACCTCGATCGCCAGGCCCACCGCGTCGGTAATCGGGAGGGGCCCTTGACGCTTGATCCGCTCGGCAATCGATTCCCCGTCGATCAACGGCATCGCGTAGTAGAGCATCCCGGCGGCTTCGCCGGAGTCGAACAGCGGAACGATGTGGGGGTGATCGAGCCGGGCGGTGACCGCGATCTCGCGCAAGAACCGCTCGACGCCGAGCACCGCGGACAGCTCAGGCCGGAGCACCTTGATGGCGACGGGACGCCCCCGCGCGAGGTCGACGGCGCGGTACACGGTCGCCATGCCGCCCTGACCGATCAGCCCCTCGAAGGTGTATCGAGCGGCTAACGCAGTCTGGAGAAGTTCGGCGGGTTCGGCCATTGGTTCAGGAGAGAGGCTCGACTGAGTGGAACCGACGGCCCAATCTACCCTTTACCCGAGACGAAGGGCAGGCTTTCCAAACCGGCTGGCGCCATCGGTTCGACGGGATATCTTAGCGGGATCCTCGCCAAAGTGACTGATGACCGCCGGCTCCTCCCGCCAGATTCTCCCGATGGCCCCAGTCCCGCTTGCCCGGATGCCCACCGAGCACCTGAGGCAGGGCCGCCCCAAGCGGGTCTTGGTGCTCGGGGCCGGCCTGGCGGGGTTGTCGGCCGGCTACCGATTGGCCCAGGCTGGACACGAGGTCACCATCCTCGAAGCCCGGGACCGCCCCGGGGGTCGGGTCGAGACGATCCGGGGCTTCCCCGCCGGACTCCATGCCGAGGCCGGTGCGTTCTTCATCGGCACCGCGAACCACCTCGTCTTGGGGTATTGCCGGCTGTTCGGGATTCCGATCACACCGCTACCTAACGACAGCCCGGGGATGGCGATCTGGTATTTCCGGGGTGCCCGGGTGGTCGATGGGAGCGAGCCGGCGCCGGCCTGGCCGGTCTCGCTCAATGCCGCCGAGCAACAGGCGATGGCCGGTGGGCTCGGGATCCTCGGCCTCTGGCAACTGTACCTCTTCCCAACCTTGGAGACCATCCGCCGGTACCCGCACTTCACCACCGTGCCGACCGAGCTCGCCGACCTCGACCGGGTCACAATGACCCAGTTTCTCGAGCAGCAAGGAGCCACAGCCGGCGCCATTGACATGCTCCGGCTCGGGTACTTCGACCTCTGGGGCGAGGGGATCGATGAAGTCTCTGCTTTGATGCTCCTCCGAGATCTCGGCATCAGCGTTCTCCCGCCTCATGTCAAGCTGGCCACCCTGTTCGAGCCGCCCCCTCCGGGGACCCCGCCGGGGCCGCCCCCGCCGCAGGCATTCACTATGACCGCCGGGAACGACAGCCTGCCCAAGGCCTTCGCGGCGGCGTTCGGGGGCCGGATCCGGTACCAATGCCCGGTGGTTGAGATCACCCCTGGTGAACACCTGGTCACGGTGACCTGCCAAACCCCGCACGGTCCAAAGCGGCTCGCCGCTGAGTATCTCATCTCCGCGATGCCCTTCAGCACCCTCCGCGAGGTGGTGATCGATCCCCCGCTCTCGGCGGCGAAAATGAACGCCATCGAATCGCTGCCTAACACCTCGGTCTGTCGGGTCTACCAGCCGGTGGCTGACAAGTCATGGCCTCTCCCGGCCGGAACGGCCTCGCCCACCCCGGTGCTGGTTGATACCGCAAACACCGACTTGCCCTGCCAATGGTTTCACGATCCCACCATTGCCCAGGCAGGCACGGCCGGGATCATCGAGTCGTACACGACTGGGGCCCGAGCCCGGACCATGGCTTCGCTCCCCGAGGATCAACGCCAGAGATTGGTGGCCGACCAAATCAGCCAGGTTTTCCCGGGCGGAGGCTCCCCGAGCGGCCCCGCCACCTCGAAAGTGTGGGACGAGGACCCGTGGGCCCGAGGCGGCTACTGCTGGTTTCGACCAGGCGACATGCTACGATTGCTCCCCCATTTGGGATCCTCGGAAGGGCGAATCTTCTTTGCCGGCGACCACACCTCGGTCGCGCCCGGCTGGATGGAAGGAGCCCTCGAGTCGGGGCATCGGGCCGCCGCCGAAGTCGCGGCCGCGCCATGATTCGCCCTCACGCCGCCGTCCCAAACAGTCGCCCGGTGCACCCTCGGGGCGCGGTCGCGGTCGGCCGGACTGATTCGGACAAGCTGATCCAGGTTACCGTGGTCCTCTGGCCGAACCGGCTCCCGGCCGATCACCCGGCCCAGCGGCGAGCCGATCAGTTTAGCGATGCCTGGCCCACGGATCGGCACCCCCTTACCCGGTCGGAGTTCGCGGCCCTGTACGCTCCGCCCGCCCCAGCGCTCGAGGCGGTGCTGGCCGAGGCGAAGAAGAAGAGGATCCGGGTCGTGGACGTTTCCGCCGCCCGCCACGACGTAATCCTCGAAGCGCCCGTCGGCGTCTTCGAACGAGCCTACCACCTCCACCAACACGAGTACGACCACGAACTGGGGCGCTACCGAGCCCCGGACGGTCCGATCAAGATGCCCGGACAACTGATCTCGGTGGTCCAGGGAGTGTTGGGCATGGATGACATCCCCCACGGAAAGTCTCACGCCGCGCCCCCCGCCCGAGGCGGCGATAGTCTGTCCCTCACCCACCTGGCCCGGCACTATCGGTTCCCGCCTCGAGTCGCCAATAGTGGCCGGGTCGCGATCCTCGAATTTGGCGGCGGTCTCCACCTCGATGACTTGAAAGCGCTCCGGCGCACCGCGGCAATTCGGATCCTCGAAATCAAGGATGGTTCCGGTCACCGTCCCGGGAACAACCCGCTCGACCGAACCACGATGCTGGCCATCATGCGGGCCTGGAAGCGGGGGGGGTCGTTCGCGGACCTATCGGAGCAATTCGGCTCGACCTTGATGGACTTTCTCGAAACCACCGAAGCGACGATGGACGCCCAGATCATCTGCGGACTGGTGCCGGACACACCGGTCGACTTGGTGTTCGCTCACCCCTGCGCCGACGGCTGGCGGCGGGCGATTTACGCCGAGATCGGATTTCCATATCCCGGATCGGTCTCGGGAGCGCGGCTCCGGAACGAGCCACCGGCGACGGTGATGTCGGTGAGTTGGGGTCTTCAGGAAGCGGCTTGGGGTCGGATGAAGCTCCAAGTGCTCCATGGGACGATTCGCGCCGCGGGCCGGCGGGGGACAACGGTCTGTTGCTCGACCGGCGATTTCGGCTCCCGCAACTCGCCGGTCCCCACCAAGCAGCGCAGTGTCAACTATCCGGCCACCAGCCCCTGGGCCCTCGCCTGCGGCGGGACGGGTTTTGCCCGCGGCCGGCGCGAGGTGGTTTGGCTCGAATCCTTCCTAGGCTCCGACCTCGCGGGTGGAGGCGGAATGAGCGGCCATTTTCGAGCGCCGGCGTTTCAGGCCGCTGTCACCAAGCCCAATCCGGGCGCGACCTGGATCGGTGGCTACCACCGATCGTTTAAGGGGCGGTGGATTCCCGACGTGTCGGCCCACGCCGGTTACAACCCGGGGGTGGCGATCCGGCTGCTTGGCCGCCCCTTCACCGGCGGCGGTACCAGCGCGGCCACCCCAATCTGGGCGGCGCTCGTGGCGAGGCTGGCCGGGCACCTCGGCAGACCGTTAGGCTGGCTCAACCCAGCGCTCTATGTGTTGGCGGGAAGCGCCCTCCGCGACATCCGCGACGGCCACAACGATCTCCAGGCCACCCGGGGCCGGCCGATGTACTACCGGGCAACCAAGGGCTGGGACCCATGTACCGGGCTCGGCGCGCCCGACGGCGCCCGCCTGCTGGCCGCCCTTCGAGCCGGCGCGGGCCGGTCCCTCCGACCCGATTCGGCCGGACGCAGGCGTCGTACCCGAGACGGCCAGTAGACTGGAACTCTGCTGCTCTGGCCAGGCCACCATCCCAAAGAGAGGTAGCCGGACTGATGCCCAAGGTGGCCGGTCAGACGTGTTGGTCAACCAGGATCGAGTTGCCGTCGGGATCGGTAATCACGAAACTCGCGGGACCCTTGGTAGTTTCGTCGGCCTCCGTCACCATCGTTACCCCCTGCCCCTTCAGCTGCTTCTGAAGCTCGCGAATGTCCGTGAACGAGGCCACTTTCTGGGCGTTTTGGTCCCAGCCCGGGTTAAATGTCAGGATATTCTTGTCGAACATCCCCTGGAACAGACCGATGACATGGTCACCGTTCCTGAGAATCAGCCAGTTATGGGCGATGTCGCCGCCAAAGGCGGCAAACCCGAGTTTCTCGTAGAACGCCTTCGACGCCTTGATGTCCTTCACCGCAAGGCTCACGGAAAATGCT
>JANNQX010000256.1:0-16439 GCA_031400975.1 Gemmatimonadota bacterium
TCCACTCGGCGCCGGCGGTAAAGGGCCGAGTCAGGGGCTGCTGGCCCCGCCCCTGAGAAAAAACCATCAGGGTGTAAGTCTGGCCGTCACCCTTGGCCCAGAAATGGATTTCCTTCTTCGAAGACAGATTGGCTGGTTGCATCGGGGTCTTGCCGGTCAGCAGCATGGCTCCAGACCAGCCATAGGACAGGCCGCCATCCAGCGTGCCGCTGATGGCCAACGATTTCGCGCTGCCGCCGGCGCCGCCGTCGATCACATTCATCGCGCCGACTGACTTGCCCCCCGCGAGAGCGTCGGTCGATACCATCCAACCGGCCCCGACCTTGGCGTCGGCTTTTCCGGATTCGAAGTCACTTACGTCACCAACCCCCAGGGCATCGGGGGCCGGAGCGCCGGCTGCCTGGGTGGCCGCGAGAACAGCCTCGCGGTCCGGGGTCCGATTGACCGCCACGCCGCGTTTCCAGATCCCGGCGATATCACGGGTAGCGTGAATGTCCGCGAGCGGGTTGCCGTTGACGAGAAGGAGATCGGCCCGGAGACCGACGGCAATCCGCCCCCGATCGGCGAGCCGGAACTTGGCGGCGGGTACCGACGTGGCTGCCGCTAGCGCTTCGGCGGTGGTGAGCCCGGCACTGACGAAGAGCTCGAGCTCTCGATGGATGCTCACGCCGTGCCAGGTGCCGGGATTCGGCGCGTCGGTTCCAGCGAGGATCGGAACCCCAGCCGCCTTGAGCGCCCGGACGGTTTCGACCGCGTGGCTGTACTGAGCCAGCGAGCCCGCCCGCCTCGGGAATCCGGTCTTCAAGTTGGTGGCCGCCGCTTGGGCTACCCACGGTGACAGGAACGGGTCGGTCACTAGCGAACTGCCACTCGCGGTTCCGGATACGCTCTCGAGCACGGACATGGTGGGAATCACGAAGGCGTGGTGGCGAGCCACCAATGCAGCGAACCCCGCATCCGGAGCGGCGTCGACGAACAAGTGGACCAGTCCGTCGGCGCCGGCTTCGATCGCGTCACGAGCTCCGGCCAAGTCGCCGATGTGCACCACGGCCAGCTTGCCGCGTGCGTGGGTCGCCACGATGAGGGCCTTGAGTGTGGCCTTGCTGATCGTTGGGATCTTCATCCCGTAGGCCTTGCCGTCGTCGTACACGATCTTGATCCAATGCGACCCCTCGGCCAGCCGGGCATCCACGAAGGCTCGAGCTTCCTCAGGCCCGGAAATCGTCGGAATGGCCATCCCGTATTGAGTCCCGTGCCCTTTCGGTGAGGTGACTAAGGTGCCGGCCGAGAACAGGTCGGCCACGTCGGACATCTCACCCCTGGCCTGTTTGGCCCGGGTGTCGGCGGCCATCTTCACGTCGGTGAACTGGTCGAGTTGGGTGGTTGAACCGAAGACCAACGCCGTGCGGAGCGCGTCGCCGTAGGCATGGACGTGGGCGTCGACCAAACCAGGCATCAGGGTCTTGCCCCGGCCGTCGACTTCGGTAGTGCCCCGGGGCGCTTTCACGGCCCGGCCAACGGAGGTAATCCGGCCGTCGCTGACCAGCACGTCAAGCACCCCGCGGTCGGTCAGTCCGTCGAACACCCGGGCGCCCCGAACGACGAAGGCCGCTGACGGAGGGGACTGCGCCTCGATCGCCTGCCGAGGGGTGACCGCCGCAACGGCAGCGAAGAGCGATCCTAACCCTTTGCCGAGAAGGTGTTTAGGCACTTAGACCTCCGGAACGATGAGCTGACGAGTATCGAACGCTACGGCTTACGATATATCGTACGACATGTTTCATGATTTAGCGAGGCGCGTCTGATGCCGCGTTGTATCGGGCCAGTGCGGCACACGCGTTGGTCTGACCTTGAAGCGGGTCTCTCGCGGCGAGCACCATCGTCAACGTGGGCAGCTCAGCTCGAATCTCGAGGTCAGCGCAATGCCGAGCCAGCCTCCGCCCGGCTTCACGTCGCTCGAACGGGTCGACCCGGCTCAGGAGAATCAGATCAACCCCGTACGCCCCGAGGTTGAGCCCGCCGGACCGTTGTTCGTCCCGGAGGATCTTTCCGAGCGAGAGGGTCCGGTGGCCGCTGAAATAGTAGACCGAGGCCGGCTTCGTGGTTGCGACGACCGCCGACTCGACGGCGCTGGCCTGGATCGACCGAGCCGCCGCCACCATGGCGCGGCGCTCAGGACGGAAGCAAGCGGCGTCGGCGTAGGGATTCCGGCGGTCGCAGTTGAAATTGGAGCGTTGTCGAACCAGGGTACTCAGCCCGGCAACGCCCGGTGCTATGGCGAGGCCGCCCAGGATCACCAATCGCAATTTGGCGGAGGTCAATTGGGCGACGGCATGACCGCCGAGCACCAGGGCCGCGATCAGAACCGGGACTAGAGGGACCACCATTCGTTCGTCAAACCAAGGCCAGACCAGTAGGACGCCCGCGGACAGCAGCGTGGATGTAGCGGCGACCGGCCATCTCCGGCCGAGGATCAGCAAACCGATGGTACCGAACAGTCCCAACCCGATCACCCACAGCAAGTGATCAAACCGGAGGCCTCCAACGGTCGGGACGCCTAAGGTCCACCGCAACGAATTGAAGTAGTCCTTCGCGTTGGTCGCTACCTGGACGAGGAGCCCCGCCCAGGACCCGGCTTGCGCCGCGGCCGGGGTTCCCTGTCCAACGTGCCGCAAGTCCTCGGCGTAGGTGGAGCCGATGGTCGTGCTCCCGACTTGCGCGGCATAGAAGAACCACCCGCCGACTGCGGCGAGGGACATGGCACCGTGGGCCACGACCAGTTTCCATTGTCGACGGCGGAGCGCCCAGATCCCGATCGCCATGACCAGGGCGACTCCGATCGTTCGCGTTGCGAAGCTCGCGATTGCCATCACCGAGGCGAGGGCGGCCCAGCGGTTTCCTCCAGGCCGATCGGCTCGCAAGGTCGACCAGAGAGCGACCACCGTGAAGAACACGAAGGGAGTCTCCGACATCGCCGTTCCGGAGAGAGCGTGGAGCGACGGGTTCAGCGCGACCATGGCCAAGCCTGTCACACCGGGCCACGGGCCAGCCAATCGCCGAACGCCGTCACCGAGCAGCAGGGCGGTGACGAGAAGGAGAAGGAGATTTGCCCCGCGGAGCCCGTCGAGATCCGGCCCCAGGACCCCGCGCACGAGGGCAATCCAAATCGGGTTGCCCGGCGGATACTTGGCATGGCGAGGCGTTCCAGCTATGTACTCGTCGTGGTACCGACCGTTCTCCAGCGAGTGACTCAGAATGACGTACGCGGGCTCGTCGCCGCCAACGGCGACTTCCGGTGCCCTCGTGAGCCATCCGAGTGACCCTGCGGCGAGGAGAATGGCAACGATGGCGGCCCAGTGGCGGAACCGCCACGGGGCCGGTTGACCGGCTGAGGACTTCGGCTCGGCGCTGAGGTGGATCAGAATGGCCACGGTTGCCGCTACCGCATTGGACAGGTAGTACCACAGGTGGAGCGGTATCACGGCCCCCGCAAAGCGGACGCCCCCTTGCTTCGCGAACCACCGGTATACGGGCAGATTCAATCCAATCAGGAGAACGAAAAGGCCAAGGCCGATCCCGGCAAGGCGTGGCTCCGACCAGATGGCGGCCGCGGCGGTTGCCGCGAGAGCCGCCCCCGCCACCGCGACTCGGCGTTGCTCCTTGGGGCCGGCGTTCAACGTCGGTGTTCGCTGCCCCCGTCGTGCCAGGAGCAGCCGCATCCAGGGAATGGCACGGTCGCGGAAATCGGTGAGCGCCATCTTGCCAAAGGACCAGCCCTTGAGGTGAGTGCCCTGGATGGCCGGATCGAGCACGATGGAGGTTCCTCCATCGCGGAGGCGGTATCCGAACTCGATGTCTTCGATCTGGGGTCGGCGATAGCGCTCGGAATCAAACCCGCCAACGAGCTTGAACGTCGCGGCTCGAACCCCGCCCAAGCCGGCCCAGAACGTCTCCGAGGGCCCCGCTCCGGAGAGGTGGATGTAGCGGTGGAGGAGGTTCCGATATCGCGAAATCAGCCCCGGCGATCGGGGCGATGCGTCGTAGGTTCCGAAGATGGCGCCGGCCGACTGGTGTTCCGCCACCTTTTGCCAGAACACTCGAAGCGTCTCTGGATGGACCCGGACGTCCGCGTCGATGAAGAGCAGCCATTCCCCGCGGGCCGCGTCCGCTCCGGCATTCCGGGCCCCGGCCGGTCCTCGCGGGGGTCCGCTCAAGCGAACCACCCGATCAGCCCACCGATCCGCCACCACCGCGGTCCCGTCGGAGCTTCCGTCGTCGACCACAATCAGTTCCCAGGTCACGTCGGGAGGCGTGCTGTTCCGGAGCGCACCGAGGGTGTCCGGCAGGAGAGTGGCGGCTTGGTGGGCGGGTACGATGACAGAGAGGCGCGGTTGACCGGGCGCCGCATTGCGCTCTCCGGGAAGGGGGCTTTCCCTAATAGGCGCAAAGGAGGGGGTCAAAAGGACCATCCGAATCAGGGGCCTTTGAGGGCCTTCCCGGCGTTGACGTCGGTGATGAAGCGGATCAACCCGGGGAAGTAGGTTTGCTGGTCGTCATACAGGGCCATGTGGCTGCCGTTCGGACATTCGAGATACCGCCCGTTCGGGAATTGCTCCGACATCCACTTCATGTGCTTGGGATCCATCGAGTCGTGGATGGCGCCGATCACCAAGGTGGGGAGCGTGATGTTGCCGAGATCGGCACTCCGGTCCCACTTCTCCAGCTTGCCGCTCGCGCCAAGCTCGCTCGGACCCTGCATTGGGATGTAGACGGCCTGATTCACGTGTTTGAACGCCCGGTTGATCGGGTCGGGCCATTGGTCGGGGGGCATCCGAAGAATGTGGTGCTGATAGTGGTGCGGAATCAGCAACTCCATGTACCGGGGGTTGGCGTAGTCTTTCCTGGCTTCAATCGCCTTGACCTCGGCCAGGACTTTCGGGTCCATGGCCGGCATCAGGACCTTCTCGGCGTACTCGACATAGGCCGGGATGCTCGACATCATGTTCGAGACGATCAAGGCCTTGAGGTTCTGCTGGTATTTGAGGGCGTACTCGATCGCGAGAAGCCCGCCCCACGAATGCCCCAACAAATAGAAATTGTCTCTGTTGAGGCCGAGCGCGACTCGAACCTGCTCGACTTCCTCGACGAACCGGGGCAGGTCCCAGAGGTCGGGTTCGTTCGGCTGGTCGCTGTAGTAGGAGCCGAGTTGATCGTAGTAGTAGTACTCGATCCCGGCGCCCGGGAAGAAGCTGTCGAACGCCTCGAAGTATTCGTGAGTAAAGCCGGGGCCGCCGTGGAGGAGCAAGACCTTGATCGTGGGGTTGTTGCCGACCCGTTTGGTCCAGACCTTGAAGGTGCCCTTGGGGGTCGTGATCGGGATCATCTTGGCCCCGCCGGTCAGGATGTCGTCGCGCCCGGTGTTGTCGTGGTACGTGGATTTGGCCGCTTCCGGCTGCCCCGTTGGCTTGGTGCACGATGTGGCGAGAAGAATTGCCGCCGCGAGGAGGGGTGCTCTCATCATGGGTCGACTCCTGGACCAAAGTTAGGGTTATCGCTTCCCTCCGAGCCGGAGGTACTCGGCGAACTCGTCGGGCAGGTCGCTTTCCCGGATTCCCCGCATGGCGCGCTCCAGGTCGTAACCGACCCGGATGACCTCGACGCCGACCGGGCCGTCGCCGACCGTCAGAAGAACATAACCGGCCCGCCAATCCCCGTCCTTGGGGCGGCCCACGCTGCCGGTGTTGACGAAGTGTAAGTCGTCAATGTCCCGGTGCCACGGCAGGTGGGTGTGCCCGAAGCAGATGACGTCGCCCGCCTTGGCACCGGCCAGAGCCGCCATCTTCCGGCAGAAATCGTCGGAGCGATCCTCGGTCCAGTACAGAGTGTTGAGGGTTGGCGTCCCATGAACGAGGATGACCCGGGGTCCGTTGGTGTGCCCGCCGAGCGGCAGCAGGTCGATCCGAAAGGGAAGTCCGGCGAGGTAGGCCCTGGTTGGTTCGGTGACGTGTTCCCGGGTCCACCGATAGCTGAGGTGGCTCAATGCCTCCTGGGCCGGGTCCTCGTACTTGCAGCCGCAGTGCTTGTAGCCGGTGCCGACGGTGGAGTCGTAGTTGCCCGCGATTCCCGAGATTCCTCGGGCCTTAAGCAGCGCCACCGTCGCGTCCGGCCACGGGGCATAGCCGACGAGGTCGCCGAGGTGATAGGTCGCGCCGATGTCCGGCCGGGCGTCGATGTCGACTAGGACGGCTTCCAGGGCGGGCAGGTTGGCGTGAATGTCTGAGATCAAAGCGTAACGCATCGGTCCCCTAGTCACAGCACTTTCCGGAGAAGACCGTGCCGCTCGTGGTGGACTGAAGCCGTTCGAGCCCCTTCACGAGCTTGTCCAGCGCCTCGGTGCGGAGTTCGTAGTAAACCCATCGCCCCTCGCGGCGATCGGTGACCAGTCCGGCTTCTTTGAGGGTGCGAAGGTGAAAGGACAGTCTGGACTGGGCCGCGCCCAACTGGTCGGTCAACTCACAGACACAGCACTCACCGCGGCGGAGCAGGTCGAGGATCTGGAGTCGGGTTTCATCGGACAGGGCGTGAAAGCCCCGAGTCAACGTGGGGAGATCCGAAGTCCGGGTGGCCATGGGCAAAAGATATCAACAAAAATTGATTCTTCAACCCACCGGTTTCCTCCTCAGATTCACCTCATCTTGCACGCATCAAGAAATGTTGATATTTTCACCACACCGCCACCGATCCATCCACTCTGGAGCCGTCCCATGGCTGAATCCGTCTCCCGACGCCTTTCTTTTCTGGACCGCTACCTGACCCTGTGGATCTTCCTCGCCATGGCGATCGGCGTCGGCCTTGGCTTCTCGGTGCCGGGCGTGGTGGGCTTCATCAACCGGTTTCAGGTCGGGACCACCAACGTGCCGATCGCGATCGGCCTGATCCTGATGATGTACCCGCCGCTCGCCAAGGTCCGCTACGAGGAAATCGGGGACGTGTTCCGGAACTGGCGGGTACTCATGCTGTCGCTGGCCCAGAATTGGGTCATCGGCCCGATCCTGATGTTCGCGCTCGCGGTCATCTTCCTCCAGGGTTACCCCGAGTACATGGTCGGCCTGATCATGATCGGACTGGCGCGGTGCATCGCGATGGTGATCGTCTGGAACGAACTGGCCAAGGGCGACACCGAGTACGCGGCCGGCCTGGTCGCCTTCAATTCGGTGTTTCAGGTTCTGTTCTATGGAGCGTACGCCTACGTCTTCATCACGGTGTTGCCGACCTGGTTCGGTTTGCAGGGTAGCATCGTCGCCGTGTCGATGGGCCAGATCTTCGAGAGCGTCGCCATCTACCTGGGCATTCCCTTCGCCGCCGGCATGCTGACCCGGTTCGTGCTCCTCAAGGCGAAGGGACGGGAATGGTACGAGCGGCAGTTCATTCCCCGGATCAGCCCCCTGACGCTGACGGCGCTCCTCTTCACGATTCTGGTGATGTTCGCGCTCAAGGGCGAGATGATCGTGCAGCTGCCGTTCGACGTCCTCCGAATCGCGGTCCCGCTGGTGATCTATTTCGTACTCATGTTCCTGGTCAGCTTCTACCTGGGCCACCGGATCGGGGCGGACTACTCGAAGACGACGACCCTCAGCTTCACCGCCGCGAGCAACAACTTCGAGCTCGCCATCGCGGTGGCCATTGCGGTCTTTGGGATCAACTCCGGGGTGGCGTTCGCGGCGGTGATCGGGCCGTTGGTCGAAGTCCCGGTGCTGCTTGGTCTGGTGCATGTGTCGCTCTGGTTCCAGCGGAAGTATTTCGGGCATGAGCTGCCCCGGGCCGCTGTGGCGAACCCGGGTGACGTCTGTCCCTGAGCTCGCCAAGAGCGGGATAACAAACGGCTTGGCGGCGAGTATATTGGATCCAGTTCCGTTGCCGCCTCCAGGAGAATCCATGATCCGCATTCGCCTCGCCGTCGCCGGGGTGGTCTCGGCCGCAATCTTGTCCGCGCCCGCCCTCGCCGCTCAGGAAACGCCCTCCGATACCCTCCTCACGGTCCAACACTTCCTCAACTGGGAAAACGTCGGCGACCCGCAGATCTCGCCCGACGGCACCCAGATCGTCTACGCCCGCCGGTGGATCAATCAGTTGGAAGACCGGTGGGACTCCGCGCTCTGGATCATGGGCGCCGACGGGACCAAGCCGCGCTTCCTCCTGAAGGGCGGCTCGGCCCGGTGGTCGCCGGATGGAACCCGGATCGCCTATGTCGCGGAGGCCGATGGGAAGCCGCAGATCTTCGTTCGATATATGGACGCCGAGGGGGCGGTGTCGCAGATCACCCGGCTCACGGAAGCGCCGGGGTCGCTGGCGTGGTCGCCGGACGGGAAGTGGCTCTCCTTCACGATGGGCGTCAAGTTCGAGCGGCCCTGGGCCATCAGCATGCCGGCGGCGCCGGCGGGCGCCAAATGGACCCCGGCTCCGCGGCGGGTGACCGAGCTCCACTACCGTCAGGACCGGGCCGGTTTCATGGACCTGTCCTACGTCCAACTCTTCGTGGTGCCCGCCGACGGCGGGACTCCGCGCCAGATCACCAAGGGCGAGTTCAACGTCGGGTCCCGGTTCGACCAACTGGTCGGCGGCGCCGGGTACAGCTGGACGCCGGACAGCAAGAGCATCCTGTTCGACGGTCACCGGCAGGCGAACGCCGACAAGAACTACCGGAACTCAGGCATTCATCTCGTCGACGTGGCGACTGGAACGACGCGGACATTGACGACGAGGCCCGGAAGCTGGGCCAACCCCGTGGTCTCGCCGGACGGGAAGACCGTGGCGTTTGCCGGGGCTGACTCGAGCCGGAAGAGCTACAAGACCTCCGAGCTCTATTTCATGGGGATCGACGGCAGCAACCTGCGGCTGGCCTCCGGCGATCTGGACCGCGATGTGGGCGACCTCAACTGGGCCCCGGACGGCAGCGGGGTGTACTTCGGGATTCAGGACAAGGGAACCGCCAACTACTACTTCGCATCGGCCAAGGGCGGCTATCGGCAACTGACGACGGGCAACCACATGCTCGATGTCAGCTCGATCTCGAACACCGGGATCGCGGTCGGCACCAAGAGCGGGCCGAAGGAGCCGGGCGACATCATTCGGTTCGCGGTGGCCCGGCCCGCCGAGGTGACCAAGCTTACCGACGTCAACGGCGATGTCCTCCAGAACATCAAGCTCGGCGACACCGAGGAGATCTGGTACACCTCGACCAGCGGCACCAAGGTTCAGGGCTGGATCGTCAAGCCGCCGAATTTCAACCGGAGTCGGAAGTACCCGCTGATCATGGAGATTCACGGCGGCCCCCACGGGATGTACGGAGTGGGGTTCAGCTACATGTACCAGAATTTCGCCGCCAACGGGAACGTGGTGCTGTTCACCAATCCGCGGGGCAGCACCGGCTACGGCACCGGGTTCGGGAACGCGATCGAGCGGCAGTATCCCGGCGTCGACTACGACGATTTGATGGCCGGCGTCGATACCGTGGTGGGCCGGGGGTATATCGATACCAACCGGATGTACGTGGGTGGCTGCAGCGGCGGCGGGGTCTTGTCGAGTTGGGTCATCGGGCACACCACCCGGTTCGCGGCCGCGGCGGTTCGGTGCCCGGTCACCAACTGGATGAGCATGGCGGGACAGACCGATGTCCCGCTCTTCATCGACAACTTCTACGACAAACCGTTCTGGGAAGACCCGGCCCCGTGGCTCAAGACCTCGCCGATCATGTACGTCAAGAACGTCAAGACCGCGACGCTCCTGATGACCGGCGAGCTCGACCTCCGGACTCCGATGCCGCAGTCGGAGGAGTACTTCGCGGCGTTGAAGCGACTCAACGTGCCGACCGAGCTCCTCCGGTTCTCCGGCGAGTACCACGGGACCTCGTCGAAGCCGTCCAATTTCATCCGGACCCAGCTCTACATGATGAGCTGGTATCAGAAGTTCACCGGCCCGGCAACTCCGTGAACACGAGCGACTCCGAGTTGACGCAATAACGGAGTTTCGTCGGCGCCGGGCCGTCGGTGAAGACGTGGCCAAGGTGACAGTCGCACCGGACACAGAGAATTTCGGTCCGGGTCATGCCTTTGCTCTTGTCGGCGTGGGTCTTCACGTTTTCTGGAGACACTGGCTGGAAGAAGCTGGGCCACCCGGTGCTGGAATCGAATTTCGAGTCTGAGGCAAACAACGGCAGATCGCAGCAGACGCAGGAATAGAATCCCTTCCGCTTGTTGTCGAGCAAGGTGCCGCAGAAGGGGCGCTCGGTCCCCTTGCCTCTGGCAATGGCGTACTGCTCGGGGCTCAACATGACCCGCCAGTGGGAATCGGGTTTGACGACCGGTTCGGTGTCGATGGCGACCAGTTGGCTCTGATTATTGAAGATTTTGACTTTCATGTCCCAAATATAATCCCTAACCCCCGAGTTTCCCTTGCGCTACGCTCTTCTGCTGTTCGCGCTGGTCCAGGCGCATCCTGCGGCGGCCCAATTCGACGGCCTCAGGTTCCGGAACATCGGACCGGCCACCCCGAGCGGCCGGATCGACGATTTCGCCGTTTCGGCCCGTGATCCCCGGATCTTCTACATCGCCGCGGCTACCGGCGGGGTCTGGAAGACCACCAATAACGGGATCACCGTCACTCCGGTTTTCGACAACGGAGGGTCCGGGTCGGTTGGGGCCGTGGCCATTGCTCCGGCCGACGCCAACTTGGTCTGGGTTGGGACCGGCGAGGCCAATAACCGCCAGAGTTCGTCATGGGGCGACGGGGTTTACAAGTCCACCGACGGCGGTAAGTCGTGGAAACACATGGGCCTCAAGGATTCGAAGCAGATTGCCCGGATCATTGTCGACCCGGTCGATCACGAGGTGGTCTACGTCGCCGCCCTGGGCGATTTGTGGAAGGCCGGCGGTGACCGGGGCGTCTACAAGACCACCGATGGGGGGATTTCGTGGTCGCGGGTGCTCGAAGCTGGGCCGGACGCCGGCGCCGTTGAATTGGTGATGGACCCGACCAACAACAAGGTCCTGTACGCCGCCACCTATCAGCGGCGCCGGTCCAGTTGGGGCATGAATGGCGGCGGCCCCAATTCGGGCCTCTGGAAGACCACCGACGCCGGCCGGACCTGGACCCGACTGACGACTGGGCTGCCGGAGGGGTCGATCGGCCGGTCGGGGCTCGACGTCTACCGGGCCAACCCAAACATCGTGTATGCCCGGATCGAGCATCCCACTCAGGGAGGCGTCTATCGGAGCGACGACGCCGGGACGTCCTGGAGAAAGATGGGAGCGACCAATCCCCGGCCGATGTATTTCGGGGTGATCAAGGTCGATCCCAAGAACGACCTCAGGGTCTATGTGCCGGGGCTCACTGTGCTGGTTTCGGACGACGGCGGGAAGACCTTTCGCTCAATGGAGGAGAAGATCCATGTCGACTATCACGCGATGTGGATTGATCCATCCGATCCCGAGCATCTGATGATCGGCGGCGACGGCGGCGTAGGTATCAGCTACGATCGTGGCGCCAAGTGGATGTGGCTGCCGCACTTGCCGGTGGGTCAGTTTTACCATATCGGCTTCGACATGCAAACGCCCTACAACATTTGCGGCGGATTGCAGGACAACAATACTTGGTGCGGGCCGAGCCAAGTGCGGTCCAAGGACGGAAGCGCCAACGACAACTGGTTCGTGGCCCAAGGCGGGGACGGGTTCGTGGGGCTGATCGATCCGACCAATCACCGAATCATTTACGCCGAATCGCAAGACGGCTACATCGTTCGGACCGATCGGGTCACCAACGAGCGGAAGAGCATCCGGCCTGAGGCTCCGACCGGCCAGCCGGCCCTTCGGTGGAACTGGGACACGCCGTTCATGCTCTCGCCCCACGATCCGGCCACGCTCTACGCGGGGGCTAACAAACTCTACAAATCGACCGATCGAGGCCACTCGTGGAAAGCCGTCAGCGGCGACCTGACGTTAGCGCTCGATCGGGACACCGTTGAACTGATGGGACTCAAAGGCAAGGACATCAAGATCGCCAAGAACGACGGAGTGAGTGTCTACGGTACCTTGTTTACCATCGCGGAGTCGAAGCTGAAAAAAGGGTTGCTCTACACTGGTTCCGACGACGGCCAAGTCTTTGTCTCGCGAGATGACGGGGCCGGGTGGACCAACGCGACCTCGAAGATTCCCAATGCGCCCAAATGGGCCTATGTGTCCAAAGTCGAGCCGTCGAAGTTCGCCGAGGGAACGGTCTATGTGACGTTCGACGGTCATCGGACCGGTGACTACGGCTCCTATGTGTACGCCAGCACCGACTTCGGCGGATCGTTCCGATCGATCGCGGCCGGCTTGCCGGCCGGCGCGGTTGTCCGCACCATCACCGAGGACCAGAAGAATCCGGACGTCCTATATCTGGGTGCCGAGAATGGCCTCTTCGTGACGACCGACCGGGGCCGCTCGTGGGTCCGGGTCAAAGCCAATTTTCCGACCGTGCCCGTTTACGAAATCACGCTCCACCCCCGCGACAACGCCATGATTCTCGCGACCCACGGCCGGGCGGTTTGGATTCTCGACGATCTGACCCCGTTCCAACAGTTTGCGGCCGCGGCCACCAAGGACGCTCACATCTTCGACCTCGCCCCGGTGGTGCAACGGGTCTTGGCGGAAGACCGGATGCGGGAGTTCGAAGGCGACATGCGATTTTTGGGAGAGAATCCGCCGGTCGGCGCGCCGATTACCTACCATCTGAAGACCAAGGCCGATAGCGTCCGTCTCGTCATCAAGAATGGTTCTGGTGCGGTGGTCCGCGAGCTCAAGGGAGACAGCCTCAAAACCAAAACCGCGGCGGGGATCAACACCGTCGTGTGGGATTTTCGGGTTGAGCCGTTGGCGCCGTCGAAGCGCGGTGGCCCGGGGCTGCCGGCCTTTTTCGGCACCGGTCGCGAAGGACCGGTCGTGGTGCCCGGCACCTACGCCGCAGCGTTGGTGGTCAATGGGAAGGAGGCGGCCTCGATGCCGGTGATGGTCCGGCTCGATCCCGAAGTCACCCTCGCCGATGCCGATCTCAAGGACCGGTTTGAGACCATGATGCAACTCCATCGGATGAACGGAACCGTGACCACCGCCTCAGACGCAGTCCGCGATGCTGACGATCAGTTAGGGGCGATCCGAAAAGGAATGCCCGATTCCACCAAAGTGCCCCCGCCGATCAAGGCGACGATGGACTCGTTGACCAAGGAGCTGGGCGGTCTCAAGAAGAAGCTTGGAATTAGGACACCGGGTGAGGACTTCTTCAGCGTCGACTTTGCCGAGCTTCGGCGGGCTCTCCCGATTCGGATGGCGATGGCCGGCGGCGACATCGGCGGGGCCCATGTCCGGCCGAGCGAGGCCAACCGACAGACGGTGGCTGCCCTGGCCACCGACATTCCGGCGGCGGTGACGGAGGTCAACGGGTTTCTGGCCAAGTTGAAGCCGTTCTACCTCCGGGTGGCTGAGGCGGGACTCTATCCGGTCGTTCCAGCCGCAGTTGAGGACAAACGCTAATGCGGCGCCGGCACGTCGGTTCAGTGGTGGCGGCCCTGGTCGCGGCCGGGTCACTCCCGGCCCAAACCAAGCGGCCGATGACGTTTCTCGACCTTCAGCAGATGAACCAAGCCGGCGGGGTGGCCCTGTCGCCCGATGGTCGCCAGGCGCTCTACACGCTCTCGGTTCCGGATTGGAAAGAGGCCAAGCGGTTCACCGACGTCTGGGTCATGACCGCCGCAACCGGCGTGGCCTCCGCGCGGCAGCTCACCTTTACGAAGGACAAGAACGAGACGGCACCCCTGTGGTCGCGCGACGGCTCCTTCTTCGTCTTCAGCTCCAATCGTGATGCGACGGCGCCGGCGTTGGGGAACCAGCTTTACGCGATGCGACCGGACGGCGGCGAGGCCCGCAAGCTTACCAACGACAAGGAGGGGGTCGGGGCGTTCGCGTTCTCGAAAGACGGTCGGTGGCTCTTGTACTCGGCTGGGAAGACCAACGAACAGCAGGTGTGGGCCCTTCTGGTATCGGACTTCTCGGCCGCGCCGGTTCAATTGACCAAACACGCGACGCCGGTCACCTGGTGGCAGGTTTCGCCGGACAGCCGGACGCTCTACTTCGTGGCTCCCGACACGGTCGATACTGACAACAAGGACCGGGTCGAGAAGAAGTTCGACGTCCGGATCCGGAACGAAGATTCGCCGCTTCGTCATTTGTGGGCCCTGGATCTCGACAATCGGACTGAGAGGCGCCTGACCGGTGGCACCGAGTACACCGTTGACAGGGTCGAGATTTCGCCGGATGGAAGGTGGCTTGGTTTCAACGGTACCCCAAACGACCGCTACAAACGCACGGTGACCGAGACCCGTCTCTACGCTGATCTGTTCCTGGTTGAGGGGCGGTCCGGCAAGGTCGAGCGGCTCACCACCAATGCTGAAATCGGCGAAAGCGGTCTCTCGTTCTCGCCCGACAGCAAGTGGATGGCCTATTCAGCCGACAACGATTTCGTCTATTCACGAGATTCGAGAGTCTATCTCCGCGAGGTCGGGGCCGCGGGCGGGCCCTGGCGGAAGCTGGGTGATGGATTCGACGGCGGCGTGTCGGTGGACTGGTGGTCGAAAGACGGGAAGGCCATCTACTTCACCGGAGGGCTCAAGGCGACCACCCAAGCCATGGCGCTCGACGTCGCGACGGGCGCGGTAGCCCCGATCTCTAAAGTCACCGGTACGGTTGGTGTGACGAGGAACGAGGACAATGGACTCTTGGTCGTCAACTACGCCGACCCAGCGACGCCGACCAGCCACTACCTGGTTCGCACCGAGGCCGAGCTCGCCAATCAGAGCGGGTGGGTGCGGCTCACCAATCCGAACCCCCAAGTGGCGGGTTTCTCATTGGGTCAGGCGGAAGAAATCACCTGGAAGTCGAAAGATGGGAAACCGGTCGGCGGCGTCCTGCTCAAGCCGGTGGGTTATCTACCCGGCCGGCCGTATCCTCTCGTCGTTCAGATTCATGGCGGGCCGGCCGGCGCCGATCAACTGGGGTTCAACGGGGGTTACGGGTCACAGATCTACGCCGGCGCCGGATACGCGGTGTTGATGCCGAACTATCGCGGCTCGACCAACTACGGCGAACGCCACCGGATGGAAACGGCCGGGGTCGGGAAGTACTTCGATCGCGGCTATGAGGACATCATGACCGGCGTCGACTATCTGATTGCCCAGGGGATTGCCCATCCGGACAGTCTCGGCGCCATGGGCTGGAGTGCCGGGGGCCACTATTCGAATTGGATTCTGACCCATACGACCCGGTTCAAGGCGATTTCCAGCGGGGCGGGCACCATGAACTGGATTTCGATGTACGCCCAGAGCGATATCCAGCGGAATCGCCAGTGGTACATGGGTGGCGACCTGCCGTACGACAACTTCGACGCCTATTGGAAGGTGTCACCCCTTAAGTACATCAAGAACGCCAAGACGCCCACCCTGATCCACGTCGTCGACGGCGACCCTCGGGTCCCTCGGCCCCAGTCCGAGGAGCTTCACATGGCGCTCAAGAAACTCGGGGTGCCGACCGAGCTGTTCGTCTACCCCGGCGATACCCATGGCATTACCGCGCCCCGGAACCAGTTGGTCAAGGCCCACGTCGAGTTCCAGTGGTTCGAAAAATGGATCCGCGGCAAGTCGGGCTGGTTTACCTGGCGTGACCTTCTCAAAACGTTGGAGAACTAGCAATGTCTGTTCTCGCCTTGGTAGGTTTTCTTGCGGTGGCGCAACAGCCGCTGGTGGTACCGCCCTGGTCCGCCCAGCTCGCCACCCGGGAATCGTGGCTCGCGAAACGCCACGCGATTTTGCTCCCGATGATGCGCCGCCATGACGTCGCGATGTGGGTGGTGGTCAACGAGGAGTTCCACAACGATCCGATCGTACCCACGATCGCGCCGCCAAGGCCGTACGCCGGCAACCGCGATTTCTTCATCTTCGTCGACGACGGCGGCGATCGGTTGAAAGCGTTCTCGATTACCGGCTACCCCGAAGAAACGATCAAGGCCTACTTCGAGCCGATGCCCGAAGGCCGCAACCCGGCCAAAATGCTCACCTCCCTCTTCGCCCGCCACCGCCCCAAGACTATCGCCCTAGGCACCGAGGGCTCCCGCGCCGTTACCCGAACCCTCACCCACTCGACCTTCCAGCTGATCCGCCAAGCCCTCGACTCCACCCCCGAGTGCCGAGCCCCGAATGCCGAGTGCCGAGCCATCAGCAGCGAGGCGCTGATTGACGAGTACCTGGATACCCGAATTCCCGAGGAGTTTGCGACCTATCAACATCTCGTCAAGATCACCGATCAGATTGCCAAGAAGGCGTTGTCCAACGCGGTGATCAGGCCGGGCAAGACCACGGT
>JANNQX010000257.1:0-14471 GCA_031400975.1 Gemmatimonadota bacterium
ACTTGGTGACCGCTGACACACTCGTCATCTGGGTGCTTTCGCCTGCCGGAAAGGTATCGGCCGTCCGCCAGCCGATTCAGCGCGATACCTTGTTCGCCCTCATTCACGAGTATCGGTGGGCCCTTGGAGTGCAGGGGGCCGGCCCCCGTCTGACCCGCGGCGTCTCTCTGGAAGCTGTCCGTGACCCCTCGCCGGTGAACCGACGCCCATGGGAGGCTCTCGGCCAACGGCTGGCGAGCGTGTTGCTCCCCGCAAGCGTGATCAGCGCGGTAGCGGGGGCCGCGGAGGTGCTAATCCTCCCTCAGGGCCCCCTTGCGCTGCTTCCGTTCGCGGCCCTGCCGGTGGGGGACCGAACCGTCTCGTTCGGGGCAACGGTCCCCGTTCGGTACGCCCCATCGCTCGCGACGTTGAGTCAGGCGGAAGCGTCGAGCGGGATTCCCCGAGGCCCGCAGGGCGCCACCGCACTGAGGGGTGGCCTCGTTGTCGGCAACCCGACGATGCCTGAAGTGGCGGGAAGGACCGGAAGCCTGGTCGTGCTCGAACCCCTTCCGGGAGCCGAGGCAGAGGCCGGCGCCGTCGCGGCGCGGCTCGGCACCCGGGTCGTGGGTGGCGCGAGCGCAACCGAATCGGCGATCAGGCAGCGGCTTCCCGCCGCGACCATCATTCATCTGGCAACCCATGGGTTCGCCTATTCGAGCGAGGCACGGGCTCGCGAATCGTTCGTTGCGTTGGCCCCGGACTCGACCCACGACGGGCTCCTCACGGTCGGCGAGATCCTCGATGACCCGAGCCTGAAACTCACGGCCGATCTCGTCGTGTTGAGCGCGTGTCAAAGCGGGCTTGGCGACCCCAAGACCGCCGAAGGAACGATCGGCCTTCAACGAGCGCTCCTTGCACGCGGCGCGCGAAGCATCCTGGTGAGCCTGTGGTCGGTGTCGGACGAGGCGACGCGTCGGCTGATGACTTCCTTCTATCGGCACTGGCTCGACGATACGGATCGTCCCTCCAAGGCCGAGGCGCTGCGCCGAGCGCAGGAGTCACTGCGTCGGACCCCGGGGTTCCATCACCCTCGCAACTGGGCTGCGTTCCAACTGGTCGGGGCTCGCTGACCTCCGGCTCGTCGCTCGGGCCGACCGGTCGTCAGGAGAAGCACCGGGAGGACCGGAACGCCAGGCTTGCGATATTATTGGGAGTCTTTGTGGGGAGGGCGGTCATATGTCGCGCGTGGCCCGTGGGGTCGCCGGACTCGCCTGGTGCACCCTGACCGGCGTTTTGATGGCGCAGTCGACCCAACCAGACAGTCGGCCGGTCAGCCTGATGGAAACGGCCGCCGACCTGGCCCGGGACGGCTCCGCTCGCGGTGACGCCCGCGCGATTCTCGCCGCCGCCCGAATCCTCGAGGTCGTCGGCGGCGCCATCTCCCGCGCCGGGGAACGACGTTGACACCCCCCGAACCGATCGGTACGTTCGGGGCGGAGAAGGACATCCCTATGCCTCCGTCGATCTCGCGCGGCAGTTGCTCCCAGGCACCTTCGAGCACGCGTTGCATCACCTGCTCACGCGCACCCTCGATCCGTCACTTCGATGCGCGGTGTCGGACCGATGCGACCGGCGCCCCGGTCTATCCGCCCGCGACGCTGCTCCAAATCGTCCTCTTCGCCTGTTCGCGCGGCATCGTCGGGAGTCGGCCGTTCGAGGACGGCGCTCGCCATGCCGCTGCACGGACCGCAGGTTCCCTCCCGTGAACTCTCCCCTCGAACGCCTCGTCGCCGCTCTATCCGACCGCTACCACCTCGAGCGCGAGCTCGGTGTGGGCGGCATGGCTACGGTGTACCTCGCCGAGGACCTGAAGCACAAGCGTCGCGTGGCCGTGAAGGTGCTCAAGCCCGAACTCGCCGCCGTGCTTGGTGCCGAGCGGTTCGTGCAAGAGATCACGACCACCGCCGCGCTGCAGCATCCGCACATTCTGCCGCTGTTCGACAGCGGCGAAGCGGACGGATTTCTGTACTACGTGATGCCGTTCATCGACGGCGAAACGTTGCGCAGCAAGCTCGATCGCGAAACACAACTGGGCGTGGCGGACGCCGTCCGCATTGCCACTGATGTCGCGAGCGCGCTGCACTACGCGCACACGCAGGGCGTGATCCACCGCGATATCAAGCCCGAGAACATCCTGCTGCATGACGGTCGGCCGATGGTGGCCGACTTCGGGATCGCGCTCGCGGTTTCAGCAGCGGCGGGTGGCCGCATGACCGAGACGGGACTGAGTCACGGCACGCCGCCCTACATGTCGCCGGAACAAGCGACCGCCGAGAAAGAACTTACGGCGCGCTCCGACGTGTACTCCATCGGCTCCGTGCTCTACGAGATGCTCACGGGCAACCCGCCGCATACGGGGGCGAGCGCGCAGCAAATCATCATGAAGATCATCACCGAGCAGCCGCAGAGCGTCACGGTGCTCAGGAAGTCAGTGCCACGGAATGTCGCGGCGGCCGTGTCGAAGGCGCTGGAGAAACTGCCCGCCGATCGCTTCGAGAGTGCCGCGGCATTCGCGGCGGCACTCGCCGACGCACACTTCGCCACAGCGACCGGCGCATCGGGTGCGAGGGGGGTCCGTCGTTCGCGCGCCGTACCTGCCACGGTCATTCTCCTCGCCGTGGCCACACTCGCGGCGGCGGCTGGATGGGCGATTCGCGGAAGGTCATCGCGCTTGCCGCCGGGCATGCCAATCCGATTCGCCACGACAATGGGACGACTGGGTTCCGATCGTCCATACCTTGGCATTTCGCCCGACGGCCGCCTGATTGTGCAGAGCGTTACCGACAGCGACGGAAGATCGCGGCTCATGACGCGCGACCTGACCACCAATACCCTTTCGCTGATTGCCGGGACCGAAGGAGCGATGGATGGCGCGGAGTTCTCGCCGAACGGCGAGTGGCTTGCATTCGTCGCCAATGGAATGCTTCGGAAGATCGTCGTGAGTGGCGGGCCAACGACTACGCTGGTCGATTCACTGCATGCCCAACCTGGCGGTCTGGCGTGGAGTGCGGCCGGCGATTTGATATATCCCGGCACCAGCGGGCTCTGGCGGCTCCCGAGTGCGGGCGGGGCCCCGGTGCAACTGACACGCCTCGATTCGGTCCGCAAGGAGTTCGCCCACTGGGCGCCTCAGCTCTTGCCGGGCGAACGAACCGTGATCTATACCAGCTACGCGACGCCCGTCGCCCGGTCCCGCATCGAGGCGCTCGACCTCAAGTCGGGTCGCGTCACGGTACTCGCCGAAGGTGGCGTGTTTGGGCGTTACTCCCCGACCGGTCACCTGCTGTACGCACGTGACAATGCCGTGTTCGCGATTGCGTTCGATGCGGATCGCGTCAGGACCAGCGGTGATGCCGTACCGGTGCAGGACGATGTGGTCTGGAGCGCCACTGACGGACGCGCCGCGTATAACGTGTCGTCGAATGGGACATTTGTCTATCTCAGCAATGCCGAATACCGGGGCGACTTCACGGTCGTTTGCCGAGACCGCGCCGGGCGCGACACCGAGTTGATCGGAACTCCTGGCGACTACGCGGAGCCGCGACTGTCGCCAGACGGTCGCTGGGTTGCCGTCACCGTTCGGCGCCCAAAGAGCGACCTGTGGCTCTATCACATTGGGCGGCGCGCGCTCAATCAACTGACCCGTGCACCTGCGTTCGCGTTCAATGGGGTGTGGTTGCCCGATAGCCGGCGCATTGTGTACACGTTCGAGCAGGACGGCAGGTATGATCTGCACATCATTCCGATTGACGCCAGTGCGCCCGATCGCGTGCTGCTTTCCAGTGCGTTCGATAAGTTTGCGCAGGCCAGTTCTCCCGAAGGCGGTCAGCTGTTTTTCAGCGAATCTGGGCCCCAGTTCCGGCTGATGACCGCAGCGGTCGATGGAAGTAGTCCACCAAAGCAGGTAATCGCTGGCGAGGTTGAACAGCGGCTGGGTGCGGTGAGTCCCGACGGTAGCTGGATTGCCTACTCTGAACAGGTAGGTGGGCAACGCGACATCTACATCCGCCGGTTAAGTGGTACGGGCGGACGCCACCTGCTGTCTTCCGGCAATGCAACTCAGCCACGATGGACCAAGGGCGGACGTGAGATCGTTTTCATGAGTGATGCCACCATGATGAGTGCGTCGTTTGATCCGGCGACGGGCGCGATTGGCGCGCCAGTCAAGCTGTTTACCACGAGCGACCTCGTGCGCGGCACGAGTTTGACCTACAGTTACGATGTCACGCCGAGCGGTGATCGTTTTCTGCTCGTCAAGCGCATCGAGCGTCCGGGGGCGCAGCCACTGGTGGTGGTCCTCAACTGGCGTCCGGACCTGAGCAAGCCGGCCGTGAACGGCAAGTGACGGGATCCGCAGATGGGGGCGCCGCCCATGTGCGCGAACCAACCGGTGCCCATGGGTCGCAGTGGGCCGCGATCAGCTCGATCGCCGGGAAGTTGGGATGTACCGAGGAAACGTTGCGTCGGTGGGTGCGCCAGACTGAGCGTGATGCTGGCCAGCGCCCGGGCCTGACGACGGACGAGCGCACCCGCGTGGCGGCGTTGGAGCGCAAAACCGCGAACTGCGCCGGACGAATGAGATCATCCGCAAGGCGTCGGCCTATTTTGCCCAGGCGGAGCTCGACCGCCCCGTCCCTGGCCTTACTGTTTTCTTGTGTTTTGGAATGCTGACGTTGTATGTAAAATTGGATATTGGAGCAACCCCAGATTATGCGGCCTATGGCGTAATGCCGTGGATTGTCGGTATTTCCACCGCGCTCGTTTGCGCTATTTGGCTTGCAATGCTGTCATGGAGTCGCCAACGCACGATAAAGCAGCCCGAAAGTATGAGCCAAACTGAGCTTGTCCCTATGCCTCAGTCTGAGACTTTATCCAAACCGGTTGACATGCCGAACTCCAAACCCGATTTGCCGTGCTGTGCTGGGTCACGACCAAAGTATCTGACTGAGCTTGCACATGTCTATCAATTCGATTTCGATCTTTATCAATGCCAGCATTGTTCGCTCTATTGGGTATACGCCAGCCGCGAAGACATGAGCGGCTGGGAAACCGTAACTGCGGATGACGCAAGATCAATGCAGTCATTGGGCACCAGCGAATTGCACGCTTTTATGAAGCAATGGGCGCAAGCATTTAATTGAAACGTCGTTACCAGGGGGGCGGCGTCGGTGATCACGGCGACCACGCGCATCACGCCCTGGCACCGCGGACAGGTGAGCGGGTCGACCTCGAAAATCCGGCGGCGGCGAGCCCATGCGGCCGCCCCTTCCGCACACTCGGTCAGGACCGCCCGCGCTCGCTCGTGGAATCGGCTGTTGCGAATCTCGGCGTAGACGAGGACGCTGGTGTCGACCGCCCGCATCGTCAGCGGCCGTCCATCAGATCAAACAGCTTATCGCGGTCGAGGAGGTCAACCCCAGGCTGCTCGGTCGCCTCCCACCCGGTCAGGGCGAGCGAGTAGGGCTCGCGATCCCTACTGGCCAGGCCTCGGCGGCGGAGTTGGTTGGCAACCTCCTGCATGCTTCGGCCTTCGGCGGCGGCCCGTTGCTTGAGACGCCGGAGGATGACATCGTCGATCTTCAAGGTGGTTCGCCAGGGCACCTTGATGTCGAGCTACAGCGCGGTCAGCCCCCCATACGTCTCCGGCCGCCGGTCGCGGAAGAACTGCCAGACATTCCGGACCTCGCGAATCTGGTCGAGATCGAGCACCGCGGTGATCAACTCGGTCTTGTCCCGGCTCCCCTGCGCCATGAATTGCCCCCGCGGGTCGCAGAAATAGCTCTGGCCGTAAAATTCCCCGATGTTCCACGGCCCCTCCACTCCCACCCGATTGATAGCGCCCACGAAATAGGCATTCGCCACGGCATGGGCGGGCTGCTCGAGCTTCCAGAGATATTCGGAAAGACCAGCCACCGTCGCCGACGGATTGAAGACGATTTCCGCCCCATTCAACCCCAACGCCCGGGCACCCTCGGGAAAATGGCGATCGTAGCAGATGTACACGCCAATCGTGGCATACTGGGTCTGGAACACCGGATAGCCGAGGTTGCCCGGCTTGAAGTAGAACTTCTCCCAGAAGCCCGGCGCGGTGTGGGGAATGTGGTTCTTCCGGTATTTGCCGAGATAGCTGCCGTCGGCATCGACCACGGCGGCGGTGTTGTAGTACACCCCGGTGCCGTCGACCTCGAACAGCGGCACCACGATCACCATTCGATGCTTCTTGGCCATCTGTTGCATCAGCTTCGTGGTCGGCCCGTCGGGAATCGGCTCGGTCGCGTCGTACCACCGAGTGGTCTGTTCGGCGCAGAAGTACGGACCGGTGAAGATCTCCTGCATGCAGAGGATCTGGACGCCTTCCGCACCGGCCTTCTCGATGATCTCGAGATGCTTCGTGATGTTGGCCTCCCGAATGATGTCGAGCCGTTCGCTGGTGTCGCAGGCGTGGGTGGCTTGGATCAGGCCGCACTTGACGAGTCGGGGCATCGGGACTCTCGGGTACGTTAACGGTTAGGCGCGTGACTGCCGGCACTGGCGCCGCGCATCAACGCGAAATAGAGCAGGCCACTCAGGGCAAAAGTCACGAACCAGGCATACGAATAGAGGGCGTCGAAGAACCCCGGATTCGGCACCACGCCACCCGGGGTCGAGGTCGCCCGGAGGAACCCGGGGACGACCGGCAACACCGAAAGCACCAGCGCGATAATCGCGGCTGGATTGACACCGCTCCGGTAGCGGTACCGGCCTTGCTCCGAGAACAGGTCGCCGACGTCGAGCTGTTGTCGGCGGATGATCCAATAGTCCACGATGAGAATCCCGCCCAGCGCACCCATCAGGCTCGAATAGCCAAGCAGCCAGGTGAAGATGTATGCGGCCGCGTCGGAGTAGAGCCGCCAGGGCATCATGAGAACTCCGATGACCGCGGTGATCAGCCCGCCGGTCACGTAGCTGATCCTCCGCGGGCTCAGGTTTGAAAAATCATTCGAGGGCGACACCACATTCGCGGCCATGTTGGTGGTGAGCTGCGCGGCGAGCACGACCAACATTGCGAACACGATCACCCCGGCCCCGCCGATCTTGGTCACCAGCACCACGGGATCCCAAATCGGTTCCCCGAAGATTACGATGGTCGCGCTGGTTACCGCCACACCGATGAAGGCGAACGCCGTCATCGTGGTCGGAAGCCCAAGCGCCTGGCCGAGCATCTGGGAGCGCTGGTTCTTGGCGTACCGGGTGAAGTCGGGAATGTTGAGACTGAGCGTGGCCCAATATCCCACGTTCGCGGTGAGAGCCGCCGGGAAGATCCTCCAGAAATCGGCCGTTCCGGTTTGCAGTTTCTGCGACTGCTCGAGCACGTGACCAAGCCCGCCCCCGTTCCGCACCGCCCAGATCAGGAGCAGCGCCCCGCCCCCGAGCAACAGGGGCGCCGACCAACTTTCGAGGACTTTGATTCCCTCGGTGCCCTTCAGAATGATCGCGACCTGGATGCCCCAGAAGGCGGCGAAGGCGAGCGCCGTGTGAATGCCGATGCCGCTCCAGCCGCTCCACACCGCGTTCATCAAGGTGTCGAGCGCCAACGCGCCGATCCAGGTCTGGATTCCGAACCAGCCGCAGGCGACCACGGCCCGAAGCAGCGCCGGCACATTCGCTCCGCGGACCCCGAAGCTGGCCCGGCAGAGCACCGGAAAGCTGACCCCGTATTTGGTGCCGGCGTGGGCGTTCAAGATCATCGGAACCAGGACGATAACGTTACCGAGGAGAATGGTGCCCATTGCCTGCCACCAGGTCATCCCCTGCGACATCAGGCCCGAGGCCAGGGTATAGGTGGTGATCACCACGCTCATCCCGATCCAGAGCGCGGCGATGTTGTAGGTGCTCCAGGTCCGCTTCTCCGGCGTGGTCGGCGCCAGGTCTTCGTTCCAGAGCCGGCTCTCGATCATGCCAGCCCCGCGGTCTTCCGCGGCAGCCATTGGCCCCGGCCCTCTTTGCCGACCACCTGATAGTCGTCGACGATGACGTCGCCCCGCGAGAGGGTGGTGCGCGAGAAGCCGGCCAACTCCCAGCCCTGGTACGGCGACCAGTCCGCGTTGGTCTCCATCGTGGCCGGGTCAACCGGCATCGTCTTGGTCGGGTGGATGATGGCGAGGTCGGCGTCGGCACCGACCTGGATCGCGCCTTTCTTCGGCGCGAGCCCCATGATCTTGGCCGGGTTGGTGGAAAGTTTGCGACTCATTTCTTCGAGGGTCATCCGGCCACCAAGCACGCCTTTGGTGTACGTCAGCGGCAGCAAGGTCTCGAGCCCCGGCATTCCCATCGGAATCTTGGTCCAGTCGCCCTGCCAGAGGGCCTTCTGCTCCCGGGTAAAGGTGCAGGTGTCGGTCGAGATGACCGAGACCTCTCCGGCCGCCACACCCTTCCAGAGCCGCTCGATGTCGGCCGGTTTCTTGAGTTGGGGACAACAGGCGAAGAGGTGGCCATCGGGCCGATCGAACACCGAATCATCGAGGACCAGGTACTGGACGCAGGTCTCGGCAATCACCGGCACTCCCCGCGCCTGTGCCGCCCGGATGATGTCGGCGCCCTCGCCGGTACTCATGTGGACGATGTAGAGCTGGCCGCCGGTCGCCTCGCTCCACATCACGGCCCGCTGAATCGCCTCGGCCTCGATGAAATTCGGCCGGGTCATCCGGTGGAGCCGGGCCCCGTATTGCTTCATCAACTCCGGCGTATGGTGTCGGGAGATCAACTCGTCGAGCACCCGAGAACTCTCGGCGTGAACCAAGAGCATCGAGCCGTACTCTTTCATCTTCTCGAGGGTGCCGAACATGGCGCGGTCGTCCGATTGCCACCCCTCAGACTCGTAGATCATGAACTCCTTGAAGGTGGAGAAGCCCCGGTCCACCATCCCTTTGATCTGGTCCTTGTGCTCGTCCCACCGGGTCACGCAGATGTGAAACGTGTAGTCGATCAGCGCCTTCCCCTCGGCGCGCTGGTGCCAGTTATCGGCGGCGGCGGAGAGCGAATCGCCCTGGTAGGGGATCGCGAAGTCGATCAGCGTCGTGACGCCTCCGCGGGCACCGGCCCGGGTGCCGGTCCGATAGTCGTCGGCCGAGACGGCGCCCATGAAGGGCAGCGCGAGGTGGACGTGGACGTCGAGCACGCCCGGAATGACGTGATGGCCCGCCGCATCGATGACGGCGGCGCCGGTGGCATCGAGCCCCAGCCCCACCGCCGCGATCTTCTCACCCACAATGCCGATGTCGCCCACAACGACGCCGCCGGGAGTGACGACGTTTCCGTCCTTGACCACTTTATCAAATCGCATCGGTCACTCCTCAGCGTAGCCTTCCACGCCTTCATAGCCCGCATGGTACTCGGCATCGCTCGGCCGCCGGATTTCTGATTGCCGCACCACTCGATCGCGCCGGATCCCGCGGAAGTCCTCGACCGACGTCCACCCCTTATCGGCGTGGATCTCGAAAAAATGGTCGAGCCCGGCCAGGAGCCGCTTGATCACGTTAGGGCCAACCGCGTGGTCGAGCATCGCCGCGGTGCAAACCTGCACCGTACCGCACCCGAGGAGAAAGTAGCTGGCTGCCTGGTTGAAATCGGAAACGCCGCCAATCCCTGAGAAGCTGGCCTGCGGAAACGCCTGCGTCATCGCCGCCATCTTGGCGAGCGAAATCGGCAGGATGGCCGGGCCGCCCAACCCGCCGCTCGACACTAGCCCGTCAACGTTGATTTCGAACTCGAGGGTCTCGGGGTCAATGACCGGGAGTGACGGAAAGGTGTTCGACGAGACGATCGCATCGGCACCGCCTCGAAGGCACGCCCCCGCCTCGATCACGATGTCCGAGGTGCTCGGCGTCAGCTTGGTCCAGACCGGTACCGTCGCCACTTCCTTGACCGCCTCGGTCACCACCGAGCAGAGGCCTTCGTCGCGGCCGATGTTGGAGCCCATGTCCTTCCGGTCCATGTGGGGACAGGAGAAGTTGAGCTCCAATCCGTCGGCACCGCTCTCCTGGCAGGCCGTGGCCAGGGTCTGCCACGCCCGGAGCTCCTTGTCGTTTCCCGAACCCGCCATGATCGACGCGATCAGCACCTTGCCCGGGTGGGCGTCCTTGATTTTCCGGAGCCGGACAACCCACCAGTCGAGCGGCTTATCGGAGATCAGCTCCCAGTTCCACGACGAATGGAGCACGGTGCCGTCCCGTTTCTTCATCGAGACCCGGGTGTCCTCGGGCGACGTCCGGAGGAACTTGGTCTTGGCGCCGGCGACGTTCACCACCGGATGCAGCCCGATGGTCTTGGTCACGACGCCGCCCCATCCGGCGTCGAAGGCCCGCATGATATTGCTTTCCGACTCCGTCGGCGGGGCCGAGGAGAGCAGGAAGGGATTCTCGAACCTGATACCCGTGAAGGTGACGGAGCGGCTCGGCATGGAATCTCCTCGAAGACTTGAGCGCGTAACCCGAAACATACGAGTGGGGCCAGACGGCGGCAAACTCGGGGAAACGTGGTTACGGCACCGACCTCCGAGCGAGACGGACGATCAACCCCCCGACCGACGCCCCGTCGACTTGGGCCGCGACGGTAACCCGGACCGGCTCGCTCACGCCACCGGGATGTCCACGATCCGGAACCGATTCGGTCCCGACTCCAACGTCGCGCTGCTGAACGACGGGACCCAGAGCGGCGAGGCGAGGCAGGTCGAATCGACCTTCCCCGCGCTGACCCGGACCTTCGGGAGCAACTGCTCGCCAGGGCCCGACGAGGGTCAAGCTCGGACGCCTTTCGCATCGAATCCGGGCGAACCCGTGTTCTAAGAGGCCGCAGGCCAGGAACTGCTCCAGGACCTTGGGGATCACCGCCCGCCAGGCGCCCCCGGTCGCGGCGAAGCGCTCGTCCCACACGAGGCTCAGCGTCCGGACGGAGTCCCCCGACCGTTTGCGGCGGCTTCTTACGCCTCCGTCTCTACGGATGATCGAGGTCGGTAGCGAGACGATGACTCAGCCGCGACCAAATCGACGCTCCGGACATCACCGCGGAACCAATCGCAAAGGCCAACCCGTGTCGCGCTTCCTTCGGATCCGGTCAATCGCCCTGTTCCTCGCCATACCCGCCGCGGGGGTCACGTCGGCCCAATCGGCCCCGGCCGTTCCCCGGCTCACCGCCCCGGTTCGCGCCGCCATCATCGACTCGGCGGTCGCCCGTCTCGAGCGCACCTATGTCGAGGTCGATACGGCCCGGCTGATCGGTCAACGGCTCCGAGCGCAACTCGGGTCCGGCGAGTACGCCAACGCCGAGGGCCCGGCGCAGTTTGCGGAATTGGTGACCCGGGATCTCCGGGCCCTGAACGGGGACCTTCACCTGAGCCTCCGCTACCTCCCGAACCCGGGCCAGGCCGCCTCGGCTGGGCTGCCGGCCGACCCCCGGTACCTGAATTTCGGGATGGGGAAGGCCGAGATCCTCGACGGCAACATCGGATACCTCGAAATCACCGGGTTCTTGGGCGGGAACTATCAGGATGCGGTGGTCGATGCGCTCCGGTTTCTCTCTCGGACGGACGCGCTCATCATTGACGTCCGCCGGAACGGCGGCGGCAGCGGCGAGATGAGCCATTTCATCTTCAGCCATTTCTTGGGGGCCGAGCCGGTGCCGACCATTCAAGTCCGCGGCCGGGCCGCCGCCGAGCCCGTCGTCCGCCACAGCCTGGCCTCGGTGCCCGGCCATGGATCTCCGGGTAGTCCCGTTGCAGCCGCCGGGAGAATAGGCATCGACTTGGGCTCCGGTCGCCTCGGGAACCCGGCGGGCTAACACCGTGAGCCCCCGTCGGGCCCTCGGGTTGGACGCGATCAAGCCCTGTAGATCGAGCGGCAACCACACCTCGGTGTCCTTGAAATACGGCGTCCGGAACGACGGGGGCATGATGCCAACCACCGTGTGCGCCGTCCCGTTGACCGCAATGGAGCGGCCGACCGCCTTGAGATCGCCGGCCATCGCCCGAACCCAGAACGCCGAGCTGATGACCACGACGTCCCGATCGTCGTGCCGGAGGGCCCGGCCGTGGAGCGGCGCCGCTCCCAACGCTGAAAAGAAGGCCTCGGTGACCCGGATGCCGTTGAGTTGGTCGGTCGTGCCCGCATCGGTGAAGGTGATACCTTCCGGGCGGATGGACACGAAATCAGAGAGAGGCCCGTTCGTGGCCCCGAGCTCTTCGAGGACGTAGGGCGAGACCGATGACGATCGGCCTTCGGCAATGGTCTGGATCGAGACCAGCCGGTCGCCATTCGGATACGGGAGGGGTTCGAGGAAGGCCCGCTGGATGACGGCGAGGCTGACGGTCGCCGCGGCCACCGCCAGCGCCAGGGTTCCGGAGAAGGCGAACGCATAGAGGGGGTGACGACGATAGATCCGAGTCCACGTGGGGTTCATCGGACCATAGTCGGCCGCCCGCGCCGTCTCCCGATAGACCACGGGGACGAACTGGCCGTGCGGCGGGTCCAGGTGGCTTCCGGTCCGGCGCCGTTCGGGAGAAATTTCCTGTTATGAACACGCGGGCGGGGCAATGGGCCATCGGGTTCGCGGTGTGGACGGGACTGGCGATCCTGACCACCACCCAGTCGGTCGTCCGGCGCGAGCTCGACAACCTGCCGATCGATTGGGACCGGCTGATCTCGGGACAACTGGTCAACTGGTACAGTTGCGCCGTCTTTACACCGGCGTTTTTTTGGGCGGCGCGGCGGTTTCCGATCGATGCGGGCGTTTGGATCCGCCATCTCCCCGTTCACCTGGCCCTCTGCGCGGCGGCCTCGGCGATCAAGTTCGTGCTCGAATGGACGGTCATGGCGCGGGTGCTTGGCTACCCGATGCCGGAGCTCGGCCGGATCATGACCGGCGGATTCGTGTCCGAAAACATCGCGTTTTGGTGCCTGGCGGCCGCGATCCACGCCATCGAGTTCCAGCGCCGGGCCCGGGAACGCGAGCTGCTCACGGCGCGGTTGCAGGCCCGCCTGTCGGAGGCGCACCTCACCGCCTTGACCGCTCAGCTGCATCCCCACTTCCTCTTCAACACCCTGCAGGGGATTTCGACGCTGGTGCATCGTGACCCGGGAGCCGCCGACGCCATGCTGGGTCACCTGAGTGCGTTGCTCAGAAAAACGCTGCAGGGGCGGCCCCGCCAGGAAGTGACCCTCGCGGAGGAACTGACGCTGGCCGACGACTACCTGGCCATCGCCCAAGCTCGGTTCGGCGACCGGCTGACCATCGAGCGGGAGGTGGAGCCGGGGACCCTGGCCGCCCTGGTGCCATGCCTGGCGCTTCAGCCGTTACTCGAGAACGCGTTCGAGCATGGGATCGCGCGGAAGGCCGGCTCCGGCCGGGTGACGATTCGGGCGCGTCGGATCGACCGAGACCTCGAGCTCACCGTGGCCGACGACGGCTATGGTCCGGCCGCCGGGGCGCTCCGCGACGGCGTCGGACTCGGTTCCACTCGCGGACGTTTGACGGAACTCTATGGGGCTCGGGGTGTCCTCACCCTCGCCGGGCGCCGAGAGGGCGGCACGGTGGCCACGATGCGCATGCCGTTTCACGAGGCGGTCGCCCCCCGGTTGGCCGAGGTCGAGGCATGATCCGCGTCGTCATCGCGGATGATGAGCCGCTCGCCCGGGAACGACTCCGAACGTTGGCGGCCGGTCACCCGGATGTGACGGTGGTGGCGGAGTGTGGCGACGGCCGCGAGACCCTTGCCACCGTGGCGAAACTCGCCCCCGATCTCGTCTTCCTCGACATCCAGATGCCTGAGCTCGACGGGTTTGGAGTGCTCGAGGCGTTGGCGCCGCCGCATCGCCCGGTGGTGGTGTTCGTGACGGCGTACGACCAGTACGCGATTCAAGCGTTTGAAGTCAACGCGGCCGATTATCTCCTCAAACCGGTGAATGCCGGTCGATTCGAAGAATCGCTGGCTCGGGCCCGGACCCGGCTCCTCCATCCCGATGCCAATCGCTTGGCACTCGACCAGTTGCTCTCCGAGTTGCGCCGAGTTCGGGGTTTTTCCGCCCGGCTTGCCGCCCGTCTCGGTTCGACCGTGTCGATGGTGCCGGTCGAGGACATCGACTGGATCGAGGCCCGGGGAAACTACGCCCGGCTCCATGTCGGGCGGAGCACGCACTTGATTCGCGAGCCGCTGCGGAACCTCGAGGGCCGGCTCGACCCGGACCGGTTTGCCCGGGTGCACCGCGGCGCCATCGTCAATCTCGACCGGATTGCCACCGTCGAGCCGTACTTCCATGGCGAGTACGTCCTCACCCTGCGGGATGGAACCCGGCTCACGTCGAGCCGGACCCAAAGCGGCAGGCTTCGGGCCCTGCTGCGCTGATTCAGCCGATGGGCCGGTTCGTCACCTCGCGCGGCCGGTTGACCCCGAGGCGATGGCT
>JANNQX010000258.1:0-29324 GCA_031400975.1 Gemmatimonadota bacterium
GGAACGGCGTATCCCATGCATGAATAATCGACCGGCGCAAGCAGGCGCCCCGGTGCCTCGAGTTTGAGGCACTCCATCGCCAAGAACGTGCCGTTGCCGCTGTCGGTTGTATAGATGGTGTCGGGGCCAAAGTCGCGGGCAAGGTGGTCGAACAACACGGCGGGCGTCACCCGATCTGGGCTTGGGGTGTTGCGCCGCGCCTGAATGACCTCAGCATGGCCCGCCTGGATCTTCGTTTGAGTCTCGCGCCGATCCGGGGCCGGTCGGCCGCCAATCTGATCGAGGAGGGCCGTGACGATTGCCGCTCCGTCGCCTTCGAGAGCGATGGCGGCCGGGAAATTTCGGCCAATGACCTCGCGGTTGATGTCCCCGTGGATCAGCGGCCCCTTGGGAACACACGAATAACTGCCCGTCCCGACCTCGCTAAACCGGCAGCCGATCGCCAAGGTCAGATTGCAGCCGGCGGCCACGGCCCGGACAAACGGAGGAGCCGCGTCGCCGAATCCGTTCCAGAGGAAGAGCGGGTGGGACTCTGGAAACACCCCCTTGCCGGTGATCGTCGTGGCGACCGGGGCGCCTAACGCTTGAGCGAGGGCTATCAGATCGCCACCGGCTCCGGCGGCGCCCCAACCCAGGTAGAGCAGGGGCCGGGCGCCGGCGGCGGTAAGCAGAGCCGCCGCTTGGGCCAAAAGCTTCGGGTCGGCCACCGGAGCCGGAATCGGGTCGGGCGCACCGAACGAGGCCCCATCGTGCCGGAAGAGGTACTGGTCTACCGGCACCTCGACCATGACCGGCCCCGGGGTTCCCGACCGGGCCAGGGCGCAGGCCTTCCGAATTGTCTGATACAAGTCGCGCCCATCCGCCGAGCGAAACACCGCCTTGCACACCGGGGCCGCGATCGCCAGTTGGTCTACGTCATGCAACTGGTACCCAAACGGGCTGTCGCGGCGGATCCCACAGCCAAGAACCAGGAGCGGCATCCCATCCATGTATGCCTCGGCGATACCCGACAACGCGTGGGTCAACCCCGCGCCGGGAACCAGGTTGACGCACGCCAACTCGCGGTTGGCCCGCCACACGGCATCAGCCATGAAACCGGCGCTCTGTTCGTCGGTGACCAGAATCGTCCGCACCCTCTCGGACGTGGCCAAGGCGTCGTATAGCTCGATGTTGTGAGTTCCGGGGATGCCGAAGGCAAACCGAACCGCCTCGTCTTCGAGAGCCCGGACGACAAGTGCCGCCCCGCTTTGGGGGGTCACCACGGGAACCGGGGGCTCAGGATCGAAAGCACCGGCGAAACTAAATGAATGGTTGACCCGGTTGGAAGCTGCCTCTAACCTTGGGGCTGGCTCTTCCGGATGGCGCTGAATGGCAACTTCAGTCTTGGAACGTTCGAACACCCCCACAGCCGGATCGGCTTTGGCTCGGTACCTGGCCCTCGAGGCCACCGTCCCGGTGGTTCTCTTTGCCTCGGCGGCCATCGTGGTCGGGCTCCATTGGGATATTGCCTGGCACCGGGCTATCGGCCGCGACACCTTTTGGAGCCCGCCTCACGTGCTGGAACAGATCGCTGCCGCGTTGGCGGGCCTGTTCTGCGGCTGGCGGGTGCTGTACACCTCCTTTGTCGGGACCGACGCCGATCGGAGTGGAGCCGTCAGGTTCTGGAAGGTATTCTTCGGTCCGTTAGGTGGCTGGGTCTGCATCTGGGGCACCATCGCGATGATTACCTCCGCCCCGTTCGACGATTGGTGGCATGCCGCCTACGGACTCGACGTCGAGATTCTGACGCCCCCGCATACCTGTCTCCTCCTCGGCATGGTCTCCGTGCAATTGGGTGCGATGCTGATGATGCTGGCCGAGCAGAACCGGTCGGCCGTCCTGGCCGTCGGCGACCGCCGGGGCCTGATCTTCTCGACCTCGATGGGTTTGATCGTTTTGATGGTCGCGACGATGGTGTATTCGGAGACCGGGATTCCCAATCTCCAGCACCGGCCCTTGTTCTACCAAATCTCCGCGGGATTGTTCCCGATTTTTCTGGTAGCCGCTGGGCGCGCCGGCAAGATCCGATATCCCGCCACGGTCGCTGCGCTGACCTATTCACTGGTGCTACTGGCCTCGAGTTGGGTGTTGGCGCTCGTTCCCGCCACCCCGATGCTTGCCCCGATCTACAACCCGGTTACCAACCTCACCCCCCCGGGGTTCCCGCTGTTGGTCATCATTCCCGCGCTGGCCATTGATTGGTTGCTCACCCGGATGGCGACGGTCAGTGACTGGATTTGCGCACCGGTGCTGGGGGTGGTGTTCGTGGCGCTACTGGCGGCCGTGCAGTGGCCCTTTGCGACCTTCCTGATGTCGCTCGAGCAGCCAAACTACTTCTTTGCCACCGGTTACTGGGGCTACGCCGACCGCCTGGGCGATTGGACCAAGACGTTCTTCGATGTCCCAGGACTCCAATGGGTCCGGGGCCAAGGTTGGGTCGGGCAGGTCGACTACCTCGCCGTCGGCAAGGGGCTGTTCATCGCCATGATCCTTGGCACCCTCTCAAGCCGCCTCGGCCTCTGGTGGGGTCGCTGGATGGCCCGGGTTCAGCGCTAATGAGGTATCGCGGGCTGGTGGCGACGGTGCTGCTTGGCGCGGTGGCGACTCTGACCAGCGCTCATATCGGGAGTCCCGACACCTGGTTTCAGGGCAACGCCGGACCGTATCCGGTTCGGGTCGTCATTCGCCTCCCGGGCGTCGTGCCGGGGTTGGCGCAGATCGACATGACCGTCACAGGTGAAGGGGTCGAGAAGGTCACCGCTCGGCCGATCATCTTCGACGCGGGTAAGGCCGGTGCGCCGCCCGCCGATGTGGCCAAGCCGGTCCCTGGACGCCCCGGTACCTATCACGCCGAACTTTGGTTCATGACTCCCGGGTCGTTCAGCGTCAACGTGGAAGTGACCGGGAGCCAAGGCACCGGGGTAGTCGTCGTACCGGTCGCGGCGGTGCCGGAGCGCCAAATCGGGATGTACCCCTGGCTCGGCAAGCTGCTCTTGGCGCTGGGCGCGTTTCTATTCATTGGAGCCGTGACAATTCTTGGAGCGGCCGGGAGCGAGAGTGTGACGCCACCAGGCCAGCCGGTAACCCCCCGCGGTCGGAAGACGGGCGCGCTGGCCTCGGTCTTCGGCGCCGGCGTTCTCGGCCTTGGCCTTTTCGGGGGGAGAGCCTGGTGGAAGGCCGTGGAACAGGACTACCAGGCTGAGCTTTACCGCCCGTTTACGGCGGCAGCCGCCGTCGATTTCGATGCCGGCAGGCGAATGCTCCGGTTTTCGATCACTGACTCGGTCTGGTCGACTCGGCGGGCCGGCAACCGGTGGGAACGCTTTTCGGTCAGCCCCTTGGTGCCGGATCACGGGAAGCTGATGCACCTATTCATGATGCGCGAAGGCGACCCGACCGCGTTTGCCCATCTCCATCCGATCTCAACCGACTCGATAACGTTCCGCGCCGCTCTCGGTGCCCTGCCGGCCGGCCGGTACACGGCTTATGCCGATGTGGTCCATGAGACCGGCTTTCCTCAGACCATGGTTGCCAAGATCGACCTGCCCCCCGTTGGCGCCGACAGCAGCCTCTCCGATCCCGAGGATGCGACCTCGACTGCCACGCCGAGCGGGGCGACCGTCTCCTTGTCCGACGGCGCCACCGTTACCTGGGAGCTGAAGCCGGATTCTCTGTTGGCGAACCAGGAAGCCGGGCTGACTTTTGCCGTGAAGGAGCCCGACGGCAGGGCGGCCCGGCTTGCTCCGTATCTCGGAATGCCCGGCCACGCGGTCGTCTACCGGACCGATGGCAAGGTCTACATCCACCTCCACCCGAACGGAACCATTTCCATGGTGGCGCAACAAGCGCTCACCGAGGGGCGCCGCGTTACCGATTCGGTACCGGGAATGCTCGCTCGTCGAATGGCGGCGGACACTGCGATGGCGGCTCATAGCGACCATCCGATGTTTGACGGGACGATGACCTTTCCCTACGCGTTTCCGAGCCCAGGCCAGTACCGGGTGTGGGTGCAAATTCGCCGGCCCGCCGGGATCATGACCGCCCCGTTCGACATCACGGTCCGGTAGCGCGGTACCAGTCGTTTTTCGGCGAATTTGGGGTACCTTTGTCGCGCTCCGGCCAAATCGGGTCTGAGCAACGAGCAACGTTTGGCCAATAGGAATATCCGATGAAGTGGAAACCGGGTGCGACGAGTCAGGACATCGAGGATCGCCGCGGGGCCGGTCGTGGCGCCCGGTTTGGCGGGGGCCGGGGCCTCGGTATCGGCGGGTTCGTGATCCTCCTGGTCTTGAGCTTTCTCTTCAAGCAGGACTTCTTCAGTCTCGTCGGCGGCGGCGGCTTGGGCGGCAGTGCGCCGGCCGGCGCCGAGGCCGGCCCGGTTGCCGCGTCGCCCGAGGAAGAGCGGCGAGTGAAGTTCGTCGGGTTCGTCCTCGACAGCACTCAGAACTTCTGGGAGCGGAAGTTTCCCCAAATGGGAGCCCGGTACCAGCGTGCCAAGCTGGTCCTGTTTCGCGGGGCCGTCGAGTCGGCCTGCGGTTCAGCCTCGGCCGCGTCGGGCCCGTTCTACTGCCCGGGCGACCAGAAGGTCTACATCGACCTGGGCTTCTTCGATGAGCTCGACCAGCGGTTCGCCGCCCCCGGTGATTTTGCCCAGGCCTATGTTTTGGCTCACGAAATCGGCCATCACGTCCAGACGCTTCTGGGTATCGAAGGCAAAGTCCGCCAACTCCAGCAATCCAACCCCGGTCAATCGAATCCCGCTCAGGTCGCCCTCGAACTCCAAGCCGATTGTTTGGCCGGCATCTGGGGCCATGAAACCGCGACCATGGGCCTGCTCGAAGAAGGCGATGTCAACGAAGGGTTGGGCGCGGCCTCGGCCGTCGGCGACGACCGGATTCAGAAACAATCCCAGGGCTACATCAATCCGGAGAGCTTTACCCACGGCTCGTCGGAGCAGCGGGCCCGCTGGTTCATGCGTGGTTTCAAATCGGGCCGGATCGAGGACTGCGACACCTTCTCGGGTCGATAAGGCGTTAGGACGAACAGCTCACCACGATTCCGCGCTCGGCTAGGGGGGCGGATTCACCATAGCCGGCGTGCTCAGGTTGTTCGTCGAACGGCGTGCGCAAGATCCGATGGAGTGTTTCGAGTTCGGTGTAGTCACCTTGCTCGGCCCTAACGATGGCGCGCTGGGCGAGGTGGTTTCGAAGGACGAAGACTGGATTGGTTCGATTCATCCCCTCCACTCGCCGGGCCGGATCGTCGGCTTCAGTGGCGATCCGCTCGGCATAGCGTTCCACCCAGGCGTCGAACCGGCCGAGGTCGTGGACCAGAGTTCGGAGCTTCGCCGGTTCAGTGAGGCCTCGAAACCACCGGGTGTAGTCGACTCGATTGGCGGCCATCAAGCTCAACATTTCACTGATCAGTGTGTGGTCCTCCGGGTGCTTCGTCCGGAGGCCGAGTTTCGCTCGCATTCGGCGCCCGTAACCGGCCTCAAAGCGCCCCGCGTAGAGCGCCAACGCCCCGTTGGCCTCCTCAGTCGAGATGAGGCCAAGAAGCGACTCGGCCAACCGAGCGGCATTCCACAACCCAACAGCCGGCTGTTGATCGAACGCATACCGGCCGGCGTGATCGGTGTGATTACAAATGAAACCGGGGTCGGTATCCTCGAGGAACCCGTAGGGGCCGTAGTCGAGGGTCAGCCCTAAGATCGACATGTTGTCGGTATTCATGACCCCGTGGGCAAAGCCGACCGCCATCCAGGCCGCCATTAAGTCCGCCGTCCGATTGACGACGATGGCAAGCCATTGCGCCAGCCGATCCGGCGACCCAGTGAGCTCCGGGTGATGCTGGTCGATGACGTAGTCCGCGAGTTCGGTGATCCGTTCGGTCAACCCGCGGGCCGCCAGGACCTGGAAACTACCGAACCGAACATGGCTTGGCGCCATCCGGATCAGGGTCGCCGCGGTCTCGACGGTTTCTCGATAGACCGGATCGGGACTCCCGACGATCGCGAGTGCCCGGGTCGTAGGGATGCCCAAGGCCTGCATGGCCTCGCAGGCCAGGTACTCACGAATGGTGGATCGGAGGACCGCCCGGCCGTCGCCCATCCGGGAGAACCGGGTTTGGCCGCCGCCTTTGAGTTGCAAGTCCCAGCGTTCCCCTCGGCGGTTCCGAACCTCGCCCAGCAGAATGGCCCGGCCGTCTCCGAGCTGCGGAACCCAGACCCCGAATTGGTGCCCCGCGTAGAGTGCGGCCACCGGTTCGGCCCCGGGTAGCCGCAGCCCGCCGGACAAATACCTCGCCGCCTCCGGGTCGTGCCGGGCTGTTGGATCGAGATCGATGAGCGCCGCGGCGTCCGGATTGAACGCCACCAGGTGCGGCTCTCCCAAAGGCGTCGGATCCACCACCTCGTAGAACGCCGGATGCAACCGAGCGAAGGTATTGTCGAAATCCAACCCGCCGAGTGACCTCATCCACCAAAAATACCCTCCCCAAAACGAAAAAGGCGGGCCCGAAGGCCCACCCTGTCCGAATGCCGAGCGCCCAGCGCCGGCCTCTAGACGATTTTCCTGGTCTTGAGATCCAGAGTGAACGCCTTGCCGTTGACCGTGATCGGTACCAACTGGGTCCCGTTGAACGTAATCACGACCACCCGTTGGACCGTTTTGCCGTCGTTCGGGCCGCCCGTGATCTTGATCGTGCAGGTCCGGTTGATCGTTCCCGAAATCGGCCACCGATTTTCAGCCCGGGGAAGATTCACCACCACGTTGGTTCTGGTTCCGGCGCAGGAGATATCGTAGGTCCGGGTTTCGGTGCCTTCTTTGTGCCGTGATCGGGTCGATGTACCGGTGCCGGTGCCGTTCCAGGTGCGGCTTGTCTCGGTGCCCGCTAACCCCGTTACGATGAGGTCCCGGATTCGCGCCACCTCAGCGGTCCAGTTTTCCCGCTCGATCTTTCCGTTGATTTCGGCGTGGATCGCCGCCGAGGCGGTGGTGGCCGGATCGTAGGCGTTCTGGGCGGCTCCGGCGGCGTCCTTGAACGTGCAGGTACGAACGATGGTTAGGAGGTCCCGGGTGTGAGTTCCGCACCGGAACGGGGCGTCTTCTTCGCCGTTGACGCTCGCGGCGAAACCGAAGCCCAATTGGCCGGTCGGTCCGCCCATGAGTTCAACTTCCTCGGCGGCGGCATCGGCCGATTGGAAGGCCACGTCGCGGGTGATGGCGAGATCGCTGAGCGGCGTCAGCTCAGGCGCGGTTCCTTCCGAGTTGCATGCCGCCAGGGTAATCAACAAACCTAGGGCGCTGTAACGAGTTAGCGTCTTCATCGGGGGCTCCTTCGGGTTCTTGGGTGACGAGCTTCACCGGGTTGGACGCCGAAGGTCAGCGACCGTTAAGCCGCTGGGGGAGCCCCCGTCTTGGGTACCGAACGGGTTACCCCGCCGGAGACGATGAAAGCCATTGCATCTGCGGCGTCCACCGCCAAAGGGGTGATTCGGTCGTGGGGCAGAATCAGAATGTGGCCCGCGACGCTGTAGGAGAACGGAACGTATACGGCTACCTGATCGGCCAATCCCAAATGACCTAACGATTCCGATGTTGCGAATCCCAGCAAGTATACCTCAGCGGTCCCCTCGCCGATTCGGGCTCGCACCGGCCGGTTGAAACGACGCTGCTCTCCCACGAACGCGCCGAGCAGGTCTTTGATGCTGGCATAGAGCAGGCGGACAAAGGGGAGTCTGGCAAGCAACCGATCGGTCGCGGCCACCAGGGTGGTGGTGATCCAGGTCGAGGCGAGAGCCCCGACAACGGTGACTCCGACGAACGCCGCCGCGATCCCAAGCCCTGGGATCGTGGTGCCAAGAAGGCCGTCAGCCCAACGGATCGCGAGCCAGCAGAGGTAGATCGTTAAGGCCGCGGGCGCCGTAATCAGGAGCCCGCGAAAGAAGTAGTTGACCAGCTGCCGCATTGATGCCTAACGTCCGAGCCGGAGTCCGAGGCCGACCGTCATCATGAAATCTGTTTGCGTCTTGGCTCCGAACCCCGGGCCGGCACTCCACCGGTAGACGTAGAGGTCGCCGTCGAATCGGAGCGTGACCATCGGCGACATCACCAGATGCAGTCCAGCCCCGACGACCCCGCCGACGTCGAACTGCTCGGACGCGAGCTGGAACGCGGTCCCGCCGTGCTGAATCCCGCTGATGCCCCCGCTCAACACCAGATCCGTGCCGGTTCCGCCGGTCGTCGCCTCGAACACGGCCTTCAGTGAGCCGCCTTGCACCGTGGCGTCGAAGGTCCGGTTGAAGGGGCCGACCGCGATTCGCATGTCGTTGCCCGCCATGAAATAGGTCCCCTCAACCCCGAGTCGTCCGGTGCCGTACACGGTCGCCCTGGCACCAAACCCGCCCGCGGTCAACATCTCGCCCGTCACCGAGATCGGGGTTGAGCCCAGGCCAGGGACCCGAATTGACCCGAGCCGAGTCGTCGGAATCAAACCGCCGGCGAACGGGGTCAACTCGATTCGACGCCGCTGCTGGGCCGCGGATGGACACGCCAGGATTGCCATGCCAAGGACTGCCAGGATTGAGGATGTCGAAAGGCTACCCACGGTAACTCCGGTCACGGAAGCGAGAATGATCACCGGCCAGCCCTTAGGAGATCAAGGGCTCGAAGGCCGTAAGAAGGGCGTCCAGGTGTTCGACCTCGATATCCCCCATATGGCCGATTCTGAGGGTCTGGCCATCGTCGGCCCCGATGCTCTGACCAACCAAGAACCCTTGGGCCTCCAGTGCCTCCGCTATCGGGGCCGAACTCCGTCCATTGGGGGGCCGAAAGACCGAAACCGTTGGCGTCCGCCGGCCCGGTCGGGCCAGAATCTCGAGCCCCCGAGTGGTGGCCCAATCACCGAACCGGGCCGAGAGTTGCCGGTGCCGCTCCCACCGAGCCGGCCAACCGCCCGCCGCTCCAATCCGTCGAAGCTGGGATCGGAGGGCCTGATAGACTGGGAGGGCGGGGGTTTCGATCAGCTGGAATTTGATCGCCAGATCGATCCAACGGGTGACGCTGAAATAGGAGCCCGCGTCGTCCATCCCGGCCGCCCGCTCGGCGAGCCGGGGGCTTACCGCGCCAAAGGCCAACCCTGGGGGCAGCCCCATCGCTTTTTGGGAGCTGGTTACGACGAAATCGATTCCGACTCGATCCATCTCGATCGGGGCGCCGCCAGCTGAGCTGACGGCGTCAACCAAGAACAGCACATTCGGCCGCTGGCGTACGACGGCGGCCAGATCGGCCAACGGCGCCAGAGTGCCTGAGGTCGATTCGGAGTGGACGACGGCGACGGCGTCGACCTCCGGCCCGTCGAGGAGGGCCGCTAGCTGGGGGCCCTCAAGGGTCCGGCCGAACGGAACCTCGACCCGCGTTACATCCTTCCCGCAGCGCTCGGCAATCTGGGCCCACCACTCGCCAAAATGCCCGGTGACGACCACCAGGACCCGGTCGCGAACCGTGCTTCGGATCGCGGCTTCGAGGAGTCCGCTCCCCGAACTCGACACGGTGAACACCGGCTGGCTGGTCCCGAACATCGCCCGCAGGGGGGCCTGGATTTCCTCGAGGATCGGCCGCATGTGGGGCCCGTAGTGGGCGAACATCGGTGCCACCATCGCCTCGAGCAAGGCCTGATCGACCCCGGTGGGCCCCGGCAGGAAATTTTTCCCGAAAGTCATGGGCTCGAACCTATCGCATTGGCTTCCGACTGAGCAAGTTGAACCCGAGTCGCCGATCGACCACATTCCTCCGTTCGCTGACCAGTAGGCCCACCCCTTCGCGGAGCGCCCCGTGACCGATTCCCTCGACCGCCGCACCTTTCTTGGGGTTGCCGCCGCGGCCGTGGCTGTCCCGAAGCTCGACTCGGCGGCGACTTTTCCAGCTCCGGTCATCATCCGCCCCGCCGCCACCAAGTTGGCCGCCGTTGCCTCGGCCAACGGGCTTCGCGGGGTGGCGCGGGCCATCGAGTTGATGAAACAAGGGGTCGATACCCTCGATGCCGGGGTTGAGGGGGTCAAGATCCAAGAACTCGACCCCGAAGATACGTCGGTCGGGTACGGCGGCCTCCCGAACGAGGAGGGCGTCGTCCAGCTCGACGCCAGTTGCATGCACGGGCCGACCAAACGGGCCGGAGCCGTGGCCTGCCTCGAAGGGATCAAGACCCCGAGCGAAGTAGCTCGCCTGATCATGAAATACACCAACCATATCTTGCTGGTCGGCGAAGGAGCCAAGCGGTTCGCGCTCTCGTATGGATTCAAGGATGAGGACTTGTTGACACCCAAGTCGCGCGAGATCTGGCTCCGGTGGCGGGCCAATCGGGGCCAGGCCGACGACTACGTCGATGTCGCCGAGAAAGACCCGGTGGGCATCCGTCCGACCGGAACGATCAATATGAATCTGGTCAATGAACGGGGCGATGTGTCGTCGATCACGACGACCAGCGGCCTGGCCTTCAAGATTCCGGGACGAGCTGGTGACTCGCCCATCATCGGCGCGGGACAATACACCGATAACCTGATTGGAGCGGCTGGGTCGACCGGGTTGGGCGAAGCCAATATCATGAGCTGTGGGGGGTTCCTCGTGGTGGAGTTTATGCGCCAGGGTCTTAAACCCGCCGACGCCGCCCTGGCCGCCTTGAAGCGGGTGGTGGCCCTGACGCCCCCTCGGTTGCTCAACGAGCGGGGCCGGCCGCGCTACCAGCTCAATTTCTACGCGGTCACCAAGGCCGGAGATTTCGGCGGGGCGTCGCTCTACCCCTCGCAATACGCCGCCGCCGATACCCGGGACGCCAAGCTGTACGACTCGGCATTCCTGTACGACCAAGCATGAGGCTGTTCGGATTGGCGGTCCTCGCCATGCTCCTGGCCCAACCAGCCTTGGCCCAAGAGCCGTGGAAGGCGAGCTACTTCCCGTACCTGAAAGGGAATCCGGGCGACGGCGTCATGTTCATCGCCCGGCTGCAATGGACCCAAAACGCACCCTACTTTCTGAGCCAGTCTGACCAGGAAGATGTCGTCAACCCGATCACCTTCCGGGGGGCCCTGGCCGTTGAGGCCGGGATCGGAACCCGGGGCAGTCGGTTTGGCCAGGTAGAATTCCGGGGGCCCGGCCTCACGCCCGGGTGGCGCTTCAACGCCAGCCTCGGCGCCGAACGAACCGGGCTTTACGCCTACTACGGTGTGGGACGTGATCTCGACCTGGCCAACGGGCAGACCGACCCGAACGCCGAGACCTATCGGGTCCATCGGGATCGATATGCCGCCCGGGTTGAAGCGACCCGGACCGTCCGAGGCCCGCTCCGGCTGGCCCTAGGCCTGTTCCTCGACCGGACTGAATTCAGTGCTCTAAGCGGGACGACCTTGTTCGGGACCCGGTTTGCCCGCCCGGTCGGGAGGACCAACCTCACCCTTCGCCCGGCCCTCGTGTACGATTCGCGGGATCACGAGTTCACCCCGTCGAACGGGATTCTCGCTGAAATCGGAGCCGGAGCCGGGAGCGGGCGCGAAGCATCGTTAGGCGTTCCTGATGACCAATCGTGGCATGGGTTTGCCTATGCTCATCTGCGGGCCTTCGTCTCGCTCCGGCAAGGAACCGTCCTGGCCGGTCGAGTCCTGGCCGTGGCGCGCGAAGGGCGGGCTCCCCTGAGCGCCCTCGCGATCCTGCCAGGGTGGGAGCGAGAGATCAACCTCGCCGGTGCCGATGGCCATCGGAGTTTTCCGGCCGGCGCCATTGCCGGAACCGAGGTCGAGTTGGTCAGTGCTGAAATTCGGCACGATCTCCTCAATGCCGGCGATTTGGGCGCCGTGACCGCGCTCGGGTTCGTCGATTACCTCACCTTCGAGGATGCCCGGTCGGCCCGGCCGGGGCGGACGAACCAATTCGGCGGTGGGGTGGGGCTCGCGATTCGGGTCCTTCGTTCGGCCGTTCTCACCACGAACTTTGCCGGTGGTCCACACGGCTTCAACTTTTCCATGGGAACGGCCTGGACCTTCTAGTTCCGGGCTTTCCAGGCGCCGAAGTACTCGGTCGCCTGGTCCGCAAACCCGCCATGCCGGGGTTGCCAACCAAGGACCCGAACCGCCTTGCTCGAGTCAACATGTTGATCGAGCGCCAGGCACTCGGCAAACGTCCCGAGTGTTTTTGCCGCCTCCGCGACCGGGACATATTTCGGCTGACCCCGATATCCCGCCGCCTCCGACAGCCCCGCCACCATCGTCGTCACCGATTCCCGCGACCGGTCGGTCAGGTTGATGATCTCCTTTCGGAGAGTCGACTCCACCGCCAAGACGTAGGCGTTTGCCAGATCGTCGACGTGGACCAGAGGCCATCTATTGGTCCCGTCGCCCACGATGGTTGGAGCCTCGCCCTTGGCCGCTGCGGCAAACCAGTCGCCGAACATCCCACCCTCCTGTCCATACACACATCCCGGCCGGACGACGATGGCGCGGCTCCCCGCTGCGTCCAGGGCCAATCGCTCCATGTCCGGCCGCCGGCTCACCCGGATAGGCGGGTTGAGGGGCGCCGTTTCGTCCACGCCCCGTCGACCGGTCGCCCCGTAAACCCAGATGCCGCTGGTGTAGATCAGCAGCTCGGGGCGAGCCGCGATCAGGGTCTCGACCGCGAGTTGATCCTGGGCGAATACGTCCGCGGCATAATCGACCGCGATGTGGACGGCCACCGAGCAGCGGCCGGCGGCGCCACGATATGACCCCGGATTCTCGATGGCGCCGATGACTGATTCGATTTCGTGCCCCGCCAGTCGTTTGGCCCTGTCGGCGGTCCGGACCAGCGCCGTGACCTGATGACCGGCCCGTCGAAGGGCGGTAGCGGCGTGGAAGCCGATGTATCCCGTAGCTCCAGTGATGAAAACTCGCATGGCCTATCCTCCAATTGCCGTGAGCACTTCGCGAAGGGTCGACTCACCCTTGTCTCGGGCATACCAACGCCGGGCTTCCGCATACCGTTTATCCTTCGGCATCGTCTCCTTGTTGGCGATGACCCAGGCCTGAAGCTCGGCGGGGCGCGGGCCCCAGTGGCCTACCCGACGGTACTGCCGGTCGAGCCCGATCACGATTGGAATCGAGCGAGACCCTTTGGTGAGATACCGATCCATGACCCCGGGGTACTGATCGCGGGGCAAGATCCGGAGCTCGGAACCGGGAAACTTTTCGACCAGCCCCACCAGCACGGGGACCGAATTCGCCGCGTCGCCGCACCAATCCTCGGTAATGACCAGCAGTCGGAGCCCATCAAGGTTGGCCGCGGCCACCGTCGCCCATTCCGGAATTTTCACGTGTCGGTAGACCCCGTCCCACAGGTTTCGCTGGTCCATTCCCTGATTGAAGAATGCGCTCCACGGCAGGGCTTCCTGCCAAAGAGCCGGAAAATCCGGTTCCATGTCACCTCTAGAGTGCGCCGAACACAACCCGAAATAGACCCCGAGAACCGGAAGGTAGCCGCGCCCAAGCGGCGGTGCCGGTTGCGAAGTAGAATTACCCAGCCCATGATCGGCGTAACCAGACCCCCGCTCCGGAAAGACGCGATCGCGACCCGCGAACGCCTGGTTCGGGCTGCCCTGGAGCTGTTCACGTCCACGGGATACCGGGGCACAACCACCCTCGATCTGGCGGGTCGGGCCGACACCGCAGAGGCCACGATCTATCGGCACTTCGCCGGGAAGGAGGCCCTGTTCAACGAGGCGTATCGCCATGCCCTCCGATGGGGCGTCACGGTCATTCGGCCGACCGACAATCTTCGAATGCCGACCAAAGAACGCCTCGGACGGATTGCCCGCCGGTTAGTCGAGCAGGTCCCCAAGGATGCCGCGATGGTGCTGATGATGCTCCGCCGGCCGGACGGGCCCGAGCTCGAAGATCAAACCCACGTGCTGGCTCGTGAGGTCCGCGAAAACCTGACCCAGCTGGTGGCCACCGGCAAACAGGAAGGCGCCATCCGGCCGGGCTCCGCCGAACTGTGGGGTTCGATCTGGTTGGCGGTGGTGGCCTTTGCGGTCGAACGAATCGCGGTCAAGGAATGGACCGCCGATCACCCGAGCGCGGCGGCCACGCTCGATGCCGCGTGGGACGCGATCTGTTCGCGGCCGCTCCAAGGATGAACAACCGCCGGGTACTCGGGGCCCTCGTGGCCGGTCTCCTCCTCGGCACGTTGGCCTCCTCTGTCCCCAGCTCTCTTTCGGACCGAGCGGGCGACATCCTTGCCCCGATCGGTACGCTCTGGATCAACGCGATTCGAATGACGGTGCTGCCCCTCGTCATTTCGCTTCTGATCACCGCGGTCGCGTCTGCCGCGGAAACTCGCTCGATCGGCCGGATCGGCGGTCGGACGCTGGTGGTCTTTCTGGGATTGCTGACCGGTGCAGCGCTGCTGGCCCTGGTCGTCGTGCCACCGCTCTTTCGTTTGTTGCCTCGCGATCCCAATCAGGCTCCGCCGCTCCCGCCCGGCGCTGCCGAGGCGGCCGGGCAGCTGGCGTCGAGTGGGCAAACTGTGTCATTTGGCCAATGGTTCACGACCCTCCTCCCGACCAATCCGTTCGCCGCGGCTGCGGAAGGCGCGATGGTCTCTCTGATCGTCTTCACCATCATTCTGGCCTTGGCCATTGCCCACGCGCCGACCGACTCTCGCGATACCTTGCTCCGGTTCTTTCGGGCGGTTTCCGAGGCCATGCTGGTGATGGTGCGGTGGGTGATCGCCCTGGCGCCGATCGGCGTCTTTGCGTTGATGTTCACCCTCGCGGCCCGGACCGGTCTCAGTGCTGCGGGGGCCATCGGGTTCTACATCGTCGTCTACTGCGTTACCTGCCTGGTCTTCTCGCTCCTCCTCTATCCGGTCGTGGCGATCGGGGCCGGGATTCCGATTCGGACCTTCGCCAAAGCCATGGTTCCCGTGCAGATGATCGGGCTCAGTTCGAGTTCCTCGATCGCCTCGCTCCCCGCTCTCGTCGAGGCCGCCGAACAGGGCCTCGGCATTCCGAAGCGAGTCAGCGGTTTCGTGCTCCCGCTGGCGGTGTCGACCTTCAAGTTGGCGGCGCCGGTCGTCTGGATCATCGGAGCCATGTTCGTCGGCTGGTTCTATCAGGTCGACTTGAGCATGACATCGCTCGCGATCATCGCGGTCGCCGGGATCTTCCTGGCGTTCGGCGCTCCCGGCGTTCCGCGGGGGGCCTTCCTGATGCTGACGCCGTTGTTCCTCGCGGTGGGCCTTCCGGCGGAAGGGATCGGGATCCTGATCGCGGTCGACGTGATTCCTGACTTGGCCTCGACCATCCTCAACGTGACCGGGGACTTGGCTGCCGCGGCCCTGGTATCAAAGGCCGAGCGGCAGGCTGCCGCTTCGTGAGCAAAGCGGTCTTCGGGCAGCGCAAGATGGTGGTACTGGCGCTGCTTGGATTTGCGTCGGGATTGCCGCTCTATCTCACCAGCCGAACCCTTCAAGCCTGGATGCGGGTCGAGCAGATCGACCTCACCACGATCGGGCTGTTCAGTCTGGTGGCCCTTCCGTATTCCTTGAAATGGGTCTGGGCTCCGCTCATTGATCGCTACGCCCCGCCGTTCCTTGGCCGGCGGCGGGGTTGGCTGGTGGTGATGCAAGTGGGTCTCGTCGTGGCGATTGCCGCGATGTCGCTCCAGGATCCTCGCCGCGGCCTCCAGCTGCTGGCGCTCAATGCCCTCCTCATTGCCGTCTTCAGTGCCTCGCAAGACTTGGTGATTGACGCCTATCGGACCGACGTGCTCTCGGAGCGGGAAACCGGTGCGGGTGCGGCGATCTGGGTCACGGGGTACCGGGTCGCGTTGCTGGCCACCGGTGCGCTCGCGTTCGTCTTAGCCGACCGAATGCCGTGGCCGATGGTGTATCTCGCCCTTTCGGCGTTGATGGCGATCGGGATTGCGGCGGCTGTTTGGGCGCCGGAACCGGTCCAGGACCAACCGTCACCCGCCACCTTTGCGGACGCCGTGGTCCTTCCGTTCCGGGATTTCATTGGTCGAGCCGGTGCGGGGCCTGCCATGCTGGCGTTGGTTTTCGTGGTGCTCTATAAGCTTCCGGACTATCTCGCCGGCAGCATCGCGACGCCGTTCTTGCTCGACGTTGGCTTCACCCAGACCGATGTTGGTGCCATCCAGGGCGGGCTGGGCATCGTGGCGACGATCGTCGGGGCCCTAGCAAGCGGGGGGTTGGTGGCCCGGGTCGGGATCAATCGGACGCTCTGGATCGTTGGTGCGCTCCAGGCGGCCAGCAATCTCGCCTACTACGGCCTGGCCCTCGCGGGAAAGAACTATCCGGCCTTGGTAGCAACCATCGTCGTCGAGAACTTCTGTACCGGCTTGGTCGCGGCCGGCTTCATTGCGTTCCTGATGAGCCTCTGCAGCGTTCGGTTCTCGGCCACGCAGTATGCCCTGTTGTCGAGCCTCATGGGAGCAAGCCGTGACATTCTGGTGGCACCGGCGGGAGGGATCGCCAAGGCGACCGGATGGCCGGTCTTCTTCTTGATTACGCTGGCTGCCGCCATTCCGGGAATGCTGCTGCTGCCGGTGTTTGCCCCGTGGAACGGCCAGAGTCGCCTCACGGCGGCGCGCCGACCCGAAGCCTAAGGGCGCCGGCTGCCGGGGTGCTGGGTCGGCTGCCTCATTTTGGGCGGTTGGTTCGGCCACGTGGGTTGCCGAATCCGGCCTCCGCCTAACGGCCGGACCTCGAGGTGTCCGTTCCGAAGATACGCCATCCCGTCACTGCCCCAGCGAATCGGGTCGGTGGCGTCGGCGGGCAGGGCGGTTTCTTGCCCGTTCGCTCGCACCAGGCACCACCCCGAACCCGACCGGCAGGGCCGGAGGCTCGCAAATCCAACCTCGCCCAGTCGCTGGTAGGTGAGGCTGTCGAGCCGGAGAGCCGCTTCGGCGGACACCGCCGCGACCCCGGTGTCCAGCACCAGAAACATGCCGTGATCGGTGGCCACCAGCAGCGAATCGTCGGTCGATCCAAAGCCGAGTCGCACCACGGCGCCGGCCTCCGGAGGAAGCTGGTGAGGCGTCTCTGTTCCGTTGAGGAGATTCAGCACGATCAAGTCGCGGGCCGCTCGGCCGGTCACTTCCCTGAGAAACGCGACCGTGGTGCCTGAGGGCGCCAGCGCCGGCTTTGATTCGGCCACCAGGTTGTAAGTCAGCTGGTAGAACTTGCCACCCTCAGCGGGGGCCGCAAATAGATCCACCGCGCCGTCTCGTCCCTCGCCCACGACGATGACGAAGGCCTCTTCACCCACCTCGACTTTGTTGGTGAGCGGTGTGAACCCACAGCCAACCGCGCCCACCACCAGGGCCAGGCCGAGCCGCCTCATGGTTTGGCCAGATCCAACAACCACCAGGTACTCGGGTCGACCTCGACCTTGGGCTCTCCCTCGCCGTCCCAATGGGTCACCGTCCGAGCCGTCCGCCCCATCATCGCCACCCTGATGGTCCGACCACCCACTCTGATTTCGAGGTTGGGAATCCGATAGCGCCCCCACTCCGCTTTCTGGACCTGGGACAGCTCAATGACCAAGTGTCCGCCTTCCAACTTGGTCTCGGCCTTGATGATCGGGTACCCTGATTGAGTCAACGCCTGGGTGAAATACCAGGTTAGGTCGTAGCCGGCCTCTTTGGACATGATCCGGGCGAAATCCGATGACAAGGCGTTCCCATGTTCGTAGGTCCGGTAGTACTTCCGGACACCCCGGAAGAATGCGGAATCGCCGATCAAGCCCCGAAGGCTATGAAGGACCCAGGCCCCTTTGGGGTAGTTGTTGGTGTTGAGCAGCCCGAGAAGGTCGGTGGCTGCCGGATCGATGATCGGTCGCTCGGTCGCGGGAGACCGAATCACGGCCTCCTGGTTGTTCCGCATCGACGCCCGGAGCGCGGAATCGCCGGCCACGTGCTCCTGCCACAAGGCGCCGCCGTAGGTTGCGAACCCCTCGGAAAGCCAAAGATGATGCCAGTCGCTTTGGCTCGCCGCATCACCAAACCACTGGTGGGCCGTCTCGTGCGCGACCGTGCCCTCGGTCAGCCGCTTACTGGAGTAGCCACCCTCATCGTAGAAGATGATCGTGCTGTTTTCCATTCCGCCGAAGATCGTGGACGTCTCGACGTGGCGGAGCTCGCTATAGGGGTAGGGTGCCACCAGCGTGCTGAAGAAGTCGATCATCTCGGGGGCCCGCTTGAACGGGCCGTTGACCGCCCAGGCCGAGTCTTCCGGGTAGGTATAGACCGAGACCGGCACGCACCGCACCGCGCATTGGGCTGGGGCGAGCTGTGCGACCGTCATCCGGGCCGCCCCCAACACCATGGTGTGGACCGGGATCGGCCGGTCGATCGCGAAGCGCCACCGGGTAAATCCGTCGCCGAGGTCTTCCCTGCCGTTCATGGATCCATTCGCCGCCACGGTCAGCCCACTCGGGGCTTCAATGGTCCAGGCCACCGTGGCCTTGTCGCTGGGATGGTCTTGCGCGGCCAGCCACTTCCGGGCCCGGTTCGGCCAGTTGTCAGCGAAGATCTTGCGGGTAGTGCCGCTTCCGCGTTGGACCAATCCGTCGTCCAGAATGCCACTTTGCCGTCGCCCATCGCGAACGAACTTCGGGGGTGCCCCAGCGTACTCGATTGTGGTCGTCGCAGCGGTCTTCGCCGTGGCCGGTAGCGTCACCAACAATAGATCGGGCCCCTGCCGCCGATAGATGGCGCCACGGCCGTCGATCGTCACCGAGCCGATCCGGTAGGCGCTGTCGAGGTTGATCCGAATTGGGTCCCGGCCGCTGAGCCGCCAAGTCGTGGTCACTGCCGCTTGAAACGCACTGCCAGAATCCGCCAGCCGGATCCAAACCTCGTAGTGAGTCGCGTCGTGGCGCGGCCGCTCGGCGTCGTGCCTTCGGGCGAGCGGCGCCTGCGCCGCCTGGACGAGGAGCAGGATCGCCAGCATCTACTTCCCGAGCTTGTCGTGAAGGAACGTCTCGATATTGGTCCAGGCTTTGTCGACCTGATCGGTATCCGACCCCTTGCGCCCCGGCTTGAGAAAACCGTGCCCGGTGCCGGGGTAGCTGTCGGCCACGAACGGCTTGCCGAGGTCCTTCATGATTCGCCCGACCGCGGGCAACATGCTGTTGATCCGGTTGTCGTTCTCGCCGTAGACTCCGAGGATCGGTGCCCTGATGCGCTCGAAGGTCGTGGTATCGGGGTTCGGACCATAGCAGACCACAGCCGCCTTGAGCCTCGGATTGTTGGTAGCGTAGCGGAAGGTCTGACCGCCACCCCAACAGAACCCCATCACGCCGACCCGATCCTTCTTCACGCTCGGCAACGTACTGACGTAACCATAGGCGGCGTCGAGGTCCGCGGTAATCCCCTCGGGTGTGAGCTGGGCCATCAGCTTGCGCCCAGAGTCCGGATTGGGCGGTGAAATGCCCCAGCGAGAAGACAGCATGTCGGGCACGATCGCGACGAACCCCTTGGCGGCAAGCCGATCGCCGACTGTGGGCTCCCAATCGGTCAGGCCGAAAATTTCATGAATGACGATCATGGCTGGAGCATTGTCCTTCCGCTCCGGGTACGCCACATACGCCCGAATCGAGTCGCCGGTTGGCTTCCTGATAAACACCCACTCGCCATGGGTCGTGACCGCGTCCACGACTGAGCGGGAGGTGGCGAGCCAAGTCAAACCGGCTCCGGCCACTGTTGCCAGGGCGGCGACCATCACGTGAGATGCGAGCCCGCGACGATTGAGATTCATATCGACCCTGGAAGAGGTGGCGACTTCACGGTATCAGACGGAGGGCATCGGCGAACGCGGTCATGTTCTGGTATCGATCGGCGGGCTCGATTTTCATGGCCCGGTCCAGTGTCTGATCGAGCTGGTCGGGGACCGATTTGCGGACCGATTTGAGCCGGCGAGGCCGCCCGGTCAAATGGTTGAGCATGGTTTCTTGGGCGTTGGCGCCTTCGAAAGGCAATTCACCGGTCAGCATCTCAAAGGCCATCACACCCAACGAGTAGACGTCGCTCCGCGGGTCAACCGGCTTGCCTCGGATTTGCTCGGGGCTCATGAACTCTGGGGTACCGAGCACGATGCCGGTGGCGGTCAAGCGGTTCACTTCCGGTCCGACGATCCGCTCCTTGGCCAAGCCAAAGTCCATAACGACTGCTCGCTCCGAACCGCCGTCTCGGACCAACATGATGTTCTCCGGCTTCAAGTCGCGGTGCATGACCCCCTGGTCATGGGCGTGCAGGAGGCCTCGGCACAGCTGAATCGTCAACCCGACCGCTTCCGCCACCGGCATCGGCCCGACCCGGTTCTCCCGGGTCGCGAGCGTCTCGCCTTCGAGGAATGGCATCACCAGGTAGGGGAGCCCATTCGCCTCGCCATGCGCCAACAGCCCGCAGCAATTCGGATGGTCGAGTTTCAGCGCCAACTGAGCCTCGCGTTTGAGGCGGGCTACGGATTCGGCGTCGCTGGCTAAACGAGACATCAGGACCTTGATTGCCACCGTGCGGTGGGTCTCACGGTCGACGGCGCGATAGACATACGCCATTCCCCCTTCGCCGACCCGTTTCTCAACCGCGTACCGCCCGTCGATGATCCGCCCTTGAAGGCCCGAGGCGGGGTCCGGTCGCCGGACGTCGAGGGCCGCCATCGCTGGTGTCGTCGGCAAAGTCGTTGACACGCCTGTGGCCGACACCAAGGGAAAGCCGTCCTTGATGCAGAATCGGGCCGGTGTGTCGTAGCTCGTCCCGCAGCGGGGGCACTTCAAGTTGCTCAATCGCGATACCGGTTGCGGCCGTCTGCCTTTGCTCTAAGAAGGTTCGTGTCGGCGAGCCGGAGCAACGAATCGGAGTCTGAGACCCGCTCGTCGGGGTAGGTGGCGACTCCGATACTGACCGTGATCTGGACCGGATATTGGGCGTTCCCAAGGCTCGCCGCGCTGATTTTTCTGAGAATCCGCTCGGCATAGATCCGGGCGCCTCGGATCCCAGTCTCGGGCAAAATGACCACGAACTCTTCCCCGCCGAGCCGCGCCAGCACGTCCATGGCTCGCTGCTCTCGCCGGAGGGCATCGGCCAGCTGGACCAGGACCCGGTCGCCCAATTCGTGGCCGTAGGAATCGTTCAGGCGCTTGAAATGGTCGATGTCGAGCATCAGGCACGATACGACCGACGTATTGCGAGCGGCCCGCCCCAATTCGCGATCCATCCGGTCCCGGAGGGCCCGGCGATTGAAGAGGCCGGTGAGCGGGTCGGTCTCCGCGAGCTGGCGCATCTCGTCTTGACGTCGGAGCGCTTCTTCGAAATCGTAGGCACGGTCCAACATCGGGTTGGCCGCCGCGATCACTCGGGCGGCGAAGGCGAGATCCATCGGTTCGAGTCGAGCGTCGTCGCCCGCGCTCCGCAGATAGAACGCCGCGCCTCGTTTGGATCGCACCTTGAACGGTACCACCGCGACGGATGTGGTTGGGACCAAGCGGCCCTCGACCCGCCAGAGTTCCCGGACCGGGGCAAAGATCGGATCATCGCGGCTATCGGATATCAACAGCGGCTCCTGAGTCACAATCGGCCCCAGCAGTTCCGGATAGCGGCGAAGTTCGACGGTGAGGTGGCGAAGGCTCGGGCTCTCGACCGCGGCCACGACGGTCGCCGTTTCGCCGTTTTCATCGTCGAGGACAATCGAGCACCGGGCGATCTGCAGCCCTCTCGAGATCCGACGAACCAGGATCTGAAAGATCTCGGCTGGGGACGCCGCCTCCGTCACTTCCTTGAGCAGGTCGGCCATCTCGGCTTCCGAGCGGGCCTTGGCGCGGGCCTCGTTCAATTCATTGCTGGCCCGGAGGTGGGCCTTGATCCGGGCCAAGAAGTCGTCGAGGCGAAACGGCTTACTGACGAAATCCGCCGCCCCAAGACCCAACGCCTCGACGGAAACCTCGCCCGGCGGTGACCCGGAGAGAATCAAGATCGGAAGATCACGATGGCGGGGATGCCCCTTCAACGATTCAAGAGCCGAGAGTCCGTCGATTCCGGGCAGTCCGACGTCGAGGATCATCAGGTCGACGTCGTTGGCCTCCAGGAACTCCCCGAGGCCCTCAGCCGAATAGCGGCCGGTTATCCGATAGCCCTCGGCCCCGAGAATCGACGTCAACGAGCGGTTCATCGATTCGTCATCGTCGACGATGAGAATGTGGGCCGGTTTCATCGGCGGCTAACTCACCAGCTTTGAGAAGAGCGCTGGATCGACGTTACCGCCGGTAAGAATGCAGGCCGTTGGGCCTGTCGGGACGATCTTCCCGGCCAGCAGTGCGGCCACAGGTGTGGCGCCCGAGGGCTCGACCTTGAGGCCCATGGAGTGGAATATGAATCGGACCCCGGCGGCGATTTCCGCCTCGGTCAGCCCGATGGCGGCTTTGACCACTGGCTTGATGTACTCAAAGGTGATCACGCCGGTGGCGGGGGGAATCAGTCCATCGGCCAAGGTGTCGACGGGGTCGAATACCACCGGGCGGCCGGCAGCCAAGGCCGCCCCAAGCTTCGCTGAAACAGCGGGCTCGACTCCGTAGACGGTGGTGTCAGGCTTGATCGCGAGCACGGCCGCGCAGGTTCCGGCGATCATTCCGCCGCCGCCGACCGGCGCAATGATGGTGTCGGTCGAAGGCTGGTCCTCGAGGATTTCGTACCCGCAGGTGCCCTGACCCATGATGACGTCGTAGTTGTCGTAGGGCGCCACCAACACCAGGCCATGCTTCTCGATCAGTTCGGCCGATTTCGCCTCCCGTTCTTGTCGGGTGGTGAACACGATTTCGGCCCCATGGCTCCGGATCCCGGCTACTTTGATCGCCGGTGCGTTCTCGGGCATGACGATGACGGCCCGCACGCCGAAGTGCTTCGCCACATACGCCACCGCCTGGCCGTGATTGCCGCTCGAATGGGTAATGATGCCGCGGCCCCGGACCTCGGGCGACAGCCGCGAGATGGCAGTGTAGGCACCCCGAAGCTTGAAAGCGCCAATCGGTTGAAAATGCTCGCATTTGCCCCAAATCGGGGTGCCGAACCGCCGACTCAATTCCGCCGACTCAACCAGTGGCGTTCGAACCGTGATTCCGCGAAGCGCCTCGGCCGTCCGAGCGAGGTCCGCCCGCGAAATCGTCGGCACGGTCATTCGGCGTCCTCGACGACGGCGTCGTCACCCTCAGCGTCCTCTTCCTTGACGACCCGGGCCACCCCGACGATGGAGTCGGTCCCCTCCAGGTTCATGACCCGAACGCCCTGGGTGTTTCGACCGATCACGCGAATCCCGTCCACTGGGAGCCGGATGATCACGCCGCTCCGAGTGATCATCATCAGCTCGTCCTGCGGCTGCACTTCCTTCAACGCCATGCAGTGCCCGGTCTTGTCCGTGTTGTGGAACGTGATGATGCCCTTGCCGCCCCGCTTCTGGACCCGGTATTCGGCGATCTCCGACCGCTTGCCGAAACCCTTCTCGCTGACGACCAGGAGCGTCGCATCACGCCTGATGACGACCATGCCGATGACCCGGTCCTCACTGTCGAGCTCGATGCCTTTGACGCCGCCCGTGGCGCGGCCCATTTCTCGAACATCGCTCTCGTGGAATCGGATGCTCATCCCGCCGCTGGTCGCCAACACGATGTCGTTGTTACCGTCGGTCAACTGGACGTCGATCAACTCGTCGCCGGTCTCGATGTTGATGGCGATGATCCCGTTGGCCCGCGGGTTGCCGTAGTCGGACAGGACCGACTTCTTGACCGTGCCGTTCCGGGTCACGAACACCAACCAGCGGTTGTCGGCAAATTCTCGGACCGGTACCAGGGCCGTGATGTGCTCGTCCGGCCGGACCGCGATGCACTGGATGATCGGTTTGCCCCGAGTGGCCCGGCCCCCTTGGGGGATCTCGTGGACCTTGAGCCAATAGACCTGGCCCAGGTTCGAGAAGAACATGACGTAGTCATGGGTCGAGGCAATGAAGAGATGCTCGATCCAGTCGTCTTCCTTCGTGGTGGCGCCGGTCAACCCCTTCCCGCCGCGCCGCTGCCGGCGGTACGTCGAGACCGGGGTCCGCTTGATGTAACCGGTGTGGGAGATCGTGATCACCATGTCTTCTTCGACAATCAAGTCTTCGACCGAGAACTCATTCTGGTCCGGAATGATTTCGGTTCGCCGGTCGTCCCCGAAGGCCTTGGTGACCTCCTCCATCTCATCCTTGAGGATCCGCATCCGCTTCTCGCGGGATGCCAGGATCGACTTGAGCTCGGCGATGATGGCCCTGACCTCCTTGAGCTCGGCCTCCAGCTTTTCGATTTCAAGGCCCGTGAGCTTGGCGAGCCGCATGTTGAGGATCGCTTCGCTCTGCTTCTCGGACAGCTTGAACCGCTTCCGGAGCCGGGCGTCGGCTTCGTCGACGTCCTTCGACTTCCGGATGATCTCGACCACTTCGTCGATGTTGTCGACCGCGATCTTCAACCCCTCGAGGATGTGCTCCCGAGCGGCCGCTTGGTCGAGATCGAATTGGGTCCGCCGGATCACGATTTCGTGCCGGTGCTCAATGAAGTGCTGGAGCAACTCCTTCAGGTTCATGACCCGGGGCTGGCCCTTGACCAAGGCCAAATTGATGACCCCGAAGGTCGACTGCATCGTGGTGTGCTTATAGAGCTGATTCAGCACGACGTGAGGAATCGCGTCCCGCTTGAGCTCGACCACCAGTCGCATGCCGTCACGGTCTGACTCATCGCGGACGGCCGAAATGCCTTCGATCTTCTTCTCCATGGCCAAATCGGCGATCGACTTCGCCAAGGTGGCCTTGTTGACCTGGTAAGGCAGTTCGGTGATGACGATCGCCGACTTGCCCGATGACTCCTTCTCTTCGATCTGAGCCCGGGCCCGCATCACCACTTTGCCCCGGCCCGTCTCGTACGCCTCTTTGATCCCCTGGATCCCGTAGATGTAACCACCGGTCGGGAAGTCTGGGCCTTTGACGTGCTTGGTGAGATCTTGAATCGTGGCGTCGGGCTGGTCGATCAACAGCGTGACCGCTTGGCAAATCTCCCGAAGGTTGTGAGGCGGCATGTTGGTGGCCATCCCCACCGCAATGCCGCTCGACCCGTTGACAAGGAGGTTCGGAATCTTCGAAGGCAGGACGGTCGGCTCCATCAGCCGATCGTCGTAGTTCGGCTGGAAATCGACCGTGTTCTTGTCGATGTCCTCGAGCATGGCCACGGCCACGCGGGTCAGCCGGGCTTCGGTGTACCGATAGGCCGCCGCAGGGTCGCCGTCGACCGAGCCGAAGTTGCCTTGGCCGTCGACTAAGGGATACCGAAGCGAGAAATCCTGGACCATCCGGACCATGGCCTCATACACCGGCGAGTCGCCATGGGGGTGGTACTTGCCTAACACCTCGCCGACGACCGTGGCGGATTTCTTGTAGGGCCGGCCGGGCACCAAGCCCAGCTCGTTCATGGCGTTCAAGATCCGGCGGTGAACCGGTTTCAAGCCGTCGCGAACGTCCGGCAACGCACGCGACACGATCACGCTCATTGAATAGTTGATGAAGCTCTGCTTCATCTCGTCTTCGATCGGGCGGGGAAGAATGCGCTCGCGCGAATTGGGTGCGGTCATGGGTCACTCGACCTATTTGATCTGGAAAACGGCCCCGGAACCGGCAGCCCATTAAGCCGGGAAGTATAGTGGGACCGCCTGGTCGGAATCAAGCCGGATCTACCCATACAAAGTGTTTTCCGACAACGACTTAGGTCGGTGATTTCCGGGGAATCTTGCCGGATTTCATTGCCACCTCTGTTCCCGATTAATGTTGTATTAATTCCATGAGAGAAAAGAAATACAACATTACACTATATGTTGAGGTTGTAAATAATCCATCTGCTGGTATGTTTACTATCATGTTGGATCGCCCGAGTCTCCTCAATGCCGCCAAAACCGCCCTGGCCCGGTTCCCGGTCGTTGCCCTGATCGGACCAAGGCAGGTCGGAAAAACAACGCTGGCAAAGGCCATTGCCCGCGCCCTGGCCCCAGGCCGATCTCAGTACCTCGATCTTGAATTCCCGGTCGATCGAAACCGGTTGAGCGACCCCACCGAATACTTTGAGACCCATCGACGCGATCTGGTGATTCTGGACGAAATCCAACGGGTCCCTGAACTCTTTCCCGTCCTTCGAGGGGTGGTCGACCGGCGTCGGGAGGCCGGTGACCGGTTCGGCCAATTTCTGGTCCTCGGCTCGGCCTCGATGGACCTGCTCCGGCAGTCGTCCGAGTCGCTGGCCGGCCGGATCACCCAGCTTGAAATGACACCCATTGGGGTTGAGGAAGTCGCCGACACCGTACCCGACCGGGATCGCCTCTGGCAACGGGGCGGGTTTCCCGACAGCCTCCTCGCTCCCGACGACGAGGCCAGCCTGGCCTGGCGCCGAGCCTTCCTCCGGACCTACCTGGAACGGGACATTCCAATGTTCCAGCCTCGGGTGCCGTCAGAAACCCTCCGCCGGTTCTGGACCATGCTGGCCCACAACCAGGGGCAGCAACTCAATGCGGCCCGAATCGCCGCCGGTCTCGGCGTCAGTGGTCAGTCCGTCGCGCGCTACCTCGACCTCATGGTCGACTTACTGCTCGTTCGCCGGCTGGCCCCCTGGGCTGGCAACGTCGGCAAGCGCTTGGTCAAGAGTCCGAAAGTCTACGTCCGAGACAGTGGGCTCGTCCACGCGCTGCTCGGCATTCGATCGCAGGATGACCTCCTCGGGCATCCGGTGGCGGGCGGCTCGTGGGAGGGACTGATGATCGAAAATCTGATCGCGGCCGCCGGTGACCGGGCCGTCTCGTACTATCGGACCGCCAGAGGGGCCGAGATCGATCTGGTGGTCGAAAGCCCCAGCGGTCGCCGGCTGGCGGTCGAGATCAAGCGGTCGTCGGCCCCCTCGGTGAGCCGCGGCTTCCGGATTGGCTGCGAAGACCTTGGCATCGCCGAGGCGGTCGTGGTCTACCCCGGGGTCGAGCGGTTCCCGTTAGGCGATGGCGTGCTGGCCATGGGTCCTTTGGCCGCCGTCCAATGGCTTCGCGCGTCGGAACATCCATGACCCGCCGCCGCCCCCAGTCGCCCCGCCCGGTGGATCCCTTCGACCCGCTCGATGGGCCGATCGCTCTGGTAGTTGATCTCCATGGGTTTCGGCGCGAGGAAGCCCGCGCCCGGGTCACTGCGGTGGTTACCGTCGCCCACCGGAAAAAGCGCGGCGAGTTGGTCCACACTATTACGGGCCGAGGACGGCACTCGCCCGACGGGGCTGTTCTCAAAGGAGCCGTGAAGACGCTCCTCAAGGGCGATTTAGCGCCGATGATCAAGGCCTTCGGTCCTGATCTCGACGAAGGCGGCTACCTGGTCCGAGTCCGGTAAGCCGCCTAACCAACCGCCGACGCGCTCACCATCACCCCGCATTCACCGCCATGTTGAGCTACGTTCACGACCTGCTGCTGCGACGCTCGCGCCACCAGCCCAACCCCATAGCGGCTCGGTACAAAACCCATGACCACATAGAATGGCTCGAGATGGATCCGCCCGTCGGGACCGAGAACCGGATACTCCTGGACCGGCAAGGCGACTTTGGCCTGGATGACCCATCGCTCCTCGTCGGCCAAGGCGGTGTCGAGTAGCTGTTCCCACGTGGCCTGGTCGAGGCTCGCGCCCACCTCGACCCCTTGGCCGCCGTACGAGCGGTTGGGTTTGAGGACGAGCGTCGCCCGGTTTTTCCGGGCATAGTCGAGCAAATCGACCCGGTCGCCGTGGGCGTCCTGGGTTTTCCGGTCGGAGACGATCCTGGTCCACGGAACATGCCGTCGGAACACCAGCCGTTCCTCGGGGCTGAAGTAGCGCCCGGCAATCTCGAGATCCGTGAGGACTTCCCAGATACTCTTTTGATCGAGTTCCGCGGCGATCGAGGAGACCATTCGATTCTCCCGAAAGAGCCGCCTCATCGGCTCGACGTCGACCCCTTCCTCGGTCAAGTCGAGAAGGTCGAGGATCCCGTAGTCACGGTACGCCACATCCACCCGGTGATCCTCATAATAGACCTCGCCGTCCTTGAGCCGGAGCTCGGCTGGGTCGGCGTGGAGAACCTCGATGCCGTGGCGCTCTCGGAAGTAATGGGCCAGCGCCTCGGGCTCATCGGGGCCGTCGGTTTCGTATTTCGGGTCGACCAATATGATCTGGCCATCGTGGCGGCCTATCGTCTCCAGGTGCTCGAGGAGATCCTGCAACAGGAGCTCCCGGATGTCGGGTCCGAGCTGGAGGCGAATCCTGGGGTCCCGGCCCCGAAGGACCGGCACCACCAAGTCGGCGAGCACCCGGTCGCAGGTCGGTGCCAAGTGAACCCCACCCACCCCGGTAAGGTTCGGCTCCACGAATTGGAGAGTGTCCTTCCACCGGGCGCTCGAAAAATCGACCACCGCGTCGAGCCGGGAGAAGATTGGGTTGGCCTCGCGGTGAGCCGAGGTCCAACAGTCGAGTAACCACCGCTCCTCGTCCGGCGTGACCCGGAGAATGTCGCGCACGGCCAGGTCGCCGAAGTACAGGTCGATCATTCGCTTGGTGGCGTTGAGTAAGGTCTGGGTCACGTAGTGGATGTAGCCGAGTTGGTCTTGCCGGAGGGTAACGGGTCGGGCAAACAGCCGGATCGTTTCCGTCACGCCATCGCGCTGATAGGCCAGGTGCCGTTCCGTGGCGAGGTCATGGATGCCCTTGAGCAGACTGACCGTCTCCGCGTGGGGAATCCCGTCGAGGGCACGCTGCACTCGTTGGGTCAGCCGTAGGCCTGCCAGTCCGACTTCTTCAGCGGGCGTGAGCATCGGTGCCTCTCCGCGGTGGCAAAACCGCGCTATAGTTAGGGATGCGTCCCGCCGAAGCGTACGCCGAATTGGTCCGACTCTCCCGAGAGGAAACTGTCCTCGCGTCCTGCTCGGATCTATTGGAATGGGATGAAGAGACCTTCATGCCCCGGGGCGGGGTCGAACACCGGGCCGAGCAGATGTCGCTCCTGGCCGGGATGCTGCATGACCGGGGCTCTGATCCGCGATTCGGGGAGTTGTTGGATCGAGTCGAGGGCACCGAGTTGGTTGCCGATCCCGAGTCACCGAGTGCCGTCAACATTCGGGAACTCCGCCGGGAGTACGAGCGGGAGCGGAAGCTGCCGAAGGACCTGGTCGAGGAGGGTGCCCG
>JANNQX010000259.1:0-1740 GCA_031400975.1 Gemmatimonadota bacterium
GCTTCGCCGCCGTGGAGTTCGATGGCTTGCTCGAGAGTGGTGGCCCGGCCGTCGTGGAGGTAAAAGGCCCGGCCGCCCTGGGCTTGCTCGGCGAGGCCGATGCCCCAAAGCGGTGCCGTCCGCCACTCGGGGGTCGTGGCCGAGCCTTCGGTGTAGTGGTCGTCGAGGGCCGGTCCCATGTCGTGGAGGAGGAGGTCGGTGTAGGGATGGAACGTGACCCGGTCGAGGGCTCCGAGCCGGGACGGTCCGGTGGTCAGGGCCGGAAGGTGGCACTTGGCGCATCCGATGGCGGTAAACACCGCGGCGCCGGCGGCCACGTCCGAGCCGGCGGGATTCCGGCGGGGCGGCGGGCGAAGCGTCTTGAGATAAAAAACGACCCGAGCCACCGTGCTCGACGACACCTCGGGGTCCGGCACGCCGTCACTGGCGAAGTTACCGACCTGGGGGTTGACCGGGTCGTTAGGCAGCAGGTCGGTGGTCAGCCCCATGTCCTCGTGGTAGGCGTTCACGGTTTGATGGAGAAGGTTGATGGCCCCGGCCTTCTTGCCGAACCGGCCGATGTAGCGCCCGTCGACGACCGGATGGCGGCCCTCGAGCCGGGCGGCTTCGACCAGCAGATCGGTCGGCGCGAGCAGCTGGAGGCGACCCGAGATCCCGTCCCCGTTCCGGTCCTCGGGGTCGGCGAGCGCCACCAGCGTCGCATCATCGACCGCTTCCAGCAGGCCGAGGCCCGTGACACTCGGCGCGGTGAACACGGCCACACCGGTGGCGCCGTCGGGCACCCGCTCCGCGACGTAATTGAGGATGGCGCGGTTCTGCACCTGAGGGCCGCCGTCCGCCAGCATCGGGTCGAACCCGCTCGCGGTCATCCGGCCGAACCGGGTCAGGTTGAACACCGGGTGCCCCTTGCCGTCGCCGACGTGGCAACTGGCGCAAGCCTGGGCCACGAAAATCGGCCCCAGGCCGTCGGCCACTCCGAAGTTGCGGCTAAACTCCGCGTCGCCGGCCAGATGGGTGGCTTGTTGTTCACCGCTCAGGCCGTCAACGGTTCCGTCGAGCACCGTGTCCGGGTTCGGCGCGCCGGGCAGGACAGCATCGCAGCCGGCGAGTGACGCCGCCGCCAGGGTCGCGACGATCAGGGCGCGCATCAGGTACCTTCCCTAGAACAGAGCAGCAACGCGGCCAGTTCGTGGCCCACGATTCGTTCGGCCCCGGCGAGATCGAGCTTCATGGGGCCTTGGAACGGCTGGGCATCGACCACTTTGACCGGCGTTCCCGGGACCAGGCCGGCCGAGGCGAGATAGCGGAGCCGGCCCGCATCGCCGGTATCGGCGCGCCGAATAGTGACAGTCTCACCGGTCCGGACATCGCTCAAGGGAATGTGGATGAAGTCGACGATCTGGCCGTCGGCATCGGGGATCGGGTCGCCGTGGGGATCGAACCGGGGATTCCCGAGCGCCGCCGCCATCCGCTCCACGAGCCCGTCCGACACGGCATGTTCGAGCCGTTCGGCCTCGTCGTGAACGGTGTCCCACGTGTACCCGAGGAACGCCACCAGATAGCTCTCGATGAGGCGATGGCGGCGGAGCATCCGAAGGGCAATCCGGCGCCCGTCGGTGGTGAGACGCACCCCGCGATACGGGGAGTGTTCGACCAGACCCTGTTCGGACAACCGCTTGACCATGCCGCTGACCGACGCCGGCGTCAGGGCCAGGCGCAGCGCCAAGCCCGTGGTCGACA
>JANNQX010000260.1:0-14144 GCA_031400975.1 Gemmatimonadota bacterium
GCTGAATTGGCTATTATTTGTCCAGTATCCGCCCAGGTCACGATCCGCGAAGGGCGGTACCATCAAGTCCGGCGGATGTTCGCGGCGGTCGGCAATCATGTCGAAGCGCTGCATCGGGAAACGGTGGGCGGCCTGGCGATGGCCGGCGATCTTCTCCCGGGCGACTTCCGCACTCTTGACCCCGCGGAAATCGCCCGGGTGGTTTGGTGAGCCCTTTGGGCGGCTTCCTGGGGGTGTCTAGATGTCCTTTTCAAGACCAGGCCCCCATGCGTTCGTCGGCTCTCTTCTCGTTCCTGGCCCTTCCCGTGCTCGCCGGATGCGGGAGCGGGCCCACGTCTCCACCACCGCCACCGCCGTCGGTCGCATCGGTCCGCCTCTCGAGCTCCTCCGCCAGCCTTCCATCAGGGACGTCGATCGAGGTCACGGCCACCGCACTCGACGGCTCGGGCCAGGCGATCGACGGCAAAACCGCGGACATCGATCAAATCTGCCGAGTGGGCGCTCGCCGGGGCACGACAGGCGGCAGTGGATGAGCCAATGCCGGATCTGATCAAGCCGACGGCTAGGGGCTACGCACTCGCGGCGGCCCTGGTCTTGGCGACCTTCCTCGCCTTCTATCCGATCTTGGGCGCTGGATTCACCAACTGGGACGACCCAGCCATGGTGACCCAGAATGCCACAATCACCGGGCTGTCGTGGTCCCACTGGGTCACGTTCTTCACCACGCTGGTTGAGAAACACTACCATCCACTGGTGATGGTTTCCTACGCGATCGACTACCGGCTTTCCGGTCTCAATCCCTTCACCTTTCATTTGACCAGCCTCGCGATTCACCTCGCGAGCACAGCCCTCGTCTTCTGGTTGTTCACGGCACTCAGTCACAATGTTCTGGTGGGGTTCGTCACGGCGGCTCTGTTCGGCTGGCACCCAATGCACGTCGAGTCGGTGGCCTGGATCTCGGAGCGGAAAGACGTCCTCTACGCCCTCTTCTTCTGGGCGGCCCTGCTCGCCCACACCTACTTCGTCCGACAAAAGCGGCGGTCACTGTACTGGATCGGCTTGGGATTGTTCGTTCTGTCGCTCCTTTCCAAATCCATGGCGGTGACGCTACCGGGGGCTCTGCTCCTCATCGACTGGCTCCTCGGCAGAAAAATCGACCGATCCGCGATCCTCGAGAAGCTGCCCCATCTCGCCCTCTCGATTGGCTTCGCCGCCATTGGCGTCATGGGGCACTCCGCACCGAGCGGGGCCGGGGGTGGCGGGGCATCGGCCTTCTCCTGGCTCGGGCACACCCAGGCGGCATTCGAGAACCTGATGTTCTATGTCATCAAGTTCTTCGCCCCCGTCAATTTGGCGGTCTTGTACCCAACACCGAGGGCAATGGGCTCCTGGTTCTTTCGGTGGTCCCCGCTGCTCCTCGCCCTGCTCGCCGCGCTGGCCTATCGGTTCGTGCGAGATTCGAAACCGGCCCAGTTCGGGCTGCTGTTCTTCTTCGCCACGTTCTTTCCCGTGAGTCAGATTCTACCAATTGGTCTCACGATCCCGGCCGACCGGTACACCTACGTGCCGTACGTCGGCCTGTTCTTTGGATTGGTATCACTGATCAATGCCGCCGTGACCGTTCCGGGCAGGGCGCTGCCCCGGCAGGCGTTCGGCGCGATCCTCACCGTGGTGCTGGCTTTGAGTTGGTGGTCGACTCATCAGCGGGTCAAGATCTGGCACGACACGACATCCCTATGGACCGACTCCTTGGCGAAGTACCCGGTCGGGAGGGCCTATTTCAACCTCGGCTCGGAGTACCTGCTGGTCAAGAAAGACCCGAGCCGGGCGCTGACGCTTTTTTCGAGCGCGATCGGGGCCAATCCGAAGCTCTCGGTCGCTTGGCTCAACCGCGGCATCGTGTATGCCGCGGTGGGCGACTACCCGCAATCGATCACCAACTACAACGAGGCGGCGAGACTGACGCCGAAGAATCCCGACATCTATCTCAACCGAGGCAACACCTACTCGGCGATCGGGATGCCCGGGAGGGCGATCAAAGACTACACGACGGCGCTCGAGATCAGGGCGTCGTATCCTGAGGCATGGTTCAACCGAGGGAACGTCTACTTGGCGGCGGGCCAGTGGAACAAGGCCATCGCAGACTACACCAAGGCCCTCGCCCTGGGCGAGAGCTTTGCCGTTCGCCTCAATCGCGGGAATGCCTATTGGTCGGCCGGCGATCTGAGCAAAGCGTTCGATGACTATACCGTCGCGATCCAACTCCAGCCGGGATCGCCCAACGCCTACTTTGCCCGGGCCCGGATCTACGCGAAATACGGACAACCGGCCCCGGCGATGTCGGATGCCCTGAAGGCCAGGTCACTCGGGATGGACATTTCCGAGCAGCAGCTGGCCGAGTTGCGGCGCTGACCGGCGTTCCGCTATCGAGCCCCACCCATCAAGCGGTTGTACACGCCCCCGATAACCCGGCCGACGCCATACCCAGTCACGAACCCGTAGACGAAGCCGAGGAACCCCCCTCCGACCGTGACCCGGTAGCCCGGAAAGAACACCGCGAGAAGTCCGAGGTGCTCGCCGACATGCTCGCCGCCTTTGGCCACCAAGAACAGTGTGGCCGCGAGGAGGCCGACTCCGCCTAACAGGCCGAACGCGATCCCCCACGCCTTGGCGTTGAGCCGGAGGACCGCCTGGTCCAGCCCCGAAGTAGCATCGTCGTTCAAGTTCGGCATGGCCCGACCCTCCGAAAAGCAGGTTGACCTGCGTCGTCCGTTAGATGTGATCGAGGAAATCCCGGGTCTCGTCGAGCTCGGCGCGCGATCGGATCTCGAGCACCATCACGGCCAACACGACGTTGCGAACCAGGGCTAGAAACCACCCAAACACGAACCCAACGAAACCCGCCCAGATCGCGCCGACGAACGCCCCCGGCCAGGAAACGGTGTAGCCGTAGAAGAACTCCGCGAGCAGGCCGAGGTCGAACCCAGGCGTCGGGCCGCGGACCAAGTACACGCCGGTGACCAAAAAGGTCACCAGAGCGGCAGCCAAACCGGTGGCGGCACCGAACGCGACTTTGTGGAGAGGCGCGAACGCCAACGCGAGTCGAACCGGGTTTCTGGGCCTAGTCATCGGGGTTGCTCGGGTGCCACAAGCCGTTGCTCTTCATGGTACTCGTAGTCGGTATTGACCGACCACAGATCGTGGGCCGCACCCTGCATGTTCCAGACGGCCATCATGGCGGTCAGCATCGAATGGTCCTGATTGTTGTACTTATGCATCCCGTTACGGCCGACCGTGTGGAGGTTCTCGATCGGGTCGAGAAAACCACGAATGGTCTCGACATTGTCTCGGTAGCCGCTATCGTAAATCGGGTAGGCCTTGGGCATCCGGAGGACGGTGCCGTCCCGCACTAGGCTGGCCGGGGCCAAGCCCAACTGCTCCAGTTCGCGGCCGGCCAACCCAATCAAGTCGGCGTCGTCCGCGGTCCACAGCCCATCGCCTTCGAAACAAAAATACTCAAAGCCAAGGCAGGTCATCCCAGGCTCCGGCACCATCGCCCGGCTCCAGTTGTTGAAGTTCTGAATCCGGCCGACCTTGATACCGGGCGTGTGAACGTAAATCCAGTTGTCTGGAAACAGGTTGTCCCGCTCGAGAATCAGGACGACGACCACGAAGTCTCGATAGCGAAGCCCGGCGGCCGCGGCGGCCACGGGCGCCGGCGCACCGGGGCCAATGGCACCCACCAGCGACCGGAGGTCGGTGCTCGAAATGACGTGATCGGCCGGGAAGCGTCGCCGTCCGTATGGCGTGTCCGCCTCCACGCCGACCACCCGGTCGCCGATCCGCTCGACCGTGGTGACGCGATGCCGAAGCAACACCCGGTTGCCCATCGCGTCGATCCGGTCGCGGCAGGCCTCCCACATTTGGCCCGGGCCAAGCCGAGGATACCTGAACTCGTGGATCAGCGATTTGATTGCGGTGGACCGGCGGGTCAGGCTGGTGGCATTCAGGATCGCCCGTTCGAGCGAAAGCCCCTGAATCCGCTGAGCGGCCCATTCCGCCTTGATCTCGGTGCAGGGGATGCCCCACACCTTTTCGGTATAGGTCTTGAAAAAGATCTGGTACAACCGGCGCCCGAACCGGTTGGTGACCCATTGTTCGAAGTTGTCTTCGACCAGCGAAGGGTGGAGCCTGGCGTCGAGGTAGCTGAGAATGATCCGGGCGGCGTTGATCAGGCCGAGACCCCGGAGTGCATTGACGGCCTTCAGGGGATAGTCGAAGTACTTGCCGGAGTAGTGAATCCGGGACAGCCGTTGAACCGTGATGAATTCGGGTCCGAGGATCTCCTCCCAGAGCTCCGCTACCGGCTTGATCTTGGTGAAAAAGCGATGGCCCCCGATGTCGAAGCGGAAGCCACGATACTGGGCCGTGCGCGAGATCCCCCCGACGAGCTCGTCTCCCTCGAGCACCGTCACCCCATAGCCTTCCTTCGAGAGCAGGTACGCGGCGGTCAGCCCGGCCGGCCCGCCGCCGATCACGACGACGTGATTACCGGCGGATAGCCTCGCCACCGGCCGGTGGGTTGGAGAGTCGGGGTTCAGATACGTCCTTGGCTAAGATCTGGTGGCGCCAGCAATCATACCTGCTCCGAGGCCGGTTCGGACCCCCGGACCCCCCACTGATCACCAATGCGCCTGGCAGCCGAGCTCGGGTAAGGGCAGATTCCTCCCGATGAACTCTTCGAGATCTGAGCCGGTCGCGGTCGGCTTGGTGGGCTGCGGCTCGATTGCCGAGATCGCCCATGTCCCGTCGTTGCTTGGTTCGAAGGCCGGCCGCCTAGTGGCCGCCGCCGACAGTGACCCGGCTCGGCGGCGGTGGCTCGGGAGCCGGGCACCCCAGGTCCGGCAACACGTCCACTGGGAAGCACTCCTCGAAGACCCGGCAGTGAGTGTCGTCGTCGTGGCCCTTCCCACCGCGTTCCATGCGGAAGTGGCAAGTCGGGCCTTCGCCGCCGGCAAGCATGTCTTCGTCGAAAAACCGATGGCCCTCACCATGGACGAGGGGCGCCAGGTCGTGGCCGCGTGGCGTCACGCGGGGACAGCGGGAGCGATTGGTTACAACTTCAGACGAAATCCCATCGTCGAGTCGGCGCGCCGCACCGTGGCGGCCGGCGACCTGGGCTCTTTGGTGGCGATTCAGGGGGTCTTTCACTGGGCCGCCGAGCCAATCGACGGGTGGCGTTCCCAGCCTGGAATGGGCGGGGGCGCTCTCCAGGATCTGGTCTCCCATCACGTCGATCTCGTCACTCACTTGTCCGGACGCCGGATCACTCAGGTCCAGTGCACGCTCCGCTCCCTTCGATCCCCCGATGACACCGCGGCGCTCCAGCTCGTGATGGAAGACGGCCTCGCCGTTCAGCTCCAAGGATCCTCCGCGGCGGGAGCAAATGAGAACCGGCTGGAGTTGGCGGGGCAAAAGGGCCTGCTCCGGGTGAACTTGCTCGATGGACGACCCCGCTCCGTGGAACGGATACAGGGACGGGGTGCCCGGCTGCTCCGCCTGAAGCGCGCCCTCGGTGAGCTTCATCCCAGCCGGCTGGTTCGCTCCCCCGGGTTTGAGCCGTCCTTCGGGGCCACCCTCGAAGCCTTTCTGGCGGGAGTCCAAAGCGGGGTCCCCTCGGGTCCCGACCTTTCCGACGGACTCCGCGCCCTCGCGGTCATCGAAGCCGCGGTGGCGTCGGCTCGATCGGGCGGCCACTCCGTTTCGGTCGTGAGGGACGTCTAGCCCCAATGACCGCGCCGCTCGAGCGAGTCCTCCTCATCCATGACTACGCCGGAACCCGGGGCGGGGCGGAATTGGTGATCCAGGATCTCCGGACTTCCCTTCGGGCCCGAGGGATCGATGCGCGCCTGATGGCCAGCACGGTCGATCCCTTCGACCACGACTCGGCTCCAGACTATGGATTCCGGGGTTCGACCGGAACTCTCCGGGCTCTGCGGGAAACCGTCAACCCTGACGCGGTTCGAGTGGCCCGACGGGCCATCAGAGACTTCGCCCCCCAAGTAGTACACCTCGGGATGTTCTTGACGCAGGCGTCCCCCGCCATTCTCCCGGTGGTACAGGGACGGGCGGTGACTTGGTACGTGAACGAGTTCCGCCCGGTCTGCCCCAAGGGAACCCGGTTCTTGCCGGACGGCCGGCTCTGTTCGCACCCCGTGGGCCTCGCCTGCCTCCAGGAGCATTGCCTGAGTCTACGGGGCCTGGCGCCGCGAATGGTCCAGCTTGGGCTCCTCCGCCGATGGCGGAATGCTGTGAACGTGGTCGTCAGCCCAAGCCACGCGTTTGCCGCGGTGCTCGAACGACACGGACTCAAGGTCGACGCCGTCGTGCCCCACGGAGTGCGGGTCCCTCCGTTCGCGCCGCGGCTCAAAGGCGAGCTCCTCCTCGGATTTGGCGGGCGGCTCGTACCCGAGAAAGGCGTTCAGGTCCTGTTAGGCGCCCTGGCCGAGCTCCCGCCTCGTTGGGCGAAGGTTCGGCTCTGGATTGCGGGCGACGGTCCGGCGCGAGGCAGCCTCGAAGATCAGGCCCGCCAACTGGGCCTGACCGACCGGGTCGAGTTCCTCGGTCACCTCAGGCGCGAGGAGCTCCAGCGACGGTTTGAGTCGTTGACCATTCAGATCGTGCCCTCGCTGTGGTCGGAGCCATACGGATTGGTGACCGCGGAAGCGATGGCCCGGGGCACCCCCGTCGTGGCGAGCGGGGTCGGGGCGGCTCCGGAACTGATCGAGGATGGCCGCACCGGATACCTGGTACCCCCGGGCGATGCCACGGCACTCGGCCGCCGGCTTGATCAGCTGTTGGCCGATCCGACCCCGATGGCGTTGGTGGCGGAGCGGGCCTGGCACTCCGCCGCCACGGCCTTCGACCTGGACCTGATGCTGAATCGACTCGTCGCACTGTATCACGGGGCGCTGGACTCGTCCGGATCGAAGCGACGAGGATGACCCAGTCGAGGCCCGGTATCGCTCGGGCGACGGCGTTCGGATTCGCCGCCGAGGCGTTGATCTTTCCCGCGGGACTCGTCACGTCGGCATTTCTGACCCGGAACCTTGGCGCCGCCGGCTACGGTCAGCTCTCCTTGATCTATGCCGTCCTTTCGCCAGTGGTGTGGCTCGCCTCTACCACCCTTGCGGGGCGGATCGGGGTCACCTTGCTCACCAGCCCGGGCGATTGGCGTGCCATGGCCGCCACGTTGCTCAAGGCCAACATCCTCCTCGGCCTCGGCGTCATGCTGGGGTTCGTCGCGGTGGCCCCGGTGTTGTCGACCGGCCTGGCGCGCCCGGACTTAGCACCCTTACTGTGGGTCGGGGCCGTGGAGATCGCGCTGATGCCGGTGACCCGAATTCATCGCGATGCCCTCATCGCCAGCGGGCGGTATTCATCGCCGGCCGTGGCGACGCTGGCTTTTCAGCTGGCTCGGCTGGCGTTGATACTCGGACTGGTGTCTGCTGGACGGGGAGTGCTCGGTGTCGTCCTGGCGAACGTCGGAGCCCGGATCGTTGAACTGGTGGCATGCCGGGCCCACCTTCGCCTGCCGATCCGGGGAGCGGTTCGCGGATGGTTCGGCCCGGTCAAGGCTCAGGTCGGTGGCCTGTTCGCCTACGCGCTGTGCCTCCAGCTCTTCAGCCGGGCCGACCTGCTGATGCTCGGCTTTTTGGGGGCCGCAACGGAAGACCTTGGCCACTACGGCGCGGCTCAGAACCTCGCGCAGGGGCTCGGGCTCTTGGCGGTGGTGATCGGTCCCCTCATGATCGCGGCAATCCGTCGAGCCGAATCGGCCGGCGCCGCCGAAGAAGCGGCATCCCTACGGAGCGGTTCGGCCCGGCTGGCCCTGGCGGTTTGGGCACTGGCCGGCCCGGTGGCGGCCGGTGGCACCCGGCTGGTGGTATTCTTGTTTGGCAAGAGTTTCGCCGCCTCCGGCCCAATTCTTGGTTGGCTCGGCGCTGGTGCCGGCGCCGGGCTTGTGGTCTCGGTGCTGGCCGCGCACCAGATTGCTGCTGGACGGCTTACCCGGCCGCTGGTCGCGACCATTCCAATGTTATTGGTGGCCGTCGGGCTCCAGGCGGTGTGGATTCCTCAGCACGGAGCGCTAGGCGCGGCCTGGGCCACCGCCGCAGCCACGATTCTCGGCGCCATCATTGCTCAAGCGTTCGACGGCTTCGAACACCTTCCCGCGCGAGGCCTCGATCTGGCCCGGATGGTCGTGGCGGGAATGGCCGGCTACTTCAGTACCGTCGCGGTCGCCCGGGCCGGGGCGCCCTCGCCGATCGATATGGTGGTCGGAGGGCTGGTGACCGGGGCCATGCTCTTGGCGGTCAAGTTGGCTTCAGTCCGAGAACTTCGACAGCTTACCTTCACCCGGGGACTACATGACGCCGTCAAAGCCCGGCCCTGACCTGAGTGTCGTCGTGGTGACCCGCGACAACTTCCGGAGCCTGCGACCGATCGCTCGGGCCCTTCGAGACCAGACCATCGCAGACCGGATCGAGTTGGTGATCGCCGCCCCTCGGGGGGCCGTGGCGGACCCGCCACCGGATGCCGCCGCCTTTCACTCGGTCCAGGTGATCGAGGTGGGTCCGGTCGTCAATCGAGGCCGGGCCGCCGCCCCGGCGGTGCTCGCGGCGAAGGCCCCGGTCGTCGCCCTCACCGAGAATCACTGCTTCCCGACTCCCCACTGGGGCGAGCGGGTGTTGGCAAGCCACGCCCAAGGGTGGGCCGGGGTGGGCCCAGCGGTCGGGAATGCCAACCCAGAGAGCCGGTTGAGCCTAGCGATGCACGCCTTTGGGTATGGACAGTTCCCCCGTGCCGCCGTGGCGCACGAGGTGGAGGAGCTCGCGCTCCACAACAGCTCGTTTCGGAGGGACGTCCTGCCCCAGGATCTCGAGACGCTCGAAGATCTTCTCGGTGATGAGCGCCGGCTCCACCGCGCCCTTCGGGATCAAGGTCATACCCTCCGCTTCGATCCGGCGGTCGTGAAGTGGCACATCAACGAAGCGACCTGGACGTTGTTAGGCGGGATGCACTATTACAGCGGTCGGCGCTATGGCGGCACCCGGTCAGCCCATTGGACCATCCGGCGGCGGGCCCTCTACACGGTGCTCGCCCCGGGGCTGACCCTGCCGATTGCCCGGAACCTTTGGGTCAAATTGCCACCCGCCGGCGAGATTCCGCGCGACCTCCCCTTGGCTCTGCTGATCGGGGTCTGCGCTCTGCTCCAGGCATTCGGAGAGGCTGGATCGTACCTCCGTGGACCCCAGGAAGAATTTCCATTCGTCGAGGAGGAGGAATTCTTCATTCGCGAACGACTGGGAGGTCGGCCGTTGACCCGTCCTGAAGTCGCCGCCTTCGTCGCCCTCTTGGACCCAGCCGATCCGGCGTCGAGTGATGTCCGAGCCTGAACCAGTGGCGAGTCCGGCCGCGGGGTCCTGGCCCGCGGCTTCCGTCGTGGTCCCAACCCGCGGGCGGCCCGGCCCTCTTCGGGCCTGCATTCACGCTCTGTCAGGACTCGAGTATCCGCGAGACCGGCTCGAGCTGATCGTCGTCGACGATGGCGGGCAAGATGTGTCAGCCTCCGAACTCACCGCCGTGGCCTCGGGACTACCCGTTCGGCTCGTGGTCCAGGTTCCAAACGGCGGCCCGGGGAAAGCCCGGAATCTCGGCGCGAAGGAAGCCGCGGGCGAACTACTGGCCTTTACCGATGACGACTGCCGCCCACAACCGGGCTGGCTTCGGGAACTCGCCGCGGGCTTGGCTCGGGAACCGTCAGCGCTCGTCGGGGGTCAGGTCGTGAACGCCCTCGACCAGAATGTCTTTTCCGAAGCGAGTCAGGATCTCGTGAGCTTCCTCTCCGACTATTTCCCCAAGGCCCGAGCGCTGCTGCCGTTCTTCACCTCGAACAACATGGCCTGCCGCCGCGACCGGTTCGTCCAACTCGGCGGATTCGATGAAACCTTCCGCTTCAGCGCGGCCGAGGACCGGGATCTATCGGAACGGTGGGCCGAGAGCGTCGGACCGCTCTTGCGCTTGCCCGACGCCATCGTTGATCACCACCACGCCCTCACGTTCCGGCGTTTCGTTCGCCAGCATCACTATTACGGCCGAGGCGCGGCCCATCTCGCGTCGCGCCGGCAACGACGCGGACAGGGGCCTCCGCGGCTGGAGCCCTTGGGATTCTACGCCGGGATGTTGGCCTATTCTGTTCGACGGCGGGGATGGTGGCGCGGGGGACCGATTGCCGCGTTGATGGCCCTCTCGCAGGTCGCCGGTGTGACTGGAATCGTCGCCGAAAAGTTCGCGGCCAGGACCGCCGAATGAGTCGCACTCGCACCGCTCCCACGCCGGGACCTCGATCTCGAAGCCTTGGAAAACCTTGGCCAAGACGGCAGATAGTAGGATACGCCGGTCCAGGTCGCCGAGCCCCCGCCCACCAGATAGCACCCTGCCTTGTGGTTTCCCGGTTGACTCAACTCATTGTTCGGAAGGCGGGGCTGGAATTGTCCTGAACGAACCCCCATTGGTGTTCGTCCGGGCTTCAAGTATGGGATCGTTGGCTGCCGGTTGGGCCCCCCCGACATGGTTGGCGCCCGACTGGACCGCCCGCCCACGGTTTCCGCGCCGACCGGGTACCGCCGGTCCCGATTCCGTGGCACAATTCATGATATGTTCTTGGAGGGTCGTCCGGCCGGGCAACGGACAGGGAGACTGGAACTTCGATTGGACAGGGTATCTACGCCACGCGGCCTCCGGTTTTGCTTCCTGACGACTTTCTACCCGCCCCATACCGTCGGCGGCGACGGGATCGGAATCCAGCGGCTAGCCCGGGGCCTGGTCCGGGCCGGCCATCATGTCACCGTCGTCTATGATGTGGAAGCCTACGAAGCGCTGGCGCGGGCCCCAGCACCCGCCCCTGCAGCCGAACCAGCCGGTCTCGAGGTGGTTCCGTTGCGAAGCGGGCTCGGTCGACTCTCACTCTTGCTGACCCACCAATTCGGACGCCCGGTCGTGAACGGGCGGAGAATCGCTCGATTACTGGCCGAGGGCCGGTTCGATGTCATCAATTTCCACAACGTGTCGATGATTGGTGGCCCGGGACTGTTCCGCTACGGCCACGGCTTGAAGCTCTACTTGGCCCACGAGCACTGGTTGGTGTGTCCGACCCATATTCTGTGGCGCCACAACGTGGAACCCTGCCCTGGCCGCCAATGCCTCCGTTGCCAGCTCAGCTACCACCGACCACCACAGCTCTGGAGAAGCACCGGCCTACTCGAGCGCGAGAGTCGTCATGTCGACAGCTTTATCGCGTTGAGCGATTTCAGCCGCCGCAAGCACCAGGAGTTTGGCTTCCCGCGGGACATGGAAGTGTTGCCGAGCTTTGTCCCCGAGGATTCCCTCGATAGCGGAGGGCCCGATGGCGGGAGACCCTCGGCCCGGCCCTACTTCCTTTTCGTCGGCCGCCTGGAACGAATCAAGGGGCTCCAGGACGTCATCCCGGTTTTTGCCGGACTTGGGGAAACCGACCTGCTCATTGCCGGCGACGGGAGCTATGCCCCTGAACTACGAGCCCAGGCCGCCGGCCACCCGCGAGTCCGATTCCTCGGGCGCCTGGGAAGTAACGAACTTTCCCGCCACTATCGGCACGCCGTCGCGGTGGTCTTTCCGTCGTTGTGCTATGAAACCTTCGGAATCGTCCTGCCCGAGGCGTTCCGGCAATCCACCCCAGTTATCGCTCGGCGACTCGGCCCCCTCCCGGAGATCATCGAGACCGGGGGAGGCGGTGAGGTTTTCGGAACTCACGATGAACTAGTGGCGGCGATCGACCGGATGGCGAACGATCGCCCCTATCGCGACCGGCTGGGCCGGTCAGCGCGGCGGGCGTTCAAGACGCACTGGTCGGAACAGGTCGTCGTGCCCCAGTACCTCGACATCGTGAGGCGGGCGGCGAAGCGAAAGGGAAGCACCAAGTTGCTCGACGTTCTTTCCGGAGGACCCGGGTGCGGGCCATCCTGACTTGGCACTCCCTCGACCGATCGGGCTCGCCGATTTCGGTCGCGCCCGACGAGTTTCGCCGACAAATCAGTTGGTTGCTCTCCCAAAGCATCCGGATCGTGACCGTCGACGAGCTGCTTCAACTGGATGACCGGACCGACGCCGCCGCCCTGACCTTCGACGACGGGTTCGCCAATACCTTTACCGAAGGGCTCCCGGTCCTCAGGGAACACGGCCTGCCGGCGGTCTGGTTTGTGGTCACCGGGCATGTCGGCGGCCACAACCGCTGGGGTGGGCGGGAGGCAACCGGGATCCCCACCCTGCCGCTGCTCGACTGGGACGATCTGGCTCGCCTTCGTGATGGCGGCATGACCGTGGGGGGCCACACCAGGACCCATACCAATTTGACGACGTTGGGAGAGGCCGAACTCGATCGAGAGATCAGCCAAAGCGCCGACGAGATCGGGGTGCGACTAGGGGTCGAGCCGGCTGGATTCTCCTACCCCTACGGCGGCGCCGACTCGAACGTGGCCGCCGTCGTGGCCCGGCGCCATCGATGGGCGTGCACCACCGAATTGCGGCCCATCGGCCGGCAACTCGACCGGTACCGGCTCCCCCGATTGGACATGTGGTATCTTCGCGAAACCGCCCGCCGAACCGGTTGGGGGTCGCCGGCATTTCGAACTTGGTTGTGGGCCCGCCGTGCGGGCCGGCGGTTGCGGCGGTGACATCGTTTTCAACCGGCTGATCGAGTCGCCCCGGATGTCGGACTTGCCCGAGTTGAGCTACACTCGTCCCCGCACTGTTCCGGAAGCGATCGCGGCCTTGAAACGCCGCGGCGCTCGAGCCTACGCGGGCGGAACCGACTTGCTGGTGGCCATGGCGGCGCGGCGGCCGTGGGTCGGCGCGGTGAGCGAACTGGTGGACATCAAGAATCTCGCTGCGGCCAAGGGGATCTCCGAGCGGGGCGCCTCGCTCCGAATCGGGGCCCTGACCACGACGGCCGAACTCGCGGCGACCCGCACCGGGGCGGCGCTCCACCTCGGGGCGTCCGTGGCCGAGGGGCTGGCAGCCGATGGTCTCCCGCCAGCCGACCTCGAGCTGGTGGCGGTACTGGCCGAACGGGCCCATCGGCGGGCGGTCCGGCCATGAAACGGCCCCGGTCGATCCGAGTCCGGTTCACGGTGAATGGCCGCTCGGAGACGGTTCTGATCGCCGCCCGGACCACCCTGCTCGCCCTGCTTCGGTCCGACCTCCGCCTCACCGGAACCAAGGAGGGGTGCGGGGCCGGCGATTGTGGCGCCTGTACCGTGCTGGTCGACGACCAACCAACGCTGGCCTGTCTCGTTCTTGCCGCCGAGGCGGACGGGCGAGAGGTCGTCACCATCGAGACCGAGCATGACGCGCGGGTCGCTCGACTCCGGGAGTCGTTTCTGGCCGAGGCCGCCTTTCAATGCGGGTACTGTACCCCGGGAATGATCATGGCGGCCAGCCGGCTTCCGAGCGACGCCGACCGAGACGCGATCCGGTCGGCGCTGGCTGGCAACCTCTGCCGGTGCATCTGCGCCCGCTGATGTCCGTGTTGTACTGTCAATCAATGGTGCTTTGCTTCTGGTTTTGGGCCTGATGCCCGGCGGCCTGATGACGTTGTGCTCGCAGGCCATCAGCAGCATCGTGAAGTCGCTGGGTAGCTAAACCTGCCTCATGAGTCAAGCTGTATCCGTCTGGCTGGTTGCGCTCGTGGGCCTGCTTGCCGCCAATCTGCAGTTTGCCAGTAACCGACTGTTTGCGGTGCTGGCGCTCAAAGCCCCAAAGAAGCTGGCTATGCGTCTTGAACAACGTGCCGGTCAAATTGCGCCCAAGGGTTGGGGGTTTTACGCTATTACCGGTGCGCTGTTTAGTACCTTTGCGTTTTCCCGGTTTGCTTACCGTTATCGGTTCAAGCATCGCTTATGAAGCAGCCTGTCGTTTCAAATGCCAATGAAAGCGCAGCTGACAAGCCAGACTATTCGCATTTAGTCGAGATCAAGACCGCCTCCGAAGAAATCCTCAAGGGCAATTTTCTCCATGCCTTGCGCGACACGATCAGGCTGCCTGAT
>JANNQX010000261.1:0-5444 GCA_031400975.1 Gemmatimonadota bacterium
GGTCGCGACCTGGGGCTCGGGCAAGCCGGTCATCGCGTTAGGCTCTGATATCGACGGAATTCCCCAAGCATCGCAGATGCCCGGCGTGGCATGCCGGGCCCCGTTGGTGCCGGGCGGCCCCGGCCATGGGGAAGGCCATAACGCGGGTCAGGGCCTCAACATTACGGCGGCGCTGGCCGTCAAGCGGCTGATGGAACGCGAAAAACTTCCCGGCACGATCAAGATTTGGCCCGGGGTGGCCGAGGAGCAGATCGGGACTAAGGCGTATTATGTCCGGGCGGGCCTGTTTCGGGATGTCGATATCAACTTGTTTACCCACGTCAGCAACAAGTTTGGGGTTTCCTGGGGCCAGCAAGACGGCACCGGCCTGGTGTCGGTTGAGTACACCTTCCGGGGGCAGTCGGCCCACTCGGCGGGCGCCCCGTGGCGGGGCCGGAGCGCCCTCGATGCCGTTGAGTTGATGAACGTCGGCTGGAACTATCGACGCGAGCATCTTCGGTTGCCCCATCGATCGCACTATGTGGTCACCATCGGCGGTGATCAGCCGAACGTGGTGCCCCAGGTGGCGTCGGTCTGGTACTACTTCCGGGAACTCGAGTACCCCGCCATCAAGAGCCTCTGGGCAATCGGCGACTCGGTGGCCCGCGGGGCCGCCATGATGACCGGCACCACCCTCGAACCGACCCGGCTGTTAGGCTCGGCTTGGCCGATTCATCACAACAAGCCGATGGCCGTGGCCATGCTCGCCAACATCAAGCAAGTCGGGATGCCGAAGTGGTCGGCGGACGACCAGCGGTTTGCCAAGGCGCTTCAGACCGAAATGAAAGTCAAGGTCCAAGGCCTCGATACCGCCGTGATCGATTCGTTGACCACGCCGCCCAAGATCGAGGAGATGCGGGGTGGTGGCTCGGACGATATCGGGGATGTGAGCTGGAACGTGCCGTCGGTCACCCTTGGGTTCCCGTCGAACATCCCGGGTCTCCCAGGCCACAATTGGACCGACGCCATCGCGATGGCGACACCAGTGGCGCACCAGGGGGCCACCGCGGGAGCCAAAGCCCTCGCGATGACTATGTTGGATATCCTGCTCACCCCGAAGCTGATCACCGACGCCTGGGATTACTTCAAGAACGTCCAGACTAAGGATGTCAAATACGAGCCCTTGATCCGGCCGGATGACCGGCCGGCCACTCATCTCAATGCGGCCATCTTGGGCAAGTATCGGGACCAACTCAGGCCCTTTTACTACGACCCGTCCAAGTACAAAAGCTACTTGGAACAACTGGGGGTTCAGTACCCCACGGTTCGAGCGGCCGACGGGAGTTGTGGGACGAAGGCGGTACCGTAAGCCCAAGCCAGGTGTGCAAGGGTGGCGGCGTCCGGACTCTCCTCCACCCTCACCCTTTCAGAAAAGACTCCGATGCGAACCCGATCATTGGTTGCTGCCCTCGTTCTGCTAGCCGCTGCCTGTAGTCGCGAGGCCCGCCGCAACCTCAGCGAACCAGCCCAAAGTGCCCCGGCTGCCTCGTCCGAGACGATGGCGGACGGCGAGGCCTTCAAGAGCCGCGCCGCCTTGGCGCAGCCTGTCGGGCGGGTCGCCAGCGACGCGAGTGCCCAGTCGTCGTTTGCGCTGCCAACCCAGATGATCATCCGGACCGGTCAGGTCATCATCGAAGTCGATTCCCTGGACCGGGCCATCCGGATGGTGGGCGAGGCGGCCATTGCTTCGGGTGGATTCTTGGCGAATACCTCGATCCAAACCGGCCAAAACGCGCCCCGGACGGCTACGCTCGAAGTGAAGGTCCCGGCCGACCGTTATCAGGGCACCGTTGATCGGCTCAGCGCCATCGGGAAAGTCACCTCCGCGACGACGACCGCCCAGGACGTGGGCGAAGAGTTCGTCGACGTGTCGGCCCGGGTGTCCAATGCCAAAAAGCTCGAGGACCGGCTCCTCAACTTGTTGGCCACCCGGACCGGCAAGCTCGACGACGTCTTGGCGGTGGAACGGGAGTTGGCCCGGGTCCGAGAGGAAATCGAGCGCTATGAGGGACGGATTCGGTACCTCAAGGCCCAGGTTTCCATCAGTACCATCACGATCACGGTGTTCGAACCGGGCCCGCTGGTTGGTAGTCCTGGAGAAAATGTACTGGTGCGGGCCTTCAAGGAGAGCTGGCGGAACTTCGTGGCGGTCATTGCCAGCGGGATTGCGTTGGCGGGCGGGTTGATTCCGTTGGTGGTGCTTGGGATCGTGGCGCTGGTGGTGCTCCGGGCCGTATGGCGGCGGTTCCGTCGGGGTTCGGTCGCGGTCAGCGGATCGTAGGCGCCAGGAACCCTCGCTCGATTGGAGTGGCCAGGTCGGGCGGGGCGGGGGGGCGGAAGCAGAGGTCGATGGCCAGGTAGAGGGTCTTGGTCAGCCGAAAAATGAGCATCGGAGTGAGCACCACCGTGGCGAGCCCGCCGACCAGCAGTGCGTTCCACGGGACCTCCGGCCAGGTCGCCACCATCGCGGTGCCAAAAAAGAGGCAGAACGCGGCTTCGGTGGCAAAGAGGTTGACGGTGTAGCTGCCGAGCCAGTAGCCTGGTTCATGACGGTCGAGCCGGAAGCCGCAGACCGGGCAGGAGGGGCAGACCGTGGCCCAGTTGAGGAAGATCGGCCGGCCGCCGCAGACCGGACACCGAAGCCGAAGGGCCCGGGAAAACAGCGTCCGGGGCGATGGAAACGAGTCGGTTGCCGGCGACTGAGGCATTGAGTTGGCCGCTAAATCGGGAGCTCGTCGCGGACGAGGACGAGGATCGCTCCCTGAGGCACCACCAAGTACTTCTTGTCTTCGAAGCTGATTTCCACCGCCGCTTTGCGGAAGAAAATCGCCTGGTCGCCGACCCGGGCCTGCATCGGGCGGAATCGAGGGGTTTTTTCGGCAACCCGCCAGGGCTCATCGTCGAAACTGCCGAGGTCGGCGACGGGGTCGCCTTGCCCGGTGGCCACGATCAGGCCACCCTGGACTTGCTGAGTGTCGATGGCGGTGGCGGGCAAGTAGAGCCCGACTCGGGTCCGTTCTTCCCCGTCGTCCGGGGTGATGAGAACTCGATCGCCGACGACCAGAATCTTCTTGGGAGGAAACTCCATAGCCCTTGTCCTACTTCATCTGGTGGACGGTCACGAGCGCGGTGAGCCGCAGCTTCCGGGTCATGGTTGGGAGCCGGAGCATCACCTCTTCGCCGACCTTCCTATCCATCAGCGCCCGGCCCAGGGGTGACATCAGGGAAATGTGACCGGCGTCGATGTCCATCATCTCGGCCAGGACCAGCTGAAAGACCTCGATTTCCTCGGTCTCGAGGTCGCTGACCGTCACCTTCGAGCCGAGTCCGACCCGGTCGATGGGGGCCTCGGTGTTGGCCAGTTGGGCCAATTGGGAGAGCCGGAGGTGCAATTGGCCGAGCCGGGCTTGGACCAGTTGCTGGCGCTCAAGGGCGGCCTTGTACTCGGAGTTTTCCCGGAGGTCGCCCATATCCACTGCGGTGGCAATCGCTTGGGGGAGAGTGACGGTGAGCTCATGGCTCAGCGCCTCGATCTCCGCACCAAGTTTCTCCCGCATTTCGCGAATCATGACGGCCTGCTGGGGACAAAAGAAGTTGGCCCAGCTGGGGCGAGCCAGCCGGGCACCAAGTATCAATCAGGTTCAAAGGTAGCGATTTGGGGTCGGGAACGGAACACTACCGTCTACTAGGGCCTCTGCACGCCCGCGACCCCCTCGGCTTCGGCCGAGGCGAGCGCGACCTGTGCGCTCCGCACCTGCCGAAGCCCGTCTTGCATGAAGCTGATCAGGGCGGCCCAGGCCACGAACCCGATGAGGACGAACTTGAGGTGGAGGGGCGGGCTGATCGGCGCGTTGTTGACGGCATGGAGAAGCATCACCATTCCGAGGACCCGAAGAAACCGTTGGTCCTGGAGCATCCCGACCTCGAACGGCTGTTCACCTCGGACCCGCCAGAGGGCCGCGCCGACCAACCCGGTCCATAGGGCGTGGTCGGCCAAGATTGCCAGCCAGCCTCGGGTCGTTATCAAATCGGTCATGGCCTCAAGGCCGTTGCCGAGCAGAGTTCGGAACACGTAGCCCATCGTCTCGAAAATGGAGAACCCGGTCCCGACCGCCGCCCCGATCAGTAGGCCGTTGAGGGTCCACCGGAAGCGCCGATTCCGGACGAAGAGCAGGAGGGTCAGCGCCTTGCCGGACTCCTCCACCACCCCCGCGGCCATCGCGCCGAGCCAGTCGGACAGCCTGGTCACCTGGAATCCGAACAGGGAGACCAGAATCGAAATGATGCCCCCGAAAAGCACCATCTTGATCACCTGATAGAGCGAGATGTTGCGCGGAACGTTGATCTCGAAGAAGAGCACCAGCACGGCGAGCGGAATCGCGAGCGATCCGAGAACGATGACCCCGGGCAGGAAGAGCGGGTTCCCGAACGACCGGAGCCCGTAGACGAGCAGCCCGTAGGCCAGCACCGCACTGCCGAATGCCCGCGCGAACGCCCACGGCTTGGGCCAGTTCGTCTCCACCTGATTCAGGGCGGGCGTCGTGGTCCTGGTTCCGACGGCGAAGTACTCCTCTTTTTCCTCGTCGGTCCGCCGTTTGGCCACCTCCGAGAACATTGCGCCGACGTCGAATCCCTGGATCTTCTCGAGCCCGGCGGCTGAACTCACCCGGGCCCCCATCCGGTCGACAAACCCCGCGAACCCCTCCCCCGCGGCTGTCGCGGCCGACGGTTCACCGATCTGCCAGACGGAGCGGCCGACCCGGATTTGCTGACCCGGGAATACCTGGGTCGGCCCGGCGACCTGATGGCCATCGAGAAAGACCGCCTCCGGACCCATCGCCCCGATGGTGACTCGGCCTTCCGTCATCTGAACCATGGCGTGCTCCGGCGCTACATCCGGGTCCTCGCTCATCACGTTGGCGGTGGCCGCGCGACCGAGGGTGTATTGCCCCGGAGCCAACGCGAGTCGCTTGCCCCGGTCCGGCCCGGCGAAGCAACTGAAGAAGAGAAAGTGGGCGCCGCTCGGTCGCGGCGGACGGGAACCAGGAACGCTCATTGTGGCCATCGGGGAGGGGACTTCGGATGGTACCGCCTCGACGCCGAGGTCGCCAGTCGGAACGGCCACCCGCCAGCTAAGGTTCCTGAGCGGAGCGGCGCGCTTGGGAGCGAGGGCGCCTGCGGCTTGGGTGGAGCGAGCCAGGCGAGAGTTGCTCCGGGGGGAGCCGAGCGCTGGCGCTGCCATACCCGACCATTACCCGACCGACAGGTTTCTTGACCCAACCCGTTGAGTAGGCTAACCTTCCGCGCGCCTCATTGGGTCGAAATGCAGGCTCGGCTTTGTCCCCAAATTACTGGACGCACATCGCATGGATAGAAGCCCCGTACGCGCCTGGCGCGCGTGGCTG
>JANNQX010000262.1:0-33896 GCA_031400975.1 Gemmatimonadota bacterium
TCGTTATGCCGCAGCCCGGCCTCCGACCCTCCGCGCGTCTCCAGACTGAACGACCCCTTGCTCAAGGTGCTACCCAGTAGTACCTTGAGCAATGACCGAGAGTCCGCGTGGCCTTGAGTTTGTCTACACGCCACTCTTCCTCGCATCGGCGCGCGGTCTCTTGGATGACGAGGCCTTGCGCCAGAGTGAGATCACCCTGCTGGTCGACCCGGGAGTGGGCGATGTCGTCCCCGGAGCTGGTGGCATCCGGAAGGTACGCGCCACCCTTCCCGGTCGTGGCAAACGCGGCGGCGCCCGGTTGGTGTATCTGTATGTCGAGGTCCGGGGGACGGTCTACATGCTCTTGGTTTATGCCAAGAACGAACAGGTCGACCTGTCGTCGGCCGAGAAGCGAGCGCTGCGGACAATGGCGAAGCAGCTGGAGGAGCACGGATGACAAGCGCAAAGCAAACCCGCCTCGGCGCTCTGCTAGTCGAGAGCATGGCCCAGGCAGTGGCGATCGAGACTGGTCGGCTCCGAGCCCCTCGCAGGCATCGCCGCACGCTTCGCGATTCTGCCGTCACGCCGCCTCCGCGATACGGCTCATCGCGCGTTCGTCGGCTGCGGGAACGTCTTGGCCTCTCCCAGCCCGTCTTCGCGAAGGCGCTGAATGTCAGCATCGCAACGGTCCGAGGCTGGGAGCAGGGTGTCCGGACACCGGACGGGCCCTCACGGCGGCTACTTGAGGTTGCGGAACGGCACCCAGTCGCGATTCTCGGTGCCGTGAAGGACGGCCGACGGTCGCTGACCACTGCGGCATAACAAGCCAATGAAGCTGACGGTCGCCTGCGGCGCTTATTGGCAAGACGTTATGTGGCCGCACGAGACACTTCGGAGGGAAAGACATGACCGGACGACTCTGGGCCTTCGCACGATCCGCCTGCGTACGAATGGCGAGCACCGGGATCGTCGCGTTGCCCTTGGCGATGGCGGCGCAGGCGCCCGTGACCCCGATGACTCCATCGCCCCCTCATGAAGCGCTGACGTTTTTCGAGGGCTCGTGGACGACCGAGGAGCGCCCCGCGAGCCAGGGCTTCGTGGAGACCTGCGCCTGGCTCCCCGCTGGTCGGCGGCACATGGTCTGCCGCTCGACCTGGACCGGGCCATCCGGCGCACGCGAGGGATGGAGCATCTTCAGCTATAGTGCCGCCGACTCCACGTATTTGTACTATGGCTTGCGACCGGGCGGGACCGTGGAGCCGATGCGGGGGCGTCGTCTCGCGGATGGCTGGGAGTTTCTGAGTGAGGTCGATTCAGGGCCGACGCGCCAAAGTGTGCGCGTGACGATCACCCAGTTGGAGCCCCAGCGTTTTCGACTCGTCGCATCGGCCGCTGTCGGGGACGGCCCCTGGGCGGTCGTCGACACTGAGCATTACATCGCCGCGCCTCGGCCGCAGTGAGCCCCTGCAGGCTGCCACATGACAACCGCTTGCTGCGGTCAGGGGCGCTGATGAACGGCTGTGACGGCAAAGGTCCTTCGTGCCCCTACCGCCAGAACCGGAAGCCGTTGGGCAGCAACACCGACCATCGAGGTACCGCCTGATGCGCTATGTCGTAGGTGTTGTTGCTGTCGCTGTATCCGCTAGCTGTTCGCGCGATCGCCCGCCAAACGCTACGCCCCAGGATGGCGGGGTGTCCGCGTTCCAAGCAACCGGCTCCCCTACCGTGGCAGCCGGTGCGAGCGGGGCGGCCACCTTCCAAGTTCGCCCGCTGACCCCCATGACGGGAGACGTCGAGATTTTGCTCGGGCATCCCGACTCGGCGGGCCGGCCGTTCGTCATGCGGATCCGCGAATTGCCGGGCACCGTGGTGCCGCCCCACTCGCACCCCGTCGATGAGCATATCACCGTCGTCTCGGGGACGTGGTACTTCGGCGTTGGCGAGCAGTTCGACAGCACCGCGCTCCGGGAGCTACCGACCGGGGCCTATGCATTTGCGCCCGCCGGGACGACGATGTTTGCCTATTCCCCCACGCCGGCCGTCGTGCAGATCCACGGTGTGGGGCCGTTTCGGATTCACTGGCGGCATGGCGCGCGCCGCTCTGACGAGCCCGGCGCGGACTCCGTCTTTCGATTCCGCGCTGGCCAGCCGGTCGTCGGCCCGTGGGGGGCAGCGCAGGTCGTGATCGGCTATACGTCGGGGGCGTTGATTCAGTATGAGATTGCAACGCCGGATGGCAAGCGGTACATAGCCCACCAGCATGATCTGCGGGCGCAGTAGGGTTTGCCGTCGCTGCCCAAGCCGGGGCGAGGCTCGGCGAGGTGGCGCGCTCGGCGATCGCCCGATCGAGGGCCGCGCGCCGGTCGTGCTTTTTGTGATAGAGGGCGAGATATTCATCGAACACGACACGGTCATCGCCCTCCAGTGGGGACGCGGCGCCTCCCAGCGCCTCGAGCCAGGCGAGGGCACCCCGCGCGAAGCGGCCACCCGCGACCAGCTCCAACGACTCCTCAAGACGTACGATCTGTCACCGTGGTTCTTTACGAAAGCGCTCGTGATTGACGAGAAGGCCATCCCGTTCAGTCATCCCGTCCTCACGCTTCGCCGATACTGACGCCTACCACATCAAAGTCGCGATGCACGGGTTGGAGCAGATTCTACTCCAGGCGACTGGCCGGCAAGCGCCGATGTCCCGATTCGCTGGGTGGCGTTTCGGACCGAAGCGCCGGCTCACATCCACCGACGGGAGGGCAGTAAGCGCCGTCTGCCACCTCCGACGTGACTCGGAGGGGGTGCCGGCCCTCGACGTATTCCACAACGAAAACGCGGCCAGCCCACTTGATCATCGGCTATGGTGTGCCCCTTGCGTCCGCCACTTCCAGCTTGAACCCGCCACGGGCGCGCCACCCGGGAGTGGATCCCGGCCCGTTGAAGAAATCCTGGGATCACCGGAAAAGGATGGCGGACCAGAGGGGCGGCGTCGAAAAGATGGCCGGGGTGGCCGACCGCCGGGGTGGTTCAACTCCGCCATAACGATAGGTCGGTAACCTCAGCGATCCGCCTGAAATCAGCGCCGGCGGTCAGCATGGTGAGCTGGTGCCGGATACACAGGTGAGCGAGGAGGATGTCAATCGTTCCGACCTGAAGGCCCTTGCGACGGCACTCGGAGTAGAGCCGGGCGGCGTCGATGTGGTCTTCCGTTTCGGGGGCGATACATGGCAAGGCACCGAACCGGGCAACGAGCGCCTCGCGCCCCTTCGGTCCCCGGACACCTTGGAGGATTTCCTGCAGGACGATGCCCGTGGTGAAGACCGAGGCATCGCCTTCGAGGGCCCGACGCAAAAACGCCAGCGCTGGGGTGGCCGGCGGTTGGTCTCGCCGGAGCGCCAGCGACCACACGCTGGTATCGACGAACAGATTCATTTCCGGGAGCGGCCCGGTTTGTGGTCGTAGGCCGGGTCCCAATCCACTGTTCCGAACAGCCCGATCAACTGCCGCTGTTCTCGGCGGGCGATGAACTCTTGGAGCGCTTTGGTGACGGCGGCTTTCTTGGTCTTTTCGCCGCTGACTTCAAGGGCTCGTTCGATCAGAGCCGGATCGATCGCAAGGTTGGTGGCCATCGTGCCGCCTCTGTGTGGATTTCCACACAGAACGTTACACAGGCGGTCGGATTTGGGGAAGGGCTTTGGTTACTTCCCGGCCGCGCCGGGGGTGGCGTCCGGGGCAACGCCGTCGTTGATCGGGAGGGCGGCTGCCCGCCACCCGCTCGCAAAGGTTACCGTGAGCCGGTAGCCGAGGGTGTCCGGCACCACTCCAACCACGCCCGGAATGGTCATGGCGTATTCCATGGCTTTGGTCACCTGAGTGGCCCGAGCCTCGGGGGTCTGTCCGCCGTCCCATTGGGCCAGGGACCGTCCGATAGCCACGAGCTTTGCCTGCTCGGACCCGTACCGGGCGAATTGCTCCGCTGGGATCAATCCATCCTGTCCGGCCGTGGTTTGCTGGAGGTTATAGGGCCGGCAGGCGGCAAGGCTGACGAGAGCGGCGGCAAGGGCAAGGCGCATGGGGTTCCTCGGGGTATAGTCGTCCAACCGCCCCAATATAAGTAGATTGAGGCAACCTCAAGCCTCGTGAATCCAAAAACTATGTCCTCTGTTCCCAACATCCCCGCTCCGATCAACGAACCGATCCTGAATTATGCCCCCGGTAGCCCGGAACGGGCCGCCATCAAGGCCGCGCTCAAGGAAATGAGCAGCGAGGTTGCCGACATCCCTTGCATCGTCGGCGGGAAGGAAATCCGGACCGGGAAGACCCAACAGGTCGTCCAGCCCCACCGGCACGGGCACGTCCTGGCTAACGTCCACCAGGCCGACGCCCGGACCCTGAACCAGGCCGTCCAAGCCGCCGAGCGAGGGTACCGGGAGTGGTCGCACGCCAAGTTCGAGGACCGGGCGGCGGTGTTTCTCCGGGCCGCGGAGCTATTGGCGGGGCCATGGCGGCAGGTCCTTAACGCGGCCACGATGCTCGGCCAGAGCAAGACGGTGTACCAGGCCGAAATCGACGCCGCTTGCGAGTTGATCGACTTTTGGCGCTTCAATGTCGCCTTTGCCGAGCGGATGTATGCCCAGCAGCCGATCTCGTCGCCGGGGGTCTGGAACCGGATGGAGTACCGTCCGCTCGAAGGCTTTGTCTATGCGATTTCGCCGTTCAACTTCACGGCCATCGGCGGCAACCTGACCGCCACGCCGGCGTTGATGGGGAACACGGTAGTGTGGAAGCCGGCCGGCACCGCGGCCTTGAGCAACTACTACACGATGAAGTTGTTCGAGGCCGCGGGGATGCCGCCGGGTGTCATCAATTTCGTGCCGGGCGACGCGATCCACGTGACCCAGCGGATGCTCTCGGACCGGAAGCTGGCTGGGGTCCACTTCACCGGGTCGACCGGAGTGTTCCAATCGATTTGGAAGAGTGTCGGCGAGCAGATCTCGAACTACGCCACCTATCCTCGGCTGGTCGGCGAAACCGGCGGCAAAGATTTCGTGCTGGCCCATCCGAGTGCTGATCCCGAGGCATTGGCGGTGGCGCTGGTCCGGGGGGCGTTCGAGTACCAAGGACAGAAGTGCAGCGCGGCGTCCCGGGCGTATGTGCCGGCCAGCCTCTGGCCCGAAGTGCGGGATCGGATGGTGGCAATGATGGCTGAGATCAAGGTGGGCGATGTGGCCGACCTGAAGAACTTCATGGGTGCTGTGATCGACGCGAAATCGTTCAACAAGCTCAAGGGGTACATCGAGCAGGCCAAGAAGGATCGGTCCGTCACGCTGGTATCGGGCGGCGGCGCCGACGACAGCAAGGGGTACTTTGTCGAGCCGACTCTCTTGCAGGTCAGGGATCCGGGCTACCGGACCATGTGCGAGGAATTGTTCGGCCCGGTGCTGACGACCTACGTCTACAAAGACAAAGACTGGAAGCAGACGGTCAAGCTGGTCGACAGCACCAGCCCGTACGCGCTGACCGGGTCGATTTTTGCCCGCGACCGTGAGGTGATCGATCAGGTTCGGACCGCCCTTCGGCATGCGGCCGGCAACTTCTACATCAACGACAAGCCGACCGGCGCGGTGGTGGGCCAGCAGCCGTTCGGCGGTGCCCGGGCCAGCGGTACCAATGACAAGGCCGGCTCGTATCTAAATTTGGTTCGGTGGGTCTCGCCCCGGTCGATGAAGGAGACCCTGATTCCGCCGACCGACTACCGGTACCCCTTCATGGCATAGGCTAGCGGGTGCGCTGCCTCGGTTTGGCGCTGGTGGGAGTGGTGTCAAGCGCGGCGGCGCAGACGTACCGGCCGGCGGCCCTTGCCTGTCCGGTGTTTCAAGAGTCGGTCAAGACGTCGATCCGCGGCTTCAGTGGCACGGCAGAGGTAGCCGACCGCGGGGGCCGCTTCGGTTTGCTGGTGGTCAATGGCCGGGACTCGAGCGGCCTCCTGGTCATCGAGGCCTGGTATGACTCGCTCGAAGTCTGGCGAGAGACCAGCGCCGGCCGGGAAGCGCCGGACACGGATGGTCTCGTCGGCGGGCGGTTTCGCGGCGTGCTCGACTCGGCCGGCGGATATCAGCCCATCAAGAGCCCCTTTATTCCCGATCAACTTGCTGAGGTGGCCGACCTCGGGTCGGTGATGGACGACTTCTTTCCTCGGCTGCCGCCCAATCCGTTGGTGCCCGGCGCCCAGTGGGCCGACACCAATGGGTTCATGATTCGCCGGATGCCGGATGTCGGGAAGACCCAGCGGTACCGGTGGACGGCCACACGGCGGCAGGGCGACAAGTTCGCCGCCACAGACAGTCTTTCAGTGACACTCGATCAGGCGATCAAGGAATCCGGCGAGCTGACCTGGTCGCCGGAGCGGGGGCCGCTCGGCTGGACCCGTCAAATCAATATCTCGGCTCGGATCCCAGCCATCGGCGGGGTCAAGCGGATGGTGCGGTCCTCGGTCGATCAGGCTGTGACGGTAACCAGGCGGTCCGACCTTACCTCTCATTGCGGTTAGGCAGGAGACTCGATGACCCAGGTTCGCGCGGCGGTGGTTCAAGAGGGGTCGGTGGGGTTCGACCCCTGGGCCACGCTCGACCGGGTGGCGGCCCGGATGGCGGAGAGCGCACGGGAGCGGGCCCAGCTGGTGGTGTTTCCGGAGGCGATGATCGGCGGGTATCCCAAGGGGGTGGACTTCGGGGCTCGGGTGGGGTCGCGGACCGATCAGGGCCGGGAGGAGTTCGAGCGGTACTGGCATGGGGCCATCGAAGTGCCGGGTCCGGTGACCGATCGGTTGGGTGAACTGGCCGGCGAGTTCGGCGCCTACCTGGTCATTGGAGTGATTGAACGGAGCGGGGGAACGCTCTACTGCACCGTGCTCTACTTTTCCTCGGAGGGGGCCCTGCTCGGCCGGCACCGGAAGGTGATGCCGACGGCGATGGAGCGGATCATCTGGGGCTATGGCGACGGCTCGACGCTGGGGGTTCTCGACACGCCGTTAGGCAAGCTCGGCGCGGTGATCTGCTGGGAAAACTACATGCCGTTGTTGCGGACCGCCATGTATGCCCAAGGGATTGAATTGTACTGTGCCCCGACGGTTGACGACCGGGAGGTGTGGGGGGCGACGATGCGCCACATTGCCAGAGAGGGACGGTGTTTCGTGCTGTCGGCGTGCCAGCATGCCCGGCGGCGGGATTATCCGGCCGGCTATCAACCGATTCAGGGCAACGATCCGGACACGGCGCTGATTCGGGGCGGGAGCGTGATTGTCGATCCGTTAGGCAGTGTCTTGGCCGGTCCGGTGTACGATCAATCGTGCGTGCTGGTGGCGGACTTGGAGATGGGGTTGATTGCGCGGGGGAAGTATGATTTCGACCCGGTGGGGCACTATGCCAGGCCGGATCTCTTTAGCCTGACGGTGAACACGGCTCAGCAGATGCCGGTGCGGTTTCAGTGATTCCGCCCAAGGTCCGGCCGGGGTTCGGAGGTCCTCGATGGTTCGTCAGGGTTTCCCCTGAAGCTCTCGCATCAGGTAGTCCGTTGTCGCCCGGCTCACGGTGAGCCAGGTCTCGTGGCGCAGGAAGTCATGGATCTCATCTGGAATCAGCATCTCCTCGAACCGCACCCCCCGGGCCCGAAGCCGCTGGACGAGGTCCACCGTTTGGCTCACCTGGACGTTCCGGTCGTCGTCACCGTGAATCAGCAGCACCGGCGACCGCCAGGTCGCCATGTCGGCCACCGGCGACGACTGCCACATCACCAGCAGGGCCTGCTCGAGGTCGGACGGCCGTTCCGGCTTGAGGGCCATCGTGGCGAACCGGTCGAGATTCGCGGTCCGGTCGTGGACCCCGTGGATGTCCACGCCCGCGGCGAACAGGTCGGAGTTCCGGGCCAGCGCGAGCGCCGTGAGGTACCCGCCGTACGAACCGCCGTAGATGCCGATCCGGGCCGGGTCCACGTCGGCGCGGCCGCGGAGGTAGTGCGCCGCCGCCTGGACGTCCTGGTACTCCGAGGCGCCTGAGGAGCCGGCGCGGTCGGGATTCATGAACCGGTCGCCGTAGCCGATGCCGAGCCGGTAATTGGCCGACACGACGACGAAGCCCTGGCTCGCCAGATACTGATTTAGGGCGTAGTCGGAGGCGTAGTAGTGCCAATAGTGGTAGCCCAACAGCATCTGGCGCGGCGGGCCCCCGTGGACGTAGACCACGGCCGGGTGCTTCCCGGGGGCCCAGGTCGCTTCGCTTGAAGACCTGGAGGTGAATCGGGAGCCCGTCGATCGAGGGGATTACCACCCGTTCCGGGGTGACCAGGGCGCTAGTCGGGAACTCGGCCGGGATCCGGTCGGCCCCGAGCAGCTTCGGCGTCCCGCCGTCGATCCCGATGACCGCGGGTAACGGCGGGCGCTTCGGGCCGCTCGAGAGCAGCGCGATACTTCGCCCGTCGCCGGTGACCACCGCGCCCCACTCGAGATCGGTGCCTCGGGTCAGTTGGACCGGATTTGCGGCCCCGACCGGGACCTTGAAGAGGTGGCGGCGATCGTCGTCGGCCGGATCGGGTCCGGTGTTGGCGTTGTAGATGACGAACCGACGGTCCGGCGACATGGTCACGAACTCGACCATGAAGGTGCCCGGCGTAAGCAGGGCGGGGGCCGCGCCGCCGGCCGCCGGGACGGAATAGAGATGGGGCCAGTTGTCGAGGTTGGCGAGAAAAACCAACCGGTCGCCCGCCCCCCAGGCGAGATTGACGCCGCCCTGGGTGCGGGGCCGGGAGCCGAGCAGGGTGTTCGGGCTGTCCCACGCGGTTTTCGCGACTCCGGTTGCGACGTCCACCACCCGGAGCGACCAGGGGCGCGGATGGCGTTCGAGCAGGGTTTGCGGCGCGCCGCCCTGGCCCGGCTCCGCCACCAGCGGGATGCGCTTTCCGTCCGGCGACCACACCGGCGACCCGACCCGGTCGGTGTTCGGGGCGAGCCAGCGGATCGGCGCGGCGGCCGCAGTGTAGAGGCCGAGCAAGCTGTAGCCGCTCCGGGTGGAGACGAACCCGAGCGCTCTACCGTCGGGCGCCCAGGCGAGGTCGCCGCTCCGGCCCCGGGCGAAGAAGAGCGGCTCGGCCTTGCCGTCCGGCGCGAGCGGCACCGTCCAGACCTGTCCGTCTCTGGTAAAGGCGACCCGATCGCCCCTCGGGCTGATGGCCGGCTCGTCGCCTTGAGTGATTGCGCGGCCACCGCCGCCGGCCCACGGCGCGGTCCAGATCTCGACCCGGGACCGGGTCGGGCTGCTCGCGGGGTTGGGCTCGATCCCGCCGGGCGAAGGCCAGTTCCCGCCATGGTCGCCGCCGCGCACGAAGACGAGTTGCTCGCCGTTCGGCGTGAAGGCGAGTTGGGTCAGGTCCTGGCCGTCGTCGTCGGTGAACGCGGTGAGCTGTTTCGGGGCCCACGCGGGGCCCTCGGCGGCCCAGACGTTGCGGACTCCTTTTTCGTTCTGAACCCACGCGATTCGCTGGCCGGCGGACGCGCTGACCAAGTCAGTGGGGAAAGGGAAGGTGACGAACCGGTCGACCGGCCGCGGGTTCGGCTGCGCGAGGAGGCCCGACACGAGCAACAGGAATGCGGCGGGCATTGCCCTCATGGCAGCGCGATGCATTTAGACCTCGGCGTGGGAGTTCGGGAGTGAACCTATCGCCTTCGGGCGGCTACGGGAATCGATGCGTGGGGGCGAGCGTAGGTCGGATCATGTCGCTCATCCGAGTTTGTCAGGTCCCGGACAAACTCCGCACCCGACCAGAGTTGCATTCGCCACCCGCGTCGAAATCGCCAGCCACCGCGCAAAAAGGATGGGGCCGATCCGGAGCCGACGGCGATATTGACCCCATGGACCGGAGCGACCTCGAACCCGTCACCCTCGAACGACTGCTGGCTCTCTGCCGACAGGGCGCGGCGGCCGGCCGGCTCCTGGGCCGGATCGGGCCCGCCGGCGTGACGGTCCTTCAGCTCGGCATTTTGGCCGACCTGGACCGAGCCGGCGCCCTTCACCTCCGGGAATTGGCCCGGCGCCAGAGCTGCCGGCGGCAATCGGTCGACGAGGCGATCCGGAGCCTCGCGGCCTCGGGTTGGATTCGGCCTGTCCCCGCCACTGACCGGCGGCTCCGCCGGTGGGCACTCGACCCGGACGGCGCCGCCCAACTCGGCCGAGTGCGAGATCGGCTGGCCGGCTTCCCGTCAAGCGCCCTCCTCCGGGTCCTCACGTTCGACGGGCGGGAGCGGTGCTGGGAATGGTGAGCGACCAGCGCCTAACGCTTTCTCGCGTGCCACGCCCTCAAGACCTCGGCCTCCTTCTCGGCCGTGGCGCCGGCCCGGAGTGTCCGCCGCTCCGCCGGCCGCCCCTGGTGGAACGCGAGTGTCGCCGTCGCGGTGTCCGCGAGCGACCGGAAGGTGAGCCCCGCGGCCACCTCGCGGCTCAGATCGAACCGGGCAAACCCCTCCAAACCCGGCGTGGGGGGTCGCCAGACCGGCATTTCCTGATACGGGCGGAGGCCGTGATCGGCCAGAAACTCGCGGGGAATCCAGGTCCAGGATAGCGGCGCGGTCGTCACCCCGGCGATCCCGTAGAGGAGCTCCGCCATCGAACGACCATTCGCGGGGCCAATCCCCATAAAGGTCCCAGTGGTCCGGGTTTCACAGAGTCGGACGGCCCATTCACACAGGTCCCGCACGTCGATGATTTGCACTCGGTCTTCCACGGGGTTCCCGGGGGCCAGGATCTCACCTCCGCGCTCGATCCGCACCGGCCAGTAGGTGAACCGGTCGGTGTCGTCGCCCGGTCCGACGATGAGACCAGGACGAAGGATGGTCGTCCGGCTGCCGAACGCCTTCACGGCTTGGCCCTCCGCGAGCGCCTTGGAAAGACCGTAGGGATACGGTTGGCCGTCCTTCCAGTTCGGGGTCGTTTCCTTGGTCAACAGCGGCGCGTCGACGGTGGCCGGTACCCTGCTCAGGTCGCGGAAAACCGAGCGGGTGGAAATGTAGAGGTACTGCTCGACGTTGTCGCGGAGCACTTCGCCGGCGCTCCGGACCCAGTCAGGGGCATCGGACCGGGCCGCGGAGTTGTCGATGACGGCATCCCAACGGCGGCCGCGAAGGGCGTCCAACTGACCGGTCGCCCGGTCGCCGGTGAGTTCCTCGACACCGGGAAACATTCCGGGTGCGCTCCGGCCGCGGTTGAAGATGGTGACCTCGTGACCGCGCTCCATGGCGTAACGCACCTGCCACGGTCCGATAAAGCCGGTGCCACCGAGGATGAGGAGGCGAATCTTGCGGTCCGCCGGCGGCACGGCTGCCGGTGGTGTGGCCGCGAGGGCGCGTCGGCCGACGCCTAGGGCAAGAGCACCGCCCAGGGTCGCGGAGCTGCGGAGGAATTGTCGGCGGTCGGTCATCGTAGCTTGCGGCTTTCGGTCGGGGAATCCCCAATAGTACGGCCACCTGTTCGGCTGGGCGAGGGGTCGGGGGGCTCCGTTGGGGCCAACAGCTGGCCCCTGGGCGGGCCCCGGGAGATCACTGACCGGCACCGTCGCCATGACCCGGAGCCCACCGTACCACTCGCCGCCCGACTCGCCCCGCGCCGCCTCGCTGGGTCACGGCGAAGGGACGGCGGGGTGCGATCGTGGGGTAGCGCGAGTTCCCCTTCCTCCTGGAGATGCCATGTCCCCCGCCGTCGTGCGACCACCGAGGCCCAAGCGGGCCTGGTCGGCCCGCTTGCGAGAGGCCGGTCTGATCGCACGAGCCGCGATCGATCCCGACCGTCCCCTTCTGGTCCACATCATCCCGATGCGCCGGTGCAATCTGGCCTGCGCCTATTGCAACGAATACGACGACCGCTCAGCTCCGGTTCCGATCGCGCTGATGTTGGAACGGATCGACCAGATCGCCGCCCTTGGGACAGCGGTCGTCACTGTCAGCGGCGGCGAGCCGCTCCTGCATCCGGAACTCGATTCGATCATTCGGAGGATTCACGACCGGGGCATGGTGGCTACCCTGATCACCAACGGCTACAAGCTGGGGGCCGAGCGGATCAAGGCCCTCAACACTGCCCGGCTCGACCGGCTCCAAATCAGCATCGACAACCTGACGCCCGACGCCGTGTCGAAAAAGAGCCTCTCGGTCCTCGAGCGGAAGCTGGTGGCGTTGGCCGAGCATGCGGCGTTCGACGTCAATATCAATTGCGTGCTCGGGGGCGGGGTCGCTCGCCCCGGCGACGCACTCACGATCGGGCGGCGGGCCCGAGAACTGGGCTTCACCGCGACGCTCGGCATCATTCACGATGGGACCGGCCGACTCAAGCCGTTGGGTGGCATGGAACGGGAGACCTACGACGCGTTCCAGCGGCTCAGTCAATGGAGTGTCACTCGGTTCAATCGGTCGTTCCAGAACAACTTGGCCGACGGACGGCCGAACGACTGGCGATGCCGGGCAGGGGCCCGGTACTTCTACGTCTGCGAAGACGGGCTGGTACACTATTGCTCCCAACAACGGGGCACGCCGGCCATTCCGCTCCGCCACTACACGGCGGCGCAGATTCGCGTGGCGCGGGCGGAGCCGAAAGCGTGCGCGCCTCTCTGTACCGTTGCCTGCGCTCATCAAGCGTCGAGCGTCGATCGGTGGGTCAGCCCCCAACGGGCCAAGGCACCGATCCCAATCGCGGCCGTCTGGTAGTCAGGCCGCGAAAGCCTGGAGGCCGGCTGCCGGCCGCAGCGATCGAGGCCCTCCGCGCCGAGTAAAGGGCCTTGTGTCGGTGGCGCGCGTTCTCCTATGTTTCGTGAACCTTCACGGGGAGATCCGCCGGATGTCGGAAGTATTCCGGAGCTCCGATGAGTTCGACGAGCAAGCCCACCAACTCTACAATCAAGGCCGCTACGACGAAGCGCTCGAGGTCCTCAAGGACGGGCTCTCGATCTATCCATCGTCCGTCGAACTCTACGTCGGCGCCGGGTACGCCTATCTGGCCCGGGAGGAATACGCCTGGTCGCGGGAGGCCTTCACCCAGGCTCTACTCTTCGAACCCGACCACGAAGACGCGCTGGCCGGGTCGGGTGAAACCCTGCTCCGGATCGGCGATCACGCCGCCGCGTTGCGAGCCTTCGAGCGAGTCCTGACCCTCGGATTCCAAGAAGACCACGACTTGATGCTCCAGATCGGCCGGGCGCTGTTCCGCCAAGGCCTCCTGGTCCAAGCCCACCGCTTTTTCGAGATGGCCGCCTCCGCTGAGCCCGAGTGCGAGGAGGCGGCCGCCTGCATGGGCTATGGTCTCCACCGCCTGGGCCGGGAGGGCTCGGCCGTTTTTTGGCTTCGCCGGGCCTTGGCCATCGATCCGACCTTTGCCGAGCCCCGGGTCTACTTGGCCAACATGCTCTACGACCGGGGCGAAACGGCCGCCGCGTTGATCCACTTCGAACGGACCGAGCCGGAAGAACACTTCGACGAGTTGGGTCTGTTTCGGACCATCGAACTGAAGAAGATGTTCTTCCGCCTTGCCGATGACGACGGCTCGCTCGAACCGTGGTATCAGCGGGTGGCCGAGCTCACGATCGAGGCCGACCCGATCGATGAGATGCTGGCCGAAATCGAAGCCATTCAAGGCGGCGGCTCGGTTCGTGACCCCACCCAGCTCGAACTGTTCGGCACCATGCAGACCGAGCTCCAGCAGATGCTTCGGAAGCCCGGCCTCCGGGCCGACATCCACCAGATCGGCACCCTAGGCGGGCAGCTCCTCCGCGGCACGTGGGAGGAAATCCTGACCCAACTGAAGGCGTCGGATCGGTTGGCGACGGCCCAGTCGGTGGCCCAATTCATGGCCGGCCAGGCGGAGCGGGGCAAGCACGAAACCGGCGTAGTGATTCCGATCACCGACGCCGAGGCGTTCATCCGAGGCTCTGCCGAAGCGGGAGTGCTCCGGATTATTCATTAGCTGATGACAACCGCGCCGCTGTGGTCCGCCGGGGTCGTTCGCCGCGTCTTGCCGAACGGCCTCACTGTCCTGGTCCAGCCTGATCCTACCGCTCCCGCCGTTGCCGTGGTGACCCACGTGCGGGCCGGCTTTTTCGACGAGCCCGATCATTGGCAGGGGATCAGCCACGTCCTCGAGCATATGTTCTTCAAGGGAACCCCGACTCGGGGGGTCGGGCAAATCGCGTCGGATACCAAAGCCCTGGGCGGGTACCTCAACGCCTACACCAGCTACGACGCGACCACCTACTACGTCGTGTTGCCGCCCGACGGCTTTCGACAAGCGCTCGAGATTCAATCCGATGCGCTCCGGAATGCCGCGATTGACGCCGGCGAGCTGAAGCGGGAACTCCAGGTCATTATCGAGGAGGCGAAGCGGAAGTTCGACAGTTCCGGCGCCCGGGCCCACGAGGTGCTCCACGAGGTCCTGTTCGACCGGCACCGGATTCGGCGGTGGCGGATCGGCCATGAGCCGATGCTGGCCGGCTTTACCCGGGACGACGTGGTCGGTTACTACCGGTCCCGATACCTGCCGGGCCGGGCCATTCTCTCGGTGGTGGGTGATGTCGACCCTGAGACGGCCTTCGCGGCCATTGAGGGGCTGTTTGGAGACTGGCCCGCCGGCACGGCCGCCGTTGATCCATCGCCGGACGAGCCCTTGCGCCACGAGGTCCGGGTTCGAACCCTCCGGGGCGATGTCAGGCAGGCGGATTTGGTGATTGGCTGGCGTGGCTTGCCGTACGGTCACCCGGATGCCCCGGCGCTCGACGTGGCCTCAGGTGTCTTGAGCTCGGGCCGGGGTGGATGGCTCTATCGCCACCTCCGCCAGACCGGGGTCGCGACCTCGGCGGGCGCCTATCACTACACCCCAACCGAGGTCGGAGTGTTCTCAATCTCCGCCGATCTGAGGCCGGACCAGGTCGACGAGGCCCTGGCGGTGGTCGGGGGTTTGGTGGCGCAGCTTCGGACCGAGGGCCCCTCGACCCAGGATCTGCGCCGGGTCAAGACCTTGGCCACCGCCCAGTGGGCCCGGCGGTTCGAGTCGGTCGACGGCCGGGCCACGACCCTGGCCTCAGCGGAGGCGTTAGGCGGTGTGGCCGCGGTCGACGAAGATTTTGCCCGGATGATGGCCGTCACCGCCGAACAGGTCCGAGATGCGGCCCGGCGGTATCTCACCCCCGATTCGGTCGCGGCGGTGATCTACCTCCCGAGCGACCGGGGCGCGGATTTGACCACCGACCGCCTCGGGCAAGCGTTCGGAGCACGTCCCCGGGCCACTGACCCGGTCCCTTCGGTTGGACAGCTCGCCGTGCCGCGGGCGGTCCGGTCCGTTGGGGCAACCCGGACTGCCGGCGTGGTGCATCTGGCCTTGCCGGGGGCCGACCTACTGGTCAAGCCGACGCGGAGCGTTCCCCTGGTTACACTGGGCTGGTATCGCCGCCGGACGGTGGTGGAATCCCCGGCCTCCGCCGGCCTCGGGGCCCTGTCGATCCGGGCTTCCGTCCGAGGTGCCGGTCCGTTCGAGTTGGCGGGCTTGGCCGACGCCTTCGAGGCCCTGGGTGGATCGTTAGGCACTAGTATCGCCTCGGATTGGTTTGGGCTCGGCGCTTCGGTGCTCGCCGAGCATCGGGACCAAGCCCTTCGGACCCTTCGCGAAGTGGTCGAGGCACCCCGGTTCGACCCCGCCGAACTGGCCCGGGAGCGCGACACGATGATCGGCGAAGCGGTCCAGGCGGCCGACGACATGTTCCGCCGTCCAGTCGATCTGGCGCTGGGCGCCGCCTTTGGAGACCAGGGCTATGGTCTCCCGGTCAAAGGCACCCCTGAAACGCTGGCTACCTTGGACCAGGACGCCGTGATTCGATGGCACCGGGCCGAACTGGATCGCTCCCGGCCATTGATCGTGGCCGTCGGCGATCTTGACCCCGAGGACGCCCTCGATTGCCTCGGTGGCATCCTGGCCGACCTGCCTCCGGTTGCCGCCCACCCGGCTCGCCGGTCCGCGCCCTGGACTCGGGCCGAGGCCGAGCGGTCGGAAACCAGGACCAAATCGCAAACCGCGCTCGCGATGGTGTTCCCTGGTCCATCCCGATCCGATCCCGATCGCTCCGCCGCCGAGGTCTTGGCGGCGGTGGCCAGCGGACTGGGCGGCCGGCTCTTCCACGCCCTCCGGGATCAGCGCTCGTTAGCCTACACGGTGATGATGTCGAGTTGGCAGCGACTCTCGGCGGGGGCAATCATCACCTATATCGCTACCTCACCCGAACGGGAAGCCGAAGCCCGCGACGCGATGCTGAGCGAACTCGAGCGGTTCCGAGCCGAGCCGATCAGCCCCGACGAACTCCGCCGCGCCGTGAACTACTTGGCCGGTCAAGCGACGGTGCAACGCCAAACCGCCTCCGCCCAAGCTTCCGAGATCGTTGATGCCTATCTACTCGGCTCCGGCCTCAGCGAACTCGACGACCCAGCCGCCCCCTACCGCCAAGTCACCGCCGCCGCCGTCCAACGCGTCGCCGCCACCTACCTTGACCCCGCCCTCCGAGCCGAGGCCCGGGTCGCCGGCCAATGACTCCCCCCCCAATGCCGAGTGCCGAGCGCCGAGCGCCGAGAATCGCGGACCTCCTGACGTTCGTCAGGATTCCGCTGGCGGTGGCGTTTGTCTTGGTGCCGAGTACCGGCTGGCGCCTGGCTATTCTCTGGGCCGCCGGGATCAGCGATTTCGTCGACGGATATGCGGCCAGGAAATGGGGCAGCTCCCGACTCGGCGCGGTGCTCGATCCGGTGGCGGACAAAGTGTTCGTTGCGTGCGCCTTCGGGGTGGTGTTCGCTTCGGGGGCGCTGACCTGGTGGGAAGTGGGTGCGGTGCTGGCTCGGGACATTGCCGCCACGCTGGCGTTTCTGGCCACAGTGGCGTTTCAGCGCCCCTCGGCCATTGCCGCGCGGGTGGCGGGGAAGATCGTCACGATCGGTCAGCTGTTGGTTCTCTGGGCCTTCTTGCTCGAGTCGAGTCTCTTTCGTCCCATTGCGTGGGCCACCGGAACGGTCGCGGTGTTTGCGATCGTCGATTACGTCCTGGTGGCCCGTCAGCAGCACCGAACCTTGTGAAACGGAGAATTCCTGGATGAGTGATCTTCGGACGGTGGTGGTAGAGTGGCAAGGTGGAATGCGGTTCCGCGGTGGCAAGCCAGGCGGGCCGGCCGTGACGATCGACGCCGACGGGGTTGACGGTCCCGGCCCGATGTTGGCCCTGCTGTTAGCCGGCGCGGGGTGTAGCGGGGCCGACATTGTCAGCATCCTTGAGAAAATGCAGGTCAAACTCCGGAAGTTCACGACCGAGGTCACCGGGGTGCGGGCGCCCGAGCACCCCAAGCGGTTCCTGTCGATGGGATTCCGGATCACCCTGGCCGGCGACGGGCTGGATGAGACCAAGGCTCGACGGGCGATCGACCTGTCTCTGACCAAGTATTGCTCGGTCCTGTTGTCGCTCAATCCGGATATTCCGATCACCTACGAGCTCGTCCTCGAGCCGTGAGGCTGGGCCGGTTCGTTGCTTTGGTAGTGGGTTGGGGGGCCGTTTTTTCGGCGGGCGGGGCTGCTCAGGGCCGGGCCGCGGTTGGGGCCGGTTTGGTTGCCATCGGTAGCGATCCGGCGGCCATTGGTGTCTTGGGTCGGGCCCGCTGGTACCTGGCTCGGGAGGTCGGGTTGGCGACCGGAGCCGGGGTGGTCCACTCCGGCGGGGCCTTGGCGGTGGGGGAATTCGCGCTCCAATTCCGCTTTGGGCCCGGATCGGGCCGGGGCCCAAAACCGGTCTGGTACGTCGCGGGTGGCCTCGCGGTAGTCACCGGACCCCGGCGGGCAGGCCGCCTGTTGGCAGGGGTTGGAGCCGAATGGCCGACGGGCCGGGCGGGGAGCTGGTGGACCGAAGTTGGGGTGGCCGGCGGGGTGAGGGTGGCGGGCGGGTATCAGGTCGAAGTCGGTGGGCGTAAACGATGAAAGGCCAACCACTTGGGTCGGCCTTTCAAGAGATCGGGGACCGGGCCGAAACTACTCGGCGTTCGATCCGGCCACTTCAGGCTTGCGCGCCACCGGGCGACAGAACCGTTCGCCGAGGACCCGCACTTGGGCGAGTTGCTCCTCGTCGAGGTCGGGAAACCGCTCGACCAGGTACTGCAGGGTGTCGTCCAGCCACTCTTTTTGCTGTTCCGGCTCAGCTTCCACGACCCCGCATCGGAGGATGTGGCTGAAGAGTTCATCACGGGCTTGGTCAAAGAGGGTTGGGGTTGACGAGCTCTTGCTGAAGGGCTTCTTCGGTTTGGCCATTGACCGTCCTTGCTGGTAGGGGCGGGTGGGCTAATTCCCGCGCCTTTGGGTGTACAGACATTCAATTATAGTCCTGAAAGGCGGTTTCGTCCACGGTCCGGTTCCTGGGTCGGTCGTGGACCCGATTACATTAGCTGGCGGGTCGAACCGGTCCCCAAAGGCGGGGCGCATGGGTGAGCATGACGAGGTATACGGCCGCGAACGTCAACGGCGGCTAACGGCGATGCTTCGAGACCTTTCGGAGCGGATCCAAGACCTCGACGAGCGGGGCGAATTGCTTGAATCAGCGCCCGAACTCCTCAAGCGCATGGGGGAGCTTCGGTCGGAGTTGTTTCATTACGAGGTCCGTTCCACCTACGACACTCCCGAAGTGGCCGACAGTCGCCGGATCGTCGACGAGGCCGAGCAACCACCCGAATCTCTTGATTCCGAACCCGAGGACGATGAGCCATGGCGTCGCCCGCCAAGTTGAAGAAGAACGCCCCAGCGCCGGCCCCGAAGAATTCCTTTGCCTTGATTGGGATCCTCGGACTCGGTGGAGCGGCCGTATTGGCCTACCTGGTGATGAAACCGAAAGACGTCAGTATTCCGGCCAACGTCACGGTCTTGGCGGCGGATACGGCTGGTTTTCGGGGTTACTTACTCGGTTCGCCTACCGCGCCGGTCGAGGTGACGGAGTATGCCGATTTCCAATGTCCAGCGTGCGGCAGTTTCGACGTGCTCCAGTTCGCCGTCATCAAGCAGCAATTGATCGACTCCGGCTTGGTGCGATATCGGTTTCGCGATTACCCCCTGCCGATGCATCCCCATGCGCGGGTGGCCGCCCATGCGGCGGCCTGTGCCAACGACCAGGACAAGTTTTGGGAAATGAAGGAAGCTCTGTTCAACCGGCAGACGGATTGGTCGCCGCTCCGATCGGCGGCCGGGTTCTTTGGCGACTTGGCGGCCGAGATCGGGCTCAACCGGGGCCAGTATGACGAATGCATGCAGTCGGCCAAGTATGCCGGCCGGATCGAGGCGAGCTTCCAGGAGGCAGTGAAAGTCGGGGTGGGGTCGACCCCGACCTTCCTGATCGGCGGGCGGCTTTATCCTGGGGCACTTTCGTCGGACAGCATCGCGGCCAAGGTTCGGCGAGTGGCGGCGGCTCCGACTCCATGAGCAAGCGGTTGGCCCTGGCCCTGCTGGCGTTGGCAGGGCTTTTCATTTCCATCTACCTCTGGCTCTACAAGCTCGGGAAGATCGGCACGATCGCTTGCGGGACCGGTGGGTGTGAGACGGTTCAGCTCTCGCCGCAGAGCCGGTTTCTCGGGATCGATGTGTCGCTGATCGGAGTCGTCGGCTACACGGTTCTCCTTGGCCTCGCGATGCTGGCGCTGATCCCGAAACACCAGGGCGCGAGTTGGCCGCTCAAGTGGCTGATGGTCCTGGCTGGGGCTGCCGTTCTCTTTACGATCTATCTCAAGTATCTCGAGTTCTTCGTGATTCACGCCGTCTGCCGGTGGTGCGTGGGGTCAGCCGTGGTCATCATTACCTTGTTCGGGGTGTCCGTCCTCGAGTGGCGACAGGTCCGGGCCGGGGACGCATGAGCACTGGGCGCCCGGAACCGACCGGCAAAGCACTGGGGGTCCTGTCCTTCTCCGCGCTCGGGGTCGTGTTCGGCGACATCGGGACGAGCCCTCTGTATGCTTTGAAGGAGTGCTTCTCGGGCACCCACCGGGTGGCCCTGACTCCCGAGAATGTCTACGGGATTCTCTCGCTGATCTTCTGGAGCCTTACCTTCCTCGTTTCGTTCAAATATCTGGTCAACATGCTCCGGGCGGATAACCGGGGTGAGGGAGGGGTGTTGGCCCTGCTGGCCTTGACGAAGCCGGGTGACGTCAAGACCACCGGTAAGTGGCTGCTCGTTTCGATCGGCCTGTTCGGATCGACGATGCTCTACGGCGATGGGATCATTACGCCGGCCATTTCGGTGCTCGGTGCGGTCGACGGGCTCAAGCTTGCGACGCCGGCCCTGCAGCCGTGGATCGTGTGGATCAGCGTGGTCATCATCATTGCGCTCTTCGCGGTCCAGAGTCGGGGCACCGCCGCGGTGGGCGCGCTGTTCGGCCCGGTTACCGCGGTGTGGTTCGTCTGCATCTCGATCCTTGGGGTCCGGGGCATCATGCTCGAACCGGGCGTCCTTCGGGCGATGAACCCCTGGCATGCGGTCGCGTTCGTGCTGCGCGACCCTCGGGAGGCGTTCGTCGTGTTGTCGGCCGTGGTGCTTGTGGTGACCGGGGGCGAAGCGCTCTATGCCGACATGGGCCACTTCGGCAAGCGCCCGATTCGGTTAGCGTGGCTGGTGGTGGTGTTCCCGGCGTTGGTGCTCAACTATTTCGGCCAGGGCGCCCTGCTGTTGACCCGGCCGGAAGCGATCACCAATCCGTTTTATGAGTTGGTACCCGGTTGGGCGCTGTACCCGATGGTAGGAATTGCGACGGCAGCGGCGGTGACGGCGTCGCAGGCACTGATTTCGGGATCCTTCTCCCTAACCCAGCAGGCGCTCCAACTCGGGTATGTCCCCCGGCTCAAGATCCTCCATACCTCGCGATCCGAAGTGGGCCAGATCTACATGCCCGCCATCAACTGGACTCTGATGGTATGCTGCGTCCTCCTGGTGCTTGCCTTCCAGGATGCCGAGAGCCTGGCCGGCACCTACGGCTTGGCCGTGACGATGACTATGATGACCACGACCCTGCTGTTCTGCTCGGTGGCGGGAGGGCGGTTTGGCTGGAGCCGGCCCAAGGTCTTCGCGTTCGGCGGGGTGCTGCTGGCGGTCGAAGGGACCTTTCTGGCCTCCAATATGACCAAGATCCCCCACGGCGGGTGGCTGCCGCTGTCGATCGGGATCGTGATCTTCCTGGTCATGGCGACCTGGAAAAAGGGCCGAACGATTCTGTCGAAGAAAATGCGGGACGAGTCGTTCCCGCTCGAGCTGTTGGTGAAGGACGTGGCCGCCAAGGTGCCGCGAGTCGAGGGAACGGCCGTCTTCATGAGTTCGGACCCGACGGGTACCCCGCCGGTGTTGCTCCATCACCTCAAGCACAACAAGATCCTCCACCAGCGCGTGGTGCTGTTGTCGATCGTCAACCATTTAGTGCCCCAAGTTTCTCCGGGCGAGCGGCTGACGGTTACCGACCTGGGTGGCGGGTTCTTCACCGTGCTGGCCCATGTTGGGTTCATGGAAACACCCGATGTGCCGACGATTCTGGCGCGCGTTTCGGAGCAGGGCCTGGCCATTGACGTCCGAACGACCAGCTTCTACTTGGGCCGGGAAACCCTGATTCCGGTCAAGCGCAAAGGGGAAGATCTCGGGGAGTGGTTTATCCGCCGGATGCCGATGTGGCGGAAACGACTGTTCGTGTTGATGGCCAACAACGCCCGGCCGGCCACCGCGTTTTTCAATTTGCCACCGAATCGGGTGGTCGAGATGGGCGCCCAGATCCAAATCTAGGCACTCGGCACTCGGCACTCGGCGCTGGGGGTCGGAGGAGTGGTGATGACGGAGCAGGGAGGGGATGGGCCTAGGGGGAAGGCCCTGGCGGGGCTGACCTTTGCGGCGTTGGGGGTGGTGTACGGTGATATCGGGACGTCGCCGCTTTACGCCCTCAAGGAATGCTTTGCGATTGGGCATGGGCTCGCGCGGACCCCCGAGAACGTGATCGGAGTGCTGTCGCTGATCCTTTGGTCGTTGATGTTCGTGGTGACGTACAAGTATGTCACCGTGATGCTCAAGGCCGACAACAAGGGCGAGGGTGGGATTCTGGCGTTGCTGGCTTTGGTCCGGACCAGCGGCGGTCATCCTTTGCTCCGGCGACGGCTGGTATTGCTGGCGTTGTTCGGAGCCGCGTTGCTCTACGGCGATGGCGTCATCACGCCGCCTGTGTCGGTGCTCGGGGCGCTTGAAGGGATCGAAGTTGCCACGCCGGCCCTCCGACAGTTTATCGTCCCGATGGCGGTGGTCATCATCATTGGACTGTTTCTGGTTCAACGCTTTGGCACCGACCGGGTTGGGAAGAGTTTCGCGCCGATCATGGTGGTGTGGTTCACGGCCATCGCTTTTTTCGGGATTGTCGCGATTGTGAAGGAGCCGGTGGTTCTCAAGGCGATCAATCCGTGGTACGCCGTCGATTTCTTTATCCGCGATGGAATGGTCGGGTTCCTGATCCTCGGCTCGGTGGTGCTGGTGCTGACCGGCGGCGAAGCCCTCTACGCCGATATGGGGCACTTTGGGCCTCGGCCGATTCGGCTCGCCTGGCTTGGGCTGGTCCTCCCGGCCTTGATGCTCAACTATTTTGGTCAAGGCGCGTTGCTGCTCGATCGGCCGGAGGCCGCCGCGAATCCGTTCTTCGAGCTGGTCCCCCGGTGGTTCCTCTACCCGATGATCGTCATCGCCACCTTGGCCGCGATTACGGCCTCCCAGGCGTTGATTTCAGGCTGTTTTTCGTTGACCCGCCAGGCGGTGCAACTCGGCTACTCGCCCCGGGTCACGATCATCCACACGTCCCACCACGCCCAAGGCCAGATCTACATCCCCGAGGTGAACTGGGGACTGATGATCATGTGTGTCGGTTGCGTGATCGGGTTCAAGAGTTCCGCCAACCTGACCGCCGCCTACGGCATTGCGGTGACGGGGACGATGGCCATCACTACGGTCCTATTCGCCCACGTCGCTCGGTTTCGGTGGCAGTGGCCGATCTGGCGAGTGGCCTTGGTGACCGGGATGTTTTTAATCGTCGATCTGGCGTTTTTTTCGGCCAACATGGTCAAGTTTACCAGCGGCGGTTGGTTCCCCCTCGTGCTCGGGGCCGGCGTCTTTCTCCTCTTGGCGACCTGGAAGGCGGGCCGGGGTATCGTGGCCGAGGCCACCAGGAGTCCGCTGACCATGGAGGAATTCGTCGAGAGTTTCTCGAAAAATGAGACCTACCGGGTGCCCGGAACCGGCGTCTTCATGAACTCCGACCCGGTCGGAGTGCCTCCGATGATGCTTCACCACCTCAAGCACAACGGAGTGCTCAAGGAGCGAGTCATTCTGCTGTCGATTCGGGTTGAAGACGTTCCGACGGTGGGGGTAGACGGCCGGGTCGAGTACTCCGGCCTGGGCCAGGGCTTTCACCGAGTCATCGCCCGTTACGGGTTCATGGAGTCGCCCGACGTCCCGGCGTTGTTGCCTGAGCTGGCCCGCTTCGGGCTGGTCATCAATCCGATGCAGACCTCCTACTTCTTGGCGCGGGAGACGCTGCTGCCCACGGGCCCCGGTCACCTGGCTCGGTGGCGGAAGCGGCTCTTTATCAGGATGGCCCGGAACGCCCAGTCGGCGGCGACCTTCTTCAATCTCCCACCCAATCGGGTGGTTGAGATGGGGGCCCAGATTCAAATCTAGGCGCTCGGCAGCTCGGCGCTCGGCACTCGGGGCTCGGCACTCGGCTTGAGGAGGGTGGTGTAGTGGCGGCGGAGCTTGGCCATTTTTGGGGTGATGCTGACGGCGCAGTAGGGTTGGTTGGTGTTCCGGCGGAAGTAGTCTTGGTGATATGGCTCGGCGCGGTAGAATTGGGCCAAGGGCTCGAGGGTGGTTACGATCGGGTCGAGGAAGACCTTGGCGTCGGTTAATTCCTTGAGCAGGGCGGTGGCCGTGGCTCGCTGGGCCTCGGAGTGCGGGAAGATGGCCGAGCGGTATTGGGTGCCGCGATCGGCGCCCTGCTGGTTCAAGGTCGTGGGGTCGTGGAAGGCGAAGAAGACCTCGAGCAACTGCCGGTAGCTGATTTGATCGGGGTCAAACGTGATCGCAATGGCCTCGGCGTGGCCGGAGCGCCCGGAGCAGACCTGTTCGTAGGTCGGGTTCGTGATCGAGCCGCCCAGGTAGCCGGACACGACGTGTTCGACGCCCCGCAACTCTTGGAACACGGCTTCGACGCACCAGAAACATCCCCCTGCTACCGTGGCGACCTCCTTCATCCTTCCTCGCTCTCGTACTGATCTTTGAGTCTGGCGACGACATTCGGGTCGGCCAGCGTCGTGGTATCGCCTAACGCGCGACCCTCGGCGACGTCCTTCAGCAGTCGGCGCATGATTTTGCCGCTTCGGGTCTTGGGGACGTCGGCCACGAAGAAGATATCGTCCGGCTTGGCGATGGCTCCAATTTTTCGGCCCACGTGCTCCTTGAGGTCGTCCTTCAACTGCGCCGAGGGCAAATGGCCGTCCTTCAAGATGACGAAGGCGGCCAAGGCCTGGCCCTTCAGCTCGTGCGCTTTGCCCACCACCGCGGCCTCAGCCACCATGGGGTGGTCTACCAACGCGCTCTCGACCTCCATGGTTCCAATCCGGTGCCCGGCCACGTTGAGCACGTCGTCGACCCGGCCCAGGACCCACCAGTAGCCGTCCTCGTCGAGCTTGGCCCCGTCGCCGGCGAAGTACTTGCCGGGGAATCGGCTCCAATAGGTTTCCTGGTACCGGGCGTCGTCGCCGTAGAGGGTCCGGAGCATCGAGGGCCAGGGTTCAGTCAGGACCAGGAAGCCGCCACCCTTCTCGATGACGTCTCCTTGGGTGTCCAGCAGTTTGGCGGAGATGCCCGGCAGCGCGCGGGTGGCCGACCCCGGTTTGGTCGTGGTCACCCCCGGCAAAGGCGAAATCATGATGGCGCCGGTCTCAGTTTGCCACCAAGTATCGACAATCGGGCACCGGGCCTGGCCAATCTGTTCATGGTACCAGATCCAAGCTTCTGGATTGATCGGCTCGCCGACCGAGCCTAACAGCCGGAGCGTGGTGAGGTCATGGCGCTTGGGGTGATCGGTGCCCCACTTCATGAACGCACGAATGGCGGTGGGGGCGGTGTAGAAGATGGTGACGCCGTACCGGGCGATGATATCCCACAGCCGGTCGCGGCCCGGCCAATCCGGGGCCCCTTCGTACATCATGACCGTGGCCCCATTCGAAAGCGGCCCGTAGACCACATACGAATGCCCGGTGACCCACCCGATGTCGGCGGTGCACCAGAACACGTCGTCCTCCTTGAGATCGAACACCCATCGGCAGGATGCGGTCACTTGGGTCAGATAGCCGCCGGTGGTGTGGACGATGCCCTTTGGTTTACCGGTGGTGCCCGAAGTGTAGAGGATGAAGAGGATATCCTCGGCGTCCATCGGCTCCGGGGGGCAGTGGGCGCTCGCATCCCGAACCACATCATGCCACCAGAGATCCCGGCCTGGTGTCATCCGGGCCCCGGCCTCGGCCGAGGCCGTCCCGGCCAAACGCTGGACCACGATCTGGTGCTTGATCGACGGGCACTCGGCCACCGCTAGGTCGGTGAACCGTTTGAGGGGGACGATTTGGCCCCGCCGGTAGCCGCCGTCCGCAGTGATGACCGCTACGGCCTCGGCGTCGTTGATCCGGTCTCGCAGGGATTCGGCCGAAAATCCGCCAAAAACGACGGAGTGGATCGCGCCGATCCGGGTACAGGCCAGCATCGCGATTGCCGCTTCCGGAATCATCGGCAGATAGATCGCGACCCGGTCGCCCTTCTTGATCCCTAACGATTTGAGGCCGTTGGCGGCCCGGCTCACCTCCCGGGCCAGATCCCAATAGGTCAGGACCCGGCGGTCGCCCGGCTCGCCTTCCCAAATCAACGCGGCCTTGTTGCGGCGTCCACTCACGAGGTGTCGGTCGAGGCAGTTTGCCGAGACATTGAGCTCGCCGCCGACGAACCATTTCGCGTGTGGTGGCTTCCACTCGAGGACCCGAGTCCACGGCGCCGTCCACTCCAGGGCCCTGGCCTGCTCGGCCCAGAAGCCTTGGCGATCCTCATCGGCCTTTTGGTAGAGCTCGGGACCGGCGTTCGCCTGAGCGGTGAAAGCCGCGGTCGGCGGAAACCGTCGTTGTTCGTCGAGGAGAGTCGAAAGCTGAGAGGTCATCGATCGGCTGGGTAAGGACAGTGAAGAATAACGTGGGAGCGGCCCCGCTGTGGGTGCAGATTCTTGCTTGGAGATGCAGCCCGGCGCGATCGGTTGGCGCTCCCCCCGCAATCCAAAAGACTCCGAGCGGAGTGCGATGTAGCGCTGATGCCATGAACCGAACTCCGCAGCACTAAGTCGTTGGATCGGAAAGTCTTATCGACCGCGGTCGAGTGGCACCCTCCTCGCCCTTTGGGAGCCGGGAGGAGCGAACAACATGGCACCAACGGAAGCAAACGCGCGAGTGGTTCTAGCACCCGAGGTTCTCGGACTGGAGAGTCGTGGGTCTTTCCGCGACTCGGCCGTCGAACTGCTCGAGGGGCTGCCGGAGCACGATGGAATCCTGCATATCGATTTCGTCGGGACCCGCCGGATCGATTCGGCTGGGCTGGGGGCGCTGATGTTGATCCAGCGCCGGGCGGCGGAACGGGAACAGCGGGTGGTGCTCCGTCACCTCCGGGACGAGTTCCGGTTCCTCCTGGTGCTCACCAAGCTGGACGACCTGTTCGAAATCGAGTCGAAGCCCTGACTATATTGCCCGGCATCAATCCCCTGATGCCGGCGCCTACCACAGTCCCCCCCTTGCTTGGCCTCGACCAAGTGTCCCGCCGATTCGGAACCCGAACCGTCGTCGACCAGGTCAGCCTGTCGATCCGTCCCGGTGAACTGCATCTGGTGGTAGGGCCGAACGGTTCCGGAAAGTCCACCATCGCGCGATTGGGCGTCGGGTTGCTGCGCCCTCATCGAGGGTCCGCCCGGGTGGTGGGCGCCGACCCTCGGTCGGCCTTCGAGGCCCGGCGGCTGATCGGGTACGTCGGTCACGAATCCCAACTGTATTCCGACCTGTCCGCCGTGGAGAACCTCCGGTTTGCGGCCCGTCTCCATGGGCTTTCGCGCGTGGACGAGACGGTGTCGGCCGTGCTCGATCGCCTCGAAGTTGGCCCGGAGCGAGAGACCCCGGTCCGTCGGCTCAGTCGGGGGTACGTCCAACGGGTGGCCTTGTGCCGGTCGTTGATCCATCGGCCGACGCTCTTGGTGTGGGACGAACCGTTGACGGGCCTCGATCAGTCGAGCCTCGAACGGGTGGTCGGATTGCTCGAATCCGTCCTGGCCGATGAGGTCGGGGTGATGCTGGTATCCCATGATTTGGGGGACTTATGGCGTCTTTCCGGCCAGGTCCATGTGGTTGATCGGGGGACGCTCCGGTTTTCGACTACGACCACCGCACCCCTCGCCGAGTTCCGGTCTCGGTATGCCGAGGCGACCCGGTGACCGCTTTTCGGGGGGCCCTGGCGATCGCCGCCAAAGACCTCAGGGTCGAGTTGGCCAGCCGGGCCGCACTCAACAGTGCGGTGACGTTTGCGGTGCTGGTGCTGGTCATTTTCAACTTTGCCCGGGATCCTGGCCAGGTGAGCCTCCAAGTCCTGGCCCCAAGCGTCCTCTGGGTGACCTCGGCGTTTGCCGGCGTGGTGGCGCTGAATCGGTCCTTTGTGATGGAGCAGGAGCGGGGGGCCATGGACGGCCTTCTCCTGGCGCCGATCAGCCGAAGCGCGATCTATTTCGGGAAGTACTTGGCTAACCTGGCGTTTGTCTTGACGGTCAACCTCGTCTTGTTGCCGCTGTTTATTTTGTTTTTCAATGTGACGCTGAGTACCGGGCTGGCCTGGGTGGCGTTGCTCCTGGTGCTCGCGGCGGCTGGATATGTCGCGATCGGGACCGTGTTGGCGGCGATGACGGTCCGGACCCGGTTTGCTGATTTGATGCTGCCGGTTCTGCTCTTGGCTTTTCTGGTGCCGCCGGTCCTGGTTGGGGTTCAGGCAACGACCCGCTTGCTCGGGGGTCGTCCGGTAGGAGAGATTGTGGGGTGGATTCGGTTTCTGGCGGTGTATGACGTGGTGTTTATCACCTTGGGCTGGCTCCTGTTTCCGGCGACCATGGACGAATGACTCCTTCTCAGCATGACACTCTGATTCGACGGGGGCTCTGGCTTACCGCCGTGGCGTTGGTCGGCCTCGGCGGGGTTTTCGTCCAGGCGCTGCTCCGGACCCCGGTCGAGCGTTGGCAGGGCCCGGCGCAGAAGATCCTCTACGTCCACGCCCCGGCGGCGACCATGTCACTGATGGCGTTCGCGCTCGTCGGCGTGGCCAGCATGGGGTACCTGTTCTTGCGGGATTCGCGGCTCGATGCGTTCGCCGAGGCGTCGGCTGAGGTGGGGTTGGCCTTCGGGGCCGTGATGCTGACCACCGGACCGCTGTGGGCCCGGCCGGTATGGGGCACCTGGTGGCAGTGGGAGCCCCGGCTGACGTTGACTCTGCTGCTGGTGCTTTTGTTTGTCGGCTACCGGACGATGCGGACCGCCATTGAGGATCCGGAGGACCGGGCCCGGTTCAGCGCCGTGATCGGGATCATGGCGCTCGTCTTGGTGCCGTTCGTGCACCTGAGTGTCTATCTCTTTCGGACGATTCATCCTCAGCCCGTTGTCTTCAAGCCGAGTGCGCCGTCGCTCCCGTGGGAGATGCTGCGAACCTTCATTGGGTCGATGGTGGCGTTCTTGGCCCTCTATGTCGGGTTCGTGACGACCCGGTACGGCCTCGGGCGGCGGTCCGGAGCGGCGCCTTCATGAACACTCCCGACAACGGCGGCTATCTGGTCGCGGCGTATTCGGTCGTGGCCATCGTCATGGTTGGCTATGCGGTCAGTCTCTGGCGCCGGTATCGGGCGGGCAAGTGACCATGGATCCAGTTGCGGACGAAGACGTAAGGCACGAGGACGCGCTCGTGCCGTTCGCGCAGGCAAGGCGGTTGGCGGCCTAACCGGACCATGGACCATCACCGTCTGTCAGGTCGAGTACTAGCTTTCACTCTTTACCCGAACTGGGCCATCAACAGTGGTGGTCAATCAGAGCCTGGTGCGGCCTGACGCAACCGGGCCTTCTGCTCGTCTATCCGGCGAGCCTTTTCCTGCTCCCAGGCGCCTTTCTCTTGTGGTGTCATGCCGGCTTGCCGGAGCAGTATTGCTTCGCGGCTGCCTTCTGTGGCTTGAAGGAACAACCCTGGTGCGTTGTCGAGTATCCAGAGCAGCTGTTGACGAGGCTCGTGTTCGAGCGCACGAACAAACGCCGAAAATCTTACTGGATCATAGCCACTTCTCCGAAGACGATCGGCCCGGGCCGGAATCATCATGTCTTCGGATTGGACGGGCATGACTCTCGGAAACATTGATAGGCTCCTAACGTCTTGTTGCTCCGGTGGCGTTGCAGGGGCTCCGCCGCATCCACTGATAGCCAGGAGCAACGCTACACTGAATAGTCTAGCCATATCTGATCAACCGTCCGTTCTATCCGGTTACGCATCCAAGGAACACTACGGAGAGGATCACCCCAGCAGGACTCGTTGTAATCTGATAGGTACAGGTCCGGTACTCTGGGAAAGTGATCGTGCCGCCCCCTCCTCCGGTGCCCGACCCCCCTCCACCTCCCCCAGACCCACACCCTGGCATTTCCTCAATACACCCCGAATCGTTCGGGATAAACTTGATAGGACCAGCGGTTCTGTAAGGAATCAACGTAAAGGTGTTGCTATTGAGAGCAATACACATTGCGTCCATCGTCGGGCTCGACCATTCCATGTGTCCCCACTGGCCTCTGACGGGGTCGAACATCAAGGCTGACGTTATTGGGCTCGGTAGAAGTGCGTACCTCGCCGCCGGAAAGGTGAGGCCAACGCCGGTCGTGTAGGGAGGCAGGTTTAGTGTTCTGACAGCCCCGGCGATATGATCGTAGTTGACAAGGTCATGAGTAACACTCATCAACTGGAGTCCAGCTCCAGGTGCGGGCCACGCTCCTGGACACTGTTGGGCAGTTGCGACGCTCGGCGGGATCATCAGGCGAGTCACCAACAGGAACATCGCGGCAACGCCGCCATTCCTCATCATAACGCCACTCGGCCTCATGGTCATACATGGAGCGGATCAACGTCTACACCGAACATATGACAGGCGGTCAGGGGCGTCAAGCTATTCGCACATTATTCGCAGGTGGAGGTTCGGCATTCGTGGCGTGGAACGATCCATTCCCAGAACAGTTGGGGGTGTCGCGCCGTTCGGCCCTGATTTTTGTTGGATCAAGTCCCGAATGCTGTGTAAAAGCTGAGCAGACTCCTCAGTCCCGCCGTTAGGCGGCCTTCGCCGCGTCCAGTAAATCACAGGTCCAGGTACTGCCGATCCTCCCAGATGGCGGTGGCCCCGATCGCGACCGCCTTGTCCAGCCGCAGGGCACTGGCCCGATCGGGAAAGCCCCGACGGCGCGGGTCCGCCGTTTGATCTCGCGATGCAACCGCTCCACGCCGTTCGTCGTCCGGAGCCGGACCCAGTGCGCCCGGGGGGGGAAGTGACCACCTATCCAGTTGGATGGGGTGGCCTACTCGTGCTGTTTGCTTGGGTCTCATCCATCGACTGATCCTCTCCTCTACCTCGCTCCGGGAGTGCGCCTATTGCATGCCGTCGCCCAAACTGCTATACTGAACCGTATGGTACAGTATAGCCAAGCCCGCTTCGATGCCTCGTTCGGCGCGCTCTCGGACGCCACCCGACGCGGCGTTCTGGAGCACCTCGGGCGTGCGGACGCTTCGATCACAGCCCTTGCCGCGAGGTTCCACATGACCCTCACGGGCATGAGGAAACATGTAGGCGTCTTAGAGCAAGCGGGGCTCGTCAGCACGGAGAAGGTTGGGCGGGTGCGGACCTGCAAGCTCGGGCTGCGCGGCCTGGAAGAAGAGGCGGCATGGATCGAGAGGTATCGCCAGTTCTGGGCCGCGCGCTTCGACGAGTTGGACATTGTGGTCGAGGAATTGCAACGAAAGGAGAAAGCCAATGGACGTAAGAAGCGAATCTGAACCCACCCCCACGAAGAACCACACCACGGTGGAGCGGAAGTCCGAGCGCGAACTCGTCGTCACACGTACCGTCAACGCGCCTGCGCGCCTCGTGTTCGAGGCGTGGACCAAGGCAGAACTGTTCAGGAGGTGGTGGGTACCCAAGTCGTATGGGCTGACCCTGCTTGCCTGCGAAATGGATGTTCGCGTTGGGGGGCAGTATCGGTTGGTGTTCCGCCACGAAGAGTCGACCATGGAGTTCTTCGGCACGTACCTCGAAGTGACACCACACTCGCGCCTCGTGTGGACCAACGAGGAAGGGGACAACGGCCAGACCGTCACCACGGTCACCTTCGGTGACCACGGAGGCAAGACGTTGCTGGTCGTGCACGATCTCTATCCTTCAAAGGAAGCGGTTGACACCGGATCGGCGGGCGCGATGCCCGAGGCGTTCGACCAACTCGACGAGCTTCTCGCCAGCCTGGGATCAGGTACGGAGACACAATGACGCGGCCAATCCGCCAAACAACCACCTCCGGGTGGTGTTCAGCAGTGCGGAAGACAGCTCTCCTCTTACTGACGGCCATTATGACCGACCTGTCGGCGCAGCAGAAGCCAACGACGGGCTACGCGCCAGTCAATGGGCTCAAGATGTACTACGAAATCCACGGTCGCGGCGAACCGGCGGTGTTGGTTCACGGCTCCTTCATGACCATCACGAACAACTGGGACGGGTGGATCAGCGAGCTCTCCAAGACACGGAAAGTCATTGCCGTCGAAATGCAACGTCACGGCCGCACGGCGGATATCCCACGCGATATCACCCCCGAATACCTCGCCGACGACCTGGCCGCGTTGCTCGATCATCTCAAGATCGCGCGAGCGGACCTCATCGGCTACAGCATGGGCGGAGCCGTGGTGATGCAGACTGCGATCCGCCATCCGGACAAAGTGCGAAAGGCGGTCATCATTTCGTCCTACTTCCGCCGTGACGGTGTGGTCACGGAAGGGGGCGAGGCTCTCTCGACAATCACGGCGGACGTCTTCAAAGGCTCGACCATTGAAACCGAGTACATGAAGCTGAGCCCGACGCCGGATGCCTTTCCGCGCTTCGTCCAGCACATGATGGCCACGTCCTCGAAAGAGACCGAATTCGGAGCCGACAAGCTTGAAGCCACCAAGGCGCCCATGCTTTTCATTCACGGCGACGCCGACGGGGTGCGGCTCGCGCACGTCGCGGAAATGTTTCGCCTAAAGGGAGGCGAGACCCACGGCGACATCAAGCCGCGCTCCGCATCGCAATTGGCCATCTTGCCCAACACCACTCACGTGACATTGATGCAGCGCATGTCCCTCATCGTCCCAATGGTGAACGACTTTCTTGACCCAAAGCCGTAGCCATGCTCCGGTCCCGTGGCAAAAGTGGTCTCGTCTCCTGTACGGTCTGAGTCGGGGAGATAGCGCGAGGCGACGGGCGAGTGAGTAGCCAGCGGAACCCCGCTGGCCCGAGTTCCCGGCTGAGCCCGAGTGATTCCCTCAAGTCCGCTGGAACACCAACGTCGCGTTGATCCCGCCGAATCCGAATGAGTTGCTCATGATGAACTCCGGGTCGGCCTCCCGGCCGGTGCCCGGCGTGTAATCGAGGTCGCACGCCTGGTCGGGCACGGTGAGGTTGACGGTCGGCGGAATCCACTTGCGACGGGTTGCCAGGCAGCAAATCGCCGCTTCGAATGCTCCGCTCGCGCCTAACGCATGTCCGTAGTACCCCTTGGTGCCGCTGATCGGAATCCGGGCGGCCGCGGCCCCGAAGACCGTCTTGATCGCCAGGGTCTCGGTCGGGTCGTTGAGCGTTGTCGACGAGGCATGGGCATTGAGATAGCCGATGTCCGAAGGCTGGATGTTGGCCATTCGGAGGGCCATCGCCATCGCGCGGGCCGCTTGACTGCCGTCGGGGAGCGGCGCCGCCATGTGATGGGCGTCGTTGGTGAACCCGAAACCGACGATTTCGGCGTAGATCGGGGCACCGCGAGCCAAGGCCCGCTCGCGTTCCTCCACGACCATGACCGCGGCCCCTTCGGACATCACAAACCCATCACGGCCGACGTCGAAGGGCCGGCTGGCGGAGGCCGGGTCGTCATTCCGGGTCGACATGGCCCTGATGATCGAAAATGCACCAAAGGTCAGGGGGGCCAGGGGCGCTTCCGATCCCCCCGCAAAGATCAAGTCCGCTTCGTCGCGCTGGATGGTCCGAAACGCTTCGCCGATGGCGATGGTGCCCGAGGCACAGCTCATCCCGTTGGTGATGTTGGGCCCGTTGAGTCCGAAGTCGATCGCCAAATTGCAGCTCGATGCCCCAGCAAACACGGTCAGGGCCACCCCGGGGTCGACCGCGCGAACCCCGCCGGCCAGATAGCGCTCATGCTGGGCTTCGGCCAGAGCCACGCCGCCTAACGCCGTTCCCATCATCGCGCCGATCCGATTCCGGTCCTCCGCCTCGAGTCGGATGGCGCTGTCCTCGAGGGCCATCTTGGCGGCGGCGAGGGCCAACTGGGAGCAGCGATCCATTCGTTTCGACCGCCGAGCGCCGAGGTACTCGACCGGGTCGAAATCGTCGACCTGGGCGGCGAGGTGGCTCTTGAAGGGCGTGGGATCAAATCGGTTGACGACTCGGACCGCCGATCGCTCGGCCCGGAGGCCCTGCCAGAACCCCTCGACCCCGAC
>JANNQX010000263.1:0-26584 GCA_031400975.1 Gemmatimonadota bacterium
TCGCCGTATACCTCGGTCATCGTCCCGTCGCTGACCCTCGACCAGTACGAGCTCACCAAGCTTGCGGGGGCGACGTACTACGAGGAACGGCTCCTTTTCCTATTGATCCGGCTCCGCAATCCCCGCGCTCATCTGGTCTACGTCACTTCGTACCCGGTCCACCCCCAGGTGCTTGAGTACTACCTCCAGATGCTCGCCGGCATTCCCGCCAGCCACGCTCGCGCCCGGCTGACAATGATCGCGGCGTACGATGGCTCGCCTCGGCCACTGACGGCCAAGATCCTGGAGCGGCCCCGTCTGATCGAGCGAATCCGGTGCGCGATTCGGAACCCGGCGGAGGCCTACTTGACGGTGTTCAACGCGACGCCGCTGGAGCGAAAGCTGGCGGTGTTACTTGGGATTCCACTCAATGGGTGCGATCCCGCTTTGAGCCACCTGGGCTCGAAATCCGGTGGTCGTCGGGTGCTTCGGGAGGCAGGGGTCCCGGTTCCAGCCGGGTTCGAAGATCTCAAGTCGGCGGACGATATCGCCGCGGCTCTGGACGACTTGGCTCGGTTGCGACCAGGAATCCGCCGTGCCATCGTCAAGTTGAACGAAGGCTTTTCCGGGGAGGGGAATGCGGTATTCGAATACCCCAGTACGCCAGGGCTCTCGTCAATTCGTGACGGCCTGGCCGGCCTGCGCTTCGTTGCCGAGGGCGAAACCTCCGCGAACTATTTGGCCAAGTTCGCCGAGATGGGAGGAGTGGTCGAGGAATTCATCGAAGGAGCTCGGAAGCGATCGCCGAGCGCCCAGATTCGGACCAGTCCAAGCGGCGAAGTGATCCCGGTGTCCACCCACGAACAGATTCTCGGCGGCGAGTCGGGGCAGATCTTCCTGGGGGCGCGATTTCCCGCCGAGGAGCCTTACCGGCTCGCCGTCCAAGAGGCGGGCCTCCGGGTTGGCGAAGTGCTCGCCGCCCGGGGGGTGGTGAGCCGGTTCAGCGTCGACTTCCTGGCGTGGCAGGACGGGCGTCGCGATCCGTGGCAACTGGCCGGCATCGAAATCAACCTGCGGATGGGCGGCACCACTCACCCGTTTCTTGCCTTGCGGTTCCTCACCGGGGGTTCCCTCGATGCCAGCTCGGGCCTCTTCCGGAGTCCAGCCGGGAAAGCAAAGTACTACCGGGCGACGGACAACCTCCGGTCGCCGCGGTATCAGGGGCTTCTGCCTGAGGACCTGATCGATATTCTCACGGTCAACCAGTTGCACTATAGCGAGCGAACCGGATCCGGGGTTCTGTTTCATATGATCGGTGCGCTGAGCGAATTCGGGAAGATCGGGTTAACGGCGATTGCCAATACGGTGAAGGAGGCCGATGTCATGTTCGACCGGGCGGTCGAAGTGCTCGATGCCGAGACCGGCTACGGTCGCCCGTAACGCTGGGATTGGCCCCGGCGGCGAGGGAGCGTAGCTTCCGTGGGTTGGCGTCGCCAGTCCCCACCCACACTTGGAGTGCCCATGCCCATGCCCCAGCTCCGTCATGCCGGACTCGCCATCGGGTTGTTGTCCCTGGTGGCGTGCGCATCGAAGCCAGCCCCCGCTTTGCCGGCCGGCTGGGAAACCGGGCTCACCGCCGCTCGCGAGCAAGTGTGGCGCGACTGGTTCGCCGGCTCGCCGAAATTGGCCGAGGTGTTGACCGACAACTTCGTCGGGATCGGCTTCGGGGCGGGGCCGTGGGACACCAAGGAGACGACCCTGGCGGGCTCGCGGGAGTTTGCGGCCAGCGGTTCGAAGCTCGTGTCCCTCACGTTCCCGAACACCACGACTCAAGCCATGGGCGATGTCGTCGTCGTGTACTCCAATTACGAGCTGGTGTCGGCCGACTCGAGCGGCTTGCAGACCACCCAACGGGGCCGGGCCACCGAGGTGTTTACCTGGAAAGACGGCCGGTGGCTCCACCCAGGCTGGCACCTCGATTCCGGTCAGTGAGCCTGGTTAGCGATCGCTGAGCCGGGTCCACAACAGCAACACCCCGCACGACGATCCGGTCGCCTGGTATTCGATGGGCGTCTCCGACGGGCCGCGATAGACCTCAACGGCTTCGAGTTGCCTGGCCATGATCGGCGCCATGTCGGGGGGCAGTTCCCCCATCCCGGGACTCCACAACAAGGCCCCGTCGACATACACGGCCAAAGGGCAAAACCAGTTGAGCAGACAGATATTCCGGTTGTCCTCACCCTGACCGTGTCCCTGTCGCATCGTCATGGCCAACGATCGGTTGCAGGCGGAAACAATCCGGACGCCCGGGGTGGTCCGAATCACCCGCTCGAGAGAGGCCGGTTCGATGGCTGCCAACACCTTCCGATCGAAAAACTTGCCGAAACCGATTTGCCGCCGCCGCTCGAAGTCTTCGAGTTTTCCAGGTATGAAGGTCACCGGTTGGGCTCGGGTCACCAGCGGGGCGAGCACCGTGACGTCGGGGGTCAGGAGAAACTCAGCGTCGAGCGTATCGCCGGCCGCCACGTTGAGGTCGGTCGAGAGCTGGGCATACCCAAAGGCCCGGACGACGAGGGTGTGGCGGCCCGCGGGAATGCCAAGCACCTCATAGCGGCCGAGGGCGTTGGAGAACACCGGGCTCGGAAGGCCCGAAATCACCAGACTCGCGCCGACGATTGGTCTCCGGGTGGAGTCAGCTCCAACCCGCCCGCGCAACACGGCTTGCCCCGACAGGGGGCCAGCGGCTAACACCAACGCCGCCCATCCGAACCGCCAGATCCCGACCCGTCCATGGCCCATGAAACGGTATCTCCCTCTGGCGGTTAGGGCTTCTTGACGGCGTCCAGCACCAGTTCCAAGGCCTGCTTGGCGATCCGGCCGCCGGCATCGAGTGGATGCGGTGATCGGTTCACCGCCGCGGCCACAGTTACGTCCGCCGCCGGACAATGTCTGGCCGTGGTGCCCCAGAAGCCGCTGTGTCCGTAGCACAGCTCGGTGCCGACCTTGCCCCGTCCGATGCCCATGCCATAGCCCGAGATCGAATCGGGGCGGAGGCTTGGAGTCGAGGGCGTCAACATGCCGCCGAGGATCCCAGGCGTGGTCAGGATCTCGCCGCGAACCAAAGCCCGGTAGAACCGAGTCAGGTCGGCCAGGTTGGTGACGATCCCGCCGCCCCCGTAGAGATCGTGGGAGGCGTCGAGCCGGTAGCTATCGGTGCTGTCGAGATACTGATGCGCCCGAGCCGGAGTACCGGGCGGGACTGAATCCAGGGTCTCGAAGTAGGTGCGGGTGAGGCCGACTTTAGGATAGTTGACGAGAGTGGCCACGGCCTGGCTCATCGAAACGCCGGTGGTCCGTTCGAGGAGCTCGCCTAACAGGATGTAGCCGGTGTCGGAGTAGTGATAGACCTGGCCGGACTTGCCGTAGGGCGCCCCCTTGTCGATGGCGAAGGTCAGCTGCTCGGGCCTGGTCCAGCGGTGCGAGAAGTCGGCCTCGATGGCGGTGGCATATTCCGGCGCCATCCCGTAGTCGAAGATCCCGCTGGTGTGGGTCAGCAGGTGTCTGACGGTAATGGTCTCGGTGTCGTAGCCATCGCGGCGGAGCTCCGCCAGCGATTCCGGTGAAAGGTGCTTGGCAATAGCATCGTCCAGTCCGACCTTCCCGTCCTCGACCAATCGAAGGACGGCGGTCGCGACATAGGTCTTGGTATTGCTGGCGATTCGCATCGTATGGTCGGGGAGCAGCTTCTCACCGGTGGCGCGATCGAAGACTCCGGCCGCGCCCTGCCAATCGAGACCGAGGGACGGTGCCTCAACCCGCAAAATGAGGCCGGGAATCGAAGGAGTCGCGGCGACCGTACTATCAACCAGCGCCTGAAGAGTCTGGGCGAGGTCGGGGGCCTTGGGCCCGGCGCATGCGCCGAGCAGGAGCCAGCTCAAAACAACGGCGGTCTTTCTCATCCCGCAATTTCCGCTTGGGGGCGGCCTGGCGCAACCGGCCGCCCGTATCCGAGGGGCGTTGCGTCCGCTACATTCGCTGGGTCGAAATCCCAGAGGCACTTGCTGGCCGGGACCACCGCATGGCCGAGTTGGTCGGACCCTCTTTGAAAGCGAAGCCTGTTCCATGAGCAAACTACTTGGCAAGGTGGCGGTGGTGTCCGGGTCCGGGCGGGGCATCGGCCGGGCCATTGCACTCAAGCTGGCCTCCGACGGCGCCGCCGTCGTGGTGAACGATCTCGACCCGATCCCGGCCGATGAAACGGTGGCCATGATCAAGGCGGCCGGCGGCCGGGCGGTCTCCTGCAACGGCAGCGTGACCGAAACCGGATTCGCTGAGCGGTTCGTCAAAACGGCGGTCGATACATTCGGCGGGCTCGACATCATCATCAACAACGCGGGCTATACCTGGGACAACGTCATCCAAAAGATGACCGACGAACAGTGGGATGCGATTCTCGATGTCCACCTCAAAGCCCCGTTTCGAATTCTCCGGGCCGCTGGAGAATTCATCCGGGCCGCGGCGAAGAAGGAAGCCGAGGAAGGCCGGCCGGTCTATCGTAAAGTGGTCAATATCTCCTCGGTGTCGGGCACCGCGGGCAACGCCGGCCAAGCCAACTACGCGGCGGCGAAATCGGGCGTTAACGGCTTGACCCGGGCGCTCGCCAAGGAATGGGGCCGCTACCGGGTCAACGTCAATTCCGTGGCGTTCGGGATGATCCACACCCGGATGACCGCGGCAAGCGCCGACGGCAACACGACCATCGATATCGGCGGCCGCCAGATCAAGGCCGGTGTCAACCCCGATATCGTCAAGTTCATGGAGAAGATGATCCCTTTGGGCCGGCCCGGCACGCCGGAAGAGGCGGCCGGCGCCGTCTACCTCTTCTGCATCCCGGAGTCCAACTACGTCTCGGGCGAGGTTCTGATTTGCGGGGGCGGCTACAAGATGTAGCTAGTCGCGGTAGTCCGGCGCCTCACGGTCGAGAAGCCGCTTCAGAGCTTCGAGATGTTTCCGGGGCTGGTCGAGGGCGTCGGGATTGCTGTTGATCGCCTTGACCATCTCGGAGATGACCCGGGGCGGGATCGGGCGGAGCGGGCGCCCCGTCGACATCGCCAGCACCTGCACCATCGCCGCCCGCTCCAGGAAATAGAGATCGTTCCAGGCCGCGTGGATCGACGGTCCGGTCACGATCACGCCATGGTGGCCGAGGAACAGGATCGTCTTGTCACCCAACGCCGCCGCCATCCGGTCGCCCTCGGAGTGGTCGAGGGCCAGCCCTTCGTAGTCGTCGAGATAGGCGATCCGGCCGGCGAACTGGAGAGCGTTCTGCGACACCATCTCGAGCCGCCCGGCTTCGATGATGGTCAGGGCCGTGGCGTACGGCATATGGGTGTGGAGGACCGCCCGGGCCGCCGGATGCTTGACGTGGAGCCGCGAGTGGATGAAGAAGGCGGTATCCTCGACGACGTTGGTGCCTTCCAGCACCTCGCGGTCCGAGTTAGCCAGGACCAGGCTGCTCGCCCTGAGCTCCCGCCAGTGATACCCGAGTGGGTTGACTAAGAACCGGTGGCCCGAGGGCTCGACGGAGTAGCTGAAATGATTGTCGATGCCTTCGTTCAAGCCCAGCCGCTCGGCGGCGCGAAGGGCGGCGGTCAAGTCAACCCGATCCGGGTAGTACGACGGGATGGTCATGGTCAGATCGGCTTTTCCGCCATCAGGGCGAAGGTGTTTCCATCAGGGTCGTTGAAGAACGTCATCCAGAGCTCGTAGGTCGGCGCCCGATGGACGACATGAGGTTCGTCCCGAAAGGTAACGCCTCGGGCCGACAGCTCGGCGTAGGTCGCGGGCACATCGGCCACCTGGTAATACAACACGGAACTCGGGTGGTCAAACTCCGGCTTCTCCGCCTTCGAAAGCATGAACCGGGTCGCCCCACATTGAAAGAAGGCCAAGCCCGGAAACCCAAACAAGAACGGAAGCCCCAGCTGATCCCGATAATAGGCCGTGGCCCGCTCGACGTCCGCCACCACGATCGCCACCTGTCCGAGTGTCGCCTCCCGAAGATCCGCCATCCCCCCCTCCTTTTTGCTTTACGACCAGCCCCCGTCGGTGTACCCTTGTGTCCAATGCCGAGCGCCGAGTGCCGAGTGCCGAGAACGAACACTTAGCAAAGCTAACTAATTCCCGTGCCCCGTCCAGACCACCCCGGAGACTGCCTGGCCACGCCCGCTGAGATCGCGACCAGACTCCATTCGGCGGCGATTCATTTGCTGCGCCGGCTTCGAGTCGAGGATTCCGCTACCGGTTTGACCGGTCCCCAGGCCTCGGCGCTTTCGGTGGTCGTGTTTGGTGGGGCGGTGACGCTCGGGGATCTGGCCCGGGCCGAGCAGGTTCGTCCCCCGACGATGTCCCGTTTGGTGGCCGGCCTGGTCCGGTCCGGCTTGGTCGTTACCCGCCAGGATCCGGTTGATCGCCGGGTCGTCCGGATTCGGGCGACTGTCCAGGGTCGGGCCTTGCTCCAAGCGGGCCGGGGCCGGCGGGTCAGGCGGTTGGCGAAAGACCTCGAAGGGGTGGGCCGCGGGGAGTTTCGGGCTCTGGTCGATGCGATGACGACGATCGAGCGGCTGTCCCGACCTCCCGTCGCTCCCTCGAGCCGGAAGAACCAAGGGTAGGGCCGTTGTCGCCTGGCGCAAAGACCTCGACTACGTTGAACAATGATCTCGATTGGGGACGTCATGGGTCGAATGTGGATGGTCGGTGTGGTCCTGGGGTCGGGCGCCTGTCTTACGGTCGAGCCGCCGGATCCGAGCAAGCAGACCGTTGCCGTGGTCGCGGGTCGGGTGATCCGGGGCGACGGCACCGGCGTGGGCGGGCCCCATCTCACGATCCAGCTCCTCGGCGAGGCCACTGGGAATTCGGCCCAGCTGATCGCCAGCGTGTCGGGCCCGGCCCTCGACGATGGCCGCTTCGTCCAGGCGTTCTTCATCAATGGATTTTCGCCCCAAACCGGTTCGACGAGGATTTCGGTCGTCGCGCCGCCCGGTACTGGCCTTCAGGGGCGAGATACCGCCGGGATTCCGGTCAAACTGACTTTGGGCCAGCAAGCGACTGAAACGACCTACGTCCAGATTACGTTGCCGCCGCGGTAAGGTCCGGGGGCGTCGCGAGACTACCCTAGGGTATGCCGATCGATCGCGAGGCCCAGTTCGACCGGATCATCGCCTCCGAGGGGGCCGCCCTCCGGCGGCTGTCGCTGACCTATGGGCAAACCCCGGCAGACGCCGATGACCTCTTCCAAGAGATCTGTTTTGCGTTGTGGAAGTCGCTCCCGTCATTCCGGGGTGAGTGCAGTGAGCGGACCTTTGCCTTCCGGATCGGCCACAACCGCGGGCTGACCTTTCGGGCCCGCCGCCGCCCGCCTTTGGCCGAACTACCAGAACAACTTCGGGACCAGAGCCCCGGTCCGGAATCGCTGACCATGAGGGCTATGAATCGCGACCGGCTGCTCGCGGCTGTGCGGCGGCTCTCCCCGGGCCACGCCCAGGTGGTGATGCTGAGCCTCGAGGGCCTCCCCCATGCCGAAATCGCCTTGGTACTGGGCGTCACCGAAAACAACGTTGCCGTTCGATTGACCCGAGCCCGGAAACAACTCCGGGCCCTCATTGAGGAGGAGACATGACCGCCAGCCAGGACGGGGACTGGGAGGGGCTCGCCCGCCGGTGGCGGGAGCCGGAGGCTCGACCGGACGCGGCGTGGGTGCACACGCTCGTCGATCGTCACAGCCGGGGACTCCGGTGGGTCGCGGCCATCGAGATCCTGGTGACCGTGGCCGGCCTGACGTTCGCCGTGGCCGTGATCCTGTCGGAGCGGACCGCCGCCGCGATCGGATTGGGGTTGGCCGCAATCCTCCACACGGTGCTCGTCGCGGGGTTCAGTTTCTGGAATCGCCACGGGGTCTGGAGTCCGCTTAGCCAGTCGACCGGTGATTACCTCCGGCTGGCCCAGGAGCGGTGCCGTCGCCAGCGGCGGTCGGCTCGCTTCCTGGCGGGGCTGATGGTCGTCGAAGCGGCAGGGGTGACCGCTTGGATACTGGGGGCCGACGTCGAGTTGCCGAGTAGCGGCTGGCGCCTGGGTTTGGTAGTGCTCTTTGGCGGAGTGATCGGTTGGTCGATCGGGCAGGATTGGGCCGCGCGACGGCGCTTAACGCAGTTGGCCGGCATCGAGGCCGGGCTCGCCGCCGGGCACTGAAGCGTCCCAACTGCGGACCGGTGCATTGCGCCTCGGCCGCGAACCGCAATGCAATTATTGGCGTACCGTCTTAATTTGAGTCGGTGATTTCCTAGAACCGTGCCGACAGTTGCGCGGCGACTGAATCCCCTTCCTCGCAGTGCCTCCTTCACGTTCATTCGCTCGCGATTCCGAGGCGGCACGCAAGCTGCCCCTGTGTGGTGGAGTTGGAGTTAGTTCGTCGCAATGCTGCATCCCGATGCAGCCCCGCCGTCGAAAAACGAGGAACGTATGAACCGAATCTTTGCCTCCCTGGGCCTCACGTTGTTGGTGGGCGTGTGCCCAATGTTTGGTCAGTCGGCTCGCTCAGCGGTTCCGAATCCGCCGCCAAAGCCGGTCAATGCCGTTCCCGCCGACGCCCCGATGTTCGGGCGAAAGGGGCTCTGGTTCAGCGCTGGGCTCGGTGCCGGGAGCACCAGCATCCATTGCAAGATTTGTGAAGGCGAGCTCGGCAGCCGCGGAACCGCCGGATACGCTCGGATGGGCACCACGGTCAACGGCCGGCTCTTGGTCGGCGCCGAGGTCAACGGGTGGCTTCGGGCGGGCGAGGAGGGAAACCAGCGAGTGGTCGCAGTCACCGGCAACGGGTATTGGTATCCGAATCCCCGCCACGGCTACTTCCTCAAGGGGGGGCTGGGCCTGTCTCGCTACAAGCAGTGGGCGACCGATCAGAACAATGACAAAGTGTCCACGGGCATCTCGACCGGGGGCCTGACCGCCCAGGTTGGCTCGGGCTACGAAATGCGGGTCAATCCGCGGATGTCTTTTGTTCCCTACTTCAATCTCATCGGCACGGCTCAAGGCGGTTTGTCGACCGAGCGAACCGACGACACTCACTTCGAACGTAACAAACTCCCCAACCGTGCCAACGTGCTGATGCTCCAGCTCGGGCTCGGCGTCACCTGGCACTAGAAGGAGAACCTCCCAATGACTCGCTATTCGATGGTTGCCGTGGTTGCGTTGGTCGGCGCTGGGTGTGGAGAAGTGTCGGTGAGCGGGCTCGATCCGAACGCGCCGCAAAGCGTCGCGTATCAAACGTGGAAGCCGGGCGCGACCGAAACCTGTCCGATCTCGGTCCATCAGCAGTACTCAACGGTTGGGCCCGACGGCAAGCTCTATCCGACCTGGCACCCTCCGGTCGATCCGACGACCGGGTGCACCTTTGGCCACGAGCACGGGCGCGACCCGCACGGGTCGGATCTCTACGCCGAGGTTGGTGACATGCCGCTTGGCTATGCCAACGAACAGCTCGATATCTTCGATCCCAATGGCCGGCGGCACGAGGACCATGTTGGACACAAGTACGAGTGGCAAAACGACATCCAGATGAACGTGGCGAATGGGGGGGGCGGGGTCCTGTCGGTCAAGTGCGATATCCTCTACAAGCTCCACCAAGGGACCCACTCGAGGGACGCATTTACCAACAACCTCCATGAGGTCCAGTACTACGCCAAGTGCAACGACGGCTCCGAGGTTCGGATGATCATGATGGCCGCGATCGGTAAAGCTGGAGGATTCACCCGGACCTGCGATGGCGCCCGGGTCAATGTCGGCACGCCCTCGCCGGCCAACTCGCCGAACGGCGGCGGCCAGCGGGTCATCCCGGACATAACCTGCGTCGAGCGTCACATGCTGGTGCCGAACGGGTCGACGTCCGATACCCGAGCTGCCCTCCATGAAAGCTGGCAGCAGTCGCTGGTGTTGCGGACGCCGGAGGGCCGGAACTTGGCCCACATGAATCCGTACTTCCAGGTCTTCCAGCCGAGCCGGTTTCACGATCCGAGTAAGAGCGACGTGACGGGCCGTTCGATTGACATGTGCTACTTCACCGAGCCGAACGGCGATGCGGCCCGCGGTGGCCCGTGCCAGGCCGCGACTCAGAGCGGGACCATCGCCGGGATCATCCAAACCGATCCGCGGTCGCCGTTCAACGGGGTTCGACGGGTCTTTGATATCAACTCGTTGGACCTCGACAATTCGGACGGACCGACCACCTGGTACACCGATCCCTTTGGTCGGGGCGCCAAGACTTCACCCTTTCCGGGGTCGATCCGCCAGTACATCGCCAAGATCAACAACACCGGCCTCGACCTCTCGGGGCCCGGGATTGGGTCTGACCGGAATTATGGCGGCACCGGAGTCCACGCGCCGAACTGATTCGTTCAAGCACCAGCTACGAGGGGCGGGCGCGAGCCCGCCCTTGTCGTTAACATATGTTGGCGTGGAGCGTCGATCCGAGACAACCCTATCTGAGGTTACCCCATGACACCGAGAGCCCTAATCTGGGCCAGCGTCGCGTTTGGGCTCGGCTGTTCCACCGATTCCCAAGGGCCGACCCCACCGAAGAGCCCCGAACTCAGTCGGGCGATGCGGGCCTGGACGCCCGGTCCCCTCGACAGCTGCCCGATTTCCGTCCATGACGGGTATTCAACCGTTGGGCCGGACGGCAAGCTCTATCCGACCTGGCACCCACCGGTCGATCGAGCCACCGGTTGTACCTTTGGCCACGAGCACGGCCGTGATCCGGCCGGTTCGCCGCTGAGTCTAGCGGCGGGACCAATTCCCTTCGGATATGCCAATGAGCAGCTCGATCAATTTGACCCGACCCTCGCCCGCCACGAGGACCACGTTGGGCACAAGGTTGAATGGGAAAACCAGATCCCGATGAACGTCGAGGGTATGGCGGTCGATATCCGGTGCGATGTACTGACCAAGCTGCACCAAGGGACCCACTCGAAGGATGCCTTCACGAACAACCTCCACGAGATCGTCTATCACCTCAAATGTTCCGATGGCAGCGAGATGCACGTCACCATGCTGAGCGCGATCGGCCGGCCCGGGGAGTTTGTTCGGTCGTGCGATCGGGAGGCCCGCGTGTCGGTTGGCCCGGCCACCCCGGTCAATTCACCGATCGGCAACGGCAAGCGGGTAATTCCCGACCGCGGGTGTCTCGAGCAGTTCGTGTTGGTGCCCCAAGGCACCGCCTCGATGTTCAACGTGGGCATGCGGGAAAGTTGGCAGACGTCGAACACCCTCCGGTTGCCGAACAACAAGGCGTTGGCCCATTTCAACCCTTACTTCCAAGTGGTCTCGCCGAGCCGATATCACGATCCCGCGGGGGTCGGCCAGGTCGGCCGGAGCATTGACGTGTGCTACCTGGTCGAACCGAACGGTGATCGGGCTCGGGGAGGGGCTTGCAACGCGACGAACAATGGGGGGACTTCGGGGATTGTGTTCGATGATCCGCGCTCGCCCTTCAATGGGGTCAGCCGGGTGGTCGACATCAACACCAACCGGATCTACAACGCCGACGGCCCGGAGACCTGGTTTACCGACCCGTTCGGCCGAAGCGCTTCGCCGGTGAGTTTCCCGGGGTCGATCAAGCAGTTCGTGGCCCGGCTCGATAACACGGCCGTGCCGTTCAAGGGGCCGGTGATTGGTGCCGGCCGCAACTATGGCGGCCCCGGGGTGCACGCTCCGAACTAAGGCCCGTCCGGGCCCGTGGTAGGAATGTTGCAAGGGCGGGGGGCCGCCCCGTCCTGAGGTCTTTGGTGTCGACATTGAACGGTATTCCGAACTCGGCGCCCGCCGGGTTCGATCCCATCAAGGATTTGCCGGCCGGTTTCTTCCGCGCCTATACCGAGCTCCACCGGCTCTTTTCGCCTCGGCAACAGGCGCTCGTGAGCGTTAGGGCCCAGGTACTGCGGCAGGCCCACCAGGGACAACTCTCCGACCATTTGCCGCCCTCCGAGGCGACCACCGGGAGCTGGCGGATCGCGATTCCCGATTGGTGCGCCGACCAGCGCAACCAGATGACCGGGCCCGCGGATGACGCTGAGCTCGTTGTCAAAATGCTCAATTCCGGGGCACCGGGGGTAATGATTGACCTTGAAGATTCGATGGCGAATCAGTGGGAGAACACCCTCCGCGGACATGCCAACGCGGTGGCGGCGCTCCATGGAACGCTCGGATACGACGACGCCAAGCGGAGGGCCCGTGTCACCATCGAGCCGAGTGGGGTCGTCTGCTGGGTCCGGGTTCGAGGTCTCCACCTCCACCAAGCCGGTCTCGTACCTGGCGAGTTGACCTCCGCCTCGCTCTTCGATCTGGCGCTGCTCGTGCACAACCTCGATGTGACCCAACTCAAGCATCCGATCGCCATCTATGTTCCGAAGTCGGAGTCGGCCGACGAGGCGCTCTGGTGGCGGGACGTTTTTCGACGGCTCGCCGAAGACAAAGGGTTGCCGCCCGACGCGATCAAATGCATGGCACTGGTCGAGTCGCATCCGTTGGCCTATCGGATGGAGGAATTCCTCTTCAACCTCCGCGATCACATCCTCGGCCTGAACCTGGGCCGGTGGGACTACATGGCGAGTTTGATCCATTTCAACCTGCCCAACCCGAGCTGGGTGCTTCCTGATCGCAACACTATTCCGCACGACGTTGCGTTCTTCCAACGACTTCGAGAACTTTTGCCGGAGATCTGCCACAAAAGGGGGGCCTTGGCGATCGGCGGGATGACTGCCTTGTTCCCGAGCCGGGCCGACCCCGAACTGAATGCGCGGGCCATGGCGGCACTCGAGAAGGACAAGCGAAACGAGGCGGCCGCTCTGATGGATGGGGCTTGGACCGGTCATCCTGACCAAAATGCCGTGGCGGTGGCGCAGTTTCCGGCCCCGAACCAAGCCTTCGTTCGGCCGGTGGATCCGGACCGGTTTCCCGACCTTCGGCCGGCGCCTACTGGCGTCGGGACTCACTCCGAGGCAGGTACCCGTGCCGCGGTTCGGGTCACGATTCGGTACCGGGCCGGGGTGCTGGCTGGCAATGGTGCCAGTCTGATCGAAGGGTACATGGAGGACCTGGCCACCGACCGAATCTATCGGTTGATGCTGGCACAGAGGGTGCTTCACCGGGACGTTCTCAGAATCACCGATGACACCGGCCGCGCGGTGCTGCACACGCCGGCCTACTTGGGCCGGATCTACGACGAGGAACTCGCGCGATTGCTGCCGGGCTGCACCGACGACCTGGAACGGGACCGTTATCGGGAAGCGCGGCGGCTCAGTGAGGCGATGATTGACGCCGGGCAACACGACCCGGTCTAACCACAGCAAGCCAGGGACCGATGATTGACCACTCAAAGACCGCCGGCCGCTCGACCGGGCCCAGTGCCGCCAATGCCGCCACGCTTCAGTTGGAGTGGGACTCCAATTCCAGGTGGCAGGGAATTGATCGGCCGTACGGGCCAGCCGACGTCGTTCGGCTCCGGGGCACCGTTCAGGTCGAGCACACCCTCGCCCGGCTCGGAGCCGAGCGGCTCTGGTCGCTGATGACGTCGGAGCCCTACGTCCATGCGCTCGGCGCGTTAACGGGCAACCAAGCGATGCAACAGGTCAGGGCCGGACTCCAGGCGATTTATCTATCCGGCTGGCAAGTCGCCGCCGACGCCAACCTGGCCGGGCAGATGTATCCAGACCAAAGCCTCTATCCGGCCAACAGCGTTCCGATGGTCGTGAAGCGAATCAACCAGACGCTCCAACGGGCCGATCAGATTGAACACGCCGAGGGCAAGCCGTCCGGGGTGCATTGGTTCGCGCCGATTGTGGCCGATGCGGAAGCCGGTTTCGGGGGCCCGCTCAATTGCTTTGAGTTGATGAAATCGATGATCGAAGCCGGCGCCGCGGGGGTCCACTTCGAGGACCAGCTGGCCAGCGAGAAGAAGTGCGGGCATCTCGGCGGGAAAGTGCTGATCCCAACCCAGGCGGCCATCCGGAACCTGATCGCGGCGCGGTTGGCCGCCGATGTCGAAGGCGTCCCGACGGTGTTGGTGGCGCGGACCGACGCCAACGGTGCCGCCCTGATTACCAGCGATGTCGATGAGCGCGACCAGCCGTTCCTGACCGGGGAACGGACGCCGGAAGGCTTCTTCCGGGTCATGCCCGGCCTGCCGCAGGCCATTGCCCGCGGCCTAGCGTACGCGCCGATTGCGGATCTGATCTGGTGTGAGACGTCGACGCCCGACTTGGACGAGGCCAAGCAGTTCGCCGAGGGGATTCACGCCCGATTTCCCGGGAAGATGCTGGCGTATAACTGCTCGCCGTCGTTCAATTGGGAGAAGAAGCTCGACGCCGCCACGATCGCCAAGTTCCAGGGCGAATTGGGTGCGATGGGCTACAAGTTCCAGTTCGTCACCCTGGCTGGGTTTCACGCGCTCAACTATTCAATGTTCGAACTGGCCCGCGGCTATTCGACCCGCGGGATGTCGGCATACGCCGAGCTCCAGCGGGCCGAGTTCGGCGCTGAGGCCGCCGGGTACACGGCCACCAAACACCAGCGCGAAGTCGGGACCGGCTACTTCGACGAGGTGGCTCAGGTCGTCAGCGGTGGCAGCTCATCGACGACGGCGCTTGCGGGGTCGACCGAGGCCCAACAGTTCGGGGCCCATTAGGGCGTGAAGAGAAAGTAGTCGTAGACGGCCCGGGAGGCTTGGGCCACGGTTGCCTCGAGGTCGGGGCCTTGGACCTTCGTCGATCGTTTGACGTACGCGGCGATGGCGACGTGAGTGCCGTCGGGGAGATCGATGATGCCAACGTCGTTGACGGTTCCCGGGTAGGTGCCGGTCTTGTGGGCGACGCGGGTGCCGGGCGGGAGCATGCCCTTGATCCGATTGGCGCCGGTTTCGCACCGATACATGATGTCGAGCAGCAAGGCGGTGTTGGCCTTGGAGAGAATCTCGCCTTTCCAGAGCTTGGTGAGAAGGCTAAGCATGCCCCTGGGACTGCCGTGGTCTCGGGGGTCTTTGGCGTAGTAGTAGGCGGCCGAGTCGCGCCGGGCCGGACTGAGCTTGCTGAACTGGGTCTCCCATTTGGTTTTCGAGAACCTGCCGTCGGCCGTCCAGATATCGGTAATCCCATAAGGATGGGCGATGATTTCCGCGGTCGGGCGATCGACCCTGACATCGGAGATCCCGATCTCCCTCAATCGCCGGGTCACCGCGTCGCTCCCGCCGGCAAGTCTCAGCATCCAGTCGGTCGAGTTGTTCTCGGAGAGAATCAGCATCGTCTCGAGCATGTTCCGAACCGACATTGCGAAGCCTGGTTTCCGGAACAGCAGGAAGGCCTCACTCCCGATATGAAGATCAGTCGTGTCCCAGGGCACCAGACGGTCGAGGTCGAGCTTGCCTTGTTCCACCAGCGCTAGCGCTTGGATCGCAATCGGCACCTTATAGGTGCTGGCGAGGGGATAGGGGTCGTCGGCGTTGTGAAAGAAGGTTCGGCCCGATTCGAGGTGGATGGCCGCGATGCCCAAGACCCCGCCTGACAGTGGCGTGATCCGGTCCAACTCGCGGTGGAGGACCGCCTCCCCTTTTTGGGCGACCGCCGGGCCGGCTACCAGGCCAACGGATCCAAGGAACAGGGCAAAGAAACGGGTGCGCATCGGCGACCTCTGGGGTTTAGTGACGGGTGTCGATCATCGGCACGACCAAATACGACGGCCGTTGGCGGTCATGGTACACGGTCTGATCGGCGATCATGCCGGTGACTTCTTTTCCGATCGGCCCACCGGTCTGCATGTTCCGATCGAATTTCGGGAACGCGTGTGACGCCACTTCGAGTCGCAACCGCCACCCGCGGCCGAGCCGGATGCAGGTCGACCAGTTGTCGATCTCGTATTGCTCAATGGCACCGGGATTGAGGAAGACCTCGCGGTCTCGGCCCTTCCGGAACCGGGCCCGAACGATGCCGTCATTCAGCCGGAGCACGAAGCCGTCGGGTCTGACCGCCAGGACCTTGGTGGCCCAGTCGCCGTCCTTTGCGGAGGAGGCCGCAAACAGGTTCACGGTCAGGGGCCCGCAGACCTCCATCGGTGCGACGAGCGGGGCGGTGGTATAGATCAGAACGTCCTGGCGCTTCTCGACTTCTCGGTAGTCGTCCGGGCCTCCGATCTGGGAGAAGGCGTCGTCGGTCACGAACGGATACGGGTTCATCGGATCGGCCCGGTAGCGATCGGGAGGAGAATCGGCCGGCGGGATGGAGTCAAGCCGGCCGTCTCCATGGCTTGAATTGGCGTGGCCGCGGCTGGAGAGGTAGTAGCGAACGTAGCGGGTCCGGGCCAGCGGCCATTCGTTCTCCGTGCGCCACCGATTCTCGCCCATCACGAAGACCCGGACCTTGGCGTCCCGCTCGGCGCCGTTGGGGATTTCCTTGAGCCACCGATCGAACCAGCGGCGGTTGAGGCTATCGAGATTGATGACGGCACTGGGTCCAAAATCAATGGCTCCAAGCTTCCGTCCCCGATTGATCCCGTGGCCCCAGGGGCCGATCAGCAACGCCTGGTTCGGCTTGTCGCGGGTGATCGCGTAGTTCTCTGTCGTGCCCACCAGCACGTCGTCGTACCAGCCGCTGATATGGAACATCGGGATCGCGACATCCTTGAGGGCGCCCTGGAAGCTCTGGGCCTCCCAGTAGCTGTCGCGGAGGGGATGGTCGAGCCAGTCGCGCCAGGGTTGCAGGGTTCTGCCTAACAAACGGTCGGCGTCGTACAACGGAAGGTGGCTGTAGGCACCCCGAAGGTCGTGTTGGGAAATGTCCTGCATGGTCTTACCCGAGATCGCGGCCAACCAGGAGAGAGTGGTCGGGCCATAGGCTCCGAACTGATTCGGGAAGTTCCGGTCCGGGTCGGGCGGGGTGACGCTCGGGATCAGCGCTTTGAGGGCAGGGGGCTTCTGGACGGCGGCGTACATCTGGACCCAGCCGAGGTACGAACCGCCCATCATCCCGACCCGGCCGTTGGACCACGGTTGCCGGGCCAACCACTCGATGGTGTCGAATCCGTCGTTCCCTTCGGTAATCAGGGGGTAGAAGGTCCCGTCCGACTCGCCCCGACCCCGGACGTCCTGGACCACATAGGCGTAGCCCCGCTGGGCCCACAGCTTTCCGGCCGCCACTTGGCCTGCAACGCCGTTGTCGTATGGCGTTCGGACCAGGATGATCGGCACCGGGTCGGTCGAATTCGGACGGTACACGTCCGCCGAAAGCGTCACCCCGTCGCGCATTGGGACCCGGACATCGTAGGTCATCGAGATCCGGCCCGCGCCGAGCACCTGGGCCATGACCGCAAGGGCCGTCCCGATCCCCGTCATCGCTTGGCCGGCTGGCCCGACTTCGGCGTTGTTCTGGCGATGAACTGGCGGATGTCCTCGTTGGAGGTCGCCAGGTCTGGTTGGCGGAGGTACATCATGTGGCCGGAGCGGTACCCCTTGAACGTCATTCGATCTTGGAACCGGCCGGCTGGATCCATGTTCCAGATCGTGTACTTGGCGTCGAAGTAGGGGGTGCCGCCGTCGAAGTATCCGGACTGCACCATGACGTGGAGATACGGGTTCGCGCCCATAGCCTGTTGGAGGTCGGCACCGGTTCGGTCCCCAATCCGGTTCCACGGGTTGACCGGGCCGAAGAGCCAATACTGGAGGTCGGTCTTCCAGCCCAGCTGATCGCGGAGGTAGTAGTTGATCGCGGGCGCGAAGGCGTGATTCCAAGAGGTCAGGGCCGGATCGAAATCCGGTGACTCACCGCTGTCGTCCCGGTCGAGGCCCCGGTACCGGGAGTCAAGCCGCCCGACCGTTAGGCCGCGATCGCGGAGGAGCTCCTTCCAGAAAAACGAGGTCGGCACCGCCATCGAGTGCTGGCGGACGATTTCTTCCTTGAGGCCGCTGTAGCGGGCCACTTGTTTGATGAGGGCGGTCCGCCGGGCCGGATCGAGTGAGCCGGCCTGAGCCAGAGCGGGGACCAACTCGTTGACGGTGAACTTTTCGACTTCCGGAAGCAGCTGATCGAGGTCTCTGCTTTGGAGGTCGGGTGCCAGCGCCTTGTGGTACCAGGCCGTGGCCGCGTAGTAGGGAAGGGTGAGGGCCGCGCCGAGGGGCCCGTCGCGTTTGATGCCGAGGTCGGTCGGAGACACCAGGACGACCCCGTTCAAGTACATCCAGTGCGACCCTTGGAGCCGCTGGGCCAGGCCGGAGACTCGATTGGTGCCGTAACTTTCCCCGATCAGGTATTTGGGGCTGGTCCACCGGCCTTGGCGGCCGACGAAGGCGTCGAGCCAGCGGGCCAGATAGGCAATGTCTTCGTTCACGCCGAAGAACTGCTCTCGCTTCTGGTCGCCGATGATCCGGGAGAACCCGGTATTGACCGGATCGACGTAGACGATGTCGGCGACATCGAGGATCGAGTGGGGATTGTCCTGGACGCCGTAGGGCTGGACTGGGAACCCCTCATCGTCGATCCGGAGCAGTTTGGGACCGGTGTAGGCCACGTGCATCCAGACCGAGGCTGAGCCGGGTCCGCCGTTGAACGACATGACGAAGGGCCGGGTCGACTTGTCGGCGACGTCGGTCCGCTCGTAGTAGGTGTAGAAGACCGACGCGATTGGGGCGCCCTTATCGTCCCAGACGGGCTGAGTACCGATCGAGACCCGATAGGGAATCTTTTGGCCCTTGATCGTGGCGACACCCTCCCGACGGGTGACGGTGTCGGTCGGGAACTTGACCGCCCCGCCGGCGGAGGGCGTCGGCGCCGGAGGAGTGGTGGGGGGTCGGTCTTGCGCGATGAGCGGCAGAGCGACCACCAAGCTCAGGGTTGCCAGGGCCCTTTTCATCAGTGTCCCGAGTGAAGTGTAGGCCCGATTGTACCGGTGCTGGGCCATTGGGGCAATGGACCCCCGCTCCGGCTAGATTACCGCCCGTCCAAACCCGGTTTTTTCATGCGCCTGACCGAACTCGAAACGCCCGTCCCCCTCGTCGACCTCGACGTCCTCGATCGGAACCTCGATCGGATGGCGTCGTATGCGAACGAGCATGGCTTGGGGCTTCGGCCTCACGTCAAAACCCATAAGTCGCCCCGGTTGTCGGCGGAGCAAATCCGGCGCGGGGCGGTCGGCTTGACCTGCGCCACGACCCACGAGGCCGAAGTCATGGCCGACCTGACCGACGACGTCTTGGTGGCCTACCCGCCGGTCGGGGCGGCCCGGTTGGCCAGGCTCATGGCCTTGCCATCACACGTCAGGCTGATGGTGGCCCTGGACTCCGCCGAGGCGATCGAGGGGTTGGCGGCGGCTGCCCGAGCGGCCAACCGGCCGGTCCGGGTGTTGATCGAGTGCGATCTTGGGATGCACCGGGTTGGCGTCAGCACGGTGGAAGAGGGAGTTCGGCTCGCGAAGTTGGTGCAATCGCTCCCGCCGCTCGAATTCGCCGGGGTCAATTTCTATCCTGGGCATATCCGGCAGACCCGGGCCGAGCAGCAGCAACCGTTGGCCCAGCTCAACTCGGACTCGAAGGCGTGGCTGGCCGCCTTCGAGGCCGCCGGCGTCAAGCCGACGATCGTGAGCGGCGGGTCGACGCCGACGGCCTTCCAGTCCCATGAAATCTTTGGCCTCACGGAGATTCGGCCGGGCACCTACATCTACAACGACCGGGAAATCGTCTCGACCGGCGCGGCGGCCCGGGAGGACTGCGCCTTCACGATTCTGGCCACGATTGTGAGCACCGCGGTACCGGGGCAAGCGGTCTGTGATGCCGGCGCCAAGGCGTTAGGCCGAGAGCCGCTTCGGGTTGGGGCCGGGGTCGGGTTCGGCGAATTGCTGGACCACCCCGAAGTCACCGTCAAAGGCATGTCCGAAGAGCACGGGATTCTCGATTTGAGCCAAAGCACCTGGAAGCCAAAAGTCGGCGACCAAGTCCGGATCATTCCGAATCACGTCTGCATTGTCACTCATCTCAATGATTTCATCCACGGGGTCCGGGGCGACCGGGTCGAAACCGTATGGCCGATCGCGGCCCGCGGACGGATGGCGAAAGCGTAACCATGTTGGGTCTTGCTGGCATCGCGGTGCGGTTTGCCGACACCACGATTTTGAAGGATGTCTCGTTCCAGATGCAGGACGGCGAACGGTGGGGCATCATCGGGCGCAACGGGATTGGGAAGACGTCGCTGTTCGAGGTCATCGTCGGGGAGCTGACGCCCGCCGAAGGCGTCGTGACCAAGTCGCAGGGCATCAAGGTGGCGGTCCTCGACCAGCACCGGACCTTCCTCGGCGCCGATACCGTGTGGGAAGCGGCCGCTGGGGCGTACAAAGAGCTTCGCCGCCTCGAGGTAAAGCTGGCCGAAGACGCCATCGCGATGAGCGAAGCCGGTGACAACCTGTCGCAGGAATTGCTCGACCAATACGGCCATGACCTGGAGCGGTTCGAGCATGAGGGCGGGTATGAGGTCACCGCTCGGGTCGACGCGATTCTCGACGGCTTGGGCTTCGACCCCGTGGCGGCACGGGAGCAGCTGGTCACCACCCTGTCGGGCGGCGAACGCGGCCGGATTGCTCTGGCGGCCCAGCTGGCCGCCAAGGCCGATCTGCTCTTGCTCGACGAACCGACCAACCATTTGGACATTCACGGGATCGAGTGGCTCGAAGGGCATTTGAAGTCGTCGGGCGTGACGACGCTGATCATCAGCCACGACCGGGCCTTTCTCAACGCGGTGGCCGACCACATCCTCCACCTCGAAAATCGGACCGCTACCGCCTACACCGGCAACTACAGCGCGTTTGGCGAGCAGCGGGACCATGTCCGGCTCTCGGCTCAACGGGCCTACGATAAACAGGCCAAGACGATCGCCAAGGAAGAGGACTACATCCGGCGGAACAAGGCCGGGCAGCTTGCGTTGCAGGCCAAAGGCCGGGAGCGCCGGCTGTCACGACTCCCAAGGCTGAGTGCTCCACCGGACGATGCCTCGGTCATGGCGGTCCGGTTCGAAGCCAAGGCGCGGGGTGGTGATCAGGTCCTGAGCACCGACCGGCTCAGCGTCGACATCGGCGGCCGAACGTTGCTCGACGATTTCACGACCTCGGTTCGCCGGGGTGACGTCATCGGGCTGGTCGGTCCGAACGGCACCGGCAAGTCGACCCTGCTGTCGGTGCTACTCGGACAACGCGAGCCGACCCGCGGCACCGCCAAAGTCGGCGACTCGATCGTGGTTGGCTACTATCGCCAGGATCTGGCCGATGTGCCTCGGGACAAGAGTCTGTTTGACTTGATCCACGACCTCCGGCCGACCTGGAATCGAGGCCAGGTTCAGGATCACTTGGGGCGGGTCGGCTTTTCCGGCGATTCGGTCAAACGGAAACCGGAGAGCCTCTCGGGCGGCGAACTGGCCCGCGTCGCCATGGGCCGATTGATGCTGACCCAGGCGAATCTGTTGGTGTTCGACGAGCCGACCAACCATCTCGATGTCGAAACCATCGAAGGGCTGGAAGACGCGATCGAGGCGTTCGACGCAACGGTGCTTTTGGTAAGCCACGACCGGGCGCTGCTTCGGGGTCTCACCAGCCGGACTTGGGTGTTGACCGACGGCCACATTGAGGATTTTCCGGGCGGGTTCGCGGAGTGGGAAGAAAAGGAAAAGGACAAGCGCCGGGCCGAGGTTCTGTCGAACAACGCGGCCAAGGCGGCGACCCGCGAGCGCGACAAGCTGGCCCGAGCGAGGAATCCGGAAAAGGCCAAAGGCCCCAAACCCGCGACCGCGGCCAAGCGGGCCATGGACGCCGCCGAGCAGCGGGTCCAGGCCGCCGAGGCCAAAGTGGCTAAGCTGACTGCGGCGCTCGACGATCCGGGGCTTTACGGGACTGCCGACGGCGCCCGGAAGTCGAAAGAGCTCGGGCGCTCGCTTGACGCCGCCAAGCGAGAACTTGAAATGGCGATGACCGATTGGGAGAGTTCCTCGGCCGATCTCGAGCAGCTGGAGCAAGGCGCGAACTGATGCGGCCGATTGAGACGATCGTGGTGGCGGGCGCCGGCCTCATTCTCTTAGGCTTCGGCGCAGGGTGGCGGGTGCGGCGGGGACTTCCGTGGGTCGTCGTGGCCCTGGCCGTGGTGCATTGGGCGGTTGAAGGCCACCGGTTGGCCATGTGGCCGGCCTATCTCATCGGGTTCGTTGCCGCCGCGCTGACGTTGGTGCGGGGCCCCGCTCGAGCGCCGACCTGGGGTCGGTGGCGTCGGGTCGGCCGGGGCATCGTTGCGGCGCTCCTGTTTCTCGTTGCGATCCCACTCCCGGTACTCTGGCCGGTGATGAAGCTCCCGGTGCCGGGCGGTCCATTCGGGGTCGGCCAACGGTGGCTGGTCGTCGTCGATTCAAGCCGGCGCGAGCGGTTTCTGCCGGACGGAGTTCGACGCTTTCCCGTGAAACTCTGGTATCCGGCGCCTCCCGGGGTAACCGGCACTCGGGCCCGGTACGGCGATCCGAGGGAAATGGCCGGCGCCGCGCTTCCGGTGGCGTTGTTCGCCCAGGTTAGCCTGATTCACACTCATGCGATCATCGACGCGCCTCTCGCCGCCGGCGACCGGTTTCCGGTTCTGGTTTTCTCGCACGGCTACGGCGGGGGGTTCGGGCAGAACACCGTCCAGATGGAAGAACTTGCCAGCCAGGGCTACATGGTGGCGAGTATCGCTCACCCCGGTGAGGCGGCCTGGGCTCCGTTTCCCGACGGCACCGGCATGGCGATGGATACCGGGATTACCAACCTAATGGCTCGAATGGCCGGCGAGCCGGGGGCGGAGAAGAAGGCCCTTGAGTCAATGGCGCGACTCGACAGCGTCCCCACGGCCGCCGGCCGGGTGGCCGCCCTTCGTCAGTTTCTGTCCGAGGGCCCCGAGCCGTTGCGGTCCGAGAGCATTGCTGAGTGGGCCGCCGACACTCGGGCCCTGGTGGACCTGCTGGCGACCTTCGAACACGGCGGCGCGGCGTCGCCATTTCCCGGGCGGCTCGATCTGGCCCGGCTCGGGGTCTTCGGGATGTCGTACGGTGGCGCGACGGCTGCGGAGTTTTGTCGCCTCGATAGCCGGTGCAAGGCAGCCCTCAATATCGACGGTGGCCAGTACGGGGGTTTGGTCAACGACTCACTGCTCGTGCCGTTCATGATCATGGCCAGCAGCCAGGCCCGCGCGGTTCACGGCCCAGTACTCGAGTTGGCTCGGGGGCCCGCTTATCTGATCACCGTCCCCGAGACGACCCATATGGGGCTTACGGATCTCACGCTGGCGGCACCCCGGCTGTTCCGGTGGATCGGGGTGACTGGAGCGCTCGATCCCGACCGGCGGCAATCCATCATGACAGCCTATACCGTCGGCTTCTTCGATACCTACCTCAAAGGCATTCGGTCGCCGCTGTTCGATGGCTCGCCGACCCCCTTCCCGGATGTGGTCGTCGTTCGCCGAAACACCCCTTAGTTCGGCCGCGGCTTGGTGGCGCTCCCGTTAGGCTGACCGAGCTGCTCATAGACATTGAACCCCTCCGCCTCCATGGCATCGCGGAGCAGATCCCGGTACCAGCGCTGGCGCGAGGTCCCGCCGGGGTCGTTTCACAGCTTCGTTCGGATCCGAAAAGGCGCCGTGGATGGGGTTTTGGGTCGGCCTAATCTACTGTAGATTGGAGCCGATGGAGGTCCAAGTCTTTGGGGTCAAGAAGAACTCGGAGACCCGAGCCGCGTTGCGGTTCTTTGCCGAGCGTCGGGTCAAGGTCCACTTCGTTGACTGCGCCGTTCGAGGACCTTCGAAAGGCGAACTGACGCGATTCGTCCAGAAGTTCGGGGTCAACGCCCTGATCGATCGGGCGTCGAAACGTTTTGCCGAACTCGGCTTGGGCGTGGCGCGGTATGGCGACCAAACCTGGCTCGAGAAGTTGGTGGACGAGCCGTTCGTACTCAAGATGCCCTTGGTCCGCTACCAGCACCACCTCACCATCGGCGCCGCCGAACCGATCTGGAAAACCTGGTCCTAAGGCCTCCCACTCATGACTCCAACCAGCCGGAAGCAACCGTCGGGCGCCGTTCGCCGGGACCGCACTCATGAGGCGTACGAAAAGCTTCGAGATTTGGTGGTTCGGGGCCGCCTTGCCCCTGGCGCCAGACTGGTTGAGGCGCAGATCGTCAGCCGGCTTGGCTCCACCCGCTCCGCGGTTCGAGGGGCGCTGCTCCGACTGCAGCACGAGGGCTACATCCATGGGTCGGGCACCTCGGGCAGAACCGGGATTACGGTGACGTCGCTCACCAGCGCTGACGCCGGGGAGCTGTTCCGGGTCGTCGGCGAAATCGAGGGCTTGGCGGCCGAAAACGCCGCACTGATCGCCCCGACCCCGCGGCGAGCGCTGGTCGCCGAGCTCAACCGGATCAACCAGGAGTACCGCCGAGCCTCGGCAGGGGCTCACCCCGACGGCGACCGGCTCTACGGCCTCGACACCCAGTTTCATTGTCTCTACGTCGAGGCCGGGGCCGGGCCGAGGCTCCTGGCACTGTACCAGGCCATCAACCCCCAAGTCGAGCGGTATGTTCGGATCTACCAGACGACCCTGACCGAGGAGATCCAGACCTCGGTCGTGGAGCATTCCGCCATCGTCGCTGAAATCGCCACCGGGTCGGGCCGGGGAGCCCACGAGGCGGTCCGCACCAATTGGCGGAACGCCGCCGCCCGGCTTCGCCAAGTCATCGACTCCCGCGGGGAGTCGGGTTCCTGGTAGTTGCTTGGTGCATCACCTAGGACTAGCATTCGCAGTTAGGGGACAACATTTTTGTATCCAAATCACGGACGGCGAACGTTCCGGTGGTGCTGACCTTCAGACGTGGAGACGAGTATGAAATGGAAGAGGGTTTTCGGTCTTGCCGCTGTGCTGGTCGCTTTGGCCGCCGGACGTGGTGCCGCCCAGGAAGTCTCTGGCGTGGTGTTGGAGGGACGGTCCGGGCGGCCCCTCGAGGGGGCCCGGGTCTCTGGGGGCAGCAAGGAAGTTCGGACCGACGCGCGGGGGCGGTTTACCCTGGCCGGGCTGACTGGGGCCGACGTGGCCATCCGGGTCAGCATGATCGGGTATCGGCCCGTCACGGTCACGGCGGCGGTCGGCAAGACCGACCTTCGGATCACGATCAACGAACAGGCCGTTAACCTGGCCGAAATCACCGTGACGGGAACTCCGGAGGCCGCCGAACGGCGAACCCTCGGCAACTCCTCGTCGACGGTGCATGCGGCCGATCAACAGGCGTTCGCGCCGGCCCCTGACATCGCCAACTTGATCAATAGCCGAGCCCCTGGGGTGGTGGTTATTCCAGGAACGGGCCAAATCGGCTCCGGGCCGCAGATCAGGATCCGCGGAGTCAACAGCTTCAGCTTGAACGGTAACCCGCTGATCTACATCGACGGCGCTCGGGTCAACAATGATGTGGCCCAGGGCATTTCGATTCAGGGCTTTGGGTCCGGCATCAGCTCCCGGCTGAACGACATCGATCCCGACCAAATCGAGAGCATCGAGATCATCAAGGGCCCGGCCGCCGCCACGCTCTACGGCACCGAAGCGACAAACGGCGTCATCCAGATCATTACCAAGCGGGGTAAGGCGGGCCAGAAGCCGACCATCGGGCTCTCAGTCCGCCAGGGCACCAACTGGTTCATGAATCCGGAAGGCCGGATCATCCAACCGGTCAACCTCGTCAATCCGACGGGTGGTACCTGCCCGGATCCCACGTGCGTTGTGCGGAGCTGGAATCCAGTCCGCCAGGAGGACTCGCTTTTCGCCGCGAACACCCCTGGGGTCGACCGACCCTTGTTCGAGAACGGCTACATGATGGGCTATGGCCTGACCGTCAGTGGCGGCAGCGACGCCGTTCGATATCACCTGGGTTCGAGCTTCGACGCCGACAATGGGATCGAGCCGACCAACAACATGCGCCGGCTCACCACCAACGCCAACGTGTCGATCAGCGGGGGTGAGAAGTACGACGTGAACATGAGCTTTGGGTTCGTCAAGAACAAGACGAATCAGGCGTTCGAGGCCGGGTCGGGCGGAATCTGGTTTTCGACGATCTTCGGCGATCCGGCCTTGGTCAGAACGCCGCGGCGCGGCTTCAATGGGGCGCCACCGGAGTTTCAGTGGGGGTCCCGACAGGCGGTCATCTCCGTCAATCGGTACACCACGAGTGTGACGGTGAACCACCGACCGATGACGTGGCTGTCCCAGAAACTGACGGTCGGGCTTGATCAGACCGATCAGGCCGCCGAACAACTCAATCGCTTCCTCAAGCCCGAGTGGGTCCAATTCAACCCCGGGGTCGGGGCGCTCGGCGGGAAGTTCAAGAACCGGCGAACGGTGAACTACACCTCGTTTGACTATAGCGCCACGGCCCGCACCGGGCTGACCGCGAACATCAACTCGGCGACGTCGTTGGGGGCCCAGTATTACAAGCGCCGGACCGACGACCTCACGGCCAACGGCACCCAGTTCGTCGCGCC
>JANNQX010000264.1:0-2551 GCA_031400975.1 Gemmatimonadota bacterium
GGGACCAAGACCAGCACCGAAGGGTGCCCGGGCTTCGGAGCGCCGGCCGGGAGACGCTGGAGGAGCGGGAGGGCGAATGCGGCGGTCTTGCCGGTACCGGTCGCGGCCTGGCCCAGAACGTCACGGCCCGCGAGCAGAGGCGGAATCGCTTCTCGCTGAATCGGGGTCGGTTCCTCGTAGCCGAGGGTGGTGAGCGCTTGGACGAGGGCAGGGGTAAGGCCGAGGCCGGCGAAGGTGTTTTTCATGGATCCGATCGTTGGGAACGCCGCATCCAGAGGAACGCGGGCACCCCGAGGATAACCAGGCCGACGCCCAGGAGGGACTCCTTGGGTTGCTGGACCAAGGTGACCAAGACGACGCCCAGGGTTCCGAGTACGAAGACAGCGGGGACCCACGGGTACCCCCAGGTCCGATACGGGCGCGGGGTGTCGGGCTGGGTTCGCCGGAGCCGGAAGACCGCGGCGCCGGCCCCGATATGGAACACCAAGGCCGAGAAGGTGGCGTAGGTGAACAGTTGTTCGTAGCTGCCGGACAGCACCAGGACACAGGACCAAATGCCGAGCACCAGGATGTTCGTCGTCGGGGTGAGATAGCGGGGATGGATCGTGGCCAATTGGCGAAAGAAAACGCCGTCTTGCGCCATCGGGAGGCCGATCCGGGAGGCGCCTAGCAGGGTTGACGAGATGCACCCGAACACCGAAATCAGGACGGCGGCCGCCAGGACCCGGCCGGCACCGGGGCCGAGCAGCGCCGTCACGGCGTCTTCCCCGATCCGGTCGGAGGCCCCGAAGGCTTCGATCGGGAGGGCACGGAGGTAGACCCAGTTGACCAGGAGGTAGAGCCCGAGCATGCCTAACGTTCCGTCGATCATCCCGAGCGAGAGGTTCCGTTCGGGGCGACGAATTTCACCGGCCGAGAAGGTGGCTTGATACCAGCCGTCGTAGCTCCCGAGCACCATGACCATCGCGAGCACGATTCCGGGAAGGAGGTTTCCGGCCGGCAGCGGTGCGGTCCAGTCAGGCGAGACCTTGGCCGGCACCGACAGGCCGATCGTGATGAGCCCGACCAGGGAAGTCACCTTGATGGCGGTCAGGATGGTCTGGGTCCGGGGCCCCTTGCTTGGTGCCGAAGTAATTGACGGCGGACAAGACGACGATTGCGGCCAACCCGGCCATTTGGGCGGTGTTCGGCTGCCAGGTCCAGGGCCCGAGTTCCACCGAGGCAAGGATCTGCTTGGAGGAGAAGAAGGGGATGAAGACGCCTAAGTATTCGCCGAACGCGACGCCCAGGTAGGCCGCGCTGCCGGACTGGATGGCCAGGAGCGAAATCCAGCCGAACAGAAAGCTCGGCAGCGGGCCGAAGGCCTGCTTGAGATACTGGTATAGCCCCCCCGCTTCGGGGAACATCGTCCCGAGTTCGGCGTAGGTCAGGGCGCCGGCCACCGAGATCAGGCCGCCGGCGGCCCAGAGCAACAGGACCAGGCTCGGATGGGGGACCGACCGAGGGACGAACGCCGCGGCCAGGAAAATGGCCGAGCCCATGATGGTGCCGGCTGTGACGCCGATGACGTCCCACAGCCCGAGCACGCGGGCCAGCTTCGGTCGGACAGGTGGGGGGGGCGGGATGGGGATTGTGATTCCTCGGGGTTCGGGTTCGGTTTCAGGATACGGCGGTTTTCAGAGGATGGTAAGCCATGATACGCGGTTTGCACCATGTGACCGCGACGGTCTCGGGCGCCCAGGCCGATCTCGACTTCTACGTTGGGGTCCTCGGCCTTCGTCTGGTCAAGAAGACCGTCAACTTCGACAATCACCACGTTTTCCATTTCTACTATGGGGATGAGCGGGGAACACCGGGCACGATCATGACGACCTTCCCCTACGCGGGGATGGGTGTCCCGGTTGGGCGGAAGGGAACGGGGCAGATCACGGCCACGGCCTTCGCGGTTCCGGCCGGTTCGCTGGCCTCTTGGCGAGCCCGTCTGATTGAGCGCAAGGTGGCGGTGACCGGCGAGGGGGTCCGGTTTGGCGAGCCTTTCCTGGCCGTCGAGGACCCATCATCATTGGCGATCGAGCTGATCGAGGCCGCAGCGGACACCCGGAAGGCGTGGGAGTCCGGTTCCGTCGACCCGTCGATCGCCATCCGGGGCCTCCACACTGTAACCCTGTCGCTTCGGGACGTGGACCGGTCGGTCGGGCTGTTGACGGGGTCGCTCGGATACACCGTGGCAGGGGACGAGGGAGCCCGGACTCGACTGTGGGTCGGGTCCGGTGGCGCGGGGTCGTCGCTCGATATGCTGCATTCGGCGAACACGCCGGCCGGTGTCAATGGCCTCGGCACGGTGCACCATGTGGCCATGGCGATCGGTTCTGAGGAGGAGCAACTGGTGATGCGCCAGCGTTTGTTGGGTCTTGGGATCGGCGTGACCGAGGTTCGCGACCGCCAGTATTTCAAATCGATCTATTTTCGGGAGCCGGGCGGGGTGCTCTATGAGATCGCCACGGTGGCGCCGGGGTTTGCGGTCGACGAGGAATTGTCCCAACTCGGCCGG
>JANNQX010000265.1:0-7563 GCA_031400975.1 Gemmatimonadota bacterium
ATGTTCGGATCAAAGTACTTGCCGAGGTATTGCTCCTGCGACAGATCCAATGCTTCTTTGTCGGTCCGTTCCCCGTAGACTTTCTGACCTCGAAACTTGTCTTCGAGACTGGTGCCTTCTTCGAAGATGTAATCGATCAACGCGTCGCCATCGGCGGGTGTTCTCAGGCCCGAGGCGAGTTGTCTCAGCGGCATGGGAACTTCTCCTTGCCGCGGCGAGAGGATGCGCGGATTCCAGCTGCGGCTACCTGTCGGTCACTCCTCACCGCCACCGCCCCCCCCTCCGTAGTCGCCGCCCGCAAAGGTCTCCACATCCAGCGGATCCGCGATGGTTCTGGCGACCAGCGCCAGTTTGTTCTTGATTGATGCCCAGGTTTCGTTTTCGTCAACTCGGATGTTGTTGTAGAAGCACCAGTCGGTGCACTTTTCGTGACGTGAGGTGAATTCAAGATCGCCTGACCCGGTCCGCTTCTGTTCCAAGGCGTCGTGGGTGTCCAGCTCCGAATCGACTACTTCGCCAAACTTCTTGGCGATGTCTTTCTTACTCTTTTTCAGGGTGCCGCCGATGCCTTTGGCCCATTTCTTGGTCTCGGCCAACGTCGCAATGAGGCCGGTGCAGGCATCGTTGAGAATCTCATAGCGGCGCTCAACCTGAGCAAAGGCTTCGGCTACCTCCAGCCACGCGTGGCAGGGCTTGTGTTCGGTCAGTTTCTGTAAATACAGGGCATCCGAGGCCGCGATTTTCACGTTGAGAGTGTCATACGCGTCCTTGAGCTTCCATCGGTAACGGTCCAACTCTTCGACCGAGAGTTCCTTGAGGGCAAACTTCACATGCTGCTCTCGGGTCTGCGGCCCCGACCGATGGGTGTGCAGGTGCGATCTGATCCTCTGCTCGATGGCCTGCTGGGCAACCGCCAACAGGTCGGTGATGATCCCCGGAATCGGGATCTGCGAAAGCCCCAGGCGCAGGCCCGTCGTCAGGACGCCGGCGCCCTTGGAGGCAAATGAGCCCTTGGTCTTCATCGCGCTCCGCCAGGCATGAAGCTTGGGAGAATTCCGGACCCGCATCGCAACGCTCTTGTTGTTCATCCGGGCCCTGGCGAACTCGAAAATATCCATCTTCTGATCGGTCATAACGAAGATCCCTGTGGTTGATTTCGTCCAGAAGCTTGGATGAAATGGATGAAAAGTATCGTGGGTGGACCGCCCGCTCCTGCAAGCTTACAGGCTAGAGCGTGAGTTGTCCATTCGGGGCCTCGGGCCCGGTGCGACCGAGAGCGTGAGCCAGATCACGGCCGGAATTTGGCGAGGGGGTCATCGAAGTCGAACCCAAAGAGCCGAGGATTCCGGCCGACGACCGCGGCCGAGACGATCTTCAGCACGTAGTCCTTGGTTTCCGCGGGAATCCGGTCGCCATACCGTTTGAGAAACTTCCAATAGTTCCGGTCGACCGGATCTTGGGGCACGTCCTTGAACGCGGCCGCGAACGCGTCCCGAGAGTTGGTCAGGGAATCCAACCGTTGGATGACTCGGTGCTCGCCCCAGTTGTAGGACGCCATCACCAAGAGACCGGACGATTGGGTCAGCATCCCGTGGAGGTCCCGAAGATACCGAGCCGCCGCGGTGGTTGCGGCCGGCCACGACAATCGCTGGTCGAGAGGATCGGCCAGATCCCCGTCGGGGTTCACCCCGGTTTCGAGGCCATAGAGATTCGCTGTTTTGGGGATGAACTGCCACATCCCCTTGGCCCGGCCCCACCGGGTCAGTGGACCGGCCCGATCGGGAATGAAGTCGCTCTCTTGGAGGGCAAGGAAAAAGAAATCGACCGGCAGGCCCGTGGCCTTCAACGTGGCCGCGATTTCTTCGGTGTAACCACCTCGTTCCGCTCGCCGGATCGCGACCCGAAATCGCTCCCTGCCCCGGCCCGCCCAGTACTGGCGAATGGTGTCCTGAATCTCCCGAACGAACCCCGCGTCCACGGCAAATTCGCTCTCACCGAAGGTTCGGACGACCTGATAAATCAGCCGCTCTTCTTCGGACCCGAGCTTTCGATAGGTTCCCAGTTGCCCGATGTAGCCCTCGTACTGCTGGGCCAAGCGGTTCCGGTCGGCGTCGACTTGGGCCAGCAAGGAGTCCAAATCGCTGCCACCGGTCCTTTCCACGGCTCGTCGCAACTCCGAGGTTCGCACTTCCATTCGCCGCAGGGTCAGAAAGATCTCGGTCGCGAAGCCCTGGAGCTGCCGGAGCCGGCCCCGTTGCCAGACGGTGACGCCCAATGCGACGACCAAGAGGACGGCCACCGCGCCAAGGGCTTGGAAAAACCACCGCCGTTCCCGCCCCCGGACCTTCTTGTAGGCCTGGCGGACCATCATCGTGTGGTCCCCGGCTGGCTCCTTCGTCGATCCGAAATACCGGTCCATGATCCGGGTCATCGACGGCGCGGCCTCCTGACCCGGCGGCGCCGGTCTCGGAGGAACCGATGGACGAGCCTGGACCGGCGGGGTGAGATCCTTGCGCGGCCCTCCCTCCTCCTCGGTGAGCTCATCCTCGGATACCAGCGAGACTTTCAGCATCGGCCCCCCGCGCCCGACCTGGATCAGGGAGCCCTCCCGAAGGGGAGCCTCCCGGACTTCGCGGTCGTCGACCAAGAGGCCGTTCGCGGTGTCGAGATCCGTCACCCACCAGGTGTCGCCCCGAAGCTCGACCCGGGCATGTTCGCGGCTGCACATCGGTGAACGCAATCGGAGCTCGCAGCCCTCGCCTCGACCGATCCGAAATGCCGCCACGAACCGCCGATCGAGCCCCGGGGCGAGCCCCGGTCCGGCTTCGACACGGAGCGCTTTGCGTTGCATCCCATTTCCTCGCATACAGTTGTCGTGAGACGTGCCAGTGACCCCCAATACTACACTTCCGGGACCACCCGCTCCAATCCGGCCCCGGCGCTTGACACCCGTCGGTTTTGGCCCAGTTTCGTAGCTGCCGACACTTCCCCTGATCAGAGAGGATCAGCGACTGCTTCCAGTATGAACTGCAGCTATTGTGGTGGGGTCCTGACCGACGATCGTGCCCGCCGGCGGGCATGTACCCAGTGGTGGGTGGCGGTCGCGGACCGTCTCGAGGACGTGACCCGGGGAACCTACGACCGGATCGAGTACGTCGGCCACGGCGGCATGGGGGCCGTGTTCAAGGGCTTCCATCGCGACCTCGAACAGGTTCATGCCATCAAGGTGCTCGCCCCCGACACCGAAGCCCTGCACCTCGGTACCCCGGCCTGGCTTTACCCGGACACCCGGATGGTCGAGCGGTTTCGGACCGAAGCGAAAGTGGGTCACGGGTTAGAACACCCGAACATCGTCAAGGTATGGGAAATTCCCCGAGCGCAGCACCTCCACTACTTCACGATGAGGTACATCGCCGGTTTGACGCTGGCCCAGGTCCTCACCGGCCCCGATGCGCCGAAGGGGATGGGAGTTGCCCAGGCGTTGCTGGTACTCCGGGACATCGGTGACGCGCTCGACTATGCCCACCAGCAAGTCCCCCGGGTGATTCATCGCGACGTCAAGCCCAGTAACATCATGCTCGATGCCTCGGGCAAGGCCTTCGTCACTGACTTTGGGATCGCGAGTGTCCACACCGGCGGGACGTTTACCAAGGTCATCATCGGGAGCCCCGCGTACATGGCGCCGGAGGCCTGGCGGATGGAGGAACCGACGGCCAAGTCCGACCAGTACAGCTTCGGCGTCCTGGCGTACGAGCTGCTGACCGGCCACCCGCCGTTCTCCGGTACGTGGGAGGAGATGGAAGCGGCCCACCGCGCCGGCAAACCGGCCCCAATTCAGTCGATCCGCGGCGAGGTGCCCGCGGCGGTCGATCAAGCCATCCTGCGGATGTTGGAGAAGCGCCCCGACGCCCGGTGGGAGACCCTCGCAGACGCGCTGGACGCGATGGGCGCCAACGCGCTTGGGGGCGACCGCCCGATTCGCCAACAGTTGGGTCGGCTGGTGGGGGGCAACGCGGCTCCGGCCGCCCCGACCGATTTGAAGTTGGTGATCGAGCCCGACGGCAGTCTCGAGCTCGCGCCCGGACAGCACGCCGCCCTCTCGGCCGTCATGATCAAGAAGACTGGAAACCAAACCGCTCCGACCGATCCCGGATACGTGGGCTGGTGGTCCTCCGACGATGAGATCGCTCAGGTCGACGATCGGGGGCGGGTCACCGCCATCAAGCCCGGCCTCGCCACGATTCACGCCAGAGTGCTCGGGGTCGCGGCCCAGAAAGACTTGTTGGTCAAGGACCATCAGGGGGTCGGGCTCACCATCTCCGGCGCTCCCGCCTCAATGGTCGCGGGCCAGACCGCCCCGCTCCGAATCACCATCACCGGGATGGGCGCCGACCCGTCCACCGTGATGATTCGATGGACCTCGTCGGATCCCTCGATTGCCTCGGTGACGGAGGCTGGGATCGTCACCGCCGTTCGCAGCGGAAGCTGCACCGTCACCGCCTCGGCCTCGACCGCCGGGGCGACCGGCCGGGTCCGGATCGTGGTGGCGGGCGCGACGGCGGCGTCCGCCGGCACCGCCCCCGACATCGACCTCGATCGCCCGGTCGTTCGACCGGTAGTTCGACCGGTCCCGGCGCGGGTGGCAATTGCCCCGTGGCCGAAGCGGCTCCAGGTCGGAGGCGAGGTCCAAGGTCGTGCCGAGGTGGTCGACGAAACCGGCGCCCTGACCGAAGGCCGGCTCCAATGGTCGTCGTCCAGCCCAGACGTGGCCCAGGTCGACGACAATGGACTGATTGAACTCCGCTCGGCCGGCCAGGCGGACATCACCGTCCAAAGCGGCGGGCTAACCGACTCCAGGGCGTTGACCGTATCGGAACCGGCCAGACGGCTACCGTGGCTCCCGCTGACTCTTGGCTCGGCGACGGTGGCGCTGATTCTTGGGGCCGTCTGGTTTTTCTGGCCCGCTCCCGCCCCGATAATAGGCCCGGGCCCCGACGCACCGCCGGTTGAACCAAGAAACGACCCGGTCGCGGTGGCGGTCGGCGCTCGGCCGGCCGCCTCGCTGGTGATCACCCAGGCTACCCTGAATGTTCGGATCGGCGAATCGGCCAGGATTCCGCTCGACCGGGCGACGGATTCCCTCGGCCTCGACGCCAGGGCCCAGGTGGTCTGGACCAGCCGAAGCCCCGCCGTGGTGACCGTCGATGGCGGCGGCACCGTTCGGGGCAGCCAGCTCGGGAGGACCCTCGTCATCGCCAGGCTCGGCGGCGTGGCGGACACAGTAACCATCGTGGTGGCCCAGTCGGTCGCGGTGGCCCCCTCGGCGGCAGTGGTTCCGTCGAGGGGGCCACAACCGGCGTCGCCCCCGCCCCCGCCGCCGCCCCCGGCCCCGCTCCCCCCGCCCCCAACCGCCCCTGCGGTCTCGTTCAACGTGGCTGACTCGCTCAGCAAACTCGAATCGTTGACGGATCCCGACACCATTGACGGGGTCAGCGCGCGCAAAGCGATCGAACTGTACGTTTTCCGTCTCAAGGCTCGGCTATCTACGCCCAAGCAAAGGGCTTACGGCGCATTCTATGTCGCGAAAGCGTTCGACAACAACGAGCAGCCAGACGACGCCTGCCGAGAACTTCGGTGGGCCGAGGCCGACGCCCAAGCGGCCGGCGTCGCGGCTCTGCTCGCGTATATACCGATCGTTTGCAAGTGATGCGGCGCTATTCCGGAAGCTGGATTCTGGCGGTAGCTTGTGAGGGTGAAGGGCTCAAAAAAAAGAGGTAGTTGGATGCGGATTTCGAACCGATCGCTCGTCGGCGCCGTCGCATTGCTCACCGCCGGCCTGGTCCCGACTGTAGTCGCGGGACAAAGCCAGAAGGTGACCGTGGCGGTCATCGATTTTACCAATAGCGCCCTCCGGGACGCCGCGAGTTACGCGAGTTTTTCCAACGGAATCGGTCAGTTACTGACCACCGCACTCGCCGGAAGCGACTCCGTCACGCTGGTTGAGCGAGCCAAGCTCCAGAACTTGCTGGCCGAAATTGGGATGGGGGCGGGCGGCCAGGTCGACCCCTCGACCGCCGCTCGGGCCGGCAAGCTGTTGGGGGCCCAGTATGTCCTCACCGGCGTGTTCTTCGTCGATTTCAAGAACCGGCTCCGACTGGATGCCCGAGCCGTCAACGCGGAGACCTCGGCGATTGCCTACACCGAGTCGGTCAACGGTACCGTGGACGAGATCCTGGAGGCGGTCGACAAGCTGGCTGAAAAGATCATGGTCCGAATGAAGTTGCCCCCGATCCACGAGCGCCGGGAAGCGGCCGCCCCGGTCGACAAGAAGGCCGGCGCCTACTACGCGACGGCCGTCATGGAGGAGGATCGAGCCCGGTCCGACAAGGACCCCAGTCGCCTGGAGAAGGCCAAGGGATACTACGAGCAGTTCCTTCGGGCCACGCCACCGGACTATTTCCCGGAGCATCGGAAGCGGGCCGAAGAACGCCTCAAGGCTCTGAGCGGGGTAACCGGCTAGCGGGTATCCTACCCGCCGGTCGCGCTCAACGACCGTGCCTCCGAATCAAACCGCACGATCGACTGGTTGGCGCGGGCGTTAGAAGGGACTGACCCGCGCCGGGTCGCCCCTCGCGTCCGAGTGGCGTCTGGAGTAGGAAGAGAGCCCCCGGCCGACCGGCGGCACCCGAGCCGGCTCACTGCAGCCCCCCGAAAACACCAAAGCGAATCCGGCAGCCGGCCAGGGCCACTGACTCGCTCCGCCGCCGATTAGACTAGCGCGGCGGAGCCGGCCGGGAGGCCGCGGGCCGACCAGCGACCGGCGGATTGGGCGGTTTCACGGCGCTGGGCTGACTGGCCCGCGCCGGAGCGGCACTGGGACCACTCCGACTGGGGCTCGGGGCGGGGAACGCGCTGACTCCGAACAGGCCCACGATCGTGATATCTATGAAATTGCCGAGTCGGTCCGACTGCATCGCCTTGGCATTGTAGAAGTCATTGACGGCGGAGATCGGGATGCCGTGCGTCGGCCCTCCGTTGAACGCGGTGGCGGGTGCCGCCGGGGCTATCCCGTAGAACCATTCAGCGCCCTCGGTCAGCCCCGAACCCCCGTCGGTCGGCGGGGTATATCCGGTTCGGAAGTCGTAGGTGTTGTCGATCCAGCGCGACCCTGAAACCACCGGCACGAGCACGAGCGCGCCGCCAGCGGGCGCCTTGTTATCCACGTACGCACCTGGATTCTGGTCCTCTTCCGATTGCAGAATGTTCACGGGCGCCCATCGAGATTCGCCCAAGACCGAGAAAATCGGCCCCAGCTTGTCGACCCCGGTCGGCGCAGTAATCACGGTGCCGTCGGGGCCGGTGGCACCACCCGGATAGGCTGCCACAATGGCACTCGGGCGGCCCGAGGTCGCCCGGTTCAGCCCTTCGTAAGGGATGTCGAGGCTCTGACAGGCGTAGATGCCGGTCAAGGCCAGCCCGGCGGCCGGCGTCCCCGCTGGGGTGATGGGAGCGGTTCTTCCGCAGAACGTGGAGCTGATTCTGACAGAGCTCGGGGTGGTCGCA
>JANNQX010000266.1:0-4793 GCA_031400975.1 Gemmatimonadota bacterium
CATGAACCAACAATCTAATCTCGGCACTCGGCGCTCGGCACTCGGCACTCGGCCCATCGAATGCCGAGTGCCGAGCGCCGAGTGCCGAGGCTAGATTGCCCCGGTGACGAACTACTTCCTACGAGTCGTGAATGCCCGTCAGCACAATCTGAAGGGAATCACTGTCGCCCTGCCCCATCGGCAGTTGATTGTGGTGACGGGGCCGTCCGGGTCCGGGAAGAGCTCGCTGGCGTTCGACACGATCTACGCGGAAGGGCAGCGCCGGTACATCGAGTCCCTGTCGACCTATGCCAAGCAGTTTCTCGACCGGATGCCGAAGCCTCTGGTGGACCGGATCGAGGGGATTGCGCCGGCCGTCGCGATCGAGCAGCGCAATCCCGCGGTCTCGAGTCGGTCAACGGTTGGAACGGCCACGGAAGTCTACGATTACCTCCGCCTCCTCTGGGCCCGGCTCGGAACCCAATATTGTCGGAAATGCGGGGCCCGGGTGGTTCGCGATTCGCCGAGCGGGGCCGCTGACCAAGCCCGCGGCCTCGGACCGGTCCCGATCCAGATCCTCTTCCCGCTGCCTCCCTCCGCCCGGCTCTCTCACCAGGCTATTGTCGAGAACCTCCGAGCCATGGGTTACGTCCGCATCATCGCCGACGGAACGGCGCTCCACCTCGACGACCTCACCCCGGCGCCGGACCTCGGCCGGATCGATGAACTCTTGGTCGTCGCCGATCGGCTCGGCAACGCGGCCACCGCCGGCGCCCGTTTGGCCGAAGCCATTGGCCAGGCCATGGCGGAGGGCGACGGGATCGCGATCGTCGACTCGGCAACCGGGCGGCTTCGCTTCACCGAACACCCGGCCTGCAGCCGCTGTGATACGTCGGCCCTGCCGTTGTCCCCCGCCCTATTCAGCTTCAACAATCCCCGCGGCGCCTGCGGCGGCTGCAAAGGATTCGGAGCCGTCCTCGAATACGACGAGTCGTTGGTGGTGCCCGATCCGAGCCGATCCCTCGAGGATGGGGCCATCGATCCGTGGACAAAGCCGCGATACGAAGGTCGCCGGCGGCTGCTCATCGATACCGCCCGGAAACTCGGCGCCAATCCGACCCTGCCGTGGCATCAACTGAAGACCACGGTGCGCCGCGAGTTGCTCTACGGGAAGCTCGGAAAGTTCACGGGAATCTTCCCCTTCCTCACCGCGCTCGAGGCGAAGCGGTACAAGCAGTACATCCGAGTGTTCCTCCGCCAGTATCAGTTGGCCAAGACCTGCCCGGCCTGCCTCGGGAGCCGTCTCAACGACCATGCCCTGGCCGTCAAAATCGGCGATCGGACCATCGCGAATGTGGCCATGCTTCCGTTGGCCGACCTCCGGCTCTGGCTCCGAGGTCTCGCCTTCACCTCGACCCAGCGGGCCGTGGCCGACGATGTCCTGACCGAGTTGACCGCTCGGGTCGACTACCTCGTCGAAGTAGGGCTCGGCTACCTCTCGATGGAACGCCAGACCAGGACCCTGTCGGGCGGCGAGGCGCAACGAATTGCGCTGGCGAACGCCCTCGGCGCCCGGTTGGTGGACTCGCTGTACGTCCTGGACGAGCCCTCCATCGGGCTCCACCCCCGGGACACCAGTCGATTGCTCGACCTGCTGACCCGTTTGCGGGATGCCGGGAACACCGTGCTCGTCGTGGAGCATGATCTCGAGGCGATCCGGCGGGCCGACTTCATGGTGGAGTTGGGACCCGGCTCCGGCGAGCGAGGCGGCCACTTGATTCACGCCGGCCCCGTGGCGTCAGCGGGTAAAACCCTCACCGGCCAGTATCTCGAGGGCACCAAACGGATTGGGGTTCCGAGCGCCCGGCGACAGGTGGGGCCTCGGTGGCTCAAGATCCGCGGTGCCTGCCTCCACAACCTCCAAAGTGTCGACGTCGATATCCCCTTGGGCACTCTCGTCGCGGTGACCGGGGTGTCGGGGTCCGGCAAGAGTACCCTGGTTCATGATGTGATCTATCGGCAGCTCGAAGCGAAGGTCGTCGGCGAGTCCTCGATCAAGGCCCACATGGGCGAGGTCATCGGTACGGTCGAATCGATGACTGGACACGAGTGGCTCGAGGACGTGGTCTTGATCGACCAGTCGCCGATTGGTCGGAGCCCGAGGTCGAACCCGGTCACCTACGTCAAGGGCTTTGACGACGTTCGCGAACTCTTCGCGGCCCAACCCCTGTCCAAAACCCGGCGCTACACCCCGGCCACCTTCTCGTTCAACACCGGGAGTGGACGGTGTGAAGAGTGCGAGGGCGCCGGCCAGGTGCAGGTTGAGATGGTCTTCCTCGCCGACGTCTACGTCCCCTGCGATACCTGCGGTGGGACCCGTTTCAAGCGAGAAGTCCTCGATGTCAGAGTGCGCGGCTCATCGGTCCACGATGTCCTCCAATGGACGGTCGACGAGGCCATCAACCGGTTTCACCATCAGCCCAAGCTCGGGGCGGCGCTCTGGCACCTCCAGCAGGTCGGACTGGGCTATTTGCGGCTCGGCCAGCCGGCCACGACGCTCTCCGGGGGCGAGGCCCAACGACTCAAGATCGCTCGGGAACTGATTCAAGCCGGCAAACGGGGCGGGCGGAAGCTCTACCTCCTCGACGAGCCGACGACCGGGCTCCACCTCGAAGACGTCCGGCAATTGATTTCCGTGCTCGATCGGTTGGTCGACGCCGGCCATACCGTGATCGTCATCGAGCACCACCTCGACGTCATCAAACGGGCCGATTGGGTCCTCGACCTCGGCCCGGAGGCAGGCGACGGCGGGGGACGCCTCGTTGTCCAAGGTCCGCCGGAAGTCGTGGCGGCGACCACGGCATCCCATACCGGCCGCTACCTCAAGCCGCTCCTGGCGGGCGGCCCCGCGTGACCCACCGGCGTGCGATCGGGTTGTTGTTAGGCTGCACTTTCATTTGGGGGGCCTCGTTCACCCTCAACAAGATGGTCCTCGGCTCGGCCACCCCCCTGGCCTTTATGGCGGCCCGGTTCGCCGGGGCGGCCCTGTTGCTGGCCCCGGTCTATCGCACGACCACCAAGGCCGATTGGCGGGCCGGGCTCGGGCTCGGATTGCTGTTCACTGCCCAATTCGGCCTCTATGCCATCGGCCTCACCACGATTGCTCCGGGCCGGTCGGCCTTCCTCTTCGGGTTCCACACCCCCCTCGTGCCGGTCCTGGTTCTGGCGATCCACCGGCAGTGGCCCAGTGGCCGGGACCTTTTCGCCGTTGGGGCCGCGATGCTCGGCCTCTGGTGGTTGACCCGGCCATCGGGCGCCGCCGGGTTCGGCCCCGGCGACCTGGCGACCATCGCCAGTGCGGCGTGCGCCGCCCTCTATGTCGTGCTGGCCAGCTCGGTCGGGCGACGGCACCAACCGGCTCAGCTCATGGCGGTCCAATTCGTGGTGATGTTCGTCGTCGCCGGATGCCTGGCCGTCGGCTTCGAGCAGCCTCGGATCGACCTCACCCAAGTGACGGTGCTGCTGATTCCGTTCCTTGCCTTGAGCTCCGTCGCGACATTCATCGGCCAACTCGCCGGCCAACGAGCGGTCAGCTCGACCGAAGCCGCGCTCGTCTATGCCCTCGAACCGTTGGTCGCGGCGGTGGTCAGTTTCGTCAGCTTCGGAGAACGACTTTCGGGCGGGCAGTGGGCCGGCGGCGGTTTGATCCTCGCCGCGTCACTCGTCGCTCAGCTCGGCCGACCATCGCCGGCCCCAGCTCCGGAACCGGCGAGCCAGGCATCGAAATAGCGGTCCGATCGCTTGGCGTCTTGCCGACCTAACGCCACCGTCTGATCGATCCGCTCAGGTCTCGTATAGTCCCATCGATCGGCGGCCGGTGGTTCGCTGGGGCAGAGATACCAGCGGCGGTCCTGGTGTCCCATCAACTCGGCCGGATACGGTCTGGTGAGCACGACCATGTGCCTGGCCCACGGACCCACCTCATCGGCCACGAACGCCGGGGCGTTGTCTACCAACCCGCCATCGAGCACTGGGTGGCCCGCGACTGAACCGACCGGCGTAAAGGGCGGCGTCGCGGAGGAAGCCAATACGAGATCGGCCGCGGCCTCGACCGAATCGGCGGTGCGGAGATCGACCGCCACCGGACTGAAGCCGAGCCGGCGGCCGACCCCGGGATGCAAGCGGCCTGGGTGGAGCCACCGTTCGAGCGAATAGGCCAGAAGACCAATCGGGATGGCCAGCGGCACCGGCAACCCATGGGGCGGGTGTGCGACCAGCGTGAAAACCGGATGGGGCAGCGCCCGGATCCGCTCCAGCCCGCCGTCCGACAGCGCGTGGACCATGGTGTCGCGGTAAATCGGAAAGTGCGGCGCCGGCCGGCCGCCCCGCAACAATTGCCACCAGTCAAAATTCCGGGTGACATGGCGACGGCGGTCAAGCCAATAGCGGAACGTCGACTCGGCCCGGCCAGTGAGGAGCAGGACCGCGGTACAGGTGCCTGCGCTGCATGATGAGATGACGCCCACCGTAGGCGCCAGGCGACTCCACCACGGTTCCAGCAGGCCAAGCTGATAGAACGCCCGGTTGCCTCCCCCACTGAGCGTCAGGGCCGTATCGCGCCGCACGTCCGGAGATTTCACCAGCGAGACTTACTGGGCGGGCGCGGCCGCCGCAAGGCCGGAAGGAACCACTCAAGGAAGCCGAACCAAGACCACCGAGCCGTCGTCGGGAAGTCGCCCGGGTATCCCGGAGATCCTCTGGACGAGCGCCGGGAGGTCCAGTCGGTCGGTCCGCCGCCTGAGCTTGGCGAGGTC
>JANNQX010000267.1:0-1610 GCA_031400975.1 Gemmatimonadota bacterium
CCGCTCCAACTCGATTCCAAGGAGCCGACGATCTCGGTGGCCGCCTATCAGAAGAACGAAACCCGGTTCCGGATCGCGGAGAAACTCGATCCGGTGCGCCACCAAGAGCTGATGGCCCGGGCAAACCAGGAAGTGAAGGACCGCTGGGCTACCTACCGATACCTGGCAGGCATGGTGATGCCGGAACGGGCCCAGCCGCCGGAGGAGACCTGATGGACCTGACGACTCGCTACCTCGGGTTGACCCTGCCCCATCCGTTCGTGGTTGGGGCGTCGCCGATGGTCGACGATCTTGGCCTGGTCCGGCGGCTCGAGGATGCCGGCGCGGCGGCGATCGTGATGCATTCGCTCTACGAGGAGCAGCTGACCCAGGAGGAACTGGCCACCCACGACGCCCTCGACCTCCATACCGATTCGTTCGCCGAGGCCGCCACCTTCTTCCCGGCGCCCGCGGCCTTTGCACTCGGTCCCGACGAGTATCTCGAACAAATTGCCCGGATCAAGGCGGCGGTGGCCGTGCCGGTCATCGCGTCGCTCAACGGCTCCACGCCAGGCGGGTGGCTCCGCTACGCTCATCTGATGGAAGCGGCCGGCGCCGATGCGCTCGAACTCAACCTCTATTCGATTCCCACCGATCTCACTGAGTCGGGAGCGGTCGTCGAGCAGCGCGCGATCGACATCGTCAAGTCGGTGGTGGCGAGCGTGGCAATTCCGGTGGCGGTCAAATTGTCGCCCTGGCACTCCGCGTTGGGGCACTTCGCGACTCAGATCGACCAAACCGGCGCCGCGGGAGTGGTGCTCTTCAATCGATTCTACCAGGCCGATATCGATCCCATGATGCTGGAGATCCGGTCCCGGCTCGAACTTTCGAGTTCCGCGGAACTCCTCCCCCGGCTCACCTGGCTTGCCATCCTCTCCGGCCGAATCAAGGGCTCGCTGGCGGTGACGGGCGGGGTCCACACCTCGCTCGATGCCGTCAAAGCGGTGATGGCGGGAGCCGATACCGTGCAGATGGTGTCGGCGTTGCTCAAGAATGGGCCCGAGTGGCTGAAGCTGGTGCGGGAAGGATTCCAGCATTGGCTGATTGAGCGAGAGTACGAATCGATCGACCAGCTGCGGGGCAGCATGAATTTGTCTCGGTGCCCGGATCCAGCCGCCTTTGAGCGGGGTTGGTACTTGAAGGTCCTCCAGAGCTGGCGGCGATAGGGCTTCCATCGGCTGGTCGGGAGGCTTGTGATGCATCGGCCGCCACCGGGAGTCGACGCGGACGCCCCCCTGCTGCTGGTGCAGGGCGGCGGACAAACACAAGCTCGTCGCCCGAACGGTGGTCATGGCTCGAGCGCGGTCGAAACGATGGTCCGGCCGCTGATGGGATGGTTCACCTCACACGCGGCTTCGTGATCCCTCAACCGCCGCGGCCGAGGGCCGCTAGTCGTGCTCGACGGACCCCGCCACGGAAGGGAGTCGGCAAATGAAGTCCCGTCCTTGCCGACGTCCAAGCACACTAGCCGCGGTCGCCACCGCGTCGACCAGGGCGGCGTCCAGCCCGATCACCGTCGTGGTCACCCGGTCGGTCAGCCCGAGCCCGGTCCGCGGGTTGATCAGGTGGGC
>JANNQX010000268.1:0-5020 GCA_031400975.1 Gemmatimonadota bacterium
GGGACGACCACGCTCTACGAGGTCTACGGCAACCACGTCAAAGACCACCTGGTAGCCGACCTTCAACAAAAAGGGGAGATCCGGGGCGCCCGGCTCCTAACCGTGGGCCCGCCGATCTACGGGCTTCGGAACTACCGGCCCAAACTGTTCCGTCCAATCAACTCGCAGGCCGAGGCCGATGAAGTGGTCGGGTTCAACCGGGCCTACGGGGCCACGGCGCTCAAGGACTACGTCCATTTCAATCGCTCGGCTCGGATGCAGATGTACGACGCGGCCCGCCGGATGGGCGTCAACGTCGTCGCCGAGAGCGCCGTCGATTTCCAGATGGATTGGACCATGTTGATGGATGGCGTGTCCGGGATCGAACACACCGTGGGGCTGACCCCGCTGTACGACGATGTCCGGAGGCTCTGGGCGGCTACTGCCGCGGGCAATACCCCAACCCTGGTCGTGTCCTACAACGGTCCCCAAGGCGAAACGGTCTTTCACCAAGAGGAGCGCCTCTGGGAAGACCCCAAGTTGCTCCGGTTCTTTCCCAAGGACTATCTGATCACGTTTCGGCGTCCGACCCGATATTTTGCGGATGACATCTATGCCGTCACCATGGCCGAGGAAATTCGAAAGCTGGCGGCGGCCGGAGTCTCGATCCAGGTCAGCGGTCATGGACAAATGCATGGCCTCGACAAGCACTGGGAAATGGAACTGATGGGTCGAGGCGGTTTCAGCCCGGCCGAGATCATCGCGATCGCCACGATCAACGGTGCCAGGTATCTTGGCCTCGACCGCCAGCTTGGCTCGATTGAACCCGGCAAGTTGGCCGACCTGGTGATTCTCGAGGCCAATCCGCTCGACGATATCAGAAACACCCGGAAGATCGAATCCGTGATGCAGAACGGGTTTCTCTACCGGGGGGCCGATGCCACCCGGATCTACCCCAATCCTGAGCCGGCCGGCCGCCCGGCCCCGGGCCGAGGCCCCTACCGGGGTGATATTCCATGAGGGTGATGCCCGTCACGCTCAGGTCACGCCCTCCAGGGTACCTTGGGCCGTCCACCTCATGGAGCATTGCATGAAGCAAACGTTTTCGATGGCCTTGGTTGCCCTGATGGCGCTTCTGGGCCTCCTGGCCTCGCCAACCGCCGCCCAGATCAAAGGTGAGCGGTTTCTTCGAGTCCCCGACAGCAGCGCCGTTCAGGTGGTCCGCCTGGCCGACGGGTCTAGTCTGGTTGGCCGGTTCGTCGATGTCAGCGGCGATCCGGTTCGGTTCGAAACCGGTGGCGGAGTGGTCGCGATCCGGCGGGCCGACCTTCGCGACATCAGGGAAATGGCTCGGGGTGCGGTCAAGAATGGCCAAGTGTGGTTTGATGATCCAAATCCAACCCGGCTTTTTTTCGGACCCACCGCCCGAAGCCTTCCCCAAGGCGAGGGTGACTTCTCCAGCACCTATGTCTTCTTTCTGAGCGGAGGGTATGGGGTCGGGGGCAATGCGCAAATCGGCGCCGGATTCTCGATCTTCCCGAGCGATGACTTTACCGACAACATCTTCTTCGTCACGGCTAAAGTCGGCATCAAGGCCGGTAAGAATGCCCAGCTCGCCGTTGGAGGGTTGGTTGGATCGGTCGGCGCCTTCCTCGATGATCTCGGCGGAAGCGATCGCGCTGGGGTGGGCGCGCTCTACGGCGTCGGTACCTTCGGATCGAAGGATCATGCGCTGACCTTCAGCACCATCATGCCGTTTGCCTCCGGCGACTTCGCCGAGGATCCTCTCTTGATGCTCGGCGGGGAGACTCGAATTGCCCGACGGCTCAAGCTGGTGACGGAGAACTATCTTTCGACCGCAGGCGGCGATGCCATCTTGAGCTATGGCGTCCGGATCCTCGGCGAGAAAATGTCGGCCTCGCTCGGCCTCATCAACACCACGGAGGGTGGCGTGTTCCCCGGCATTCCCTACGTCGACTTCGTGATTCGGTTCTGAGATCAATGGCCTTTGAAGAGTATGAACGCTACGACGGCCTCGGCCTAGCCGAGCTGGTTCGGACCCGCCAAATGTCGGCGGGTGAGGTGCTCGAAGCGGCCTTGGCTCGGGCCGATCGGCTGAACCCCGCGATCAACGCCATCATCCATCGGATGGATGACGTGGCCCGGAAGACGCCGGTCGGCACCGGTCCATTCGCCGGAGTGCCCTTCCTCATCAAGGACCTAGTTCAGCTCGTCAAAGGCGAGCCGTACCGGGCCGGCAGCCGTTTCATGGGCGATTACCGCCCCGATCACGACACCGAGTTGGTGATCCGATTCCGGCGCGCCGGGTTGATCCCATTCGGCAAAACCAACACGCCTGAACTCGGTCTGACCCCGTCTACCGAACCCGAACGGTTCGGCCCGAGCAAGAACCCTTGGAATCTGACCCGGACCACTGGCGGTTCGAGTGGTGGATCGGCGGCCGCGGTGGCGGCCCGGATCGTTCCGATTGCGGGCGGCGGTGATGGGGGCGGTTCGATTCGAATTCCGGCCTCATGCTGCGGGGCCTTTGGTTTGAAGCCGAGTCGGGGGCGGAATCCCACCGGCCCCGATGTGGGCCAGCTCTGGCATGGCTCAGTGGTCGACCATGTCATTACCCGGAGCGTTCGCGACAGTGCCGCCGTGCTCGACGCCACCGCGGGAGTCGACCCGGGCGCGCCGTATGGGTGTCCGCCGCAGGCCCGCCCCTATCTCGACGAAGTGACCCGGGCCCCAGGCAAACTCCGAATCGGGTTTACGACGAAGTCGTTTCTTGGCAAGGCTTCCCATCCCGACTGCGTGACGGCGGTGACCAGGACGGCGCAGTTGCTGGAAACGTTAGGTCACGAGGTAACCGAGGCCGCGCCTACCTTTGATGGAGCTGCCTTTGCCGACGCGTTCGTGACGATGGTCTGTTCCGAATGCGCCGCCGATATCCACGACGCTGGCAAGATTCTCGGAAAGCGGCCGATTCGCACGGAGTTCGAGGCCGCCACCTGGGCCATCCGTCTCCTTGGCCAGGCGTTGACCGCCGAGGACTTAGCCATTGCGCTCCGGGTCATGGGGCAGGTGGGCCGAAAAGTTGGGGCCTTCTTCGAGCGCTACGATCTCCTGCTGACGCCGACCATCGCCGTCCCGCCGTTTCCGATTGGTACCCTCCAGCCCAAACCGTCCGAGCGCGTGGCCCTCGACCTGTTGGGCCGGATCGGTTCGGGCCGCTTGCTCAAGCGCGGCGGGCTCCTGACCCAGATGGCTGATCAGATCTTCGAAACCATTCCTTTTACCCCCCTCTTCAACGCCACCGGACAGCCGGCCATGAGTATTCCCCTCGAATGGAATGCCGAGGGCCTTCCGATTGGGGTTCATTTCGTGGCCAAGCTTGGCGACGAAGGGATCCTGTTCCAGTTGGCTGGCCAGCTCGAACGGGCCCGCCCATGGGCTGAACGGATGCCGTTACTCGGAGAAACAACCCGTGGCTAAAGCGCCGGCTTTCAAACTCCTTAAGCGCCCCGAGACCGTCCGCCACGGCAAAACCCTGCGGAACGGCCCGATCAAGAAAGAACTCGACCGGATCGAGGTGGCCAGCCGAGACGAGATTTCCGCGCTCCAGCTCGAGCGGCTCCAGTGGTCATTGGCCCACGCCTATGACAACGTGCCTCATTACCGGGCCAAGTTCGAGCATCACAACGTCCATCCAAGCGACCTCAAGACCCTCGAGGACTTGGCCCGGTTTCCCTGCACGGCCAAAGAGGACCTCCGGGAGACCTTCCCCTTCGGCATGTTTGCGGTGCCCCGGGAACGGGTGATCCGGATCCATGCTTCCTCGGGCACCACCGGTAAGCCCACCGTCGTGGGCTACACGGCCAAGGATATCGAGACTTGGTCCAAGCTGGTGGCTCGTTCGATCCGAGCGGCCGGCGGCCGCAAGGGTGACATCGTCCAGGTCACCTACGGGTACGGCCTCTTTACTGGGGGACTGGGGGCCCATTACGGCGCCGAGCGCCTCGGCTGCACGGTGATCCCGATGTCCGGCGGCCAAACCGACAAGCAGATCCAGATCATCCAGGACCTCCGTCCCGATATCATCATGTGCACGCCCTCGTACCTGTTGGTGATTGCCGATGAATGCCAGCGGCTCGGCATCGACGCCCACATGCTGTCGCTCAAGGTGGGGATTCACGGGGCGGAGCCCTGGACCGAGGAAATGCGACTGGAAATCGAGGACCGGTTCGCGATCGACGCGGTCGACATTTACGGTCTATCGGAAGTGATGGGCCCCGGCGTAGCCAGCGAATGCGTCGAAGCCAAAGACGGCCTGACGCTCTGGGAGGACCATTTCTACCCGGAGATCATCGACCCCCACACCGGGAAGACGCTACCCGACGGCACCCCCGGCGAACTGGTCCTGACCTCGCTCACCAAGGAGGCGTTGCCCGTCATCCGCTACCGGACCCGGGATCTGACCACGCTGCTGCCCGGCACCGCCCGGAGCATGCGCCGCCTGGTCCGAATCACCGGTCGGAGCGATGACATGTTGATCATCCGCGGCATCAACGTATTCCCCTCGCAAATCGAGGAATACATCCTCAAGATCGGCCTCTACTGCCCCCACTACCTACTGGAGGTCCGCCGCGACGGCCGCCTCGACACCCTCGAGGTCGTGGTGGAACCAAAGGACGACACCATCTCGCCCCCGGCCGCCCAGCAAGGCGCCCAAATCCTCGCCCACGACATCAAAACCTTCATCGGCGTCGCGACCACGGTCCGAGTCGAACGCCCCGGCGCCATCGCTCGCTCCCAAGGCAAAGCCCGCCGGGTCCTCGACCTCCGCTAGCCGAGCGCCGAGCCCCGAGTGCCGAGTCCCCCGAGTGCCGAAAAAAAAGGGCCGGAGACGTCCGGCCCCCTGTACTGATACCGCAGCGTTCGCGGCCTACTTCAGGTGCTTGTTGACCAGCTTGGTCATTTCGAACATGTTGACCGTGGCCTTGCCGCCGAAGACCGCCTTCAAGGCGGCGTCTCCATT
>JANNQX010000269.1:0-123785 GCA_031400975.1 Gemmatimonadota bacterium
GACGGGGCGCTTGATGGCGGAATCCGAGATAAGCATGAGCGTCTCGCTGGTTAGTTGCTGCCGGCGCGCTCGGCGGCCGCCGAGGGGCGAACCCGAGTGCCCGGCTGGAGGCCGCGGGCCGACCCGATAATGACCGTGTCACCGACCGCGATGCCGGTGGTGATTTCAACCCGGTCGATCGCGAGGTCCTCGATTCCTAGGGCCACTTCGACCCGCTGAGCGACGCCGCCTTGGACTCGGGTCACCATCGGTCGGATACCGCGACGGTCGATCGCCGAGGAAGGGACGACCAGTCCGGTGCGAGATTCAATCGCCGCCCGCCCTTGGGCGAACAATCCGCCGACCAATCGGCCGGATTGATTCGGAAGCGTGACGGTAATTCGCACTTGCCGGGTGGCTGGATCGACCGCCGGGTTGATCCGGCTGATCCGGCCGTCGAAGCTACGATCGCCATAACCATCGACCGTAAACCCGACCGCCGTCCCGATTTTGAGGCTGCCCAAAGCCGTCACGGGTACCTGGGCCTCCAGGCGGAGGCTCGATGGGTCGACAACCGAGAACAACGGGTTCCCAGCCGAGACGTTGTCGCCGGCGTTGACATGGCGTTCGCTCACGATCCCCGACAAAGGTGACCGGATCATCGTGTAGCCGAGTTGCTTGCGGGCGCCGGCCAATCGAGCGTTCGCTTCTGCCTCGGCTCCCTCCGCGTTCAGGGCTGACGACCGGGATTGCTCGAGCTCTCGTTCAGCGACCGCTCCCGCTTGAGCCAGCTTTTCCGAGCGCTCGACGTTCCGTTTGGCGACCACGAGGGCCTCGGTGGCGGTGCGGAGGCCCGACTGCGCCGACAACACTTGATCCCGGATCGCATCATCGTTGAGCCGCCCCAGCAGCTGGCCGCTCCGAACGGCCTGGCCTTCGTCAGCCAGAGCTTGGACCACGATGCCCGGTACTTCGGCCCGGATCGTCGCTGAGCGTTCGGCCGTGAGCGTGCCTGAAAGGGCCGGGCCGTTTTGGAGGGTCCGCGACTCGGCGACGAACAAATTTTCCGGCCCGATCAGGACCGGCGCCGCCTCCGCTGGAGGGCCCTCGGCGCCCGATTTGGCACAGGCGGCGAGCCCAGAAAGAGCGGTGGCGAGCAGGATCGAATACAGCTTGAGTCTGGTTTTCATGGGAACGGCTGACCTCCGGTCGGGGCTGGCGAAGTCGCGGCGCGGCTGGGTTGGGTCCGAGTCGTGGCCTGGGTGACCGGCCCGCTACCGAGTGGCAGGTCGGCGAGGAGCGCCATCCGGACTCGGGCGACCTGAAGATTGCGGGCCGCTTGGGCTCGGTTGACTTCGGCTTGTTGCAGGGCAATCCGGGAGTCAAGCAACTCGGTCTGGGTCGAGATGCCTTCCCGGAACCGTAAGTCGGCGATCTGATAGGCTCGGGTCGCCTGGGCGGCGGTGCCTTCGCTGGCCTGCCAGTTCGCGACCGCGGCTTCGAGTTCGGAGGCGGCGTTCCGGCTATCGAGCTCCGCGGCCTCGGCCGTTTGTAGCTTGCGCAACTTGGCTTCGTCGAGGCCGGCCTTGGCCAGGATCCGATCGCCTTTGAGGCGGCCGCCGGTGAAGATCGGAACCTGAACGCCTAACGACAAGCGCCAATCGGTGACGAATTCGTCGAGGCCCGGCAAGCCGCGGGATGGGTAGGCGATCCGGCTGTATTGGGTGGTGAGCGCGAGGCTCGGCAGTCGGGCCGACCGGGAAACGGCGTCGAGTCCCTCCTGAGCCTTGACGGCCTCGGCGGCCTGTCTCACGGCGGCTCGGTGTTCGGTGACGGTGTCGGGCGCGGATCCGGCGAGCTGGGCGAGCATGGGCGTGTTCGCCAGTGCGGTATCCGCCAGCTCGGTGGACAGCGTCAGGGGTTCCGCCGGCAAGTTGAGCAACTGGCGAAGCCGGATGTAGGCGAGATCTCGCTGGGTCCGGCTTTGGATGACGAGCGGGCGCTGGTTGTCGCGGGCGACCGTGGCGCGGAGAACGTCGAACTCGGGCGCGGTGCCGACTTCCCTGCGGAGCTTGGTCTGACCGAGCGTGGTGTCGGCCTGGCCGAGGGTCGCTTCGGCAATCGCCAGCAGCCGGTCGCTCAGGGCCGCGTCGTAGTAGGCCTGGACGACGTCGAGCACCAGCTGGGCTTCCGCCGAGGTGACCGCGATCCGGGCCGATGCGCGGCCGGCCTCAGCCGCCTTCATTTGACCGAAGATCCGGCCGCCGTCGAACAGGGTCTGGGAGCCAGAGATGCCTAACGTGTACGTGTTCTTTCGGCCGAAGGGCAGCCGGCTGAAACTGGCGAAGGGATTCACCGTGGTCGTACACCGGACGGCCTTCTCTAAGTCGTCAAGGCGCTGGCCGATCGGTTTGGTCGGATCGCCGGCAAACGCGTCGCAACTCGAAGGCGCCGGCGGGGCCGTGGAGGTATCGGGGGCGGACCCGAAGACGTTGTCGAACTGCGATTTGAGCTGGCGGGTGTAGGCGAACGACCCGGCGAGTTGGGGAAGCAGTTCGCTCCGAGCCTGGAGGATTTGTCCGCGAGCCCGTTCAACCCCGATGCGGGCCAGCCCGACCGCCTCGCTGGCCGGTCGAGCCAGCGTCAGAGCTTCTTCCAAGGAGAGACGCCTCGGTGCCGGCGTCTGGGCTTGGCCCGCCGTCACGACGCTAGCCAGTAGGGCGCCGGCAAACCGGGCCTGGGAACGACAGGTCACGATGAATACTCCTTCAGGGCAATGGCTCGGGCGAAGAGTTCGAGATACTGATTCACTGACGCTTCCGCTGAATCAGGGTACATCGACGGCAGGATGTCCCGGCTGATGGCGTCGGCGAACAGCGTCCCCATGAACATCGTAGTCGCCGCCCGGAGGTCGATGTCGCCGGCGATCCGGCCCTCGTGTTGGAGGCGTTCCAAGTAGGCTTTGAGGTCCAAGCCGGCGCAGACGGCCTGACTACGGTCCATTGGAAAAATGTCGGGCCGTTCTTCCATCTCGCCCATCGCCGTTCTGATCAAGAAGCGTCGGTCGAACATCTCGCGATGGTTCGCCACGGCCCACTCTCGAAGCTCGGTGCGGGGGTTGATCGAGCAGGCGGGGAGGGCATACGGGGTGGTACTGCCGGCACACTGAATTGCTTCATGGAGGAGTCGCGTCTTGGAGCCAAAATGCCGGAACAAGGTGATTTCATTGACACCGGCCCGCTCAGCAATCCGCCGGGTCGTGGCTCCCCGGAACCCTGTTTCGGAGTAGACCTGGGCCGCAGCCCCTAGAATTCGATCGCGGAGTTCCATAGGCCGCCAATTCTAATTGGGGCCTGCCTGGTGAGCAAGTGATCACTTGCTTGCAGCGTATCTATATGGTAATAAATGGGTTACGAAGACGGCTGGCTTGAATTGCTCCTCTTCCAGAAGAAGTAAATCGGGATGCCGGCCAAGGTTCCGCCGATCCCGATTGCCCCGCGTACCGGGTTTGAGACCACCGTGTTCACGACGATGACAATCGCCGCCGCCACGAAGAGCAGGGGAGTCAGCGGGTACCCGGGGACCTTGAACGGCCGGGCGGCGGTTGGGTCTTTCCGTCGGAACACGATGACACAGAGCCCGCCAAGTCCGTAGAAGATCCACCCGACAAAAACCACATACGTCAGCAAGGTGTTGAACTGCCCACTGAGGGCAAGCACGGCCGCCCAGCCACTCACCGCCAACACGGAGTTGGCCGGGGTGCCAAACCGCGGGTGGATTTCGCCCAGCTTCTGAAAGAACACGCCGTCTCGGGCCATTGCGTAGAAGACCCGTGATGCGGTCAACATGATGCCGTGGGCGCCGCTGATGATCGAAATCAATACCGGGATCGCGATGATCTTGCCGGCATTGGCGCCAAAGCCGGCCGCCACCGCGTCAGATGCCACGGTGGTCGACGCCTGCAGAGCCGTCGGTCCAAGGCCGGCGACATATCCCAAGTTGGCCAAGACGTAGATCGCAATGCACCCGACCGTGCCAAGCACCAACCCGAGCGGGAAATTGCGCTGGGGGTTTTGGACCTCGCCGCCGACGAACGTGGCGTACTGCCACCCCTCATAGGCCCAGAGGACCGCGACCATTGCGGCGAGTCCCCCCGACAACAGGGTCGAATCCCAAGTGGTTGGCCATGCGGCCGTGACCTCGGCGAAGCCATGCCCGACCAACGGCAGGGCAACGATCAAGAACAGCAGGGCGGCGACTTTGAGCACCGTTGCGATCCCGAGCACCGTGGTACTCTGCCGGGTGCCTCGGACGTTGATAAACGCCAAGAAGGCGATGGCGGCCATCGCCACGAGTTTCCGACCGAGCGGAGAGATCCCTGGTACGACCGCGCCCATATTGTCGCCCGCCGCCGCGGCCAATGCGGCGACACTGCCGCTGGCAATCACCGCAAACAGCGTCCAACCGTAGACGAAAGCGGTGACCGGGCCGAAGGCGTCTCGAATGTAGGCGTACAGGCCACCCGCACCGGTCCGCATACACCCCAGTTCAGCATATGACAGCGCGCCTAACAACGTGAGGAATCCTCCGACAGCCCACACCGACAATGAAACGCCGACATACCCGCCGCTATTTTTGAGGACGCCACCGGGCGTCAAGAAAATCCCCGAGCCGATGATGGTTCCGACCGTGATGACTGCCACGTCCTTGGCACTCAACGTCCGTTTCAGCTCGTCGGTCATCGGGGGTCTTTCAATTCGAGGGGGGGGCCAGTCGGCGCCAAATCAGGTAGATCGGCAATGCCGCCGCGGTGGCGCCAAGCCCAATCAGTCCCTTTTGAGGCGATTGCAACACGGTATTGACGACGATCGCGAGTCCGGCCGCTATGAATAAGATCGGCGTATAGGGATACCCAGGCACCCGAAACGGACGAACCGCATCTGGCCGACTGCGTCGGAGCGCGATGACCGCCAGCGCGCCCAAGCTGTAGAACAGCCAGCCGACAAAGACCACATATTGTAGCAGGACCTCGAAGGCCCCCGAGGCCGCCAGAATGGCCGACCAAGCACCGGCCGCCAGCAAGGCAAAGGCCGGCGTTCCAAACCTCGGATGCACCTTGGCCATTGGCTTGAAGAAAACCCCGTCGTTCGCCATGGCGAAGTAGACTCGCGCGGCCATCATGGAATTGGCCTGGGCCGCGGTCAACATGGAGATGATAATCGGGATTGAAATGATCTTTGCCCACGAACCGCCGAAGATCGCGCCGGCCGCGTCGGCCGCGACTCGATTCGAGGCCATCACCGCAGCGGGGCCTAACGCGGCCACGTAGGCCAGCGACGCCAGGACGTAGATGACGATCAGGCCAAAAACCCCGAGGGCAAGTCCCCGAGGGAAATTCCGTTGGGGTTCGATCGTTTCGCCGGTCATGAAAGTCAGGTAGCTCCACCCCTCGTAGGCCCACAGCACCGACACCAGCGCCAAGCCGGTCGAGGCGGCCAAGCCCGGGGTGCCGAAGTCCGGCCAGACTCGATCGATCGTCGAGAATCCCGAGCCGAGAGCCGGCAATCCGACGATCAACAGGGCCAGGGCCCCGAGTTTGATCGCGGTCCCGACCTTGAGCACGCCGGCGCTTTGCTTGGTGCCGAACACGTTGATGACCGACACCAGGAGGGCAAAAAAGCACCCAACCAGGGTCTGGGTCCGCGGCGACATCGGCACCCACACCGCCAAGTAGGTTGATGAGGCCACCGCCAGGGCCGCAACGGTGCCCGATCCGATCACCACGAAGAGCGTCCACCCGTAGGCGAAGGCGATCGCCGATCCGAAGGCGTCCTTGATATACAGGTAGAGTCCCCCGGTGCCCGGGTTCATTGCCGCCAACTCGCCGTACGTCAGGGCTCCCAGGTAGGACAATATCCCGGCGACGATCCAGACCGTGGTCGCGAGCCCGACCGACCCCCCGGTGTCGCGAAGAACCGCGCTGGGGACCACGAAAATTCCTGAGCCGATCACCGAGCCGATCGTGAGGATCGCCACGGCCCGCCAAGTAAGGATCCGCTTCAGTTCAGCCATTCACACTCCCTCGTTACCAGCGTCCGCGATCGCCAACCCGTGCAATGACTCGTCCCAGCCGCTCGGCGGCGTTGTGCCAGTTTTGTTCGACTGCCAACTTGGCGGCGTCCGCGTCACCCCTCGTAATGGCGGCGATGATTATCTCATGCTCGGTCACGGAGGTGCCGATTTCTCCGGCGAGGTAGCTGACATACAGACGCTCATACCGTTCGGCCTGGGGCTTGACGGCGGAATGGAGCAGCTGGAGCCGGGGGCCGGCCGCCCCGTCGACGCCTCGTTGATGAAACCGCTCATCGAGTCCCCACAGCTTGTTGTGGTCGGGACGGGGACTTTCGGCCACCTTCCGGAGCTCGTTGTTGATGGCTGTTAAGTCCCGGACCAGGGACTGCCGCTTCCCGGCAGGCAACTTGGCCGCGCGGTGGGCGGAGAGAGCCTCCAACTGTCCGACGATGTCGAACAACTCCTGGGCGTCGCTTCCAGTGAGCGGCGCGACCGTCGGCCGGGATTGGCGCATCGACGGCGAGTCGATGATGTACCCCTCCTGCTGAAGGCGCTGGAGCGCCCCCCGCACCGGGGTGCGACTGACCCCGAACCGGGTCGCGATGTCGGTTTCGACCAGACGGCTGCCGGGCGCCAACCGCCCGAGGACGATGAGCTCGCGAAGTTGCTCGTAGACTTGTTTCGGTCGGTCGGTCCGAGTCGCCGGCCGGGCCGCCTTGCCGGTCACCGGTCCCACCCCGTCCACCCTGGGCCGCGGACGATCTTGCCCGGCTTGGCTCCGGTGTGCTTGCCGGCTGTTACGACCGCCGCCCCGTTGACAAACACCTCCTCGATCCCGACCGAAAGCTGATGAGGGTTCTCGAATGTGGCCCGGTCGATCACGGTTGCTGGATCGAAGATGATGAGGTCCGCATAGTACCCTTCTACGATGAGCCCGCGCTCCTTGATCATCAGTCGGCGGGCGACGGCCGAGGTCCCTTTCCGGATCGCCTCTTCGAGGCTAATGACCTGTTGCTCTCGGACGTAGCGCCCGAGTAATCGGGGGTAGTTGCCGTACGCTCGCGGGTGGGCGAGGAGGCCGCCGGTGCTGTCTGGATTCATCCCGTCCGCGTCGGTGGCCCATTTGATCCACGGCTGGCGAATCTGGAGGGGCAGGTTGGCTTCGGTCATCATATGAAAGATGGCGCCGATCGCGGCCTTTTCAGCCAGTACAATCTCGGCCCAGGCGTCAAACCAATCCTTGCCCATCGCCTTGGCAAGCTGGTCGAGCCGCTGGCCCTCGTACCCCTTGAGTGCAGCCACCGTGAAGCCCACGACTTGGACCGAGCCCGGTCCTCCCAAGGTGCACAGGCCTTCTGAATTGGCCCGCCGCCCGCCGATCATCTCCGCTTTGATCTTGGCCCGAACCGTGGGATCGCGGAGGTTGTCGAGCAATTTCCCGCCCTCGGCCGACCAGGGGGGCGCGCACGCGGCCAGCCCGGTGCCCCCGGCTGTGTAGAGGTACATGTCGGCGGTCACGTCTTGCCCGGCGTTCCGGGCTGAGTCAATCTTGGCGATGGCAAGGGGCATCTTGCCCCAGTTGGCTGATCCGCTGGCCTTGAGGTGGTAGATCTCGACCGGAACGCCGCCTTCCCGTCCAATCCGGATCGCTTCGTCAATCGCTTCGAGAAGCCGGTCCGCCTCGGAGCGCATATGGGTGATGTAGATGCCGCCGTACGGGGCGGCCGCCTTGGCCTGGGCAATCAGCTCTTCGGTCGAGGCATAGGAGGCCGGCGGGTAGATCAACGCACTCGCCACCCCGAACGCCCCGTCTTCCATCGCGTTCTTGACCACGGTCCGGATCGTGTCGAGCTCCGCGGGCGTCGCCTCACCTTGGGCCTCGCCCTTGGCGTAGACTCGGGGGACGGCCGCCCCGAGGAACGACCCCACGTTCTGAGACACGCCGTGAGCCCGCATGGCTTCCAACCAGAGGTTAAAGCCGCGGGCCCCTCGGAATTGTTCGAGCGCCGGCTTGAGCCCCGCGTCGGTTCCGGCCATCGCGGCGATGGTCCGGTCGTTGGCCGGCGCCGGAGTGGAGCCCTCGCCGAGGATCGCGGTGGTAATCCCTTGGGTCACACTGGAAATGACTCGGCCATCTCCCACCGTAAAGGCCGCGACCGACTGGGCCTGGATGTCGATGAAGCCCGGGGCGATGACCCGGCCGGTGGCCACAAGGCGCTGCTTCGCCTCGGCCTTCGCCAGCATGCCTGGGGGAGTGATCCGCGAAATCCGCTCGCGCCGAATCCCGATGTCGCCGTAGAACCACGGGTTTCCGCTCCCGTCGATGATCCGGCCGCCAGTGATGACCAAGTCGTACTCCGGCCCGTCGCCGGACGGGGCGCCCCCGGCCGGCATCGGAGGCTGGCAGCTGAGCGAGACCAGCAAGACGGCAACGAGCGGCGAATGGCGGCGGAGGACCATGGCGGGACGCCTCGAGGCAAGAAGACGGAAGCAGGTCGTCGTGACGACAGAACAGATTTGTATACAAACGTTACGACTCCGACCCCCGTCCCGCAAGCCAACGGGCCGATCGAACCTGGTCCCGAGAAACCTGGGCGCTTGACAACCGGCGTCCCGTCCGGAAGGTTCCGACGCTCATGAAACAACGAATCCTCCTCGGCGGCTCCGGCCTCCTCCTGTTGGTCGGGACCCTGCTCGTGGCTTCGCGACCGTTCGGTGTGCTTCCCGCGATTGGCCCGTTGCTTGATGCCGGCCACGGCATCTGGGCCCTGCCCGCTGCGGGCCGGCCGCCGGTAACGGCGACCGTCCGCCTTCCGATTTTTGAGGGTGGGGTCACCACGATCGTCGACACCCGCGGCGTGCCCCACATCTACGCTGAGCACGAGCTCGATGCCTATCGGGCCCTCGGATACATGGTCGCCCGCGACCGGCTGTTCCAGCTCGAGATTCAGACCAGGGCCGCGGCCGGCACCCTCACGGAATTGTTGGGGACCCGGGGGTTGGCCGCGGACCGGGAGGCCAGGCGCCTCGGCTTCAGGCGGATGGTCGAACGGGGGCTCGCCTCGACCGATACCACATCCGAGGCCTTCCGTTCGATTCTGGCCTATGGCCAGGGGGTAAACGCGTGGATCGATGGGATGAGCGGCCGGGAACTGCCCCTTGAGTATCGCCTTCTCGGGGTCCGGCCGAGTCGGTGGACCAGCGCGAACAGTTATCTGCTGCTGGCCAGGATGGCCCTCACTTTGGCCTATAACGACGCCTCCGTTCAGAAGGCGGCAGCCGCCGCGAAGGTTGGTTGGCCGGCCGCCGAGGCGCTGTTCCCGGTGAACGCGCCGATTCAGGAGCCGATTCAGCCGAACCTGGTTGATTCGACCCGGGTTGCCTTCCCCTCGATTCCGGCGCCATCGGGGCCGGCGGATTCGGCTGGGCCGCGAGTGGCGATGGCGTTAGGTCGTTTTCTTCGGTGGTCCGGCGAAGAGGCGATCGGGAGTAACAACTGGGCAGTGAGCCCGGCCCGATCGGCGACCCGGCACGCGCTGCTCGCGGGCGACCCCCATCTCGAGCTGACGCTCCCCTCGATCTGGTATCAGGCCCATCTCGTCGTGCCCGACCGGCTCGATGTGGCCGGTGTCACCCTCCCGGGCGCCCCCTGGGTAGTCATTGGGTTCAACCGGTCGATTGCCTGGTCGCTGACCAACACCGGGTCCGATGTCAACGATTTCTACCGGGAAGTCGTCGACGATCAAGAGAGCCCAACCCAGTACCGCCTCGACGAGAAATGGCGGGCGCTCGAACTCCGGAGCGAAACCTTCCGGTCGCCGACGGGGGCCGTGCTGGCGGTTGATACGGTCCGATTTACCCACCGAGGCCCGCTCTGGAAAACCGACTCGACCTGGTACTCGATGGCCTGGACTGCCTACGATGCGACAGACAACGGGGCTGAGTTCTGGGCCATTGATCGGGCCCGAAGCACCGGTGAATTCCTGGAGCAAACGGCTAGTTATGCGGTGCCGGCTCAAAACATGATAGTGGCCGACCGCAAAGGCACCATCGCGATTCGATCGACCGGGCGGTATCCGGTTCGGCCCGACAGCGCCCGGGGAGACTTGATTCAAGACGGGACCAAGTCGGCCAGTGATTGGGTCGGAAACTTGGCGGTGGAGTTTTATCCGTTCGCTCTCAATCCGGCTCGGGGTTTCCTGTCGTCGGCCAACCAGCAGCCGGTGGACCCGCTCGTCAACCCGCGGTTTCTCGGCGCGAATTGGTACAGCCCGTGGCGGGCGATTCGGATCAACACGTTGTTGCGAGCGGATTCTCAAGTCACCGTCGACGCCATCCGCCGAATGCAGACCGATCCAGGCAGCGCCCGGGCGGATTGGTTCATGCCGAGTCTCTTGGGAGGTGATTCCGCCCGCCGAGCTCGCGCCCCAGACAAAGTAAAGCGGGCCCGGGCTCTGTTGGCCGGATGGAACCGCCGGTACGAGCTCGACAATCCCGGGCCGGTCCTGTTCGAGGCCGTGTTGGCCGAGTTGAGCCGGCGAACCTGGGATGAACTCGCGGGAGGCGGGGCACCCCCGAGGCCCCGGCCCGCCGAAGCGATTCTGGTCGGGTTACTCCGAGATTCAACCAATCTGTGGTGGGACGACCGGGGTACCAGCGGGGTCGTCGAACGGCGAGACGACATCGTGGAAACGGCGTTGGCCACCGGTCTCGATTCCGCGCTGGCGCGACACGGTCCCGCCGACGGTGAGGGCTGGCTCTGGCGTAACGCCCACCACGCGAATCTGTATCATCTGCTTCGAATCCCGGTACTATCGGCGCTCAACCTATCGGTGCCCTCCGGCCCGAATACGATTAGCCCATCCGGACCCGGTGGGACTCATGGTTCGAGCTGGCGGATGGTGGTCGAACTGGGGCCGGAGGTCGTGGCGTGGGCGACCTATCCGGGCGGCCAATCGGGCAACCCTTTGAGCCGGCACTATCGTGATTTTCTGCCTCAGTGGTTGGCCGGCGAACTTGACTCCCTCGTCGTCCCAAGCCGCGCCGATCTGTTTCCACCTCCGCGCATCGAGAGCAGGTTCATCTTCGGGAAAGGGCGATAACCATGGTCGTGGCGTACTGGATGCTGGTCATGGCCAACGCTTCGGCCTTTGGCACCTTGCTTTTGGGGTGGTATGTGGTGCCGTTCGTCGGGCTGATCGGGGCCTGGTGGGCGCCCCGGGCTTCGCGACCCCTGATATCGGTGCCGGTGGGATTGGCGCTCGGCTGGGGCGTTCTTTTGGTGCGTAGTGCCCGGAGTGACGGCTTTCCGGCACTGGCCGAGATTTTGGAAGCGCTGCTTCCGGTTCGGCCGGCCGCCCTGGCCAGTGCGTCACTCGGGTTGGTGTTTCTACTTGGCCTCGGCGCGGCGTTGGTCGGGGTGGCTCTTCGTCGACCCGTTGCGACGGGTTCCTGATTCGTGGGTTCACTTCTAGGTCGGAGTACATTGTCAATGAAATCACTTCTTGTCGCGGGGCTGGTGATTGGCTCCGTTGGGTCGGCGCAGGCTCAACAGGATTCGGTTCGAATCCAGACGGTCCCGGTGGCGACCGGGGTTTACATGCTGGTGGGGCAGGGCGGCAACATTGGTGTCTCAGTCGGTGAGGATGCCGTCTTCCTGGTCGACGACCAATTTGCGCCGCTAACCGACAAGATCATCGCGGCGGTCAAAACGCTTTCGGACAAGCCGATCAGGTTCCTGCTCAATACCCATTGGCACGGGGACCACACCGGTGGCAATGAGAATTTCGGCAAGGCCGGCGTGATCATCGTGGCCCACGACAATGTTCGGCAGCGGATGAGTGTCGAGCAGTTCATCGCCAGATTCAACAGCCGAACCCCGCCGGCGCCCAAGGCGGCGCTCCCGGTCGTCACCTTCAACGACGTCGCGACCTTCCATCTCAATGGCGACGACATCCAAGCCACCCACCTCAAGAACGCCCATACCGACGGCGATGTCTTGGTTCGATGGCAGAAGGCGAACGTCATCCACCTCGGCGACACCTTCTTCAACGGAATTTACCCGTTCATCGACCTGTCGAGCGGGGGGTCGATCAATGGGGTGATCGAGGCCGCCACCAAGGCGCTGGCCCTGGCGGACGAACAAACCAAGATCATCCCCGGTCACGGCCCGCTGTCGGGGAAGGCTGACCTGATGGCCTATCGGGATATGCTGGTGACGGTGCGGAATTCAGTTCGGTCGTTGATCGCCCAGCGGAAGTCGCTACCTCAGGTCTTGGCGGCCAAGCCGAGCGCGGCGTTTGATGCGAAGTGGGGCAATGGGTTCATGAAGACCGACGACTTCGTGGCCACAGTGTTCGAGAGCCTCGCGGCTAAGAAAAAGTAGTTGCCGCAGTCGGGCTATCGGGTAAAGACGAGGATGGCGCCGCCGTCGTACCCGGTTCCGTATCGGATGCTGGCGTCGGCGGCGTTGAGATAGCGGATTTCCCGGACCGCCGAAGCCGAGATCTCCGCCAGGGCGCCCAACCGGCCACGGGGGGCGCCATCGACAATCACTTGGGGTGTTGGCGTCACGGCTCCGCTCGCTGCGTTGCCGAACGAACTGGCTCCCCGAGTCCGCAGGAAGCCGGGGCGAAGGCGCTGGACGATGTCCCGCGCGGTTTGGACCTCGCTTCGGATCGGGTCGATCTCTTCGACGACGATCAGGTCCGGTTGTCGCTTCAATTTGGGTCTTGGAGCCGAGTCTTGGGCCGAGAGCGGCTCGGCCAATGCCACGAAGAAGAGCAGGGAAGCGAGCCGCGTCATTGGGGCCTCGGAGGAAGCGCTGGATCGGGAAGTATACTCCGGAGCGGCCTCGCGCCCAGTGTGGGGATGGCTCCAGGGCACGGCTGCTCCGACCCCGACGATCATCGCCGCCAGCATCAGTCTGCCCGTCATGTCGATTCTGGCTCCTTTGCAGGTGAGTTCGGGGTGCCCCTGGGGATTACACCCGCGATCGTCAAAGCCCGACGAAGGGCGAACTCGATTTGACCGTTGAGACTTCGGAACTCGGTCGCGGCCCAGCGCTGCAACGCGTCGTGCAGCGCCGGGTCGATTCGGATGAGTACCGATTTCCGCTCGGCCATACCGAATCAGGAGTACAAGGTTCCGGTGTTCACGACCGGTTGAGTCGACCGCTCGCTGCAAAGGACGACCAGCAGGTTCGAAACCATCGCAGCCTTCCGCTCGTCGTCGAGGTCGACAATGCCCCGTTTTGAGAGGAGTTCGAGCGCATTCTCGACCATGCCGACGGCCCCCTCGACAATCTTCTGCCGAGCGGCGATGATGGCCGATGCTTGCTGTCGTTGGAGCATGGCCTGGGCAATCTCCGGCGAGTAGGCCAAGTGGCTGATCCGGGCATCCACCACGTGAACACCGGCTTTGGCCAGGCGCTCTTCGATGTGTTGCTGGAGGGTCTTCGAGACCTCGGATGGCGAGCCACTGAGTGACAGTTCGCCGGTCTGGTGGGCATCGTAGGGGTACGTAGACGCCAAGCTCCGGACCGCCGATTCGCTTTGGATCTTGACGAAGTGCTCGAAATCATCGACCTCGAACAAGGCCTCGGCGCTGTCAACGACTTGCCATACTACGACCGCGGCAATCTCGATCGGGTTGGAGTGGTTGTCGTTGACCTTGAGTTTGGTGGTCTCGAAGTTCCTGACTCGGAGGGAGACCTTACTCTTCACCGTAAACGGGTTGGCGAACCAGATCCCCTCGTCTCTGGCCGAGCCGGCGTACTTTCCGAACAGGGTCAGCACTTTCGCCTCATTGGGGTTTACGACGAAGATCCCTGCCGCGGCCAACAGGACGACGGTTAGGACGGTGATGGCCGCGACGACGAAGATCGGTCGTTCCGCCTGAACCGCCTTGGTGAAGAGCCAAACCGCCCCGGCCAATCCGGCAAGGGCCAGTCCGATGATCGGCAGACCGGGGGTTGGGTGGTTGGGACGTTCCTTGATCATGACGACGACTCCAGCTGAGGGTGATATCTCAATGATATCACAAGAATATCACTTGTCAATAGGCCGGGGGGCCTGGTTCCAACGTTTGCCCTGTCCGGGTGATCCAATTGCTCGCTACCCCACACCCAGGCAGATGCATTGGCTGCTCCATTGCGACTAGACCTCGCGGCACTTGAGCACGACGACGTCGCCCTGGCGGCCGGCGGGGACACCGACGCGTTCGAGCGGCTGTACCGCCGGCATGTGGCGCGGGTGACGGCGTTGGCCCGATGGCTGATTGGCGATGGGGATGTGGATGATGCGGTGCAGGAGGTGTTTGTCCGGGTTTGGCAAAAGCTGGGCACCTTCGCGGGGAACAGCGCCTTCAGCACCTGGCTTCACCGGGTCGCGGTGAACGCGATGCTCCGCCGACGGCAGACGATCGGACGATCGCGCGCCCGGTTCATCCAAGATGACCTGGCCATGGCGGAGGCGCCGAGCGCCAGTCACCACCCCGATCTCAAGGTGGCGATCGAACATGCGGTCGGCACCCTGCCCGCCGGAGCTCGTGAGGTGTTTGTGCTGCACGACATGGAAGGGTTCAAGCACGAGGAAATTGCCCAGATGTTGGCGATCGATCCCGGAACCTCCCGTTCGCAGCTTCATCGGGCTCGGATGCTGCTCCGCAAGGTATTGAGCTAATGACTGGAGACAAGGCAATGTCGGATCAATGGACGGACCAGCTTTCCGGGTACCTCGACGGCGACCTCGACCCCGTGGTTGCGGCCGACCTCGAAGCCCATCTAGTAACCTGCTCGGAATGCCGGGTTGTGTTAGCCGACCTTCGGCAGATTGTCGCGGCGGCCCCATCGTATCGGGGTACTGAGCCAGGTCGCGACGGGTGGCCCTCGATCCGGGCGGCGATCGAGACCGACCGGATGGTTTCGTTTCCGTCGGCCGGCCGGCCGGTTCAGGGCCTCCGGTGGCGGCATCTGGTCGCGGCCGGTCTCGTGATGGCGGCCGCTGGCTTGGCGGGCGGGTGGTATTGGTTTGGAGACCGTCCCGGTGGCGTTGAGCCGCCACAGGTGGCGACCCAGCCGGGTGCCGGGGCGATGGTGGCCGGCCTGACCAGCGTCGCCTATGACAGTGCGGTCGCGGAGCTAGAGCGGGTTCTGGTCACCAACCGGGCTCGGCTCGACACGGCGACCGTCCGGTCGGTGGAGTCCAGCTTGGCCTTGATCGACCGGGCGATCGCTGAAGCACGGACGGCGATCCAACGCGACACGGCGAACGGGTATCTCAATGGTCAGATCGCGGCGAACCTGAAGAAGAAACTGACTGTTCTTCGGATCGCGACGCGAGCGATGGATTCCGAAACCTAACGTTAAGGTGCCGCATATATGATGGTTCTCGCAGCTTCGTTCGTCGTGCTCCTGGCTCTCCAGGCGCCGCGGTTCGACACCGATACCACCGTCGCCGTTCCCCAAGGCTCCCGGCTCCGGCTCCAAAACCAAGGCGGCGATGTCACCGTCAAGACGTGGGACCGTGGCCAAATTCGGATTCAAGCCACCCATTCCAAGCGTTCCTCCGTTGCGGTCAACGTTCGGGGCCAGGTGGTGGAGATCGAAGCCCAAGGGCGCCGCGGGATCGCGACATCGGTGGACTATGAGCTGACCGTCCCGACCTGGATGGCTCTGGATATTGGCGGGATGTACGCGGAGGTCTCGATCGACGGAACCAAGGCGCCGGTCAAGGTCCAGACCTTAGAAGGAGACATCACGCTACGAGGCGGGGCCGAGACCGTCAACCTGAGTACCGTCAACGGCCGGATCAAGGTCGTTGGAGCGCGGGGCCGGATCGAACTGCATGCGGTGTCGGAAGGCATCACCGTCAGCGACGTGGCTGGCGGCGACCTGGTGGTCGAGTCGGTCAGCGGCGACATCGACCTCCGCCGTGTCGACGCCAAGTCGGTTGACGCCCAGACCATCAGCGGCGAGGTGATCTATGAGGGCCGGATCGTCGACGCGGGCTCCTATTCATTTCTGACCCACAGCGGTGACGTGACCCTGGCGATCGCCGAGGCCACCAACGCCAGCCTCACGGTAGTCACCGGCAACGGCGAAGTCAGCTCGAGTTTCACGCTCAAGGCCGAACGAGCCGGCCGGCGGCGAAGCACGTACCGGATGGGGAATGGAAGCGCCAATGTCGAGATTGAGACGTTCAGTGGGGACGTCGAACTGATCCGGTCCGAGGAATTGAAGGCCGCCAAGGTCAAGGTAAAGGGAAAGGCTCCGTCCGATGACCGGGACGACGACCAGATCGAGGGAGAGGACCGATGAAACAGTTCTTCGGTGGGTGTGGTCTGGCTTTGGTGCTGGCTTCGGGCCCGGTGCAGGGACCGCAATTCGAACTCACCCGGGACCTCGCCCAAGGCACTCGCTTCGTGCTCCGGAACGTCGTCGGCGACGTTCACCTCGAGGCCGGCACCGGCCGGACCCTCGAAGTGCGGGCGAAGAAGACGGCCGGTCGCCGGGGCAACCCGGATGAGGTGGATATCACCACGATCGAAATCGACGGCGGCGTGGCGGTGTGCGTCTACTATCCGATGTCCGACCGGCGTCGGTCGCGAGGGCGCGACCACGACGACGACCGGGACCGCTCCCGCCGCGACGATCCCTGTCGCCGGGATTCCGAATGGCAGGGCACCGACCGGAACGACACCTCGGTCGATTTCGTCGTGCGCCTACCGGCCGGTCTCCGGGTCGACGCCCGGACGGTCTCAGGCGACCTGATCGGCCGGGGCCTCCGGGGCACCCTCGACCTTGGAACCGTCTCCGGGGACGTCCGGTTGACCGATACCGAAGGGGATATTCTCGAGGCGTCCTCGGTCAGTGGTGACGTGGAGCTGGAGGGCATCCGAGTTCGACAGGTGACGGCCGAAACGGTCAGCGGGGATGTGACGTTCGCGGGCCCAGTCGACGGGAAGGGCCGCTATGATCTCAAATCACTGAGTGGGGATGTCGTCATGACCGTCCCCGAACGCCCCGACGCGACCGTGAACGCCGTGACGTTCAGCGGCGACATCGATTCGGTCTTTCCGGTCACGACCACCGGGCGGAGCCGCCGGCATCGCTTCAGCGCCACCTGGGGCAGCGGGACGGCGAAGCTCGACCTCGAGTCGTTCTCGGGTGACATCAAGATTCGCGAGGCCCGTTAGGGTACGATCAAGGCTTTGATGACGGTTTGGCTCTCGACGGCGGCCAGGGCATCACCGGCGTGGGCCAGGTCGAATCGGCCTGACACCATCTCACGCCAAGGGATTCGATGCTGGAACCGGGCGGCGAGCTCGACCGCCCGATGGAAATGGGAATAGTCCGATCCCCAGCACCCGCGAATCTCGATGTGTTTCCGGTTGATCTGAAAATGGGGGTGGATCGGTACCGTGCCATGGTCGGTGTACTGGCCGACCACCACCACCCGGCCTCCGTCTCGAACGAGGTCTAGGGCCTGCGAAACCGCCTCCGGCCGGCCCGCGGCCTCGATCACTACGTCGACCCCGCGACCCCCAGTCAACCGGCGTACCGCCCCTACCCTTTCTTCGTGGGCCAGGGACAAGTCGAGGGTCGCCGTCGCACCCATTCGACGAGCGAACGACAAGCGATCGGCCGGCGCCCCCACCGCCACGATGTGTCCTGCACCCGAGAGGCCGGCCAGTGCGATCACCGATTGACCCACGGGACCGACGCCCAAAACCGCCACACTCTGGCCCAGCTTGAGTTCAGCGCGGTCGATCGCATGGACGGCGGTCGAGAGGCCACAGCCGCCGCCGATGAACGTTTCCGGTTCGAGCCCAGGGGGGAGCCGGATCATGCGGACGCCCGGCTTGATCCAAATTCGCTCCGCCCAGCCGCCTAACGGACCTTCGTTCGCTCCATAGGAGATCCCATAGACCTTGCGCGAGGGGCACCGGGTGGTCTGCTTGGCCACCAGGCACTGGTAGCATTGGTTGCAGGTCTCGTGGACGTCAAGGAATGTGACGACGTCGCCCTGATTGAACTCGACGCCCTCGACGTCCCTGATCGGTCCAGCCATCGCCACGATCCGCCCAACCGAGACGTGTCCGGGGATGAGCGGGTACGGGACACCCGATAGCCTCCCGTGGTGAAGGTGGACGTCAGTGCCGCAGACCTCGGAATAGATTGTCTCGAGCAGGGCGGCCCCGGGGGCTAGCGGGGGAATCGCGATGCGCTCGAGGCGAACCGGCTGGTCGGGGGCCGGCATGACGGCCGCCAGGCAAGTGTCGGTCATCGGCCAAGTCCCCGATCGGCGGCCAGCAATTCGAGGTGGACCCCGGACGTCCATTCTGGGGCGACCAAGATGGAATGGCCCCCAAATCGGCGAAACGGGACGCCCTCGGTGTTGAGGCAGCGCTTGGCGGCGTCGAGGTCGTGAACCGCGACCGTAAAGCCGAGGGGCACTATCACGGTCGGGTCGGGCACCGCGGCGGCCCCGAGGCGGGCGGTCGCGTAGGTCGGGCCAACCAATATGAGTTGGGTCCGACCCAGTGAAAGCGCCACCCCGCCTGGGTGGGGGTGGATCCGAGCCCGGCCGAGAAGCCGTTCGTACCCGACAGCCGCCGTCTCGGGATCGGGATGGAGGACCGTCATTCCGGCGATGCCGAAGGCGGTGTTTGGGTGCCGTTGCCACTCCGGACGCCAAACGAACTCCCGGGTGTGTTGCTGGCAGAAGAAAGCCGGGAGGGCCGGGCTGGCCTCCGGTGGCAGGTGGGCAACCGTGAATCGGGCCTCAACGAACCCGGTGGCCAGTCCGACCGGCCGGGCAAAGTCGACCACGGGTGGCAAGTCGAGTCCTCGATCGATTAGCGTATCCCTCGCACCCCGGGCGTCTGCGGTGCCCAAGGCCATGCCCGCAAAGCCCTCTCGACGGTCCAGCGTCGTGGCCCATCGGTCATTTGCTGGCGACCGTTCGAGAACCGAAAGCAGCTCGAAATAGTCGTGCCCGAGCATGATTGTATGGTTGGCCGTCCCGAGCGTCGGGTGGCCACCTCGAGGCGTCAACCTGAAGCCAAGCCGAGCGTACTGCTGCTCGGCCAAGTCAAGGTTGCGGACCAGCACGATGGTATGGTCAAGAAAGATCATCTGGGTCTTCGATCGTCGGTCGCCGAATCTACTGAGCGGCCGGTCCCGAAACAACGCGTCGGCAACCCGGCTACTTTCAATCCGGTCATCTCCCTGGAGCCTTCCGTGCCGGCACGTCTCGCCAATCCCAACAAGATCAGCCACCACCTGACGACGACCGCATTCTCGCTCGCGGGCTACCAGATTACCGAGACCCTCGGCGTGGTACTCGGCATCACGGTCCGATCCCGCTCGATTTTCGGCCTCATCGGGGCCACCTTCGAAACCCTTCGCGGAGGCCGCATCAACCGGTTCGTCGAACTATGCGAACGAGCTCGAGGCGAAGCTTTCGAGCTGATGCTCCAGCACGCCGAGCAATCCGGCGGCAACGCAGTCATCGCGATCAATTACGACGCCACCGAAGTGATGCAAGGGGTGAGCGAAGTGCTCTGCTACGGCACCGCGGTCATCGTCGAACCCCTCCCATAACCCGAGTGCCGAGCGCCGAGCGCCGAGCGCCGAGCGCCGAGCGCCGAGCGCCGAGCGCCGAGTGCCGAATGCCGAGCATTCCGCCTAGTCTCGCGTTTATTCGGTTAGCACCCAGGGCGCCCGGCGGGTAAGCTCTGTGGTGCCTACCCACGGAGTGGTTCGTGCTCGCCAAAGTTCGCTCGGCCGCCATAATTGGGATCGATGCCTATCCAGTCGATGTCGAAATTGATCTGGCCAATGGGTTGCCTTCGTTTTCGACAGTCGGTCTTCCTCACGGGGCTGTCAAGGAGGCTCGGGAACGGGTGTCGGCGGCGCTCACAAATTCCGGGTTTGAATTTCCACTCAAGCGGATCACCGCTAACCTCGCCCCAGCCGATGTGCCCAAGGCGGGCTCCGCATTCGATCTGCCAATCGCCCTCGGGGTCTTGACGGCCAGCGGACAGTTGTCGATTCCTGGGCTCGCCGATGGCTTTGTCTTTGGGGAGCTCGGATTGGAAGGCAGCCTTCGTCCGCTCCGGGGCGCCCTCTCGCTGGTGAGCTGTGCGAAGGCGCTCGGCGCCCGATGGGTACTGGTCCCACTGGCAAATCGGGCGGAAGCCACGGCGGTTGAGGGCCTCGAGGTTCTAGCTGCCGAGTCGCTCCGGGCGATCGCGAATCACTTTCAGGGGCGCCAGCGCCTCCCGGTGGGATCGAACCCACCGGCTTCCACCAGCGAGTCAAATGACTCGGTGGATTTCGCGGAGGTCCGAGGGCAGTTCGTCGCCAAACGGGCGCTCGAAGTGGCGGCGGCAGGGGGTCACAACCTGTTGATGGTGGGTCCCCCCGGCAGTGGCAAGACCATGTTGGCTCGGCGGCTCGCCACCATTTTGCCAAACATGTCAGCCGCCGAAGCCATCGAGGTAACCAAGGTCCACAGCGTCGCGGGGCTCTGCGGGACCGATAGCGGTCTGCGGGCAAGGCGGCCGTTTCGGGCGCCTCATCACACCGTGAGTGACGCCGGAATGACGGGCGGCGGCGCCCACTCCCGCCCCGGCGAGGTGAGTTTAGCCCACCACGGGGTCCTATTTCTCGACGAACTGCCCGAGTTCCGCCGGAACGTTCTCGACACCCTTCGTCAGCCTCTCGAAGACGGCATCGTCACGATCGCCCGTGCCCAGCTGACCGTGACCTACCCGGCCCGAATCATGTTGATTGCCGCCATGAACCCGTGTCCCTGCGGATACTACGGCGATCCGACCCGGGAATGCCAGTGCACGGCCCTCGTTCGTCGTCGATATCGAAGCCGAGTCTCCGGTCCGCTGTACGACCGGATCGACCTCCAGTGCCAAGTGCCCGGGGTTTCGTGGTCGGACCTGGCCGGAGCCGAGCCTGGCGAATCGAGCGCGGTGATGGCCGCGAGGGTCAGCCGGGCTCGGGAAAGGCAACAGCAGCGGCTCTCGGGACACCCCACCGCGACCGTGAACGCCCACCTGTCCGGCCGGGAGGTCGAGCGGTGGTGCGCCCCTGATGGGGCCGGCCGAAGGCTCCTCGGCCTCGCCATGGCGCGACTGGGCTTGTCAGCGCGAGCCTACGCGAGAGTCCTGAAGGTGGCTCGGACCGTGGCGGATCTGGCCGGAGACGACCGGGTGGGGGCTCTGCATGTCGCCGAGGCGGTTCAATACCGGGGCCTCGATCGAGCTATTGGGGGACTGCCAGGTCCACCACCAGCCGGAGCCGGTATGCCTCAGGGCTGATCGGCTGCGAGCGTGAGGTGTTGGGGCGGAGGTCCACGATAGTGATCGAATAACGGCCATCGTTCCAGGTCGTGGGTAGCGCCGATTGGATCAGGATCGGGCCTCGGGCCGAGGCTCCGAACAACTCCAGTTCAATCCCGGCCAGGCCTTCGACCACGCAGACGACATCGATTGGACAACGAGTGTCGCTGGCGACCCGCCGAAAGCCGACGGTCAGGTCGGCGCCAATGACCCGAGCGCTTTGGTTCGGGGTGAGCTCAAACTCCTCGCCGAGGGGCACCTCGGTCGGGTCGATGCCGAGGCATCCCCCCGCCAACCCCGCCAAGACGATCCAGGTCCACCGTTTCATGGTCAGTCATACCTCCGCCGATCCGTTCGGCAACACTCGTACCACCCGGGTCCGGTGCTAAGTCGTGAAAACACCCCCCTCAGGATTGGGCGGGGGCATGAGTGTGGCGGAATGACGCGCGGAAGCGACACGGTTAGGCGCGGGGGGAGGGTGGAACGCGTGAGTGAAATCCGACCGCTAGGTGCCCGGGAACACCTGCCGAAGGTGGGTCAACACTTCGAATTCGAACCGGCCGGTTGTCGCGCAGGCGACCCGCTCGCTCCGGCCCCCTGGGACGTCGACCGCCTCGGCGTTGAGGTTGAGTTGGAGCCGGGCGCCCTTGGCCGCCGGGGTAACCCGGGCGCCGAGGTTCAAGAACACATGCCAAAGGTCGGCGTTAGGCCCCCCGAGACCCTCGCCGCAGGTTAGGTACAGGGAGATCGGCCGCTTCCCAAGGCGGCGGATCAGCCGAAGGCGCTTGACGCCGATTTCCCGCCCGGCTTGATCCTCGTCTTTCATCGCCAAGTTCCGGTCGGCGAAAATCGCTTTGAGGACACCGTAGACACTGTCGGCCGGGCCGGCAACGACTCCGGTCATTGAGCCTACGTCACGCTCGAACGTAAAGGTCCCCCAATCGGTCAAGAGTTTCTCTTGACCAAACGCGGGGCCGGCGACAGTCAGGAAGAGGCCGACGAGCCAACGGGCGCTTTGCATGGGATCCTCGTTCAGGTTTGCGAGCGGGATCTGGTAATATTACAGCCTCGCGCACTTGAGGAGAATCTGGTGGACCCGATCTGTCATACTCTGGTTGGGGCGGCCCTCTCGAAGGGCGGCCTCGATCGATGGAGTCCCCGGGCGACGGCGGTCTTGATCATCGCCGCGAACGCCCCCGACCTCGACTTTGTTGCCACATTTGTTGGGCGCAACTTGGCTTGGCGGCGAGGGATCACTCATGGGGTTCCGGCCCTTTTGATATGGCCCTTCGTCATTGCCGCCCTGGCCATGGCGTTCGATCGGTGGCGACATCCGGCGGCCCCGGCCCGGGCTCGCTTCGGACCGCTCGTCGTTATCTCGGCGATCGGCGTGATCACCCATCCCTTTCTCGACTACCTGAACAACTACGGAATGCGCTGGCTGATGCCGATCCGGAATCAATGGTTCTACGGCGACAGTCTCTTCATCGTGGACCCGTGGCTTTATCTCATCCTCGGACTTGGGTTGTGGTTCGCCCGCCGGAACCATCGGACCGGGCAGCCCGACCCCCGCCGGCCGGTCCGGGTGGCCCTGGCTTTGGCGGCCATCTATGTCGGATTGATGATCGCCGGGACGGCGGCGGGCCGAGTGCTGGCTCTGCGGACGTTAGGCAGGGCCGATCCGGCTCGGGTGATGGTGACCGCGATGCCGGTGACGCCATTCCGAAGGCAGCTGATCGCCGACGGCGGCGGGGACTTCCAGGTCGGCACGGTCGATTTACTCCGGCGGCGAGTTCAAATTGACTCGGTCATCCCGCGAAGCCCCCGCCATGAGGAAGCCGTGGTGGCGTTGCGGCGGACCGCGGTGGGACGGGGCCTCATCGCCTGGTCGCGGTTTCCCGTGGTCCGCCGCCTCGAGGATGGCGGGCTCCGATTCTTCGACCTCCGGTACAGTGATGGCCGGCTTCCGTCTTGGGCCAGTCTTGACGTCAGCCCTCAGGGGGACGTGATCGCAGCGTCTTCAGGGTCGCATTGAGCCATCGAGCCGCCAGTCGCGAGGCCCGTTCGGCTTCGTCGAGGGATGACCACGCAAAGCGAACTGACGCCCCCGGTGGTAATTGAGCGAACCGGGCCAAGTCGGCACTGATCACGGCGCCAATCTTGGGGTACCCTCCGACGGTTGGCCCGTCCCGGAGGAGAACGATCGGTTGTCCGTCGTCCGGGACCTGGATCGCCCCGAGGCAGGTGGCTTCGGACGGAAGGGTGGCCATCATCCGGACCGCCAGGGGCTGCCCCTGGAGTCGACTCCCCATTCGGTCTGAGTGGGCCCCAATCCGATAGGTCGTGCCGGCGAGCGCGGCAAAGGCTTCGTCGCCAAAGAGATGGCCTTGCGGGCCAGGGGCTAGTCGAATGGGTCCATCCCCAAGCGAGGGCCAAGTCACCGAGGTACCATCCGATGGAACCGCCTTGAGGTCGGGGCCGCAGTCGAGCCGGTCGCCGGCGGCCAGTCGCCGCCCGTTGAACCCTCCCATCGCGGTCGGGAGGTATGTCGATCGGCTCCCGAGAACGGGGGCGACGTCGATTCCTCCCCGGATCGTGACCAGGGCAAATCGGCCGGCGGCCGCTGACGACACCGCGAGGCGGCTCCCGCTGGGCACGCCCAAGGTCGTGTTGGTCGGCCGGTCGAGGCCCTCGAGCCGGACGGTTGCCGCACCAACGACCGCCACGACCGTCGCAGCGGTGAACTCGATCGTCAGCTCGCCTTGGGCAATTTCGAGCCCGGCGGCATCGTCCAGGTTGCCGACCAAGGCGTTGCCGATCCGCAATCCATCGGGGTCCATGGCCCCGCCTGGCGGGAGTCCGATCCGCCGTCGGCCGCTCCACCCGAGGTCTTGAACCGAGACCAGCCCGGTGGCCCGAAACACCACGACCACTCTAAGTCGCCACGGTAAACCGGACCCGGTCGCCGACGGCGAGTAGGGCCGGCGGTTCGCGGAATGGGTCGAACAGCACTGCGGTAGTCCGACCGATCAGGTGCCAGCCACCGGGGGTTTCAGCCGGGTACACGCCGGTTTGGGCCCCCGCGATGGCGACGGATCCGGCGGGAACCCGGGTTCGTGGCGATCCGCGGCGGGGGAGCACGAGCGCCGGGTCGATCGGGCCGAGATAGGCGAAACCGGGGACGAAGCCGAGTAACCCCACCCGGTACTCGACCCCTGAATGCCGAGCAATCACCTCGGTCTCCGAGATGCCGGCCGTGGCCGCAACCGAGGCGAGGTCAGGGCCGTCGTAGTGAACGGGAATCCGGACCAGTGGAGTAGGGTGGAGGACTTCCAGCCGTACTGGTCGGGCGGAAACCAGTGCCAGATCATCGGCGAGTTGGCGGAACGTGGTGACGTGGGGATCGAAGTGGACCGTCAACGTGGTGTAGCCGGGGACGAGTTCGAGGAGGCCGTGGGGCGGTCGGGCCGCGATGCCGGCCTCGAGGTTCGCGACGGCCGCCGATGCTTGGGCCGAAATCGAGGTGCTGAACGTAATGGTCAGGGCGGCGTCGCCGAGCGGCGCAATCCGGGGGAGCTCGGTCACCGGGCGAACGGCGCGATCTCGATGCCGATCGACTCGAGCTTTTCGCGCAAGGAACGGACGATGGCCACGGCGTGGGGTCCGTCGCCATGGACACAGAGCGAATCGGGGCGAACAATCCGGCGGGTGCCGTCGATGGCGATGACGAACCGCTCGGTCACCATCCGGACGGCGCGTTCCACGATCAGGGCGACGTCGTCAAGCACGGCCCCAGGTTCCCCCCGAGGGACCAACTGACCGTTGGCGAGATAGGCCCGATCCACGAACGCTTCACGAGCGACCTCGAGGCCTCCGGCCTGGGCCTCGGTCAACATCAACGTTCCCTCAAGTCCGAGGAGCATCAGGCTGGGGTCCACACTCCGAATGGCCCGGACGATCGCCCCCGCGATCGAGGCGTCCTTGGCGGCGCGGTTGTAGAGGGCGCCGTGGGGCTTGACGTACCGGAGGGCGGTGCCGTGTCCGACACAGAAGGCGGCCAGCGCGCCAATCTGGTAGACGACGTCGGCTTCGACTTCGGCGGGTGTCGCTCCCAGTTCCCGGCGCCCAAATCCGACCAGATCGGGATACGACGGATGAGCCCCGACCACGACGCGCCGGGCGGCGGCCCGCGAAACGGTTTCTCGCATCACCAGTGGATCGCCGGCGTGGAAACCGCAGGCAATGTTGGCGGAGCTAACCAAGTCGAGAAGCTCAGCGTCGCCCTCGAGATGATAGCGGCCGAACCCTTCGCCAAGGTCCGCGTTCAGGTCAATCGAGGTCACGTGGTGTCCGAGGGAACCGACCGTACGATCTTGAAGGCAAAGTTTTGCTGGACCCACTGGCGGACCCGCTGGGAGGCCTGGACCGCGGGCTGAAATCGCATCACAGCCAAGGCCTCTTTCACGGACGCCGCAAATTCCTCATGGGTGGTCCGAACCACCTGGATTGTGGAGATATCCACCCGGCCGCTCGTATCGACGACATAGTGCACGAAGGTACTGCCCTCGAGGTGATTCGCCAGGAGGGCGGCCGGATAGACCGGGGCGCTGCTGTTTGGATCGCGGACGACGGCGGAGTCAACTTCGATTTCACTCAGCGCGGTCTCCTCGATGACGACGGGTGCCGAGGGTTCGGCGGCCGGGCTGGTCTCCTCCGGTTGGCCGGCGGTCCCGATCGGGAGGGCTTGTTCCGGCTGGTCCGGTCGGGGGATCGGTTCCTCGGTCGCACCGGCGGTGCCCACCAAGGGGGACCAGTCGATGGCGCTGCCGGGTGTTCGACGGCCGAGATCGCGGTCCGGCGGGACCAGAAACACCACCAGTTGTTCGAACGGGGAAGGCCGGTTGTCCACCTGGGCCGGGCCGGTGGCGACCAGGATGACGATTGCGCCATGGAGGATCAAGCTGGCCACGGCGCCGACATTGAAAACTCGGGGCCGGGCTGGTAGCAAATCGAAACGGGCCACGGGGCGCTCCTTACCAATAAACACTAGGGCTAGAAGCCGGACGCTGGCAAGGGATGGCGGGTTTCACAAAATCATTTTATTTGACAAATAAAACTAATATTGATAGATTGCAAGGTGCCCAAAGATCCAGTGGCCCAACTGCTCACCGCCTACCCGGTCCTCCACCACGCTCTGCGGAAACGGGAGGAGCGGGGCAGCCGCTTGGCTGGTGGCACCGTCACCGACCATCAAGTCACTCTCCTCGCTCAGTTGGACCAAGCGGCCGGCGGGACGATGACGGAGCTGGCCGTGGCGATGGGGGTGGCTCTCCCGACCATGTCGCTCTCGGTTGACCGTATCGAGGGGCTCGGCTTGGTCAAGCGTGAGCGCGATGTCGCCGACGGGCGCCGGGTCATCCTTCGCCTGACCGAGGCCGGCGCCCGATTGGTACGGGGGCGGTCCTTGATCGACCCTGTCCGCGTCCGGGCCCTCCTGGCTCTCCTGACGCCCGCCGACCGGTCTGCGGGAATCGATGCGTTTGTCACCCTAGCGCGGGCCGCACAGCGACTCGGGCTCCCTTCTCGAGGTACTCCATGAACCGCCGCCAACGTCTTCGCCGTCGTCAGATCCGGACCGCGGGTCTGTTTGGGCCTGTCGGTCTGGTCGCCCTGGTCGGGGTCGTCGGCCTGCTCCTGCCGGCCCTTCACCGCGAGGAGGTTCGGACCCTATTGCCGGCCTCGGCCCGAACCGTCTGGGCTATCCTGAACGATCTTGATGGGATGCTCGACTGGCGTCGGGATCTTCGCAGGTTGGAGCGGCTGCCCGATGCAGAGGGGCGGGTTCGGTGGCTCGAGGTTCGATCGGGAGGCGGGCTGACCACCTACCAACGAGTCGAGTCGGTTGCGCCCAGCCGGATGGTGGTCCAGTCGGCCGAAACGGGGCGCCGCTGGGTTTACGAGGTGCGCGGTCTCGACCGCGGCAGCGAGCTTGCCGTTCTCCAGGAGCGGACCATCACCAACCCGTTCGAGCGGACGTTGGTCCGAGTCTTTGGATCGGATCGGAATGGAATTGAACGTCTCACGACCGACTTGGAGCGACGGCTCGCCGGTCGGCGGGCCCAACTCGCGACTCGGGTACCGGACTGACCTCGCGGGTCAAACTGGGATGCCACAACGTTGGAGCGCGCGCTCGAGGTAGACTTCTACGAGATCGAAATGAGGCGTTTTGCTCCGATGGATCCAGTGGACGGAACAGCCGAGAGAAACGGCCGCTTCCACGAGATCGATCTCGTTGATGGCAAGGAGGTGACAGGTCCGGCGACCCCGGAACTTGAACAGGTTTTCGTGAACCGCGATGCCACCCTGGGCCGCCCAGTCGCGGGCAATCGCGACCTCGCGAGTCCGGAAGTAGCGCCAGCCGATCGGACGTGGGTCAGTCATCGGGAGGGCGTTGCCGATCCCGTTTGACTCCGGAGCGGTGCCGTTTCTGCTCGAGTCGGCGAACTTTGACGCCCTTTGGGATTTTGGTTGCGCGCCGCCGTTTGGGAACGACCAGGGCTCGCCCAATCAAGTTCTCCAACCGCTCGCGCGCGGCCTCCTTGTTACGAAGTTGGCTCCGGGAATCAGACGCGACGACCCGGATCCATCCTTCGCCGTCGATTTTCGTCGCCAATTTTGCCAAGAGGAGGTCCCGATCAGGGGTGGCCAACGTGGCCGAGGTTCGAACATTCCACCGGACCTCGACTCGGGTCGATGAGGTGTTCACGTGCTGGCCACCGGGCCCGCCAGACCGGGAGGCTCGAAATTCCAGCTCGTGGTCGGGGATCGGGAAGGTGGCCGCCATGGCGGCAAAAGTAATATCCTCGCTTCCGTAACCGGGGTGTGCCGTTACGTTTCTGACATGGAAAGTCGAATCGAGCTGGATCGGTGGCTTGAGGGCCGGGGCCGGGTCTTGCTGGGCTACTCTGGTGGCGTGGACTCCGCCTTGCTGGCGGTCGTCGGGGCCGCGGTGCTCGGTGGGGGCCGGTTTCTGGCGGTGATCGGCCGGAGCGCCTCATTTCCGGAATCGCAATGGCGTCAGGCGCGTGCGGTTGCCGACGAGTTTGGAGTGCCGGTAATCGAAATCAACACGGATGAGTTGGACAATCCGGACTACCAGGCCAACTCGCCGCAGCGCTGCTATTTCTGCAAATCGGAGCTGTGGTCCCGGCTGGCGGAGGTCGCCGCGGGCTCGGGCTTCGACACGATTATTGACGGGACCCATGCCGATGACGGCGGCGACCATCGTCCGGGTCGGGCAGCCTCCGTTGAGCATGGGGTTCGCTCACCCTTGGCCGAACTTGGCTGGACTAAGGCAATGATCCGGGCCGAGGCGCGAAGGCTGGGCCTTCCGATTTGGGCCGCCCCGGCCGCCCCCTGTCTGTCGAGCCGAATCCGCTACGGTCTTGCCGTGACGGCTCCGCGCCTCCGCCAAGTGGAACTCGCTGAGGCGTTCCTCCGTAAGCTCGGCGTCCAAGGCGATCTCCGGGTTCGCCATCATGATGACGTCGCCCGGATCGAGGTGGTGCCGGAGATGTTCTACCTAATTGATTCTCAATGGTCGGCGATCAAGTCGGCTCTCACCGACTTGGGGTTTTCCCACGTCGAACGCGACCGGACCGGGTATCGGCGGGGCAGTCTGCTCCCGGTGGCGTCGTGAGACTCTTCATCGGGATTCCGCTGCCGGACGCCGCGGGCGCCGAGGTCGCCGGGGCGCTTCGCCAGCTTCGGGCGCGGGAATGGCCGGTTCGCTGGGTCAGCGAACACGGGCTTCATCTGACCATCAAGTTCTTCGGGGAGACCAGCGGCGACCGAGTGGAGGCCATTGTCGAAATGTTGAACTTTGCGACCGAGGGCCTTCACCCGTTGACGCTGACCTTGTCGTCCGCCGGGGCTTTCCCCCCGGGCCGCCAGCCAAGGGTCATCCACTTTGCCGTCGATGCGGATTCCGCCCTCGAGTTGCTCCAGGATCGGGTTGAGCGGGGCGGGGAGCGGCTCGGGTTTCAGCCCGAGGGTCGACCGTTCCGTCCGCACCTAACCTTGGGCCGAGTCCGAGAGGGGCATCGGCTTCCGGATGGTTGGCAGTCGGAGCTCGAGCGGATTCCTCCCGGCGAGTCCTTTCTGGGCGATCGGGTGGTGTTGTACGAGAGCGAGCTGACACCGACCGGGCCAAGCTACGCGATTCGGCACACCGTCGTGCTCAAATGATCTTGAGTTGCTTGGCGTGGCCGGCCCGTTTGGTTGGTACGGCGCTGCTGGTCGGGGCCGGGTACGTGGGATGGATCAATCGGGCCGAGGTTCGCCGGTGGATCCATCAGCGCACGGCCGAGCCGGCACCCCCACCGGACGACGCGGTGGCGCCCGCCGAGCTCCGCCGCCGGGCGTTGGCACGGTTCGACTCGCTCGCTCAGGGCCAAGCGGACTCCGTCGTGCTGACTCCGCGGGAAGTGGCGACCCTGGTCCGCGACGAAATTGATCGGCGAGCCCTGGGGTTCGCCGACAGCGTCGGGGTCGAGCTGCTCGATGGCGGGGTCTCGATTCGAGCCCAGATCGACGCGGCCCGGCTTCCGAAGGGCACATTGGGCCCGCTCAGTGAATGGGTCTCCGGGCGAGAAACGGTGGTGGTGCAAGGTCCGCTGACGCTTCGGCGACTGGGCACGGCTGAATGGGCGTTGGACCAGGTCACGATTCGCGGGCTGCCGCTGCCTCGCGGGCTCTGGGAGCGGCTGTTGTCGCTGATGGTACCGGGGGTTGCCGGCACCGTGTCCTTTCCGGTCGATCGGTGGATTACCGGAATCCGCGTCACGCCACGAGGCGCCGTCTTGTTCGGTGGCCGAGCGGAGCGGGTCCGGTGAAGCCAAGAATTCTCGTGGTCGACGACGAGCCGGCGGTTCGGGATGCGTTGAGGCAAGTCCTCGAGTACGAAGGGATGGAAATTCGGACGGCCGGATCCGGGGGTGAAGGCCTGACCCTGTTTGAGGAATTCCGGCCTCACGTGGTCGTGCTTGACGTCAAGATGGCCGGCCTCGATGGTCTCGAAGTTCTGGCCCGTCTCAAGGCGGTTGATCCGGGAGCGACGGTCGTGATGATCTCGGGTCACGGGACGATCGCGACAGCGGTTCAGGCCACCCAGCAAGGCGCCTTCGATTTTCTCGAGAAGCCGCTCGATGCCGATCGACTGCTGGTGACGCTCCGGAATGCGATGGACCACGCCTCATTGGCCGGCGAGCATGAACGCCTCAAGGGGTCGATCGACACCAAGTATCCGATGATCGGCTCGAGTCCTGAGCTACGGTCGGTTCGCGATCTTATTGCCCGGGTCGGCCCGACCGGGGCACGGGTATTGATCACCGGCGAAAACGGGACCGGGAAAGAATTGGTTGCCCGCGCGATTCATGAGGCGTCCCCTCGCCGGGACCGGGCGTTTGTCGAAGTTAACTGCGCGGCGATTCCCACCGAGCTGATCGAGAGTGAATTGTTCGGGCATCTGCGGGGCAGCTTCACCGGCGCGGTGGCGGATCGGGCCGGCAAGTTCGAACTGGCCGATGGGGGGACGCTCTTCCTCGACGAAATCGGCGACATGTCGCTCTCCGCTCAAGCCAAAGTGCTCCGAGCCCTTCAGGAGGGAGTCGTCTCACGAATTGGGGCGGCCAAACCGCTCGAGGTGGACGTTCGAGTTTTGGCGGCAACCAACAAAATGGTGCAACAGGAAATCGCGAGCGGGCAATTTCGAGAGGATCTGTTTTACCGGCTCAACGTCGTCCCAATTGAAGTGCCGCCGTTGCGCGAGCGCCGGGCCGACATTCCTGAACTGATCGCCCACTTCGTCGGGCAGTTGGGCGGCCGGGCCGGCATCGTGGCGAAGCCGTTCAGCACCGATGCCATCGAACGGCTTGCGACGCGGGCTTGGCCGGGGAACGTTCGAGAACTTCGAAACGCGGTCGAGCGATTGCTGATCCTCTCGACCGGCAAGTCGGTTTCCGGGAGCGACGTGGAGCGACTGATCCCCAACGGGGCGGCCGGGCCACCGGAAACAGATCCCGACTCGTCAGGCAGCTACGGATCTTTCAAGCTGGACGCGGAGCGAGTGTTCCTGCTGCAGAAACTCCGCGAGCATGACTGGAACGTGGCCGAAACGGCTCGGGCCGTGTCGATGCCGAGGTCGAACCTCTACAAGAAAATCGAGAAGTACCAATTGACCCGGGAGTCAAAGTGACCGGCGGCCAACCGCGGGACTGGGACAAAGAGATGGCGGAGATTGACAAGGTGCTTGCCAAGACTCCGCCGGCGCAACTCACCGAGCGATCGAGTGCGGGAAGTTCCCCGGCCGCGAGTCCAACGCGGGGCGGGGCCGTGACGGCGCCGGCCGGGCGCCGCCAAGCACTGTCGACCTGGTTTCGGGTCGGCCTTGGAGTGGCCCTCGCCGCCGGGATGACCCAATGGCCATACTTCCATGCCTGCGGAACCGCGCTGTTTGTGTATCTGGGTGCGATTGGGATGGTAGCTGTGACGGGGATCTGGGGCCTGATGACCACCTGGCGCCGCCGGATGGGGCTGGCCCACGCGATTTCGTTGGTGGTGCTTTTGTCAGGCGGAATCCTGGCCGCCGCCTCGATCCTACCGCGCACTGGCTATGCGAAACGAACCGCTACCTGGATCTGTCACTAAGTGGTAGAGGGGCTGGGGTTCAGGAACTTGGTCGCCAGGACAACGACAATGGACGGCGTGGTTGCGAACTAGGCGCGGCGCTGGGTAGGTTCGGTTGTCGTTGTGTTTTCTTTGGGAAGGGTCTCCACAGGCATGCGTCCAATTCGGGTCGGCGCTGGCAAGGGCGGGTCGGGCTCTGATGACGGGTCCCTCGACATCTATCTTCGGGAAATCAGCCGCTACCCGCTGATTCCGCAGGAGGAAGAGGTCGAGTTGGCCCAGCGGATCCGGACGGGTGAGGCCGAAGCCCTCGATAAGTTGGTCCGGAGCAATCTTCGATTCGTGGTCTCCGTCGCCAAGAAGTACCAGAACCAAGGTGTGTCGCTCTCCGATTTGATCAATGAGGGTAATCTTGGCCTGATGCGGGCGGCCCGCAAATTCGACGAAACCAAGGGCATCAAGTTCATTTCGTATGCGGTCTGGTGGATTCGCCAGGCAATCCTCCAAGCGCTGGCCGAGCAAAGCCGGATCGTCCGGGTGCCCCTCAATCGGGCCGGGACACTTCATCGGATTACCCGTCGGAGTGCGGCCCTGCAGCAAGAGTTGGGGCGCCAGCCGACCGCGGCCGAAGTTGCCGAAGGGATGGATATCGGGGTTGAAGAGATCGAGAAGACCCTGGCGATCTCGCTAAACCACGTGTCTCTCGACGCCCCGTTGGCCCCGGGCGAGGACAATCGGCTCCTTGACTACTTAGCCGATACCCAGAATCCAGGGCCCGATGCCGAGACGTTCGAGCGGGCCCTGACCCAGTCCATCGAAGAGGTGCTGTCGAGCCTCCGGGAACGGGAGGCCAAGATCCTCCGGTTGTATTTCGGTCTCGACAGTCCGGAACCGATGACCTTGGAGGAGATTGGGGCGAATTTGGGGATCACCCGGGAGCGGGTTCGGCAAATCAAGGAAAAGGCCCTCAGTCGGCTCCGCCACGTCAGCCGCTCGAAGGCGCTTGAAAGTTTTCTTTTCTAGATCAAGGATCATGGCTTCAAATTCTTCGTTCGATATTTCGACTGGTGCCGATCTCCAAGAGGTAGACAACGCGGTCAACCAGACCGTCAAGGAGATCAGCCAACGCTACGACTTCAAGGGCACTGCCTGTACGATCGAATTCGACCGCACCTCGGCGACGATCAAGCTCTTCGCCGACGATGAGTTCCGAATGAACCAGCTGATCGATGTCCTGGAGGCCAAGTGTGCCAAGCGGCAGGTCCCCTCGAAGAACCTTGCCAAGGGCGATTACGAGCCCGGCACCGGTATGTCGATGCGATGTGTCATCACGCTGACCCAGGGGATCAGCCAAGAGACCGCGAAAAAGATCTCCAAGGCGATCAAAGAAGGTGGCTTCAAGAAGGTCCAAACCCAGATCCAAGGTGAGGAAGTCAGGGTCACCAGTCCCTCCCGCGATGAATTGCAAGTCGTCATGGCCTTCCTCCGATCTCAGGACTTTGAAATCGAACTCAAGTTCGGCAACTACCGGGGCTAATTCCTTCCGGTGGGCCGCGCTGTTCGCCCTCTCTGCCGCGACCGGCTGCCCGCGGGTCGAGGTCGGCGGGGGCGTTGGGTTGCCTTCGGCGGAAACGGCCGAGCCGGTTGTTCGGGTTGCCATCGGACTGCCGCAGCGCGAGGTCACGATCGGAGGCGCCGCCGGCTTGTTGGTCTCGTCCTCGGACGGGGGCGGCCTGGCGCAGTTTCCGGCTGGAGCCGCCGCGACCCTGACCGGGAGCGGTACCACCGTACGGGCTGCTATCGGCGGGATCAGCACGGCGAGTGGGACCGTCTTGACGGTCCAGCCCCTCGACTCAGTCGGCTTGGTCCGCGTAAACGGCCGGGATTACCGTGGGTCGCTGCTGGTTACCTCCACTTCGACTGGAATTTTGGTTGTCAACCTGCTCTCGGTCGAGGCCTACGTTGCCGGGGTCGTAAACGCCGAGATGGGCCGCCGGGCACCGGCCGACAGCGAAGCCGTCTACGCCCAGGCGGTCATCTCACGGACGGTGGCGATGCGAGCGCTGGGGCGCTATCGGATTCGGGGTTACGACGTCGTCAGTACGGTGTCCGACCAGGCGTACGGGGGCGTCGCGACCGAGACCGAAATGGGCTGGGCCGCTGTTCGGGCAACCCGGGGACAGGCCCTAACTTTTGGCGGCTCAGTCATCGAGGCGTTCTTTCATTCCACCTGCGGCGGCCGAACCGAGGCGGTGGATCAGGTCTTTTCAGGAGCGCCGCAGCCGTACCTCCAATCGGTGTCCGATCGCGGCCCATCGGGCGAGATCTACTGTGCCATCTCGCCGCGGTTTCGGTGGCGGGAGGAGTGGACCGGCGAACAGGTGACGAAAGTCGTTCGGGAAAACGCGAAGTTCGTCGGGGTTGCCCCGGACGCGATTGGCGTTGCCGCCGATCTTCAGCTCGCCGGCCGCTCGCCCTCGGGCCGAGCCGCCGAGCTGGTGCTGGTCGCCGGCGGGCGTCCGGTTCCGATCGCGGGCCAGCAGGCCATCCGACAAGTCCTTCGGTTGGCGGACGGCGGGTGGCTGCGAAGCACTCAGTTTTCGATCCAGGTGACCCGCACTGGGGGCCGGTTGGTCCGGTTGGCCCTCGAGGGCGGTGGTAACGGCCACGGGGTTGGGATGTGTCAGTGGGGGGCGGTTGGTCGAGCCCGGGCCGGGGCAGCCTACCAAGAAATTCTGTCGGTGTATTTTCCTGGCACCGATTTGCGCCGCCTTTACTGAGGGACACGATGACCAACATACGCCGCTCCGGACCTCAGGCCCGTCCCGCCGCCCCCCGGTCGCCCGAGCTTGAGGGCCTTCAGGCGCCGCTCCGGCTCGGCATCATCGGGGCTGGCGCCATCGTCCAAGTCGCCCACCTACCGGTCCTTCGAAAGACCAAAGCGGTCGAATTGGTCGCGCTGTGCGACTCTGACCTGGTGAAAGCCCGGGCGCTCGCGGAACGGACCAGCATTCCCAACGTCTACGATGACTTCGAGGACCTGCTGCAGCACGAACGGCTCGAGGCCGTGTTGATCGCCACGCCGAATCATCTCCACGAGTCTCACATCGTCGCGGCGCTGATGGCCGGGCTCCATGTTCTAGTCGAAAAGCCGCTGGCCCTGTCTTCTGCCGGCGCTCAGAAGATTCTCCGAATGGCTGAAAAGCGAAACCGGGTGGTGATGGTTGGAATGACTCACCGGTATCGGCCCGACGTCATGGCGGTCCGCAGCTTCGTGCAGGCCGGCGAACTGGGCGAGATCACCAGTGTGCGAGCGAGCTGGCACCTGGCCCGCCCGGCCCGGGCACCACTCGGCTGGCGGGAAAAGCGGTCGGAGTCCGGGGGGGGAGCGATGCTCGACCTCGGCCTCACGATGGTTGACCTCGGCCTGTGGCTCGCCGGCAACCCAGTGCCAATCCGGGTCAGTGCCAGCCTGAGTCGCCCGAGCGGGGAGCGGTCGGTGGAGCAATCGGGAAGCGCGCTGGTGGTCTGCGAGAATGGGGCGGCGATCTTTGTTGATGTGACCTGGCGGCATATCGGGGAGGGGGAGCGGTTCGGGGCTGGTCTCCGGGGCTCAAAGGGAACCGCCGGGGTCAACCCCCTGCATGTCTGGAAGGAGATCCACGGCATGGCCCATGATGTCTCGCCGACCGGCTCCTTTAGCCGGGAGACTGCTTTTGCCGCCTCGTTCCGGGCTCAGTGGGCGCACTTCCTGGCGGCGGCGGGGGGGCGAGTCGCGATGCCTTCACTCGATGAGCAAGTCCAAGTTCTGAAGGTGATCGAGGCGATTTACAAGTCTGACGCCGACGGGCGCGACGTCCTGCTTTGATTCAGTTCCTTGCGGCTTTGGTGCTCGCCACTGGGACCCGGCAAGCCCCAATCGCCGCTCCGGTCGCCGGTGACGAGCTCACCGTGTATCTGCTTACGTTCGACCCCGGTGGCCTGGTCTGGGAGCGGTTTGGGCACAACGCTTTGTGGATACGTGACAAACTCTCTGGGACGGATTGGGCCTACGACTACGGCCGGTTCACTTTCGGTTCCACCCCCGGCGATGTGCTGCGATTTGCCGGCCGGTTTGCGGCGGCTGACATGCGCTATTCCATGGGCGAAGCGGACGCCCTCCGAACCCTCGCGGCCTATCGGCAGGCCGGCCGATCGATTTGGGCGCAGGAACTCGACTTGCCACCGGGGGCGCGAATAGCCCTTCGAGACTTTCTGGTCTGGAACGCAAAAGAAGAGAACAAGCACTACCAGTACCACTACTACCTCGACAACTGCTCCACCCGGCTCCGCGATGCCGTAGACCGGGTCGTCGGCGGTCAACTCAAGGCCTGGGCCCAGTCCATCGCCACGCCGTGGACCTACCGGGATCAGACTCGTCGGACCACTGAAAACAGCCCGACGACCTACACCCTGCTGATGCTCGGGCTCGGCCAGCCGGTCGACCGGCCCCTGACCGCCTGGGAGGAGATGTTCCTTCCGATTTCGCTCCGACCGTATCTGAACCAACTTCAGGTCGTTGATCCCGATGGACGGCGGCATCCGATCGTTAAGGAGGAGCGCCATCTCGTTGAGAATTCCCTCTACTCGGTCCAGGACCGGCCGTCGCCGTGGACCCTCCGTTACTTACTGGTGGGCGTTGGGGTTGGCGGGATGCTTCTTGGGCTTGGCCGGTGGGGCCGCCGGTCACTTGGCGGGCGGTGGGGGTTTGGTGCGGCCGCCGTGGCGTGGACCGTACTGGCGGGGCTTGGCGGTGTCGTGTTGGCGGCGCTGTGGGCCTTCAGCGCCCATCGGTTCAGCTACTGGAACGAGAACCTGCTCCAACTCAATCTTGGCGCCATCGCTCTGGCGTTCGTGCTTCCCGGGGCGATTTGGCGGAATCGGTCTCGCTATCGCCAAGGGGTTCGGCTCGCCGCGGTGGTGGCGGCGATTTCTGCGGCAGGGCTTTTGTTCAAAGTGATTCCCGGAATGGACCAGGCCAATTTCGACATGATTGCGCTGATCCTTCCGATTCATCTCGGAGTCTGGCTCGGGCTCGGCGCCCTTGGCGCCGGGCCATCCTCGTAGGTCAGGTCCCCCGCAACCGTTTCAGTCCGTCCCGGGCTTCGGCGTATTCGGGGAACGCTTTGATCGCTTGATCGTAGAATTCAATGGCGCGTTGTTTCTCGCCCTTGTCTTGATAGAGCAAGGCTCGGCTATAGAGCGCCAGGGCGTCGGTCGGCACGTTGCGGGCCTTGGCGGCCTGCGCTTGAGCCGCCGGCAGCGGCGGGAGCTTAGCGCCCTCGATGACCCGTTCGCCCACGGACTGAATAATCCGGAACATTTGCTTTCGGTCGGTGAGCTTGGGGTCGCTCTTGACGACCTTGATGATCTCACTGGTTTCGACATCGATGATTCGGGCATCGATTCGGAAGTCGCCATAGAGGTCGATGAACGTTCCGGCGATCATGTAGCGCGCCCCAACCAGCTTGCCGAGTTTGGCGGCAGTCTGTGCGTCGACGCTGTTGGCGGCCGCGAGTCCCTGCTCATCGAGTAGTTTGCGAATTTGCTCCCGATCGACCAGTCGAATCGCGGGGCTCTGGGACAATTCCGACATCAACATCCCGGCAATGCCTTTGCGGAGTGCCTCGAAGTCTTCCTTATCCTTGCCATAGCTCCCGCCATTTTCGAACGGCAGGACGGCAACGCCCGGCCTCGAGTCTTGCGCTCGGGCAGCTCCGGCCGCCAGCGTTGCAATCAGTACAGCCTGGGTGATCCGTCGCATGGTTCCATCCTTAGATTAGCAACCGAGGGTCAGGCCCTCGGCCGCGACTACCATCTCGAGAGCGCCCCCAAGGCGGTCTCGGCACAGCGTTGCTTCGGCGACCAATCGATCGACGGCCGCGTCGTCGTGGTCAGGGTCGTGGTGGAACAGTACCAGTCGCCGGACCCCAGCTTCAAGTGCCAGCGTCGTGGCCTGTACGGCGCTCGAATGCCCCCAGCCAGATCTTGAGGCCAGCTCAGCCTCGAAATACATCGAATCATGGATGAGCGTGTCAGTGCCCTGCAAGAACCGTACGAGATTGGCCCGAATGTCGGTCGCGATCGGCCCAGCTAACTCGTTGTCAGTCATGTAGCTAAAGGACTGCCCGCCAGCCGCCGATCGAATCGAAAATCCGAGTGCCCCTCCGGGGTGACAGAGTGGGACAGTCCGGACCTCGAAGCCAGGCAGCGTGAGCTCCGAAGAGGCGATTTCCTCCACTTCGAGCGCCGATCCGATGGCTGAGAACGGAACCGGGAAGACCGCCGGCGCCATCTGGCCTCGAAGCGTGGCCGCCAACGACGCCTCGGATGATCGGGGCCCGAGAATTCGAATCGAGTTGCCGGCGGCGTACAGCGGGCGGAAAAATGGGAGGCCTTGGATATGGTCCCAGTGGGTATGGGACAGCAGCACGTTCAGCTCGTGCGCGTGGGCCGATTCCCGGGCGATTCGTTGGCCCAGGGCCCGAATCCCCGAGCCGGCATCGAGGACCAGGCGATGGCCGTTTTGGTCGTCCACCGACACACACGCAGTGTTCCCGCCATATCGAATCGTGCTCGGTCCTGGCGTCGGGATCGAGCCTCGGGTCCCCCAAAAGGCGATCGACAGCGTCACGTCACCCCCGCTGCGCTGCCGTTCGGAGTTGGGCGGAGTCGAGCAAGACGATCTCGCGTCGGTTCATGGCGATCGCCCCCTGGATCGTTAGGCTGCGCATGGTTCGAGAAACGGTTTCTCGGCTGGCGCCGACCATTTGGGCGATGGTGGCGTGGGTCAACTTTCGGGTAATCTTGGAGCCCCCTTCCTCCCGTGCCAGTTCGAGCAGGAGGTGAGCGATCCGGCCGTTCACATCGAGCAAGGCCAGGCTGGCGATGGTCTCGTCAGCGCGGCGGAGGCGCCGGGAGAGTTCTCGCATCAGGGCGATCGCGAGGTCGGGCGAGGCCCTGAGACGGGCGCGAAAATCGTCTCGGCGGAGTTGCCAGAGGCTGGCGTCGGTCATGGCGATGACGTGAGCCGAGCGGGGTTCATCGTCGAGCAAGGCCATTTCGCCGAAGAACCCTCCCGCCGAGAGGACCGACAGGATGACTTCCCGACCGTCCTCGGCGAAAACCGCGACCTTGACCTGTCCGTCGGCAATCAGGAACAGGGTGTCGCCGGGGTCACCTTGGGCCACGATGACCGTACTCTTGCCGAAGACTCGCTCACGCAGAAGTCCGGCCAAGGCTTGGAGTTCGTCGTCGCCAAGGAGGCGGAACAGCGGGATGGCCTGGAGGAACTCGGAGGTCGGTGCAGCCATCCGTCCAGCATAGAGGATGGCCGGGTGGCCCGCAAGCCGATTTCGACTGCTCTCAGGCGACTCGACGTTCTTTGTGACCCAGGTCACGAAAGGGTCACGGCCTGCCTTATCTTGGGCGGAGAATGAAACGCCTCCTCCGGTTAGGTGCGCTGCTGTTGGGAACCGCCACCTCGACGGTGGTCGGGCAGGCCTCTGCCGAGGGCGCACTCGGCCAGGTCAGGGTTGGATCGCGCCTTAAGGTGGGGGTGCCCGGTGCGGTCTGGGTCGGCACCTACCAATCGTTCGGATCGGGGGAGGTCGTCCTGGCAAGGGACTCGTTGGTCGAGCGCCTCCGGCTCGACCAGGTTTCCGGGCTTTGGGTTCGTGGTCGAGCGACGAAGACCGGGGCGATTGTCGGAGCTCTGGCCGGTATGGTCGCGGGTGGCTTCGTCGGCCTCGTCGTCGCAGGCGTCTGCGAGGTTGACTGTCCGAGCCAAGCGACCGGGATGATTTTTGGCGGCGGAGTAGGGGCCGCCTCCGGCCTCGGGTTCGGAGCGATTGTCGGCGCGGCCATTCCGCGGTGGCGACGGATTTTTTGATCAGACTCCCGGGAGCCTGGCGATTCGCTCTGCTGATCGCTCTCTGGCCGGGGACCCCGGCCCGAGCACAGGTGGTCGGCGCCGCTTCGCTCGGGCCGTTGGTTGGAGTCCAAGTCATTGGCCCGGTACGGAAGCCGGTTTTTGGGGGCCTCGGCGGCCTTGGATTCGTGACCGGGCGGTGGTTCTTCGGCCCAGAACTCGGTTTGGCCTGGGGTGCTCAAACTCGAATCCGAGTCCTTGGACTGGTTGGCCGGGTCTCTGCCTCGGGGGAGCGGTTTCGGCCGTTTCTCGTTGCCGGAGCCGGCAGCTATGCCTGGAATAGCCGATCCGACTATGTCCTGCCGGGCGGATCGGTTGTGGCGCAGTGGAGCGGCGTCACCTTTCTGTCCGGGAGCGTCGGCGGGGGCGCGGAACTGGGCGGGCGCGGCGGCCGGACGGCGACGTTTGAGGTCCGCTATCATGGGGTGCTTCAACGAACCGGCTACCCGCCGGTGAGCCGGGGCCTGGTGACCGCGGGCGTCGGGCTCCGGTTTCAATGGTAGGGAAGTGGCCCCTTGCTCCCGACCGTCGAGGCCGCTACAATTCTGGGCTTTCCGGGAAGGGACAAGTTCTTTCCGGGTAACGGTTTAGCCGCAGGAGTAGCGACGTGAAGCCGAATCTGCACCCGATCTACAATACGATCATGACGAAGTGCGCCTGCGGGAATACCTTCGAGACCCGCTCCACTTCAGCCGCGATCAGCGTTGAAGTGTGTTCCGTTTGCCATCCCTACTATACGGGGAATCAGCGGCTCCTCGATACCGCCGGCCGGGTTGACCGGTTCCGCCGCAAGTACGGAACCGCGGAGGCCGCGCCAGCCGCGAAGGAGTAAAGCGTGGAGGCCAAACTCCGCCAGGCGCTTGAGCGGGCGGAGGAGGTTGAGCGCGAGTTGTCCGAACCGGACCTCGCGAAAGACCCGGCCCGCATGACAGCCCTTGGGCGCGAGCATTCTCGGCTCGCGCCCATTGTGCGTCTGGGCAAACGATATCTCCAGTTGGACGATGAGCGACATCAGGCCCACGAGCTCATCGGGGCAGATGATCCCGAGTTGTCGGCGTTGGCGTATGCCGATGCGGATCGGCTTCGAGGCGAGTTGTCACTGCTCGAAGCCCAGCTTGAAGATCTCCTGGTGCCCCCCGACCCGCTGGAAGACCGGAATGCGATTCTCGAAATTCGGGCCGGAACCGGAGGGGACGAGGCGGCGCTGTTTGCGGCGGACCTCCTCCGGATGTACACCCGATTCGCCGAGCGAAACGGGCTTCGGGTGGAGCCGATGTCGGTCAGTGACGGGACGTTAGGCGGAATCCGGGAAGCGATCGCCGTCGTCAAGGGCTCCCAGGCTTTCGGGTTGTTGCGGCGGGAGTCCGGGGTCCATCGGGTTCAGCGAGTGCCCGCGACGGAAACGCAGGGACGGATCCACACGTCGGCCGCCACGGTGGCGGTGCTTCCCGAAGCGGAGGAGGTCGACGTCAAGATCGATCCGCAGGATCTCCGGATTGACGTTTTTCGATCGTCGGGGCCGGGCGGGCAGAGCGTCAACACCACCGATAGCGCGGTCCGAATCACCCACCTGCCATCGGGGCTGGTGGTCTCGCAACAGGACCAAAAATCCCAGCTTCAGAACAAGCTCAAGGGTATGGAAGTGCTCCGGGCCCGGCTCCTCGACAAGACGATTTCGGAGCAAGAGTCGGCCCGAGCGAGAGACCGGAAAGCCATGGTTGGGACCGGCGACCGGTCCGGGAAGATTCGAACGTACAACTATCCCCAAAGTCGAGTCACCGACCATCGGATTAACTTGTCGGTGCACAATCTCGCTGATGTCATGGATGGCCGCCTTGACGAATTAGTGAAGGCGCTCCGACTGGCCAGCCGTAAGGAAGCGGCTGATGGCTGAGTTGACGGTGGAGCGGCGGTTGACGATCCAGGGCGCGCTGGATGCGGCCACCGCGACGCTGGCGGCCGCGGGCATCGATCGGCCGCGGTGGGAAGCGACTCGTTTGCTCGCGGATCTATTGGATCTCACGCCTGGTGAGGTGATGTTGGAGCGGAACGCCGTTCTCGAACCGGATCGGCGGCGGTGGATCGACCGAAACGTCCAACGTCGGGCGCTCGGTGAGCCGCTGGCGTATGTGTCCGGGGTGGCGGGTTTTCGGACCTTGGAGCTGCGATCGGATTCGCGGGCGCTGATTCCCCGCCCGGAAACCGAGGGGATTGTCGAGCGCGCGCTCGCGCTGGTGCCCGAGGGATTGGCGGTTGATGTCGGTACCGGGACCGGCTGTCTGGCGCTCTCGCTCCGGGCGGAGGGACGATATCGACGCGTCGTGGCGGTCGACATCGCCCGAGGGGCCTTGGCCTTGGCGGAACAGAACCGGAGGCGGCTCAGGTTGGACATTGACCTCGTCCTCGGCGATCTCACGACCTCGCTGGCATCCGGCTCGGCCGACGTGGTTGTCTCGAATCCGCCCTACGTCTCTGAGGCGGAGTACGCTCTGTTACCGCCCGAGGTTCGGAGCTACGAGCCTCGGCTCGCATTGGCGAGCGGCCCCGACGGCCTCGATGCGTCCCGGCGGTTGCTCGATGATGGTCGCCGAGTGCTTCGGCCCGGCGGGTGGATGGTGTTGGAGTTGGCTTCTTCGAGGGGCGACATAGTTGCAGGGTTAGCGTCTGACCTCGGCTGGCGCGATCTCCGCGTCGATGAGGATCTCTTTGGGCGGCCGCGCTACTTGGTGGCGCGGCGGGAGGCAGGAGCATGATTGACGAACGATCGACAGACCTAGGCCGCCTGATCGGCCAATCGAACGAGTATCAGGCCATGCGACGGGCTGAGACGGCATTGAAGAACGATCCGGCGACCGTCGCGATGCTCGATAGCATTCAGACGCTGGCCCGGAAGATCGATCAGGAAGCCGCCGGCGGCCAAATGCCCGATGAGGCCACCACCACCGCATACGAGGACGCCGTTCGGGCGCTCGAATTGTCGGTGGTTGGACAGGCTTACGTCGTGGCGCGAGCGAACTTCGACAAACTCATGGGCCGGGTGAATCAGCAGATCGCGGCGGGGATGGAACGGGGCGCCACGAGCAGCATCATCACGTTGGGGTGATGACCGGTTTCTTTCTAGTGCTCGAAGGGCCGGAAGGCGCCGGGAAAACGACGCTTGCCCACGAGCTTGGCCGGCGAATGCAGACCTTCGGCCTCGATCCACTCATCGTGAGGGAGCCTGGCGGGACGCCGGCAGCCGAGGCGTTGCGCCAGGAATTGCTCCACGATGTGCGAGCCTGGACCCCGGAGGCCGAGCTGTTGTACATGTGCACGGCTCGGGCCGACCTGGTGGCGAAGCTGATTCGTCCAGCGCTCGACGCGGGTCGGGTCGTGCTCTCGGATCGGTTCGACCTTTCGACCCGAGTGTATCAAGGGGCCGGCCGTGGCGTCCCCGAGTCCCAGGTTGACTGGGTCAACCGGGCCGCCACCGGCGGCTTGGTGCCCGACCTGACGGTGGTACTCGATGTGCCTCCGGAAGTCGGTGAGGCTCGGCAAGTGCAACAGGGTAAGCTTCGGGATCGGCTCGATCGCGAGACCGTGGAATTCCATCGCCGGGTTCGGGCCGCTTATCGCCAAGCGGCCGGCCCAGGTGTCGTCCACCAGGATGCGACGGTGGCGCCGGCGGCGCTGGTGACGGCGGTGTGGACGTTGCTGGGAACGGCGCGACCGGATCTCTTTGGCCAAGAACGGGCATCGTAATGCGAATCCGGTGGGTCGTACTCGCGGCCGTGGCGATCGGTGCTTTCTTGGGCGGCGGTTGGTTACTTCGGCGCGGCCTGACCATGATGACGCCGAACGGCCGGGCCTCCTCAGACCCGCCCGGGTCGATGGGGTCGCCTAACCGGCTCTTTTCGGCGGTACTCGAAACGGTTCGCAGTCACGCGGTCGATTCGTTGGACGACCCGTCGATCTACGGCCTGGCGACGTCGGGTCTCCTCAGTGAATTGAAAGATCCCTACGCGACGTTCGTCTCGGCTGGCGATACCGTTGCCGATCGGATTGGAGCAACGCCGGTCCAGGGCGTCTACTTGGACCGAGTCGAAGACTTCGTCGAGGTCGTTGGCGTGGTGCCGGGTTCGCCGGCTGCGGTGGCGGGAATCCGGCCGGGCGACGCGGTGATCCGGGTTGGCCCGGCCCGGATCGAGTACCAGCGGCCGGAGGCGGTCGCGGCGATGATCGACGGCGATTCTGGAACCTCGATCAAGGTTCGACTTGCTCGTCAGGGCGGCGGCCCCCCGCTTTGGGTGACGATTGCCCGTGGTCCGGTGCCTCAATACTCGGCTCCGAGTCTGACTGTTGATGGTGGGATCTCGGTGCTCCGGGTTTACCAGATCGACGCCCCAGCCGTTGCGATGATTCGGGCAGCGGTCGATTCTGTGGCCGGGGCCGGTGTCCGCGGCGTGGTCCTGGACCTTCGCGGAGTGGTTGAGGGTTCCTTGACCGATGCGGTCGCCCTCGCGAGCAGATTTCTCGACCAAGGGCAGTTGATCGTGACCGTCCGCGGTCGGGCAGGGACCGACTCGACGCTGTTCTTGGCTCAGGGGCCTTCGCCGTCGACGGGGGAGATCGCGTTGGTCGTGTTGGTCGATCGTGGGACGGCGGGCGCCGCGGAAGTGGTGGCATCGGCGCTCCAGGATCACGATCGGGGGGCCGTCGTTGGGGAAGTCACCTTCGGCCGTGGCGGTCGACAGTCGTACTATCCGCTTCCGAATGGGTCGATTCTTCGACTTACCACCGCCTTCTGGGTGACGCCGAGCGGCCGGGTCATCCAGCGCCAACTGCCGGCGACCGACGCCTCGACCGACAGCACGCCGCCGCGCCCCAAGTTCAAAACCGATGCGGGGCGAACCGTCCTCGGTGGCGGAGGCGTGGTTCCCGATCGGGAGGTGACGGCGGGCGAGGAGCCGAGCCGAGTGACCGATCCAGCCATGGCGCTAGCCCGGCTGTTGTTGTCGCGGGGCAAGACGCGCCGGGCGCTGATCGCGGCACTCCCGGCCAACTGAGGTGACCGGCCTCCCGGCGATCGCCATCATCGGGGCCGGGCGGCTCGGTCGGACGATCGGCGAACGGTTGGCGGCCGCTGGGGGGGTGGTTCGATTCGTCGTCCGTCGGGCCGGCCGGAATCTGCCGGCGCCCGCGTTCGGCGTCGATGATGTCGCGGCTTACCGGGGTGTTCGTTGGATACTGGTTGCCACTCCAGACGATCAAATTTGGGCCGCGGCGCGTCATCTCGCCGGATTCGGCGTGATCGGGCGCTACCACACCGTCATCCATCTCTCGGGCGCCCTCGATCGATCCGCCCTCAAACCCCTTCAGCTAACCGGGGCGGCACTCGGGTCGGTTCATCCACTGCAGAGCGTCGCCCTGCCAGCCGCCGGGGCTAACCGGCTCCGGGGCTCTTTTGCCGGGCTTGAGGGTGACCCGCGGGCGATTCGGGCCGGGCGGCGGCTCGCCATAGAGCTCGGCATGACACCCGTCGTGCTCCCTTTGGGCTCGAAGCCGGCCTATCACGCCGCCGGGACGATGGTCTCAACCTTTCTCGTCGTACTGTACCAAATGGCGGTTGACCAAGCGGAGAAGGCGGGGATCGCACCGAGGCACGCCCGGGCGATGTTTTTGCCGTTGATGGAGGGCACGGTTGAAAATCTGCGACTGTTGCCACCCCGGCATGCCATGACCGGCGCCGTCCGGCGGGGCGATGTCGCGACGATCAAAGCCCATTTGGCGGCCCTTCCCAAAGCCGAACGCGAGCTCTACTCCTCCCTGACTCGCCGGGCGGTAGCCCTGGCTCGGACTCTGGCCACCCCGCCAGGTCGGCTCTCCGAGATCGAAGGCCTGCTGCCGGTCCGTTAGCCGGGCGGAGCCACGATCTTTACTCCCTTGGGGACGGCGAACTGAAAAGTGCTCGGGGACACCGAAATGTTCGGTCGGAGGCGGCTCAAGATCACGATCCGCCGAGCCCCGCCACCCTCATCGAGCACAATCCGCCTCGGGAGCGCGTCGTCGACCCCAAGCCAAAGGCGGGCCTTCTTGAATGGGACGCTTTCAGTCGTCGGGACTAAATCGATGACGTCCATGCTGAGGCCTCCGGTGTTGGTGCGTTCGACATAGCTGACTCGGTACCGGTCCTGGGGCCGGTCGAGAAGCACATCGAGCAGATTCACGCCGTAGACCGGGTCATTCGGTAGCGGGGAGCGGAAGACGACGTCCGGGGAAGTGCTTGGGGTATAGGTCCAGATCGACTTGCCATCCACGACCACAGCCTCGCCGGCCGGGTCGCTGAACCGCATCGCAAACAGGTTTTTCCCCGATTGGGTGACTGTGCCCCGGCTGACGAGGGTGTCGCCTTGGGATCGGTCCTCGATGGTTTGGACGAAGTCGGCTTGGAGCGAGCCCAGGTTTCGGTAGATCCGACCGGCCCGCCCGACGATCGCCGTGGCGTCCTGGGCAAGAGCGGTCCCACCCAATCCGGCCGCCAGCAGCCCGGCCACGCCAACCACCCGGCTCACAGCCCAGCCTTGGCGCGCCCGGCGACCGTGCGGCCCAATACCGAAGCGATCTGACGGGTCTCGTCCATCAGCAGTTCAAATTGCTCGGGGTAGAGGGTCTGGGCCCCGTCGGAGAGCGCTTGGTCCGGGTGGACATGGACCTCAATGAGGAGGCCATCGGCACCGGCCGCCACCGCGGCCCTCGCCATTGGTCGAACCATGGCGCGCCGTCCGGTCCCATGACTGGGGTCGGCCAGAATCGGAAGATGGGAGAGCTGCTTGATGGCGGGGATGACGTTGAGGTCGAAGACGTTCCGGGCCGTGGAGTCGGTCCCGCGGATCCCGCGCTCGCAGAGAACGACGTTAGGATTTCCCTCGGCCATCAGATACTCGGCCGACATCAGCCATTCGGTCACGGTGGCGGAGGGGCCTCGTTTGAGCAGCACCGGCTTTCCGCATCGGCCCGCTCGTTTGAGGAGGCTGAAGTTTTGCATGTTTCGGGCCCCGAGCTGAACAATGTCAGCGGTGTCGGCCACCGTGTCGAGCCCTTCGTCATCCATGGCCTCGGTCACGATGAGGAGGCCGGTCTCGGTTCGGACCTGCCGGAGCAGGTCGAGCCCCACGGTGCCGAGCCCTTGAAAGGCGTACGGCGACGTCCGAGGCTTGAAGGCCCCGGCTCGAAGGGCGACCGCGCCCGAGCGCTTGACGGCTTCGGCCGTTTCGAGAATCTGCGACTCGCTCTCGACCGAACAGGGTCCGGCGATGATGAACAACTCGGTCCCGCCGATCGAGAGCCCGTTGGGGAGCTGAATGACGGTCGGGTCGGGTCGCCAATCGCGGGCCACCATTCGATATGGCTTGGTGAGCGCGATGACCTCTTCGACACCTGGCAGAGCCAAGAAGCGGGCCCCGTCGATCCGGCCGTCATTGCCGAGGACCGCGATGGTCTTTCGGCGTAGTCCCGGAATCGCGGTGGCACCGAATCCCAGTTCCCGAACCAACGCGGTAACCCGCTCCTCGTCGGTGGCGGAGGCGTCGGCTCGCAGCAGGATCAACATCGCCGGTCAGGCCGCGACTTTGTCCCGGTCGCCGAGTCGGACCCCAACGATCGTTGACACGCCCGGCTCTTGCATCGTGACCCCAAAGACCGCATCGGCGGCCTGCATGGTGCGGGGATTATGGGTAATGACCACGAACTGGGTGGCCTCTTTGAATTCGTGCAACAAGTTCGTGAACCGGCCGACATTGGAGTCGTCGAGCGGTGCATCGACTTCGTCCATCAGACAGAACGGGCTTGGCTTCGTCAGGTAGATGCTGAAAAGGAGGGAGACCGCGACGAGCGTCCGCTCTCCCGAACTGAGCAGATGGATCCGCTGGGTCTTCTTGCCCCTGGGCGCCGCGTGGATCTCGATCTCGGCCTCGAGCGGATCGTCCGCGTTCGAGAGCCGCAGATCACATTCACCTCCGCCGAAGAGGGTCTGGAACACCTTGTGGAAGTTGGCCTGGACCGCCGCAAAGGTGTCGAGGAACAGGGCCTTGGCGGTTCCGTCGATTTCCCGAATTGCCTGGAGCAGTGACTGGCGAGCGGCCACCAAGTCGTCCCGCTGGGTGGTGAGAAACTCGAGGCGCTTGGTTTCTTCGGCATGCTCCTCGACGGCCAACGGATTGACCGGCCCGATGGCTTCGAGGCCTTGAACGATCCGGGACAACTCGTTCTCGAGGGTCTCGCGGTCCAGGTCGAGCAACTGGACTCGGGCCAGCAAATCGGCGACGGGCGCGCGCCATTCGGCCTCGATTCGGTCGACGATCTTGCCGCGGGCGCCGGCCACTTCTGTGAGCTCCAACTCCAACCGGTGAAACTCTTCGTTCGAGGTATCGACCTCGTCTCGGAGGGCTTGGACGGATTGTTGGGCGGTGGTCAGAACGGCGGTGGCGGCCGCCAGCGCGCCTTCCGCATCGGCGGAATTGGTTTCCAGCTCCGACAGGGCCAATTGCCGTTCATGCCGCTGCTCTCTCCAGGCCGCGTGCTGGGCGGCGAGCCCACTAGCCTCTTCGTCGAGTTGGGCGATTTCGTGCCGGAGCGCTTCGGCCGCCTGCTCTGCCAGGGCGATAGTCTGATGGGCCCGATCGAGCCGGTCGGTCGTCGCCCGAAGACGGGCGGAAACGTGCGCCTCTTGAACCTGCCAGTGGACCCGCCCTTCGCGAGCCGCCTCTTGTTCGACTTCCAGCGACGCGAGCGTCGACCGAGTGGTGCCCAGGGTTTCATCCTGCCGGGCCTGCGTCACCTCGCCCTCGTGGAGCGCCGCCCCCACCTCGGTCTGGCGATTGGCCGATCGAGTGATCCGTTCGTTGATCCGTCCGAGTTGGTTGTCGGCATCCTGACGTTCACGGCCCAGGGTCAGCAGCAACCGTTGAGCGTCGTCTCGGTTCACGACCGCTTGACGTTCCCGGTCGCGGGCCTGCTCGAGCACCGCTTGCGCTTCGGCCGCCATCCGCTCGAGTGCGACCAGTTGCTCACGGGTTGCCGTGAGTCGGTCGAGGACACTTCGGAGGAGTCCATCCTGAACCTCAATCTCCTGGCCCAAGGCGACCAGATCGGCCCGACGGCGAATCGAACCTGATGGCGCGGCCGTTCCGGTCAGAAGGACTGCGCCAGAAGCGCGTTTGAGGACCCGTCCTGACGGATGGAGGACCTCAGAGCCTTTGAGCAACGCACTGATCCACGGGCCGGCCGGGCCTTCAGCCGACAGCCGATCCGTGAGCGGATGGGCACCAGAGAGGTCGGTCTGAGGCCCCGGTTCGACCGGCAGAAGCACCAAAGCGCCCGGCTGAGCCTCCTCATACCAGGCGTGGACCTCGCTGATGGTGGTCCAATCCCGGACCAGGACCGCATGCATCCACTCGCCGAGTAGCCGCTCGGCCAACTCGGCGTCTTCACGGGAGGTATTGATGAAGTCGCTCAGGGGGCCAAGCACCGCGTCGCCAAACCGAGCCTTGACCGCAAGGAGGGCCTGAGCGGCCGGCGCCAGGCCGACTCGGTCGCGCTCCAACTCCTCAAGCGCCTGGCGCCTGGCGGTGAGTTGCGCCAGGGATTCTTCGGCCTGCCGCCGCTGATCGCGCTCGGAGGCTTCCCGTTCCCGAGTCTCGGCCACGACGTGGCGGGCCCGATCGGCGGCTGCCGTGGCGGCGAGGGTTTCCTGAGCCCGTGCGGCGGCCTCTTGATCGGCGCGTTGGGTCCGCCCTTCCACATCGGCAAAATCCTGGGCCAGGCCGGCGCAATGAGCCTCCTGTTGCGCCAGGTTCTCCCGGAGGGTCGCCAGGTCGCCGTCGAGGGCGGTCCGCTCCCCTTCGAGCGCCCGGAGGTTCTGGGCCTGGGCATGGACGGCTTCTTCGAGCCGGCGGACCTCGTCCCGATGGGTGATCAACCGACTCCGAACCTCCTCCTCGACTTGGGCCCGGCTTTGGAGGTTCTCCTGGATTTGGCCATGCTCGGTCTCCGCCAGGGATCGATCACCGGCGGCCTGATCGCGCTCGATGGCGGCCTGGTGGGTTCGGGCCGCGACTTGCTGACGCTCTTCCTCGTCCCGATCCCGGCGGGCCCGGGCGTGGGCGAGGCGCTCAGCGGCCACGGCGAGGTCACCATCGAGCTTGCCTAACGCGAGCTGGACCTGAGCCAGTTCGCGGGCCACGATGGTCCGGTGCTCCTCGGCTCGGGTTCGGTCGGCGGCGCCGGTGTCTTGATGTTGGGTGGCCACGGCCAGCCGCTCCCGGAGTTCAGGCAAGACAGCCTTCAGGTATTCATGGCGGGCGGCCATGCCCTCCGCCCGTTCGGCCAACTCATCCAAGAGCCTCTGGGCCAAGGTAAGTTGCACCGAGAACTTCTCCTCGGTGAACTTCGCGTGCCGTTCCGCTTTGCCTTTTTGGCGGGCCAGGCTACGAATCTGCGACTGCACTTCGGCGAGGAGGTCCTCAAGCCGCTGAAGGTCGGTTGCGGTTTCTTCGAGCCGGCGCTCAGTGCTGTGCTTTCGATCTCGGTACAAGCCGATCCCGGCCGCCTCCTCAAACAGCGATCGACGTTCGTCCGCCCGGTCCGAGAGGAGGAGGTCGATCATCTTTGCTTCCATCACCACGCCCGCGTCGCTCCCCAGGCCGGTGCCCCGCAGCAGATCGTTGACGTCGCGGAGGCGGACCGAACCCTTGTTGATGAAGTACTCGCTGCCGGCGGAGCGAGTCATTCGGCGGGTGATGACCACTTCGTTGTACGCGATCGGAAGATCGCCGGCGGAATTGTCCAGAAAGAGCGAAACCTCGGTGACGTTGACCGGGCGTCGATTGATCGACCCCTGAAAAATCACGTCTTCCATTTTTCCGCCCCGGAGGAGCCGGGCTGACGTTTCGCCGAGGACCCAGCGGACCGCGTCGGCCACGTTGGATTTACCGCATCCGTTGGGGCCCACGATGGCGGAGACACCATGGTCGAATTCGAGCGTGACGGTATCGGCGAACGATTTGAAGCCGGAGAGTTCCAGCTTGAGTAATTTCATTTTGGTTCCGAAAATGGCAGTCGACCGAGGACGGCTGGCTCGTACTGGAGCCAAAAATAGCCGGGTGGTGGGGGTAGGGCTACTCCCGGATCGGCGGATTGGTCAGGACGAAGTAGGGTCGTCCGAGCTTGCGGCCGGTTTCCTCGGCTGCTTCGCGGGTACCGAACGGGCCGACGATGACGCGAAATCCTTCGTCGGTGGTGGCGGGGTCGATGACCTTGGCCGGGAACCCGGCGCTCGACAGTTGCTTGGCGAAGTCTCGCGACCACTCAGCGCTTTGCGAGCTGCTCACCTGGAGATACAGGCGGTCGGTGACGGTGGCGTCGGAATCGGAGACGACCAGCAGGCTATCCTGGGTCACGAGCGCGGACTCCGCGACGGCAGCCGCCAGCGTCTGGCGGTCCTTGGGGAGCCAGGTCGTGACAATCCAGCGGTCGGTGGCACCGCCGGGGATTCGGCCGGTTTCCCGGCTCGTCCCGCCGAGCGCCAGCGCCACGACATCGCCGTTGCGACGGGCGAGGAGCGTGGCCGCGCCCGCCACCGTGGGGAGATCGTCCGACCAGCCGGCCTCGATGGTGCCGGCAAGGCGGGTGGTGGCCAAATCAACGACCCAGACGCTGTCTCCGGTCCGCGGCCGCGCCAATAGCCATCGGCCCGAACCATCGGTTCGGATCTCAGCCGCCTCGCCGGGCAGTTTGATCGAGGCCAGCCGCTCGAGCGAGTACCGCTCGATCACGTCAATCGTCCGATCGCCGTAGGCAACGTAGATCCGGTGAGCGGACGGGCTGAAGACCATGGCGACCGGCCTTTGCTTCGTTGGGACAGACCGGGTCGAGTAGGGGGCGTCGGTTTGATACAGCGTCACGCCGTCGGACGCCGCCACGGCGACCAGTTCTCCCCAATAGGTGGCGACCGCCGGCCCGTCGACGATGACGGCGCTGTGCAGTTGCCGTTCGGGCGACAACACAACGATCCGACGGGGTTTGGCGCCGAGTACGGCGATGTATCGATCGCTGAGGGTGCCGGTCTGAAAGACCGGCGCGTGGGGGAGGGGCGTCTTGTATTGGATCGGAACCCCGCCCTGGTACCGGGCCACCCGGTTCAGAGCACCGAGCACGAACACGCTTCCGTTCGGCACCATGGATGCTGATTCCACCCCGGTCGCAAACTGGCGGAGGCCGCGGCTCTCGAGGTCGACGGCGAACAGATTGCCGGCGGTGTCGACGGCCCAAAGAAGGTGGGCTTCGGCGTTGATCCCGACCACCTCGCGGATACTCGGCGCCACGGCCCTGCTGCTCCAAATCGGATCGCCGAGGCTATCGGGATTGAAGGCTTCGACAACCCCGCCGCCCTCAGGGACCCGAATCAGGGAGGCTTGCCCGCCGACCGCCGGCAAGTCGGGCGGGGTCTCGACCTCGGCCGCGGGGCAGCCGGCCACCACCCAAAGGCCGGCAATCAGCAGGCTCCAGCGCCGGACGGTTGCTAGAATGTTGGGCCGAGGCTGATCGTCCACACCCCACCTACGGATCGCTGGAGCGGCCGGGTGTAATCCAGCCGAAGGATCAGGAAGTTAAGGACATTGGCCCGGAGGGAAACCCCGTAGCTGGTCAGGGGGGTCCGGGTACAGGTGCCCAGTAGCTGGCCGGTCTGACCATTCCGACTACAGACATTGGTTTGGCCGGCCGACCGTTTGAGTTGCACGGTCATGCCATCCTCCCAGAACACCCCCGCGTCGAAGAAGACCGCCGCCTCAAGGGCTCCGGGAAATCCCCGGATCGGAATGAAGCCCAGCCCCCCGGCTATCAGTGGGAACCGGACTTCGGCATTGAACACCGCCGCCCGGGTCCCGATCAGCTCATCGAAAGACGAACAGCCGGTGATCGATTGCTGGTCATTGGATTCGAGGCATTCATTTTTCCGGAACGACCCGGCGGTATACCCCCGAATCAGCTCGGTGTTCCCACCGTAGAAGCGGAACCTGCTTTCATCACGACCCATTCGGCCATAGAACATCCCGCGGGTCGCGAGGACGACGTTGCCGATCAGTCGATCGTAGCGCCGCATATCCGCCGTCACCGAGGTGAACTTCCATCCCTCGCCGATCACCTCGAAGTTCTGGCCGACTTCAAATCGAGACCGGCGTCCGAGAAACGGGCCCACGTAGGCGGACAGTGAGTTGTCATGCACGTAGGCAAGTGATGGCTGGAGGTAGGTGATGCTCTCGAGGCCCCTGGTCTCTAACGTCGGCTGCCGGCTCGGAAGGCCGGAATTGCTGAAATACGGTTCCCGGATCTCGAGGATATCGTTCTGAATATTGGCGAACGAGACGGTCCCTTCCACTCGCGAGAAACGAGTGAACGGATAGAATCCCTGGGCTGAGATGTCGCGGAGGACCAGCCGTTGGATACTGGTGATGAAGGTGGTCTCTTGGTTCGTTGGTCCCGGTTCGAGCGAGCTGTTGTTGTAGAAGAAGTACGGCTGCTGCTGGATCCCGAACGCCCAGTTGAAGCGGTTCTTCAAGTTGACATATTGGGCCACGAACTGGGTTTCCGGGAGCCGGCCGTTCAGGGAGGCTCCAAACACCAGTTGCTGGTTCGAAAGCATGTCACCGAGGACCACGGTGGCCGAGCCGGTGACGCCGCGCCCAAAGTTGTCGCGGGTATACCCGATCGTGGGGCGGGCAACGTATTCCGCTTCAAACTTGGTCTTATACGGACGGTGGATGAAATCGGTGGTGTCGGGCGCCTTGATGTCGACCGAATCGAGCAGCTTGGCGATGGTCAGCGGCCCCGCGGCGTCTTTGACCGAATCGGCCGTAGGGGGTAGGGAATCGGTTCGCCGAAAGCCGGTGGGTCCGCGATAGAGCGCGCTGGAAGTCAAAACTTCCGGCGACTTCGGGGTTGCCGCCGCTTGGGCCGAGTCCTGGACCACCGGACGAAAGGCCGGAACCGGCTGCGATTGGACCAGGACTTGGATCGGGGCCTGATTTGGCACCCAGGGCGCCTTCTTCAGCGTGCGCGGGTTCGCGAGCGAGTAGATATCGTACTTCCCCTGCTCGAAGTAGACGAAAGCCATCCGGTCGGAACCGCGGGACCAGGACAGTACCGGCGAGAGCGGGGTGATGCCCTGAACCCCAGTGTAGAAATCGGTCAGCTGATAAACCTGTCGGTCGCCGAGGTCGTACAGGTAGAGGTTGGCGACCTCGTTGCGGTCGGAAACGAACCCGATGGATTGGCCGTCGGGCGCCCATTGGGGGCTCGAGTTTCGGCCATGATCCATCCCTGGGAGGACCTCGATGGTCCCGGTGTCGAGGTGGAAGAGCGCGATCCGCAGCTGGCCCCATTTGAGGGATGCGAAATCGGTCAACGGCCCCCGGTCGGTCGCGAAGGCAATTGTCTTGCCGTCCGGCGACCAGACCGGGTGGAGGTCGGCGAACTTGTCATTGGTCAGCCGCTTGAAGCCGGTACCGTCGACGTTGATCAGGTAGAGATCTGAGATCCCACCTTCGAGCCCGGTGAAAACGACTTGCTTCCCATCCGGACTGAAAGTCGGGGTCGTGACCCCCGACAACGGCACGGTGATTCCCCGAACTTGCCGGTTCTTCGCGGGATCGACGATCACGATATCGTCCTTGCCTCCGCGCTTGGCCGCGAAGGTCAGCATGGTTCCGTCTTCGGACCAGGCTGCCGACGACGTGAAGTATCGAAACGTCTCGTAGTTACCCGTAAAGCTAGAGTTGAGCAGCCGCCGAATCGGCTTGCCGGTGTTGCCATCGGCCATCCACAAGTCGATGAAGAAGAAGTCCTTTTCGCTGAAGTAGACGACTCGGGATCCGTCCGGTGAGAGGGCGGGGGCCAAGTGCCAGGTCCCTTCCGAGGTCTTCTGGTTCAGCAGCGGAGCGGCCACCGCCCGGGCCTTGACCCGCTTCCCGATCTCCGGGAGGTATTGCTTGGTCACCGCGTCTTGCCACTGGACCACCAATTGGTCGAAGGTCATGCCGAGAACCCGGCGGAGCGACGTTTCGAGTCCGCCCCCGATCGCGTTCTTGGTAATAGCTCCGATGGCCTCGTCGCCCCAACGTTGCCCGATATAGGTGACGAGCGCGTGCCCGAATTGATACGGGAATACCTGGAGGAAATCGTTTGCCGATGGGAGCTTGCCTTCAATAGCGCCATCGCGGAGCCACATCGCGGTCTTGGTGTCGATTGGGCCGAGGGATAAGTACTCCGACATCCCCTCACCGAACCAGAGCGGGGCATTGGCGCTGATGATGCCCTGGATGCCCGCGCCCCCCCGGCCACGACTCCAGATGTCAAACTGAAATTGGTGGACCATTTCGTGCGCCAGGACGTGCTCGTTGTCCGCGTACGAACCGGTCAGCGGGAACGTGTTTCGATGGCGGAGGAAGTCGGTGAAGCCGCCGGTGCCTTCATCGACGCCGCCGCCGCCGAGGTTCGTTTGTTGGAAGTCGGTGTGCGAGCTGTACAAGATGATTGGCTTGCGTTCCTCGAACTCGTGATTGAGAATCCGAGACAGTCGGGCGTACGAGCGTTCCGCCATTCGGGCGACGTCGAGCGCCGCTGGACGTTCGCTCTCGTAGTAATAGACATCGAAATGTTCGGTTTGGATAATCTTGAAATCAAACCGGCCGTATTGAACCCGGTTCCGACCGAAGTATTGGGCCGAAACCAGGGCGGGGGCCAGGATCAGCCCAAGGAGCAACGGGATGAGGCGACGCATGATCAGGCCTTTCATTCGGGCGCCGGCGTGAAGCTGACAACGGGTGCATCATTCCAGAGTCGCTCGAGTTGGTAGAAGCGGCGCGCCTCCGGGTGAAAAACGTGGACGACAAAATCAAAGAAATCGAGCAGAGCCCAGCGTCCCCCCTGGAGGCCCTCGACGTGATGGGGATGGATTCCGAGTCGGGCCAGCCGCTCGAGGATCGACGACGCGACACCGCGGACGTGGGCGTCGGAGGTCCCGCTCGCCACGACGTAGTAGTCAGTGGCATTAGACAGCCCCCGTAAATCGAGGGCAACGATCTGCTGGGCGTTTCGGTCGTCGGCCGCTTCCAGGGCGGCCTGGATCGCGGACGGCAGTCGTTTCATTCGGACGTCAACCACGGGGGCCTTTGTCTGGTTGCGCAGGGGTACCATCCTCGACCTGGTAACATACGGCCCAGGCGCCTGGGCCTGCGTGTGTGCCCAAGACGCCAGTGGCAAGGACCACGAAGCAGTCCCGGGGCTGATAGGCCGCCACCAACGCGGTCCGCAACCGCTCGGCGACTTCCGGGTTTTCGGCGTGGGCGATCCCGAACCGAAGGGCCTTGGGCCGCGGCGTAAGGGCACGGTCCACCCAATGGAGGACCCGAGCCACCAACTGCTCGCGGCCCCGAACCCGGTCGATCGGGACGACTCGCCCGGTTTGATCGAGTGACAGGATCGGCTTGACGTCGAGCATGCCGGCAAGCCATGCCTTTCCTCTCGATACGCGGCCAGATCGCAAAAGGTTCTCATAGCGGTCGACTGTCAAAAACAGCCCCGATTGGGACCGTACCCTTTCAAGCTCTTTGACAATTGCTTTTGCGCTCCACCCTGACTCGGCCAGTTCGCCCGCCCGGAGGGCCAACAACCCAAGGCCAAGGGAGGCCGACTTGCTGTCAAAGATCTCGATGCGCTCGAGCTGGGCCGCCTTGACCGCGGCCTGACCGGCCTGGACGGTGCCCGACAGCCCGCCCGAGAGGAGGACGGCCACGACTTCGTCGGCCTCAGCGAGACTGGACCGGAATGTCTTGATGAACTCGCCGGGCGTCGGCTGCGAGGTCGTGGGCAGGTCCTTCGCGGTTCGAAGCTTACGGTAGAACTCCTCAGGCTTGAGGACGACTCGGTCGCGGTAGCTGGTGTCCCCAAAGGTGACTTGGAGGGGGATCAGGGCGATCCGGTGCCGATCGAGGACTGAGTCGGGGAGGTCGGCCGACGAGTCGGTCACGATTGCCACCGGCCGCCGTTCGGGGTGCCCGAGCCCTAAGTGCTGGGCCCGCATGTCGTCAGCCTTGCGAGAGGCCACGGTCCCCCACCGGCCGGCCGCGGCGTAGACCGCCTCAGGCGTATCCGTGTGGACGTGGATCTTCAAAATGTCCCCGATCTGGGCCACTACCACGGAGCCACCGTACTGATGGAGCAGGGTCCGAACCTCATTCGAGGGCGGGAGGTGATCGCCTCGAATGACGCATTCGGTGCAAAACTGGTAGTCCCGCTCGGCGGCCACCACGAACTCGGCCGCGGGATTGAATCCAGGCTCATGGCTTAAGGTGGGGGCGGCAAGAATCGGATCGCCTTCGATCAGCCGGACGACGCCTTCGAGCATCCGGACAAAGCCCTTACCTCCGGCATCCACCACCCCGGCTTCGCGGAGCACGGCCAGGAGCGAGGGCGTTCGGGCCAGGGCCTCCTGGCCCTCGGCCAGCATCTTTCGCATGAACTCCGCCAGGTCGACACTGGTCTCGGCCGCCTTCTCGGCGGCGGTGGCGGCGTCGCGAGCCACGGTGAGAATGGTGCCTTCGCGGGGCTCGTCGAGCGAAAGGTACAGGGTGTCCGAGGCCCGCCGGAGGGCTGCGGCGATGACCGAGGCGGTCGCGGTGGCCCGGTCGCCGATCGATTCGGAAAATCCGAGGAGAAAATGGGCCAACAACATCCCGGAATTCCCGCGAGCACCGAGGACCGCCGCGCGGGCGGCCGTCTGGGCCGTGGTCCCGAGCGGAGCATCGCCCTGGGCTTGAAGCGCGTCGGCGACGGCGCGAAGGGTCAAGCTGAAATTGGTCCCGGTGTCGCCGTCCGGCACCGGGAATACATTCAGCCGGTTGATCTCATCTCGCCCGGCCTGGACCCAGTCGGCCGCCGCATACATGGACCGAGCCAGCCTCGGTCCGTCCACATACGCGATGCCGACTGGCATCGGCTATTCCGGCTCCACCGTCACCTTGAATTCGGCCCGGACCTCCGGGTGGAGCCGGACGGCGACCGAGTGGAACCCCAATTGTTTGATCGGGTGTTCGAGTTCAATCTTCCGCTTGTCGATCGAGAAGCCGGCCTTTCCGAGCGCCTCGGCCAAATCGCCGGTCGTGATCGAGCCGAAGAGTTTGTCGCCCTCGCCGGCTTTAGCCTTGAGCTTGAGGTGAGCGGCCTCGAGTTTCGCCGCCAAGTCGGCCGCTTCGCTTTTTTCGGCCGAGTGCTTGGCGACCCGGGAGCGTTGCTCGGTTTCAATCCGCTTTTTGTTGCCCGCGGTGGCTTCGAACGCCAAGCCCTGAGGCAACAGGAAATTCCGACCGTAGCCGGGTTTGACTCGAACCAAGGCGCCAGCCTTGCCGAGCCCTTTCACGTCTTCACGAAGAATGACTTCCATCACTACCTCCAGCGGGAACCGGTCGGTTCCGGAAATCGAGCCAGGTATCAGCCAGCCCGAGGGTGACCAGCGTTCCGAACGCAATTGGGAGCGCTAGAACGGCGAAAGAAACCAACAACAGTTTGCCGGGAAACGGCCATGACCTCGCCCCGGTTTGGGCCACCGCCAACCCGCGGATGGCGTACAGGCCGACCCAAACCACCAGGGTATTGTTGGCGACCCGGGCGGCGGGCTCGCCCAATGGTAGCAGGGCCGCAGCCAAGGTAAAGATAGCACCCCAAACGAAGTGGTCGTTGAATCGAAACGCCTGCCACGGATTGGGAGCCGGTGGCAACGGACGAGCCGCGATTCGGTGGTACCAGTGCCAGGCCAACCCCAGTCCCAGGAGCGTTTGGAGCCCAACCAATCCCAGAAATAGACGACCAACGGAGTCGGCCGAGTCTCTGGTTGCGACGGCCTGTTCGCCGGGGGCCCCCTCAAGCAACCGATCCAGCGAGCTCCGGATCTGGGCCGCGACAGCGGCATCGACCGCGCGAAGGTCAAGTGAGAACCAAGCGACCCAGATGGCCAAGCCGATGCCAGCGGCGCCGATGGCGATCAGACCCCGGGTGACGGTCGGTGCCCTCGGCAGGGCGTGGCACACCACGACGAAGGCTGCCGCCGCGAGGAGCCCGACGGTGCTGATCATGCGGGACGTCAGGTCGGTGGAGCTTGCGTCGAAGAGGAGCTTCAGGCTGCCGGCGGTGGCCAAGAAGATCCAGAGCCACTCCCGGAGGGTCTTTGGACCGGAAAAGAGCAATAGCAGGGCCAAGGGGGCCAAGAGGAAAAGTGGTGGCGCCAAAAGGAGAAACGCCACCACCAGGATTGCTGTGCTGAACGCGGGGCGCGGCCCCGTTTCCGACGGCGTGGTCAGCCCGCGTACCCCTTGATATAGGGCAGGATCGCGAGATAGCGCGCCCGCTTGATCGCCACCGCGAGTTGGCGCTGATGGCGGGCCGTCACGCCGCTGAGTCGCCGGGGAAGGATCTTGCCCCGCTCAGTCAGAAAACGGGACAGCAGTTTCTCATCCTTATAGTCGACGATCCGGATCCGGAGTTCCGCTAGCGGATCGCCTTTTCGATGGCGGCTCATTCGTCATCCTCCTCTTCAGAATCGGCCGGCTTGACGGCGGCGTAGTTCGGGGGCGTCGGCGGCTCATCATTGACCACGACGAGGTGGCGGATGACGGCATCGTCGAGCTTGATGGCTCGCTCAAACTCGGGGAGGGTCTTCGCCTCCGCACTGAACGTCGCGACGACGTAGTAGCCGGTCTCCCGCTTTTTGATTTGATAGGACAGTTGGCGACGGCCCCAATGGTTCAACTGGGGAGCCTCGGCGTCCGGCGCGGCGACGAGCGCGTGAAACGCGGCGAGTTTGGCATTGATGGTCTCTTCGTCCAGTGCAGGATCGAAGATGTAGACCACCTCATACGGTCGGGCCATGCACACCTTCCTTTGGTCAAGTTTGCCCCGGCCCTGGGTGCGGAGGGCCGAGGAGGATAGTTTTTCGAAGGCGGAACATAGCTCCAGGCGACCGCGGTGTCAAACCCAAAGCCCTTTGGAATGAACAAGTTAGGAGGTCCATGCGAATCGAATCGATCCAAACCGGTCAGCCGAGAACTATGGGGAACCCGAACGCCTCGGAGTCCCTCGACGGGCTCTGGACCAGTGCGATTTGGAAAGAGCCGGTAGAGGGCCGGGTATCGGCCGGGGCTCTGGGTTTGAGCGGCGACAGCCAGGTCTATAAAAAGGGGCATGGTGGGCCGGAGCGGGCCCTTTTGTGGTACCCGATCGAACACTACCAGGACTGGCGCTCCGAGTGGGCGACGAAGGACGCGGGCCCCGGGGGATTCGGCGAAAACCTCACTGTCAGCGGGCTGTCAGAACGGTCGGTTTGCGTCGGGGATTTGTTCCAGCTTGGCGAGCTCCGGGTCGAGGTGTCGGGGCCTCGAGAGCCGTGTCTGAACCTGGTCCGCCGGTTTCGGAGGCCGGAGGTCATTGAGCGCGTCGTGGCGACCGATCGGAGCGGCTGGTACGTCCGGGTCCTCAACGAAGGATGGCTGGAACGAGGCCTGGCCATTGCCCTGGTCGACCGGCCCTACCCGCAGTGGACGATCGCCCGGGCGGCCCGGGTCAAACGGGAGCGGAGCCGCAACACCGCCGAGGCCCGGCTGCTGGCATCGTGCGGAGCCCTGCTGGCGGATTGGCGAACCAAACTCGGCGTTGTGGCGCTGCCCGCTATACGTTGAAGCGGAACAGAAGGACGTCGCCGTCTTGGACGACGTATTCCTTGCCTTCGGAGCGGACCAGTCCCTGTTCTCGAGCTGGTTTCCAGCCGCCAACCCGGACGAAGTCAGCGAATCCAACCGTTTCGGCCCGAATGAACCCCCGCTCGAAATCAGTGTGGATGACGGCGGCTGCCTCCGGAGCTCGATCGCCGGTGTGGATGGTCCAGGCCCGAACCTCTTTTTCACCGGCGGTGAAATAGCTCTGGAGGCCCAAGAGGTGATAGGCCCCGCGGGCTAGGCGATCGAGGCCCGACTCGGTCAAGCCTAACGAGTCAAGGAAGTCTTTCCGGTCCTCCGGTGCGAGCTCCGCCAACTCCATCTCGACCTGGGCCGAAAACAGGACGACCTCAGCCGATTCGTCGGCGGCGGTGATCGCCGCCTGCAGGGCGGTGACATGGGCGTTACCCTGGTTGATGTCCCCCTCGCCGACGTTCGCGGCGTAGAGCACGGGCTTGGCGGTCAACAGGTTGAATTGCCGGAAGGTGGCGGCTTCCTCCTGGGTGGGGACCACCGACCGGGCCGGCAGCCCCTCGGCAAGCGCGGCCTGGAGCGCCGTCAGCAGTTTGGCCTCCAACTTGGCCTGGGGGTCGCCGGATCGAGCCGCCCGGACGCTCTTATCGAGACGCTTTTCGACGGCGGCGAGATCAGCGAGCCCCAACTCAATGTTGATGACCTCTCGATCGCGGACCGGATCGACTGGGCCCATCACGTGTTGGATGTCGTCGTCCTCGAAGCATCGAACGACATGGACGATGGCATCGACTTCCCGGATGTTAGCGAGAAATTGGTTCCCGAGGCCTTCGCCCTGGCTGGCGCCCTTCACCAGCCCCGCGATGTCGAGGAACTCGACGACGGCGGGGACCGTCCGTTCCGGCTTGACGAACTCAGCAATCCGGCCCAGGCGGGGATCGGGGACTTCAACGACGCCGGTGTTGGGCTCGATGGTCGCGAACGGATAGTTCGCGACCAGCGCCTTAGCCGAAGTCAGGGCATTGAATAGAGTCGACTTCCCAACGTTCGGAAGTCCGACGATTCCGAGTCGAAGCAATCAGGCCACGGTCACTTGTGAAGGCTGGCGAACCATGGAGCCAGCACCAAAGAGACCACGCTCATCAGCTTGATCAGAATGTTCATCGCGGGGCCGGAGGTATCCTTGAACGGGTCGCCGACGGTATCGCCGACCACGGCCGCTTTGTGAGGGTCGGAACCCTTGCCGCCGTGGGCCCCTCCTTCGATGTACTTCTTGGCGTTATCCCAGGCCCCGCCTGCGTTGGCCATGAACAGCGCCATCATCACTCCGGTCACCGTCGCTCCCGCCAGAAGGCCGCCAAGCGCCTTCACGCCGAGCAAGGCGCCCACCACCACGGGAAGCAGCAAGGCCGAGACGCCGGGTACGATCATTTCGCGGAGCGCGGCATTGGTCGAGATCTCGACGCACCGCGCGCTGTCGGGTTTCACGCCCGGCTTGCCTTCGAGGAGGCCGGGAATTTCCCGGAACTGGCGGCGAACCTCTTCGACCATGCCCTGGGCCGCCCGGCCGACTGCGGTCATGGTCGAGGCGCCAATGAAGAACGGCATCACGCCGCCGATGAACAGCCCGATAACCACCATCGGATCGAGCAGATTGAGTCCGGTGGCATTGAGTCCAACCGCCGATGAATATGCGCTGAACAGGGCGAGCGCGGTGAGGGCCGCCGATCCGATCGCAAAACCTTTCCCGATGGCCGCGGTGGTGTTGCCGAGGGCGTCGAGCCCGTCGGTGATCTTCCGGACTTCCTTGCCGAGATGGCTCATTTCAGCGATTCCGCCCGCGTTATCGGAAATCGGTCCGTAGGCGTCGACCGTCATGGTCACCCCAACGGTCGCGAGCATGCCGACCGCCGCGATGGAGATTCCGTAGAGGCCCGCCATCTCATACGACAGGTAAATTGCCCCGCAAATCAAGAGCACCGGAAGGATGCACGATTGCATGCCGACGGCGAGCCCGGCGATCAAATTGGTGGCCGGCCCAGTCTTCGAGGCCTCCGCGATCCGCTCGACCGGCTTGCTCGAGGTGTAGTACTCGGTGACCAATCCGATCAGGATGCCGGACACCGTGCCGGCCACGACCGACCAGAACGGCCCATAGACCGGATAGGCCACTCCGGCGTCGCTGGTCATCCCGAGCGGCATCATGCCGGTCAGGACGTAGGCAAAAACGAGGAACAAGCCGGCGGCGATGAAGGTCACCAGCCGGAGGGCGTTGGCCGGGTTGCCGGACGCCAGCAGCCGCATCGTCAGGATCCCGATCAAGGACGCCACCAGTCCGGCTCCCGTATACGCAACCGGGAGGAGCATGGCCGTCATCCGATTGGTGTCGATAATGAGGGTCGAGGTGGCGGCGAGGGCCACGGTGGCGATGATGGCGCCGACGTAGCTCTCGAAGATGTCGGCCCCGAGGCCCGCCACGTCGCCCACGTTGTCGCCCACGTTATCGGCAATCGTCGCCGGATTCCGGGGATCGTCCTCGGGAATCCCGGCTTCGACCTTGCCGACGAGGTCGGCTCCGACATCGGCCGCCTTGGTGAAAATGCCGCCGCCGACTCGGGCAAAGAGGGCAATCGACGACGCCCCCATGGCGTAGCCCGAAATGATCTGCGAGAACAGATTGGGGTTGGCCGCGGCTTCGGCCGGCCCGAGGAACATGAAGACGATCGCGATCCCAACTAAGCCAAGCGAGGCGACGGCCAGGCCCATCACGGCGCCGCCGGAGAAGGCAATTCGGAGCGCGGCCTCTTGGCCCGACGCGCGGGCGGCTTCGGCGGTTCGAACGTTGGCCTTGGTGGCGCCTTGCATCCCAATCCACCCCGCCAGAATCGAGCAGACGCCGCCGAAGACATAGGCGATCGCGGTCTTCGGATCGATAGCCCAAGCCAAGAGCCCCGCGATCACGAGAATGAAGGGGACGAGAATCCGATACTCAGCCTTGAGAAACGCCATGGCGCCGATATGAATTTGGTCGGCGAGGTCTCGCATGACTTCGGAGCCGGCCGGTTTTTGCCGGATGCCGGCAAAGGTCAGGAACGTCGCCACTAGGCCAACGAGTCCGATGATCAAAGCATAGAGTGTGAGATTGGACATCATGAGCAGTCGCCTGTCGTGGGTGGGGTCAGGGCTCTTGGGGCTTCGGGTTCTTATTGTACCGAGTCATGGCGACCTCGATTCCGTCGACGAGCCAGCATTCGACGGCATCGGCCATCGGGTCTAGCAGTGCCGCTATAGTGCGGGCCTCTCCGGCTTCGAACCCCCCGAGCACGAAGTCGGCCATGTCATGGTACTCGGGTGGGAGCGGCCCGACCCCGATCCGGAGCCTGGCGTAGTCTTGGCTTCGGAGCGCTCCCTCGATGCTCTTCAATCCGTTGTGGCCACCGGCCGAGCCTTTGCTCCGGAGCCGGAATCGACCGACCGGCAGTGCCACTTCATCAACTAGCACGAGCAGGTCGTTGCTCGACTCGAACCCTGGTTTGGCACGGAGCGGCCCGAGGACGGCGCCGCTCCGGTTCATGAACGTCTGCGGCTTCACCACTTCGCAGGTCCGGCCTCGGGCCGACCCCCGGGCGATGCGAGCCTGCCCATCCCGGCGAAAAGCTCCGAGGCCCCAGCGGGCCACCAGATGATCGGCCAGCGCGAACCCCGCGTTGTGCCGAGTCCGGTCGTACTCAGGGCCCGGGTTACCCAACCCAATGATGGTCCGCAGGGACTAGTCCTTCTTGGCGCCCTCTTCCTCATCGGAGGCTTTAGGCTTGCGAATGAGTTCCGGTTCCGACGAGGGCGTCCCGTCGGCTGCCGCGGCGGTCGGCTTGGCCTCTTCGGCCTTCGGCGCGACGACGAGGCAGAGGGTGACGGCCCCCTCGGTCATGATCTCGAACTTGCCGGCCACCAAATCGCTGACGTGCTTGGAGCCGCCGAGGGCGAGGTTGGTGACGTCCACCTCGACGAACTCCGGGATGTCGCCCGGGAGCACTTTGATCTCGATTTGGTGGAGCGCCGCTTCGAAGATCCCACCGCTGTTCCGGACGCCTTCGGCGGTGCCGACGAACTTGAGCGGCACCTCGACGGCGATCGTTTCATTGGCGTGGACCTCGTAGAGGTCGACATGGAGGATGTCGCTGGGGCGGACCGGGTTGCGCTGGATTTCGCGGATCAAGGCCTTGATTGGCGGGCGATCCGCGACGGTCACGTCGAGGAGCGTGTTGCCGGCCCGGACCTTGGTCAGGAGGCGTTCAAGGGCCACCGCGTCGAGTTCGAGCGACTCGGGGACCCGGCCGCGACCGTAGACGATCGCCGGGATTTTGCCGCTGCGTCGGAGGGAGCGGGCGGCACCTTTGCCGGCCACGCTACGAGTGTTCGCGCTGAGAATTGCTGCCTTTGCCATATGCCTCGTCCTTCCAGGATCAATCGAACAGCGAGCTCACGGATTGGTCGCTGTGGGTATAGCCAACCGCCTTGGCCAGAAGGCCGGCGATCGAGAGAACTTTGAGCTTGTCGAAATGCTTCGCCGGGGGGATCGCGATCGAATTGGTGACCGCAATCTCCTTGACCGGGGAATTCATGAACCGTTCAACCGCCGGGCCACTGAGCAGGGCGTGCGTCGCGCAGACATAGATGTCACGCGCGCCCAGCCGCTTCAGGGCCACGATAGCCTCGGTCATCGTCCCGCCGGTGTCAATCATGTCGTCGGGAATCAACACGTCTTTCCCGTCGACATCGCCGATCACGTTGACCACCTCGGCCACATTGGCCGCGGTGCGTCGCTTGTCGATGATCGCGAAGGTTGCGTTCAAACGCTTAGCAAACCCCCGGGCCATCTTTGCCCCACCGGCGTCGGACGCAACGACGACCAAGTCCTTCAGGTCCTTTTGTCGAAAGTGGTTCACGAACACCGGCGCGGCGTACAAGTGATCGACCGGCAAGTCGAAAAACCCCTGCATCTGGTGCTGGTGAAAATCGATGGCCAGGACCCGGTCGGCCCCTGCGGTCGACACCATGTTCGCCATCAGTTTCGCGCTGATCGCGACCCGCGGCTGGTCCTTGCGGTCCTGGCGGGCGTATCCGAAGTAGGGAATCACCGCCGTAATGCGGGCGGCACTGGCCCGGCGCGCGGCGTCCATCAACAACAGCAACTCCAATAAATTGTCGCCGGGGGGGTTGGTCGGCTGGATGATGTAGACATCCCGGCCTCGGACGTTTTCGTCGATCTTGACGAAAATTTCCCCGTCAGCGAACCGCCGAATCGTTGCCTTGCAAAGTGGTTGGTCCAATTCCCCTGCCACTTCTTCAGCAAGCGCCCGGTTGGCGGTTCCTGAAAGCAGCATCATTGGGCTTAAGACCAGGGATTGATTCGGCAGAGCCATAGCCCCTAAGTATAGTCCACGACTGCAGTTGGGGCAACGGCGGAGGGATCGATCGATTGGCCCCGGTGGATTCGAACCACCATTCTCAGAGTCAAAGTCTGATGTCCTGCCATTGGACGAGGGGCCAGCAACAAGCCGTTAATCTCAACCGGCCCAAGCAGTTAGTCAAAGGGGAGTTCGCCGGGCGGCGGCCGCCAAGCTAGAATAAGGCAATGAAGATCTCCATCAAAGCATTCTTGCTCAGTGGGTGGCTCACGCTCGGAGCTGCGGTTGCCCCGGCTTTGGGTCAGCATGCGCTGGTGCTCCAGAGCGATTTTGGACTCGCCGAAGGCAGCGTTGCCGAGATGAAAGGGGTGGCGTTCGCCGTCGACCGGAACCTCAGGATCTTCGACCTGACTCACCTGATTCCCCCCTTCGATATCTGGGAGGCCGCGGTCCGACTCCAGCAGGTGGCGCCGTTCTGGCCGTCCGGTACGGTGTTCGTCTCGATCGTTGATCCCGGCGTCGGCACCGCCCGCCGCTCCGTGGTCGTTCGAAGCAAGACCGGGCATCTGTTCGTCGGCCCGGATAACGGCAGCTTCACCTTCGTCGCCGAACGCCTCGGGGTCGAGTCGGTCCGCGAAATCGATGAAACGGTGAACCGGTTGGCCGGCTCGGAGCGGTCGCACACCTTCCACGGACGAGACATCTTCGCGTACACCGGGGCCCGTCTGGCCGCAGGGGCGCTCGATTTCGAACAGGTCGGGCCGGTGGTCCAGGCCCCCGTGGTGAGGTTGGCCCACGTTTCGCCGGCGGCCGACGGCCCCGTGGTTCGGGGGGCGATCTTGGCCCTCGATAAGCCGTTTGGGAACGTCTGGACCAATATTCGGGTCGGCGTGTTAGACAGTGCCGGGTTCAAATTGGGCGACACGCTGAATGTGACGATCCGGACCCGCGGGGCGATCAAGTTCCAGGGTCGGCTTCCCTTCGTGAAGAGCTTTGGAGCCGTGGGGAAGGACCGCGGGTTGGCGTACATCGACAGTTTGCTCGACTTGGCCTTTGCCCTCAACCAAGCGAGTTTCGCGGCCCGCTATCAGATCGGACGAGGGCCCGATTGGCAGGTTGAGATCTCGTTAGGCCCGGCCACCCGACGTTAGGCGGTCTCCGTCGGGAGGGCGAGCCCATGCTTCTTCCCGAGCATCATTTTGGCGTCGTCCCGGTCCCGGGCGTTTCGGTAGAGCCCGAACACCGTTGACCCCGATCCGGTCATCCGGCAGAGGAGCGGCTGGGTCCGGGCCACGGCCTCAAACGCATCCCGGACCACAGGGTGCCGCCCAAACACCGCCGATTCAAAATCGTTGCCGGCCATTCGAGCGATGTCACTCCACTTGCTGAGGCTGTCGAGGTCGAGCGCCAAGGCGCCTCGCGGGGCCGCGCCTTGGCGGGCTCGGTCGACCCAGCCGTACGCGTCGGCGGTGCTTATCGCTACCGGCGGCACCAGGAGGAGGACCGGCGCCGGCGGGAGAGGCGGCAACCGCAACAGTCGCTCACCGTGACCCCAGCCGAGCGCCAAGGCCGCCCCGGAGAGAAGATACGGGACGTCGGCTCCGAGTCGGCTGGCGAAATGGAACAGCTCTGCTCGGGGAATCGCGTGGCCGGCGAGTTGATTGGATAGCTCCAGCACGGCGGCCGCATCGGACGAACCGCCACCGAGCCCGGCGGCGACCGGGATTCGCTTCCGGAGCGAAATCCGAAGTCCAAACCGACGCCCGGTGGCGTCGATCACGGCTTCGGCAGCCCTGACCGCCAGGTTCTTCTCCGGAGGCCCAAGGTCCGGTCCGTCCACCGTCAGCTGAACGCCGGTCGATGGCTCGGTCATCATGACCGAGATTTCATCGCTCAATCCAATCCGACAGAACAGGGTCTCGATCCCGTGGTACCCGGATTGTTCGTGGGCCAAGACTCGGAGGAACAAGTTGAGCTTCGCGGGGGCGCTGGCGGTCAGTTCGGTTGGGTTCATTGGGTTGCGCCGGCCCCCAGTCCAGGGGCCCGGATCGTGATCGGAGTCCGCGACAGCGACCAGAGGCCGAGGAGGGTGATCGGAACGAACGTAGAGAGGTGGTAGGTCAGCCCATACGCCACGGCGGTGTTGGCGTCCACCCCGAAGACGATCAGGACGGCCTTGATCGCGGTTTCGAAGACGCCGAAGTATCCGGGCGTCGACGGCACCGCAATCAGCACCACGAGGAGGCTCTGCATCAACAGGGCTCCGCCGAAACCGACGGTAATGCCAAAGGCCTGGAACGCGAGATAAAATGACAAGGCATTAACGACCCAATGAATGATCGACCAGCCCGCCGCGCTGAGGGCCCGCGACGGTGAGGTCAGGGCGCTCAGTCCGGCCCGGACCCCATCAATCAGCTGGCAAAGCCGCTCAGCCACAGCGGCCGATGGCACCACCGACCGGACCATTCGCTTCGCCACCTCAGGAACGATCAGAGCAATCGCGCAGAGAACAAGGAGGACGGCCGGCGCGATCGCCAGGCGGGCGGCCAGGGTCCGAACGTCGAGGCCGTTGATGGTTGCGGTGGCCGGAATGCCCGCCGTCAGGAGACCGACGAACAGAAGCGCGATGATCGTCATCCCGTCGAAGAGCCGCTCGGCGACGAGCGACGATAGCGCCCGGGCAATCCCCGGCGTCGCCAACCGGCTGATGGCAACGGCCCGCAGGACCTCGCCCGCCCGAAACGGGATCAGGTTGTTGGCCATGAATCCGATCGCAATCGCATGCCACAAGGGACCGGGCGGGATCGTCGTGCCGTCGTCGTTGTGGAGGAGAATTCTCCAGCGGGGCACTCGAATGACGAAGCTGGAGGTGGCCAGTATGACGGCACCGGCGAGATAACCCCAGTGGGCCTGGCGGGCGCTTCGCCAGATCTCGGGGAACGAAACGTCTTTCAAGACCCAGGCAAGCAGAGCGATGGTCACGATCGCCCCGATGGCGCCGGCGATCGCCTTAGTCCTCAAGGGCGAGGGGGACGAGGTCGATCAACTCGCTGACCAGCGGTTCGATTTCGGTGAAGGGGAGGCCGCGTTTGAGGGCCCCGCTCAGTTCGCGGCGGACATCATTGGCTCGGAGAAGCGCGGCCCGTCCCCGGTAGAGCAAGGTGCTGATCGGAACGGCGGACTCGGGGCTCGGCCCTCGGGGCTCGGGGCTCGGCACTCGGGGCTCGGCGCTCGGCTTGGTTTGGAGCCGGTGGTAGGTCGAGAGGCTCTGCTGGAACAGGGTCGGGCCTGGCTGGGCTACCGGGTGATCGGGGGCCAGCGATTCGATGGGGACGATCTCGGCACTCGGCCCTTCTAGCTCGACGTTTGGCTCGGGCTGGGCGGCGAGAGACTGGAGGGCCCGGACGACTGGGGCGAGTTCGGTGCCGAGGAATACGGCGTTTCGGGTTTCGGCGGCTTCGGTGAGCCGTTCGGCGGCTTGCTTCAGAGCAGCGCCGAACGAGCCGGGCTGGCGAATGGCGTGGCCGCCCCCAATGGCTTGTCCGACGGCCTCGAGCAGGCCGGCGAGATGAGGCCGTTCCCGATGGGCCTCTCTCGTGAGCGGTCGTAGCTGGACGAGAAGACCGTAGAGCGTCAGCGTTCGACCGGCTCGGCCGGAGGGTGCGCCCATCTGGTCGGCGGCTTGTCGGAACCGGTCGGCTAGGCTGACGATTTCAATGACGGCGTCGGTGGCGTCTCTTTCCCGCACCTCGCCCTGAAAGACAATCGGGGATCGATCGCCGTCCCGGTACAAGCTGGTGATGTCGACGATGTCGTCGTCCCGCCCGAAGGCCTCGAGGAGGCTCACCGCGCCCAGGACGATTTCCGGGGTGTCTCCGCTGGCCTGGCCTTGGTCGGCGATGTCGCGGACCAGCCGCTGGACCGCGGCGGCCGCCCGGCGGAGGGCCGTCGGACCGTCCGCGGGTACCGCCGACTGCCGGACCGACCGAATGGTGAGTTCGATCGCGTCGAGGAACTCGGGTAGTGGCGAGAGACGGGGTAAAGCCGCCAGCCCGCGGAGGGATTGAAGGCGGGGGAGGATGCCGCCGGCGGCAGCGTCGAGTTGGCCCAGCGCGAGGGCCTCGGCGGCCTCCTCCAAAGTGGCGGCAATAGCCGCCCCCTCTCGGGCGACGAAGGCCCGGACGCTGGGCTTGAGGTCATCGCCGGGTCCGGCCGCGTCGACCGGTTGGGCGGATGCCTCGCCGATGGAATTGGCGAGGTCGCGGCCGAGCCGATCGGCCGCGACGGAGTCCGTCTCGGTCCAATCGGCGGCCCGGCGGGTCAACCGCTGGAACTCCTCAACCGCTCCGGCAACCACCTCGGCCCGTCCGACCGACCAGGTGCCGGGGTCGTCACGATGGGCCTTGGCTACCCGCTCCAAACCGGCCGCCGCCCGGGCGTATCCGGCGAGGCCCGCCATCAGCGCGGTCCCGCGCAGGGCCCGCGTCAGCCGGACAAACTCCGCGCCGTCGGGGCGATCGGGTTGGTTGGCGAGGCGAGCCAGTCGCTCGAGGTAATCGGAGGCTTCGAGGGCGAAAAATTGCAGCCGGCCGGACGGCACAGTCATGTCTGAAGAGTAGGCCGCCACGCCGGGTCAGGTCAACGAGGGGCCCGGCCGGTCCGGACGATCCGAGCCATCTCGGAGACCGCCCCGTACATGCCGATGATTACCGCTCGACTGACAACGCTGTGGCCGATGTTGAGTTCTTCGATTTCGGGGATCGCGGCGACGGCGGCGGTATTGTCGTACGTCAGGCCGTGGCCGGCGTGGACCGCCAGCCCGATCGCCGCGGCATGGCGGGCCGCCGTGCGGATGTCGTCGAGTGCGGCCGGGCTGGTGGAATGGGTGTGGGCATACCGGCCGGTGTGGATCTCGATGGCGGGGGCACCAAGCCCCTTGGCACGGTCAATGGTGGCCCGATCGGGATCGATGAACAGACTGACCCGAGAGCCGGCCTCCGTCAGCTGATCGATGACCTCGCGAAGCCGGCCGGTGTCGCGGCTTAAGTCGAGGCCCCCTTCGGTGGTGACCTCCTGGCGACGTTCGGGGACCAACGTGACTTGAAACGGCCGCAACTTCACGGCCAAAGCGACGACATCCGGGGCCAAGGCCAGTTCGAAGTTGAGGACGGTGGTCACCGCCGTCGCGAGCTGCTCGATGTCGCGATCGTGAATGTGGCGGCGGTCCTCCCGGAGGTGGGCGGTGATCCCGTGGGCACCGGCGGTTTCGGCAACCCGGGCCGCTTCGACCGGATCGGGTTCGGTCGTCTTTCGCGCCTCTCGAAGGGTGGCGACGTGGTCGATGTTGATATACAAGCGCATTGCTCAGGACCTCCCGGTCGATTTACTTTCGGCCTAATGAAGGATCGGGGGACATGGTGCGAACAGGGACGGTAGCGGTAGCAGCCTTGGCAGCGGCGATTTGGGCCGGTTGTTCGAGCCAAGTGCAGACGGTAGCGGTCGCGTCGGTGGCGGCACCGTCGGCGGTGGCCTCAGCCTTTCTCCAGGCGGTCGCCGACAGCAGCTTTACCCAGATGGGGGATCTTTGGGGCACCTCGGATGGGTCTGCGGTGGCGAGCGGCAAGCCGGCGAACTGGCTCCAACGGGTGGCGGTCATGCACGCGTACCTCAAAGGGGGCCAGACCAAGGTCGTCGGCGAAAGCCCCGGTGCCGCTAAGGGGCCGCGCCGGGTCCTGCTGATTGAGCTGACCCGCGATGGGTGCGTCAAGACGGTGCCTTTTACGATGATCAGGACCAAGAATGGGTCCTGGTTGGTGAACGCCGTGGATCTTAATGCCGCCGGAGTTCCCGGTCGCTCGTGTGAGGGCGCCAAGGGAACTTGAGCGAGGCCGGCGGACTTATTCCGTCAGCTCGATCAGGAGGCCGGCGGTGGTTTTGGGGTGGATGAAAGCGATCCGTTTGCCCCCAACCCCGATCCGGGGTTGTTCGTCGATCAGGCGATATCCGGACGCCCGACAGCGGGCCAGTGCCTCGTCGAGGTCGGCAACTCGGTAGCACACGTGGTGAAAGCCCGGCCCCCGTTTGGCGAGGAACTTGCCAACCGGGCTGTCGGGTCCGACCGGCTGGAGGAGTTCGACCTGGGCGTCTCCGAAGGGCAGGGAAACGATGGTTGCCCCGTCTCGCTGCTCCGGCTGGTGAAGCGGTTCGAGGCCGAGAACGTCGCGATAGAACGCCAGGCTCTGGTCAATGTTCTCCACGGCGACACCGAGGTGGGCGATCTGAGCTTTTGAGAACACGGTGCCTCCGCGCAGTGGCGCCTTCGGTACAAGAGAACGATGCGTAAAACTAACATGGTTTACTAAAGGGGCCGTCGATGAGTGAAGCAATTATCCATGTCACCGACGAGACCTTCGCGGCCAGCGTAGAGCAGGCCAAGGGGCTCGTATTGGTAGATTTCTGGGCGGAATGGTGCGGTCCCTGCCGGGCGATCGCCCCGATCCTGGAAGACCTCGCCAAGGCGAACGCGGGCAAAGTCCAAATCGCGAAGCTCGATGTCGACGCCAATCAACGGACTGGGATGCGATTCAACGTCCGGTCGATTCCGACCCTGCTGTTCTTTCGGGACGGGAAGCATGTCGACACGGTGATCGGATTGGTTCAGAAGCCGGCGCTCCAGGAACGGATCAACAAGCACGCCGCGTAAGGCGCCCAGATCGGAACCCGCCGAGCCGAACCGCCGTCCAAGCGGATTTGGCGGTTCGGCGTTTTCTTTCCCGCTATGGCCGGCATCCTTTTCGTCCTCGCGACTCCGATCGGGAACCTGGGAGACTTGTCCCCCCGGACGGCCGAGGCGCTCCGGTCGGCCTCGGTGATTGCCGCGGAGGACACCCGGGAGACCCGAAAACTCCGGGATCATGCCGGCTCCAAAGCCCGGTTAATCAGTTGGCACGCCCATTCGGACCCGCAGCGGGTCGCAGAGATCCTCGCGCTCCTGGCTGGGGGAGCGGACGTGGCCCTCGCCACCGACGCCGGGACCCCGGGAGTCAGCGACCCAGGGCCGGTGCTGGTGGAGGCGGTGCTGGCGGCCGGGTTCTCAGTCGTTCCGATTCCCGGGGCTTCGGCGGTGGCCACAGCCCTGATGGCGTCCGGGATGCCGGCCGACCGGTATCTCTTTCTGGGGTTTCCGCCCCGAAAGGGGACCGAGCGGGACGAATGGCTGACCCGGATCCAAGCCGCGGAGTTTTCCGTAGTGTGTTTTGAGGCTCCGGGGCGATTGGGTGACCTATTGGCCGATCTCGTGGCGACCTGCGGGGCGGCCCGTCAGGCGTTCGTCGGCCGGGAAATGACCAAGAAATTCGAGGAGTACCGGCGGGGATCTTTGGGTGAGCTGCAGGCCCGATTCGACGGGGTTGAGGTCCGCGGGGAGGTCACCGTCGTCGTAGCCGGGACGCCTCGGTCTCCGCCGGTGGTTGACGCCGGCCCGGCCCGGGCGATTGCTCGGTCGCTGGTTCAGTCCGGGATTGAGCGGAGCCGGGTGGCCAAGGCGGTGGCTGACGCCTTCGGCCTGTCTCGGAACGAGAGTTATCGGGTCGCGATGGAAGAACGAGGCGCCGAGTGAAACGGTTGATGGCGGTGGCATGGCTGGCGGCGACCCCTGGGGTCGCCTTGGCGCAGGAGACTATGACGATTGGCCGCCTCCACTACGACGGGGGCGGCGACTGGTACGCCAATCCCTCGAGTCTGCCGAACCTGCTCAAAGCGCTGGGGGAACGAACTCCGTTCCGGATGGCGGACCGGGAGAAGGTCGTCCAATTGCTGGATGATGACCTGTGGCAGGTGCCGTACCTCTATATGACCGGCCACGGCAACGTGAAGTGGAGCGATCGCGAGCTCGGAGTGCTTCGACGGTACTTGGAGCAGGGCGGGTTCCTTCATGTCGACGACAATTTCGGGATGGACGAGTCGATTCGGCGGGAAATCGGCCGGCTGTTTCCGGATCGGGCGTTGGTCGAAGTCCCCTGGGATCATCCCGTCTACCGAAACGTCTACGATTTTCCGAAGGGGTTGCCGAAGATTCACGAACATGACGGCAAACCCGCCCAGGGGTTTGGGATCTTTGTCGATGGCAGGCTGGTCCTCTACTACAGCTACCAGAGTGACCTTGGCGACGGGTGGGAAGATCCAGACGTCCACAAAGATCCACCCGAGAAGCGTGAGGCGGCCCTCCGGATGGGTGTCAACTTGTTCACCCACGCGGTCGGGGGAAGGGAATGACGGTGCGCCGAACCCCATTGGCGTTGGCCCAACTGGTCAGCCCGCTTCGGCGGGTGGGCCTGTTGTTGGTCGGCGTCAGCGGCCTGGCTTTGGTGCTGTTGGCGCTGGCCGTCCCGGCTTGGCTCGCTCGCCTTCACGTGGTGCGGTCGCCGCTGTGGGTGGTGGTCGCGTGGCTCGTCGCGGCTGCCGTCGTCGCGGGCGCCGGACTCGCCGCCCGACGGATCGGACGACAGTTCTCGGCATCGAGTGTGGCGTTGGCGGTTGAGCGGAGCCCCGGCTGGCGGTTAGGGGCGGTCACGGCGTTGCTGGAGACCCCCTCCGAAGGTGTGAGTTCCTCCCTTCTGGCCGCGGCCGACGAGTCCTGCGCCGCGGCGTTAGGCGAACGGGGGCAGGAGGCCTTGAAGCCGGCCCGCGACCGGTGGACCGGTCGGCTCCGTCGCGGTGGATGGCTGCTGGCCGCCGGGCTGGCGGCGTTTGTCTCGGTCGGGCCCGATCGCGGGGTCGGCCGCCAACTCTGGTCACCGGCGGAAGCCTGGGCATCGTTTCTGGCGCCGGTCCAGCTGGTGGCCGACCGGACCGCCGTCGATCGGGGCGAATCGGTTCGTCTTGACCTCCGCGCTTCGGGGCGGCGGGATGCCGAGCTGTGGCTCCGCGGAAAAGGCGAACAATGGCGCTCGGAGCCGGTGGCGCTCGACTCGGCCGGCCGGGCGGTCCGGACTCTGGGCCCGTTGGAAAGCGATCTGTATGCCCTGGTTCGGAGTGGCGGACGGTCCTCCGACACCGTGCTGATCCGGGTCCGGATGCCGACTTTCCTGGGCCGCCTTGTCCTGACGGCGAGCTACCCGGCCTATCTCAATCTCGAAGATGAGGTGTTGCCGACCGGCGGCGACACGTTGCTGGTGCCGGCCGGGTCGGCGCTTCGGGTGGCCGGCGAGGCAACCTCGGAGCTGGCGGTGGCGCGGTGGACCATCGGGGCCGCCGCCGTTCCGTTGGAGGTCGCGGGCCGGGAGTTCCGAGGCCGGATAGTGCCCCGTTCGACCGGGGTCATGGCTCTCGAACTGGAGGCGGCTGACGGCGCGCCGATCGGGGGGGATCCGATCCGGATTCCCGTGGTGGTGGTGGCCGACCGTCCCCCGGAGGTCGAGGTCCCGGTGCCCGGACAAGATACGATGCCGGCGTTAGGCAACGACCTCGCCCTTGTCATCGACGCCCGAGACGACCACGGCCTGGCGTCGGTGGTGGTGATGGCCAAACTGGGACGTCCGGGCTCGCCGTCGACCACCAATGCGGTACCGTTGCCGGCCACCGGGACCGACCGGGTTCTGCTTTCGACCCGGCTCGACTTAGCCCGATTCGGGCTCACCGCGGGTGATACCTTGGCCTACTGGGTGGTGGCTCGGGACAACGCACCCGTGGCCAACGTGACTCGGTCGAAGACGTTCATTCTGATCGTCCCCTCCGCGGCCGAAGCCCGGTCGGAGCAACGATCGGCGACCAAGCAAGCCGCCAAGACGATCGACTCGCTGGTGGCCGCCAGCAAGCAACTCCAGCGCGAGACCGAAGATTTGAGCCGAGAGCGGCAGCGGAATTCGGCGGACAAAGGTGAGGCGTCGCTTGGGTTCGAGGAGGCCAAAAAGGCCGAGCAAGTGGCCCGAGATCAGCAGGAGTTGATGGACCAAGCTGAAGCGTTGAAGGATCAGCTCGAGGCCCTCGACCGGTCGGCGGAAAAGAGCGGGATCGCCGATTCGGCTTTTCGGCAGCGACTCGAGGAGATCAAGAGCCAGCTCGAGAAAGCGCTCACGCCCGAAATGCGGAAACGGCTGGATGAGTTGCGGGAGTCACTCAAGAACCTCGACCCTCAGGGTACCAAAGACGCCCTCAAGAAATTGGCAGACGCCCAAGAGAAGCTGAAGGAGGCGTTGGAGCGGACTCGGGAACTGTTCAAACGGGCCGCGCTGGAGGGTGAACTCAGCAGCCTCGAACAGGAGTCGAAAGAAGTCGTCGAGGAGCAGAAGAAATGGAATGAGCAGCTGAACAGCAAGGATAGCGCGACCGCCGCGGCGCAAGAGCAGGCGTTAGCGGAGCGGGCTGATTCGATCGCTCAGGGCCTCGAACAAGCGGCCAAGCAGGTGCCCCAGGAGCAGCGCCAGGAGGCGCTCAAGGAGGGTGCACAGCAAGCCAAGCAGGCCGCCCAAAAGATGAAGGACGCCGCCCAGTCGGCCAAGGGCGGCAAGAAGCAGCAGGGGAAGAAACAGGGCGAGGACGCCGCCAAGCAGATGGAGCAGGTCCAAAAGGACGTCAAGGAGCAAAAAGAGGCGCAGCAGGACGAATGGCGCCAGGAGGTGATTGATGCGCTCGATCGGGCGCTCGCTGAAACCGCCCGGCTGAGTCAGCGGCAATTGGCGCTCAGCAATTCGGTCGGGCGGGGGAGTTCCATCGGTCAGTCGCGGCTCGAGCAGGGTGTCATCGAAGAAGGGGTCCAGAAGATCGTCGAGCAGGTGTTGGCTGTCAGCGGGAAGAACGCCTTGGTCTCGCCGCAAATCGGGGCCTCGCTGGTTCAGGCCCGGTTACAGATGGGCCGGGCCCGCGAGGCGATTTCGTCGGCGTCGGCGAATCTGCGCGAAGCCGCCGAACAAGCGGGTGAGGCCGTCGATGCGCTCAACATGGCGGCATTCCAGATGCTCCGGGCGCGAGACGACGTGGATGGGTCGTCGTCGGGCTCCGGTCTGGCCGAAGCGATGCAGAAAATGCAGCAGATGGCCGGCCAACAGGGAAGCTTGAGCCAAGAAGGCAACAGCCTGCTGTCGATGCTTGCAGGCCAACAGACCCAGGGTCAACTCCAGGCGATGGCCCAAAAGCAACGAAAGCTCGCCCAAGATCTCGAGCGCCTTCGGGCCGAGACCCAGGCGCCGGGGACCCGCGATCTAGCCGAAGAGGCCCGGGAACTGGCCCGGAAACTCGAGGCGGGCCGGCTCGACCGCGAAACGGTTGAGCGGCAGGAGCGCCTGTTCAAGCGAATGCTCGACGCCGGGCGCTCACTCCAAGGCGAAGAGAAGGATGAGAAGAAAGAGCGCGAAAGCACCACCGCCAAGGCCGATACCCTGAGCGTGCCCGCCGCCCTTCGGCGACTGCTCGATCGATCGGGTCAGGTCCGGCTCCCCACATGGGAGGAACTCCAACGGCTCAGCCCCGAAGAGCGGCGGCTGGTGACCGACTATTTCCGACGGCTGACCGTTCGGGCCAATCCATGAGGCGGATCGTCGCGGCCGCCGGCCTGTTTCTGTCGTTCGGGACCGATCTGCTTGGCCAGGCGCAACAGCAAGCGCCCGATCCGGGCAGCCGGGCGTTCGACTTGGAGCGGCGAGGGCAACACAGTGCGGCGGCGGTAGTCTACCGGACCATCTTGGCGAACCGCCCGGCTGATCTCGGCGCCCTGCTCGGTCTCGAGCGTTCCCTCGGTCCACTTGGGAAGGTGGCCGACATGGTGCCGGAGCTCCGGCGGGGCTTGTCGAACGGCGAGCCGTCGGCGGCTCTCTTTGGGATTGCGGTTCGGGTCTACGCCGTGGCCGGGCTGGCCGATAGCGTCCGGATGCTGGTGGACCGGTGGGTGGCGGTGGAGCCGCGCGCCGAAGGGCCCTATCAAGAGTGGGGGTCGGCGGCGTTAGGCGCTCGCGATCGATCCCAGGCGAAAATCGCCTACCGCCTCGGCCGGGAGCGATTGGGCCGGGAGGCGCTCGCCGGCGAACTGGCTCAATTGGCGACGATCGAGTCCGACTACGAGAGTGCCGTCCGGGAATGGCTCGTGGCGGTTGAGAAGACGCCGCCGTACCGGGCCTCGGCGGTTTCGCTCCTGGCCCAGGTGCCGGTGGCGGGCCGGCCCGTGGTGCTCCGCCAGCTCGATGGGGCCAAGAACCGGTGGGCCGAGCGGATCGCCGCCGGCTTGACGATTCGATGGGGCGATCCGGTCGGGGGCATTCGGCGGCTTGAGCGGGCCCTCCCGGCCCTCGGCGATCAGTCCGTCGAGGCTTTGCAAGAAGGGCTCGATGAAGTTCGAGGCCAGGTGGGCCGCGAGGGCGGGATGGCCAAAGGGATCGTCCTGGAATTGCTGGGTACCAAGGCGCCGGCCCAGGCCACTCGGTATTGGCTCGAGTCGGCCCAAGCTTACGCCGACGCCGGCGATCAAGGGTCGGCCCGCCGGATGTTATCGCGGCTCGCCGCCGACCCGAAGGCCTCGCCGACCATGGCGGCATCGGCTACCTCCACGCTGGTGACCGTGCTGGTGGCCGAGGGCAAGATGGAGGAGGCCGCCAAACAATTTGGCCAGCTCAAATCGGTCCTGGCCGAAGAGGAACGCGCGGCGCTCCAGATCCGGTTGGCCGACGGGTGGATTCGGGCCGGCAAGCTCGATCGGGCCGAATTGGTGGTGGCGCAGGACAGTACGGTGGATGGCCTGGCGGTTCGGGGCCGGATTCGGCTCTACCTTGGCGATTTGGGCGAGGCCTCGAACCTGATGCGAGAGGCCGGGCCGTTTGCGGGCGCCCGGGAGGCGTCCGTCTCGCGGACGACCGCCTTGTCGCTGATCCAGGTCATTGATGAGGACAGTCTCCCGGCGTTAGGCGGCGCGCTGCTCAAGCTGGAACGACGGGACAGCCTCGGGGCCGCGACGGATCTGGAAACGGTTGGGTCGGCCCTGCCTCCAGACCGGGGCGGGGCGGAGATCCTCCTCCTGGCGGGGCGGGTTCATGGTGGGCTCCGACGGCAGGCCGACGCCGAGCGACTGTTCTCTCGGGTTCGGGGGCTTCAGATTCCGGCCAGCGCGGCGGCGGCTGGATATGAACTGGCGAGCATTCTGCTCGGCACGGGCCGGAAGGCCGATGCCGTCATCCGGCTGGAGGAGCTGGTCGTGGCCTACCCGACGAGCGCCGTTGCGCCGTTGGCCCGCCGCCTTCTCGATGCGGCGAAAGGAGCGATTCCGCCAGGATGATGCGGCGTCGGGACTTTCTCGAAGCGGGTGCGGCGTCGCTGGCGGCGGCAACCCGGTGGCCCCGAATCGGCGCGACTCGCAGGGTTGCCGCCAATTTTCTGGTCCCGATGGACGAGGGTCAATCCGATCATCTGAAGGCGTACGGCCTGACCTACCGGCTCTTGGCTCGGGGCGGCAAAGCGGAGTGGTTCCTCAACTACCGGGGCGGGTCGTTTCTGCTGCCCGGCGATAGCGCCACGGCTCGCGATGCGGCGCTGGCCGGGGTGACGATGGAACCGGTCGACGACGCCACCGTGTTTCAGCTCAAGGCCGAGATCGCGCAAGCCAACATGGACGCCGTGCCGCTCGAGAAACCGCCGAAGGTGGCGGTGTACGCCCCGCCGAACGCCGCTCCATGGGACGATGCGGTGACGATGGTGCTGCAGTATGCCGGGATCGAGTTCGAGAAAATCTGGGACGAGGACGTGCTCGGCGACCGGCTCCGGACCTTCGACTGGCTCCATCTCCATCACGAAGACTTTACCGGGCAATATTCCAAGTTCTTTCTGAACTACAACGGAGCTCCGTGGCTTCAGGAAATGGTGGAGCGGAACGAGCGGATGGCCCGGAAACTCGGCTTCAAAGATGTCCCAGCCGACAAGCGGGCCGTCGCGTTCGCGATCTATCAGTTCGTCGAGCGGGGCGGGTTTCTTTTCGCGATGTGCACCGCGACCGAGACCCTCGACCTCGCATTGGCCAGCGACGGCGTCGACATCGCGGCGAGCTTCGCCGACGGTTCGCCGATGGACGGTAACGCCACCGCCAAGATGGATTGGGACCGCGCGCTGGCGTTCCAAGGGGCCCGGCTCGAGCAAAGCCCGTCGATGGCCCTTTACTCCGACATCGACGGCCATCAGGTGAACTCCCCGGACCGCCGGCAGCCGCTCGGATCGTTCACACTCTTCAACTTCAGCGCCAAGATCGATCCAGTGGCCACGATGTTGGTCCAGAACCACCGGCAGGTGATTCCCGATTTCTATGGATTGACGACGTCGTTCATGAAGAACCGCCTCAAGCCTGGGGTGACTGTCCTTGGCGACGAACCCGGCGCACCGTGGGCCAAATACATCCGGGGTGACCGGGGTCAAGGCACCTGGGCCTTCTTTGGCGGGCACGACCCGGAAGACGCCCAACACCAAATCGGCGATGCGCCGACGGATCTCTCGCTCCATCCGCACTCGCCGGGCTATCGCCTGCTGCTCAACAACGTGCTCTTCCCAGCGGCCAAGAAGAAGGAGCTCAAGACCTGAAACGTTTCGGAGTTTTTTGGTACGGTGCTTTCTCGTGGCCCCACTATCTTCTGGCATGACCGTTCCTCCCCACCGGATTCTTCCCATAGCCCAGGCCTTGATCACTGAAGAAATCGCCGAGGCGGGTGGCCGGGAAGTCTGTTTCGTGGCGGTGGTCTCGGCCGAGGGGCAGGTCACCGAGGCTCGGGCGGTGGCCCGGGGCACCCCCGACATGGTCCTCGCGCTGCCCGGTACGGCCCGGCGAGGGGAGATGGTGCTTCACAACCACCCGACCGGGCATTTGGAGCCATCCCACGCCGATCTCAACGTCGCGGCCCGGTTTCATGATGCCGGGATTGGATTCGGGATCGTCAACAACGACGGATCGGCCCTCTATGTCGTTGTCGAGGTGCCCCGGGCCCGAGTGGAAACCCGGGTCGATGCGTTCGACGTCGTCGCCCTGTTGAGCGAGGGTGGAGCGGTGGCCAGGCGAATGGGTCAATACGAGGACCGGCAAAGCCAACGCGATATGGCCGCGTTTATCGTCGACGGCTACAACGACGGCGGAACCTTGGTGCTCGAAGCCGGCACCGGAGTCGGCAAATCATTTGCCTATTTGGTGCCGGCGCTCGTCTGGGCCCGAGCCAACGACGAGCGAACCATCATTTCCACCAATACGATCAACTTGCAGGAGCAACTGGTCGGCAAAGACCTGCCGCTCCTTCGGGAGGCGTTAGGGGACGAGGTCAGGCAGCCGACCTTTGCCCTGCTCAAGGGTTGGCGGAACTATCTCTGTTTGTCCCGGCTCGAAGTGGCCACCGCGGGACAGCAGTCGCTGCTCGAAGAGGGCCGGGTCGCCGAGTTGCTGACCATCGCGGAGTGGTCTCAGCGGACGGCAGACGGTACCGTCGGCGACCTGGCCACGCCCCCGAGCGTCGAAGTATGGGATGAGGTTGCGGCGGAGTCCGATCTGTGCCCTCGGCTCAAATGCCCCCATTTTGACCGCTGTTTTCTGTTCCGGGCCCGGCGGAAGGCCGCTGAGGCCGATATCGTGGTGGTCAACCATCATCTGCTCGCGGCCGACCTGGCGGTCCGGTCTGCCTCGGACAACTGGGAAGACGCGGCGGTGTTGCCGCCATACCAGCGCCTCATCCTCGATGAGGCCCACCACCTCGAGGACGTGGCCGCGTCGCATCTGGGCCGCCAGCTATCGAGCGCCGGGGTTCGGCGGCTCCTGGGCCGGCTGGAGCGGAACGGCCGGGGCCTGGTGCCGACTCTCGTCCGGGAGCTGATGCGAGACGGGGACGTGCTGTCGCGGGCAAGTCTCGAGCTGGTCCGTGACAAGTTGACCCCGGCTATCGCCGACGCCCGCGGCTACTCTGAAGCGATGTTCGAGCGGCTCCATGGACGGCTCACCAGCGAGGGGGGTGGGTCGATTCGGCTTCTCGATGAGTTCGCGGCCGATCCGATTTGGGGGGAGGGGTTGGGCCGCGAGGTCGATGCACTACTCGGGTCGTTTCGGCGGGTGTCCGATGAGGTCGCCACAGTCACCGACCGCCTGGCCCAGGGCGAGATGACCGACCGGCGCAACCAGCTGCTTCTCGAACTCAAGGCCGTGATCCGCCGGCTCGACGCCGGTACCGACGCGCTGAATCAGACGTTACGGCCGGTAGGAGGGGGGCCGCCGGTGGTCCGGTGGATCGAGCGGAGCGGCCACAAGGGCCTCAATGTTTCGCTCGCGGCGGTGCCGCTGGACTTAGCCCCGGTGCTACGCGATCTGATCTTCGACCGAAACAAGACCGTGGTGCTGACCAGCGCCACCTTGGCGGCAGGCGGGGAGTTTGAGTTCCTCGAGGCCCGACTCGGCCTCGATCGCTCACCCAGTCCGGTCACCGTCCGCGAGATGTTGCCGTCGCCGTTTGATTACCCCTCGCAGTGTCTGTTCGGGATACCTAACGATCTGCCCGATCCTCGCGAAAATGAGTCGGCCCACGATGAGGCGGTGGCGCAGGTCATCCGCGACCTGGCCTACGCATCGGATGGAGGAATGTTCGCGTTGTTCACCAGTCATGGGGCCCTTCGGCGCGCGGCCGCCCGGCTCCGGGATGAACTCGACCCCCGGTGGCCGCTCCTGGTCCAGGGGCAGGGAGGGCGGGATCAGCTGCTCCGCCGGTTTCGGGAGGCCGGCAACGGCATCTTGCTCGGCACCGATTCGTTTTGGGAGGGGGTCGACGTGCCGGGCCGGGCCTTGCGGACCTTGGTGCTCGGCAAGTTGCCGTTCAAAGTGCCCTCGGAGCCGCTCACGGCCGCCCGCCTCGAGCGGTTGGCTGAGCAGGGGGTTGACGGGTTCTTTCAGTACTTGCTGCCCCACGCGGCTCTCAAGCTCAAACAGGGCTTTGGTCGGCTGATTCGGTCGAAAACCGATGTTGGTGTCGTGGTTCTGCTGGACAGCCGGGTGTTGAACCGACGCTACGGTCCTTGGTTGTTGAGCGGCCTGCCCCGGGCTTCCCGGATCGACGGCCCCTGGTCGGCGGTCCGGACCGCGGCCGAGGACTTTTTCGCCCGCCACGGGATCGGGACCGCCCCTTAGTCGCCGGCGACCATTCCTGCCGGTCACGCATTATTCTTCTGGGATGAAAACCATACCTTCGAAGATCGTCTGCGTCGGGAAAAACTACCTCGACCACGCCAAAGAGATGGGGAGTGAGCTCCCACCGGAGCCGCTGTTGTTTCTCAAGCCACCGAGTTCATTGATCGGCCCCGGCCAGTCGATCGTGCTCCCGAAACTTTCCACCCACGTCGACTATGAGGCGGAAATCGGGATCGTGATCGGCCACCGGTTGCGTCACGCGACCGAGGATGCGGCCGTCCGGGGGATCGCCGGCTTTGTGTGTCTCAACGATGTGAGTGCCCGCGATTGGCAGAAGCGAGAATCGCAGTGGGCCCGGGCGAAGGGGTTTGATACGTTTTGCGCCGTGGGGGACGAAATCGTTGGGGGCCTCGATTGGCAGTCACTCGAAGTGATCGGTCGTCTGAACGGGCAAGTCCGACAGCACGGGAAGACTCGTGACATGCACTTCTCGATTCCGTTTCTGTTGTCCCACATCAGCCAGATCATGACGCTCGAGCCCGGCGACCTGATCGCGACCGGAACGCCGGCCGGCGTGGGCCCGTTGGCTCCCGGTGATGTCTTCGAGGTGGAAATCCCTGGCGTCGGAGTCCTGCGCAATCCGGTTGTCGCCGAATCATGATCGCCGTCAGTGCGCGAGTCGGTCAGTTGCCAGGCTACCCGTTGGCCGAGATACCGGGGATCAAACGACGACTGATCGAATCCGGTATGGACGTGATCGATCTCGGGGCGGGGGACAACGACACGCCGCCCCCGGCGGATGTCGTGGCCGCCATGATCGAGGCGCTGGGCGACCCGGCCATGAGCAAGTACGGGTTTCAGCAGGGATACCTGCCGTTTCGGACGGCCGCGGCCAACTATGTCGAGCGGCAATTCGGCCACCGGTTTGATCCGGTCTCCGAGGTGTTGCCCCTGATCGGCTCGAAAGACGGGCTGGCCCACTTGCCGTTTGCGTTCGTCAACCCCGGTGAGGTGGTGATCCTTCCGGAGCCAGGATACCAGGCATACATCGGCGGCGCGTTGCTGTCGGGCGCCACACCCTACGTCTACCCGCTCGTTCGGAAGGACGGATTCCTTCTCGACCTCGAGCAGGTGCCCGCTGCCACCCTCGAACGCACTCGCTTGGTGTACCTCAACTATCCGAACAACCCGACGACGGCGATCGCGCCGTTGGAGTACCTCGAGCGGACCGTCGCCCTGTGTCGTCGCTACGGCATCGTCCTAGCCTACGACAATGCCTATTGCGATCTCACGTTCGACGGGTATCGGGCTCCCAGTATTTTTGATGTGCCGGGTGCTCGCGAGGTGGCCGTCGAGTTCTTTTCGCTCTCGAAGAGCTTTTCGATGACCGGATGGCGGATCGGCTTCGCGGTCGGCAACCCGACCTTGATTGGGGGCCTCGCCAAAGTCAAATCCTACACGGATACAGGACCGTTCCTCGCGATTCAACGGGCCGGCGTGGTGGCGCTCGACCGGGCGGTGGAGTTGGTGGAACCGATTCGGGCCGAGCTCGCTCGCCGCCGCGACGCGGGGGTTGCCGCCCTGGCCTCCGTCGGCCTCGCGGTGGACTCGCCCCAGGCGGCGATGTACTTGTGGGTGCCGCTGCCGGTCGGCACTCCTTCGGCCCCGTTCACCCGGTTTGCCTTAGAGTCCGAAGGGGTCGTCACCCTCCCGGGCAGCGGTTTCGGGCCCGCCGGCGAAGGCTATTTCCGGATCGCCCTGACGGTCGGCCCAATCCGCTTGACGGAGGCCATCGGCCGGCTTGGGCGTGCCCTGACGGCTTTTAGAACCCGGGTTGACGACTCCGCCGCGTAGCATTCTTCCGCCGGTCAATCGGCGATGGCCGTGGCCCGCCATCGTGGTGAGCCTGGCCATCCACTCGTTGCTGTTCTTCGTCAAGATCGGGGCATGGCTGCCGCCCCGGGAACCTCGGGAGCCGCGGCTGGTCTACGTCCCGCTTGGCTCCGAGGGTCAGCGCGCGGTCGAAATGCCCTATCGAGAGCCGTCTGCCGGGGCGGCCAGACGGCGGCCGCCAAACTCCGGCGTCTCACCGTTACCGGCACCGGAGGTCGGGCCCGAGCCCGAGCGGCCACCAGAGCCCGAGGTGCCCTCCGTCGTGGCCGAGGGGCCGCCGGTGGATACCACGTCCGGGCCCCCAGCGGACGGGACCCGGACTCGCCGGGGGCGGATCGGTCCGGCGCAAGGCGAGGGGAAGCTCTGGGTCCGGCCGCTCCCGCTGCCGCCACGCGACCTGGCCCGGGTCGCGGCCCGCAGTCAGGCAGAGCTGGTCGACAGCGCGGTCACCGCGATTGTTCAGGCCTACCTCGATTCGGTCCTGACCGTGGCCGTCGCGACCGATCCGTTGCCCCGGTGGGTCACCAAGGTCGGCGATCAGCAGCTAGGTCTCGACGCCCAATGGATCTACCTCGGGCCGATCAAGATTCCGACCGCGCTCGTGGCCGGGATTCTCAGTGCCTTTGGCGCCCTACCGTCCAGCGGAAGCGCCGAGACGGCCGACTACACTAAGTTTCGCGCGCTCCAGCAAATGCGGGAGGATACCCAGTTGGCCGCCCGACGAGCCCAGACTGTCGCCGATTTCAAGCGGGCGATCAAGGAGCTTCGGATCCAGCGGGACCGGGAACGGGATTTTGCCAGGAACCAACGGACGCCGCCATCGCGGGCGGATTCCACGGGAGTTCAGCCGCCATGAAGCTGGTCGATCGAGAGGAAACCGTGCTGGTTGTCGTCGGTGCCGGGGAGGCGAACCGGGACCGGCCATTTGCCGGCACGGTGCGCGAGGCCATCGATTCCCGCGGCAACGGACAGTTCTATCGCCGGGCGGTGGTGGTGGCCGATCTGGAGTACCTCGATCACCCCGAATTGCACCGCCACCCGACGATCGCCGTCGGCGGTCCGGGGGTCAACCTCCTCTCGCAGCGTTTGGTCGCGGACGCGCCTCCGATGTGGCAGGCCGACGACCGGGCCTTCGTCCAGGGCGACATCGATGGCGCCGCCAAGCGGGTGGTGATTTGGGGGATGGACGCGGAGGCGACGAGCCGGGCGGTCGACGCGTTTGTCGGCGAGGGAATGCTTGATCTCTTGTTGGACCGGATCTGGCGTTTCAAACCCGTGTCGATCGCCTAGCGCGATGATCGTCCGGATCTGGCACGGCTGGACGGCGCCTCTGGCCGCCGACCAGTATCAGCACCTGCTGCTGACCACGATTTTCCCTGGAATCGCGGCGAAGAACGTGGCGGGCTATCGCGGCATCCAACTGCTTCGGCGGGCCGACGGGGATGAGGTCGAGTTCGTCACCATGATGCGGTTCGATTCACTCGACCAAGTGCGGGCCTTCGCGGGAGCCGACTACGAAACGGCCTATGTCCCGGCGGCAGCCCGCGAACTCCTCAATCGGTTCGATCCCCGGGCGCAGCACTACGAGATCGCGGCTGACCTCGAAGATCTCGGCTAGCCGGCGGCGGCTACCGTCGCCAGCCGAGCCAGTGAAACTGCTTTCCCAACGGCCGCCAGCAGCTCGTTGACCGGCTCGGAAACAGTGTCTCCGGTCAACGCCACCCGAATCGGCTGCATCGCGTCGCCCAGTTTGATGCCGGCGGCGTCGGCTCCCCGCTTGATGGCCTCGAGGATCGGATCGGGGTGCCATTCGGGATCCGGAATCGGTTCGAGAGCCCGGATGGCGTGGCGCAGGTTTTCGGCGTAGGCCGATCCCATTTTCTTGATCAGGGCTTCGCCCTTCGGCTCGAGGGTCGCCCGAGCCGGATCGAGCCGGACCGACACTCGCTCGGCGAGTTGAATCAGGGTCCGGGCCCGCGATTTGACGGCATCGATGGCCGGCCGAATGTCCTGTCCGCCCGGTAATACGCCGAGTGCCGCCAGGTGGCCGGCGACGAGCGCCTCGATCGATTCGGCCGGCAGGGCCGACAGGTATTGCCCGTTCATCCATTCGAGTTTGGTGAGATCGAAGACCGCGGGTTTCTTCTGGACCGCCTCGAGCGAAAAGGCCGCCACCAGTTCGGCGTCGGTCATGATTTCGCGGTCGTCGCCCGGGGACCAGCCCAGCAGGGCCAGGAAATTTCGCATCGCGGCGGGCAGGATCCCTTGGATCTGATAGTCGCCCACCGCGGTCGCGCCGTGCCGCTTCGACAGTTTCTTACCATCGGGGCCCAAGATCATCGGGACGTGTCCGAAGATGGGCCGGGGAGCGCCTAACGCCGCGTACAACGCAATCTGTTTCGGCGTGTTGGAGATGTGGTCGTCACCCCGGACGACGTGGGTAATCCGCATCGCGATATCGTCGGAGACGACGGCCAAGTTGTAGATCGGGGTGCCGTCGCTCCGCAGAATGACCAGATCATCGAGATCCCGGCCTTGAAACGTGATCGGCCCATGGATGGCGTCGTCCCAGGTGATGGCCTCGTCGGGCATCAGGAACCGGACGACAAAGGGCGCCCCCGCGGCGATCCGGTGCTCGATTTCCTCGGCGGCGAGTCGGTAGCACCGGCGATCGTACCGATACGTTTCGGCGCCCCCCGGGGCGGCCTGGCGCTGGGCGTCGAGCTCGGTTTTCGAGCAGAAGCAGCGGTACGCCTTCCCGTCCTTCAGGAGCCGGTGGGCGTCGGCCCGATGGCGGGCGCCGTCGGCGCCTTGGAAGTACGGTCCCTCGTCCCACGTCACCCCAAGCCAGGTCAGCCCGTCGAGGATGACCTGGGTGTGGGCCTCGGTACTGCGAGCCTGGTCGGTATCCTCAATCCGGAGGATTAAGGTGCCCCTGGTCCGTTTGGCGAAGAACCAATTGAACAACGCGGTCCGGGCGCCTCCGACATGGAGGTACCCGGTTGGGGACGGGGCGAAGCGAAGCCGGGGAGCGGTCATCGAGTCAGGGGACCAAAACGGAGGAGGACCAGCCAACGGAGTGGGAGGGATTCGAACCCTCGATAGGAGTTTTCACCCCTATAACGGTTTAGCAAACCGCCGCCTTCAGCCTCTCGGCCACCACTCCAACGAGGAGGAAATTGGGGCGAGCGGCTCAGTTATGCAACCCGTGACCGCAGGTGGGCGCTTTCCCCGATCGCATTGACGGCGAGAACGGTCAGGACGATCAGGAGCCCCGGGTAGATCGCAAGCCAGGGCGCCTGGGAAAGGTTTTGCTGGGCCCCGGTCAACATGTTGCCCCAGCTGGCCGTTGGCGGCTCAATTCCGAGCCCGAGGAACGACAAGGCCGACTCGGCCAGGACCGCCTGAGCTACCCCGACGCTGGCGGCCGCCACGAGGGTGGGCACGAGATGGGGGAGGATGTGGCGCCTAAACACCGCGACCGGCGGTTGCCCCAAGGCTCGGGCCACGGTGACGTAGTCTCGTTCCCGGAGGCTCAGACTCTCCGCCCGGACCAGCCGGGCAATGCTCATCCAGGCCGTCGAACCGATCGCCAGGACGAGGGTGGTGGTCGAGCCGCCGAACAGGGTGACGGTCACCAAGAGGATGAAGAACGACGGGACCGCCATCGCGGCGTCGAGCAGCCGACTGGTCGCCGCACTGAGCCAGGGGTGGCGAGCGGTCGCCAGGGCGCCGACGATGGTCCCCACCAGCAACGCCACGACTCCGGCCAAGATCCCGACGAGGAGCGAGACCTGGCCGCCGGTCATCAGACGGGCCAAGACGTCCCGGCCGCTTTCATCGGTGCCTAACGGATGGGCACGAGACATCTCGGCCACTGTCCGGCCCAGGTCAATCGCGGTCGGATCGATCCGATACCAGATCGGACCTCCGAATGCGAAGAGTGCCAATAGGGCCAGGGGAAGGAAGGATCGTTTCATCCTTCCGTCCGGACCCGTGGGTCGGCCCATCGGTATGCCAAGTCGAGCAGGAGGTTCGTCAGCACCACGGTCGCGGCGACGATCACGGTGATGCCCATGACCAACGGGTAATCCCGTCCCAGCGCGGCCTCGACCCCGAGGCGGCCCATGCCGGGCCAGGCAAACACGGTTTCGGTCACCGCGGCGCCGCCGACCAACATCGGGACTTGGAGACCCAGCACCGTGAGGATCGGGAGCAATGCATTCCGAAGGACGTGGGACCGGGAAACCGCCCGCGCTCCCAATCCTCGGGCCATGGCAGGGGCGAGGTGCGGCGCGGTCCACGCCTCCCGAACGGCGGACCGGGTGAACCTGATCAGCTCAGCCGCGATCGGGAACGCGAGGACGGCGACGGGAAGGATCAGATGTCGGATCCGATCGATGACCGAGATCTCGACCCCGGGTGTCATCATGCCCCCGGCCGGGAGGAGGTGCCATTGGGCGGCGACGATCAACAACGCGATGATGCCGAACCAGAAGGGCGGAATCGCGAGCGCGGTGAAGTTGGCGGTCGCCACGAATCGATCGATCGGCGTGCCGGGCCTGGCGCCGACGTAGAGGCCGACTGGCAGCGCTAGGGCCAGGGCGGCGATCAGGGCGAGCGCCACAAGGAGCAACGTGTTCGGCAGCCGGTTCAAGACCGTCTCGAGGATCGGCGTTTGGTACAGGAAGCTTCGGCCTAGGTCTCCCCGAAGCATGCTGGACTGCCAGGCCAAATACTGAACCGGGAGGGGGCGGTCGATCCCCAGTTGATGCTCGATGGCGGTCCGCTCAACGGCCGACAGTTTCGGGTCGGCGAGCACGGCCGGTCCGCCGGGGGCGGCGTGGATCAGGACGAAGGTGGCCGTTGTAACGATCCAGAGGACGATGGCCCCCTGGAGCAATCGGGCGCCTAACAGCCTGAGCATCCTCTAGCGCGGCTCAAAGTAGAGGCGTTCGCTATGACGCATGGCGTCGCGGATGCCGAGCGGCGGGAGTCCCCGCAGCACCGCCCGCCGGACCTGGATTTCACGGGGGTAGTAGAGCACCAACACTGGCGGATCGACGGCTTCGACGGCCTGAAACTCGAGATAGGCCTGTCGCCGTTTGGCCGGGTCCATGGTGGCTCGGCCGGCCGCCAGCAATGAATCGGCGGTGGGGTTGGAGTAGAGCACGTCGTTGTTCGACTGCCCGGAACCGTAGTAGGAGAATTGGTCGGGGTCGAGCGGGGTATTCCACCAGACCAAGTAGGCCTCGTATCGGTGAGGGACGACGTAGTCGCGCACCATCGAGGCGAACTCCATGGTGTTGATCGTGACCGCCACACCGATCTTCCTCAGATCCTGCTGCACGGCGACCGCGGTCTGTTCCCGGCTGGGGTTCCCTTTGTCGACCAACAGCGTGAATTGGAATCGCTGACCGACCTGGTTGGCCAGCACGCCGTCGGCACCCCGGTGCCATCCTGCCTCGCCGAGAAGCGACAAGGCGGCCGTGGTGTCATAGACGATCTTCGGCAGCGAGTCGGCGAAGTAGTCGCGCAACGCCACGGGAATGGTGCCTTGGGGAAAGTCGCCGAAGCCTCGGAGCACTCCGTCGATGATCGCCTGACGATTGACCGCCAGGGTCAGCGCCCGCCGAACGGCCTTGGGCTTGAAGAGCGGGAGGCCCTGGTTGAATCCGATGTAGTAGTGCTGCGGCACGCTGATCTGGTCGATCCGAAGCTCGGGTTCCGATTCCACGCCCCGGAGGTTGGCCGGCTCGAGTGTCACGAGGTCGAGTTCCCCGGCTTGGAGCTGGGCGACTTGGGCGTTCACATCGGGAACGATTTTGAAAATGATCCTGTCGAGCTTTGGCTTGTCGCCGTAGTACCGCGGGTTGGTTGCGAGAACAACATAGCTTCCGGGGACTGACTCGACGACCTGGAAGGGTCCGGTGCCGATCGGTTTCGACCGATTAAAGCTGACCGCTTCGGCGATCTTCCCGTGAAACGCATGGGCGGGAATGATTCCGGCGTTGTGGCCCAGCAAGGTGAGGAACGGCGCAAAGGGAGACTTGAGCCAGAAGCGGACCGCCAACGAGTCGATCGTCACCACCGAGTCGACCACCGAAAAGTCCGACCACTGAAGAGTGCCCGACGTCGGATCGAGAATCTGGTCGAAAGTGAACTTGACGTCGGCCGATGAAAAGGGCCGGCCGTCATGCCAGAAGACACCGCTTCGGAGCACGAAGGTATACTGGCGGCCGTCGTCTGAGATCGTCCAACTCGCGGCCAGGTCGGGCGACGGGGTCAGCGAATCGCTCGGTCGAACCAGGCCGGGGAAAATCACTTTGTTGATCAGGACCGAGCCGATGTCGGGCGACAGCGGTGCGTTCATGATCGGGTCGTTGATGATCGCCACTCGAAGCGAGTGTTCGGGTGGGCGTTGGCGACCGCACCCGGCCAGCGCCGTGAACACCAGCAGGCGCCAGAGGGCCTGGTGGTTCATGCCAGCGCGCTTTCCACGTCGCGGCGGGCATCGTCCAAGGCGGCCACCAGACGATTCTGTCCCCGGGTCAGATGGGTCCGGATGAACCCCCGCCGGGAGTCGTCGGCCGCCGGCAACTCGATGGCCGGCGCCAAATCGGGCAACGGCGGGATCGATTCGGCTTGATCGTGAAAGAAGGCCGGCCGGGTGGTGAAATTGACTGGGACGAGGTGGCGGGCCAACCGTCGAATGGCGTGATTGATTCGGCGGGCCGCTGGATCGCCGGCCGGCCGATCGACCAGAGTCGCCGCCGCGGCGGCGAGTCGATCGACCGCGGTGCCTAACGCAGCCACAGCCCGGCGGCTCGGTTCGAACGAGAATCGATCGGCTGCCGCCCGCTGATACCGGTCGAGGGTGCTGGTGAATTCCGCGAGGGTGGCGGCAAAGTTGAACGGGGCGATGGTCGCGTTGGCGGCTTCCATAACAGCCGCGAGATAGATTTTGATGTCGGTCAACAGGATGGTTCGATCGGCGATTTCCATCGTGTCGTCTTCGGTGTGCCAGGCAATGTTGGCACCGCAGCCGCCGACCGCATAGTAGCCCTTCGCCGCCCGGTCTTCCGGAGACATGGTCGACAGAAGCATGAAGTACGAACTGATCCCGATGTTGTTGAAGGAGTAGTCACCGGCCTGATAGGGCCGTTCGCCCTTGGCCTCCTTGCCGGCGATGTCGTGGATGATGGCTTTGGCGAACCGCTCCGTTTCCGACATCCACGAGATGTCGAGGTACTCGGTGGCCCAGCGGCACCCCGGCGAGTCGCAGTTGACTTGAGCGATACACGACTGGTATAGCTCGGCGGCGTAGTGGTCGGCAAACCAGGTGCTCCCGGCGTACCGGCCCGTCGAGTGCCCCGGCCACCAGGCGATCCAGACCGAGCGCTTGAGGTCAGCTCGCCGATTCCAGAGGACCCGGGCGATCTCCAACATGGTGCCGTCGCCTACCGCATTGTCGCCAACCCCGACGTCCCATGAGTCATAGTGGCCATGGAGAAGGACGAACGGCCCGGTTTCGTCGGTCCCCGGGATCTGTACCACCGGGATCGGCGACCGGTACCAGCCTTCGTCCAATTCGGCCCCAATGGTCCCGATCTCCCCCTGGCGAGCGTGGGCGATGATGGCTTGTCCGGCGGCCTGGTCCACGGCGACCACCGGAATCGACGGTTTTCGAGGGAGGTCATACAGGTCGGGCGTGCCCCAAACAGTGGTACAGATACCCCAATGGGCGTTTTTCCCTGGGTTCACCGCAATCAAGCCCACCGCGCCGAGGGCTTCGTAGTGAATCACCTTCCCGGGCATTCCAAACCCTTCGGTGACCACGATTCGGCCCCGAACCTCCGAGTCACGGTCGGAGCCGGACGGGCGCTGGAAGAACTCCTCGAGATTGGGGTCCTGCTGATTGGGGAGGTAGAGCAGGGGTGCGGTGGTTCCCGGCGTCGCCCGGCTCATTGCCATCGGCTTGGCGCGAAAAGTCGCCTCGCCGATCCGGACCTCTGCGGCGCCCGGGATGCTGAGGTATAGCTCGGGCTGGTGGACCGTCACCGGGACGCCAAGGGCGGTGAGCCGAGCCGCGATCTCGGCGCCGGCCACTTCGACGTCGGCCGGATGGGCGCGCTTCAGGGTCGAAAAACGTTCGATCAGCGACCAGGCGTGATCGGTGGTGGTTGCGCCAATCGCTTGGCTGACCTCGGGACGAAGCACGGGGGGCCTCTGATTGGAGAGGTTGGTAGATAGGAGAAGAACGGGGACAATCTATTGCCAATTTGGAACCGTTGTCCAGTCGGGATTCGATGTTTCAAACAGTGACTAATAAGTCAACAGTGCTCTGCGTCGACTTGGCTGAAACGCGCTATTATAAATGATTGTGGAATAATATGGTTAACACATCTTATTCTAATGTTGAAAGGTATCAATGTAGGATTATTGGTCTTGTGGGTAAATTCGTGGATTAGTATGTTTATGAGATGAATCAGCGTCGAGGCCAGGCCGGCCGATGGGGTCGATGGGGCGGGCTCTTGCTCATGGTCGGTTGCTCGGACGAACGGGTCGCGGCTGGCCTTGACCCGGACCCGCATGCGCCCCAGGCGCTCGAGCTGGCGCCGGTCGATGGATCGGTCGCGGCTGGCGATACCCTTCGGTTCGGGGTTCGGGTCATCAGGCGGGACGGAACTCGGGTGCCGGCGGTGGGTCCGATCTTCGAGGCCACCGGCGGGCTGATCGACTCCAGTGGTTTGTATCGGGCGGGCCCTGGCCCCGGCCGCTACGTCGTCCGGGCCAAACTCCGGCCCGCCGGGGCCGAGCTGACGGCTGAAACACCGGTTCTTGTGGTGGTGCCTCCGCCGCTGGCGATCGCGCTCGAGGTCGTTCCGGATTCGGTCGACCTCCCACTCGGGGGCGAACAACTATTCGGGGCCCTGGTCCGGATGAGTGATGGTACCGCGGCGCCGGTTGCCGTGACCTGGGAGGCGGGTGGCGGTTCGATCGACGGGGCCGGCCGATTCATCGCGGGATCGGTTGCCGGGAAGGGCCGCGTCATCGGGGTCGGGACGGTCGCGGGCCGCCGTTTCGCTGATACGTCTGCCGTGAACGTGCTGGCTCCACCGCCTCCACCGCCGCCGCCGCCACCGCCACCGCCACCGCCGCCACCAACGGCCACCCTTGTTCGGGTCGACTTGACGCCCGCTGTTGCTTCGGTCGCGGCTGGCGCCACCCGTCAGTTCTCGGTCGTCGCCCGGTGGTCGGACGGGACGTCCGGTCCAGCGGCCGGAACCTATGCCTCCTCTGGCGGGGGGATCAACTCATCCGGCCTCTTCACGGCAGGCCCGCTAGCCGGGACGTTCCAGGTTCGGTTTACCCACTCGGCTGGGCCGGCCGACACGAGCGTTGTCGTGGTCGTTGCGCCGGTGCCGACGGTCACGGGCGTGGAGCTGACGCCCACCGATGTGGTGGTCCAACAGGGGGCTCAGGCCCAGTTCTCGGTGGTTGCCCGGATGTCCGACGGCTCCACCGCTTCGGCGCCAGGGACCTATGGGGCGACCGGCGGCGCGGTCACGGCGACTGGGCTGTTTACTGCCGGCCAGGTGATCGGAGCGTTTCGGGTGTGGTTTGAGCACGCCCTCGGCAAGGCGGACACGAGTTCGGTAGCGATCCAGGCGCCGCCGCCACCTCCGCCGCCGCCGCCACCTCCGCCGCCGCCACCTCCGCCGCCGCCACCACCTCCGCCGCCGCCGCCACCGCCGGCACCGGGGCTCGGACTGAACGCCGACCTCGGACGGCAGTTGTTCCCAGCGAGCAACCCCTGGAACCAACCGATCGACGCCGAACCGATCGATCCCCTCTCGGATCAGATTATCGCGAACATTGGTCTCACCAAGGCACTGCACCCGGATTTCGGGGCTAGTTATCTGGGCGGCCCTTTTGGAATTCCGTACTTCGTGGTGGCTGGAACCCAGGCCCGGGTCCCGGTTTCGTTCACGTATTCAAGCGAAAGCGATCGGGGGCCTTATCCGTTGCCGCCGAACGCGCCGATCGAAGGCGGCCCGTCCTCGACCGGCGATCGACATGTCTTAATAGTGGATCGCGACAACTGGGTGCTCTACGAACTCTTTTCCGCCTATCCACAGGCCGACGGGTCGTGGCGCGCCGGTAGTGGTGCGATCTTCGATCTGAACTCCAACGCGCTTCGTCCGGCCGGTTGGACTTCGGCGGATGCGGCGGGTCTCCCGGTTCTTCCCGGGCTGGTTCGGTACGAGGAAGTGGCGGCCGGGGAGATTTCCCACGCGCTCCGGTTCACGGTCACTCGAAGCCAACGCGCCTATGTACCTCCGGCTCGCCACTGGGCCAGCTCCGACCTCTCCTCGCTTCGGCCTCCGATGGGGATGCGGGTTAGGCTCAAGGCATCGTTCGACATTTCAACCTTCCCGCCGAGCGCTCAAGTGATCCTCAGGGCCCTCAAGAAGTACGGAATGATGGTGGCCGACAACGGGGGCGACTGGTTTGTTACGGGGGTTGCCGACAGCCGGTGGAATGATGCCGAGATCAATACCCTGAAGCGGCTCCGAGGATCAAACTTCGAAGTGGTTCGAATGGTCGGCTTGGTGAAGCCATAGGTCGGATTGTCGCGGGCGCTCTACAGATTGGGGCCAGTTCTCAACGATCGCCTGGGCTACTTGGCCAGGTCTCCCAGGTTAATTGGCATCGGCCGACGAAGTATTCAGGTGGATGTCCCTCCCGATCAAGCAGGTGGTGCAAGATTTCGTGCCGGACAACCATCTCGTGTTGGGCAAAGCGGCCGGCGACAATGATCCGAGTGACGGACCCGTTCTTCTCCCACATACCGACCTTCCGCCCCTCGCGAGTCTCGAACGTCTCCGCTCCAGGTACTACAAACCACTGAATCTGCTGAAAATGGCCCGAAATCCCGGCACAGGCCTCGGTTCGAACAAACCAGGCGGCAAATTCGGGGGGGGCAGCAATCTGGACGGCCCCAACCGGGAGGTCGCCCGATGGACCGAAGGCCGAGCAGCTCCCGACCATGGCCGCCGTGAAGGCGACGCCGATTAGGCGGATGCCGATAGTGGGACGGCCGTTGATTGAACGCGACAAGATCTGCACCGATGCGCCGTCGAGGATTTCGACTGTCGAAGAAGCGAACTATGTGCCATTTTCCAGTCCAGAACGCGATCTGTCAATCCCTACCGCCAGGACCGCCATTTATGCCAACACGTCGTGCCTTTCTAGGGTCGGTTGCTGCATCGTCGGCTGGGCTCGGCGCTGGGGCTGGTTGGTCCCCTGAACTACCGGCCACTCCGGTGGTCGTTCAATCCGGATCATTACCTCCCGCGATTGCCGCGCTGGCATCGATGGCCGGCCAAATGGTGCCGATCACGACCGCTGAGCGAGTGGCCCGGATCGAAAAAGCCCGGTCTTTGATGGCTGTGGCGAAGATGGGCGGGATCGTGCTGACCGGGGGCACGTCGCTCAAATACTTCACGAACATCGACTGGGGCCTGAGCGAGCGACTCTTGGCCGTAGTGATCCCAGCCAAAGGGAGTGCCTTCCTGGTCTGTCCCACGTTCGAGCGCGACCGAGCGTTGGAGCAGGTCGCGACCGGTCCATTGGGTCGCGGCACGGACGTCATGACCTGGCATGAACACGAGAGCCCATTCGCGTTGGTGGCCGACGGTCTCCGGTCGCGAGGGCTGGCCACCGGTCTTCTCGGGTTCGAGGAAACGGTCCGCTACGGGTTTAGTGACAGCATTGCGGCGTCGCTTCCGGGGGCCCGTTTCGGGAACGCTACGCCGGTGACGGCCGGGTGTCGGATGACCAAGTCGCCGGCGGAATTGGCCCTGATGCGCCTGGCCTCCGCGGTGACGCTCAAGGCCTATGCGGCGGCCTACCGATCGCTCAAGGATGGGATGACCCAGAACGAGTTTGGGGGGTTGGTGCGAACGGCCCACGAGCGGCTCGGGTTCTCCGGCGGCGCTGGGGTTCAGGTCGGAACCTATTCGGCGCTGCCGCATGGTTCAGTGACGCCCCAGGTCGTTCGTGAGGGCACCATTCTCCTGATCGATGGGGGCTGTAGCGTCGGCGGGTACGCGTCGGACTTGAGCCGGACCTTCGTGTTAGGCAAGCCGACCGACAAGATGAAGCGGGTGTTCGACATTGAGTTCAAGGCCCAAAGCGCCGCCCTGGCGGCGGCTCGCCCAGGGGTGGCCTGCGGGGCGGTCGATGCGGCGGCCCGCAAAGTCATCGTAGACGCCGGGTTTGGCCCGGATTACCAGTACTTCACCCATCGGGTCGGCCACGGGATGGGGATGGATGGTCACGAGTGGCCGTACCTGGTGAAGGACAATCCCCGCAAGCTCGAGCCCGGGATGACCTTCAGCGATGAACCGGGGATCTACATCCCCGGCGAGTTTGGAATCCGCCTCGAGGACGACATGGTGATCACCGAGAGCGGGGCCGAGTTGATGACGCCGCAGAGTCGCTCGCTGGAGCGGCCGTTCGAATGACGGCGGCCGGCCGTTCCGCTGACGTCGTCATCGTCGGAGCGGGGTTAGCCGGTCTTGCCGCCGCCTGTCACTTGACGAAGGCGGGAAAGAGCGTGGCGGTGCTCGAAGCCGCCGATGGAGTCGGCGGCCGGGTTCGCACCGATGTGGTGGATGGCTTTCGGCTCGATCGGGGATTCCAAGTCCTACTCACCGCCTATCCTGAGGCCGTCGCCTTGTTCGACTACTCGGCGCTCGACCTCAGGGCCTACGAGCCGGGGGCCCGGATTCGAGCGGGGGACAAGTGGATGACGATCGCGGACCCATGGCGCCGGCCTGGGCTGGCGATGGCGACGGCGGTCTCAGGGGTGGGCACGATTGCCGACAAGATCCGATTGGCTCGGCTCGCCGCGCGGGTCAAATCCGACGGTCCGAGGGACCGGTACCGCCGGCCCGAGATGACGACGGCCGCCTTTCTGGTCGAGGCTGGGTTTTCGGAGCAAGTCATCACCCGATTCTTTCAGCCGTTCTTTGGCGGGATATTTCTCGACGCGAGTCTGAGCGCCTCGAGCCGAATGTTCGAATTTCTGTATCGAATGTTCGGGGTGGGCGACGCGGCGATCCCGGCCGGCGGGATGCAAGCGCTGCCGGATCAATTGGCCAGTCGGCTTCCAGCGGGGAGTCTCATTTTCGGAGCCCGAGTGGCGCGAGTGGAGGCCGGGTCGGTGGAGCTGGCCACCGGCGAGATCTATCGCGGCCAAGCGGTGGTCGTCGCGGCGGGGGCGGGTCTTGCTGATCTGGTGCGCGGGCGGCGGCCGGTGCGGTGGCGGGGAGTCAGTTGCCTTCACTTCGCGGCACCGGCCGCCCCCGAGGCCGTCGGCCGGTTTCTGGTGTTGAATGGCGAGGGCCGCGGCCCGATCAACAACCTCTCGGTTCCATCCGTTGTCGCGCCGATGCAGGCTCCGCCGGGTCAGTCACTGGTGTCGGTGACAGTGCTAGGTGCGGACCGCGCTGGGACGGTCCTCGAACCGCTGGTCCGGGCCCAACTGGTGGAGTGGTTTGGGGATCGGGTCCGAGGGTGGCGCCTCCTCCGGGCCGATCGGATCGTGGAGGCGTTGCCGGTCCAAACGCCGCCGTGGTACACCAAGCCGGAGTGGCCGGTCCGGCTCCGGCAGGGTCTTTATGTCGCGGGGGACCTGATCGACACGGCGAGTATCGACGGTGCCCTCAAATCCGGCCGATTGGCGGCGGAAGCATTGCTCGAGGATCGGGATCGTTCGAGGAGAGGGTCAAATCCTGGGCGATAGACAAAAATCGTCCAACCCGAGGTGATCCACCTGGGAGGTCGGTGGCGGTACCGAGGAATCGATCCTTGGGCCGCTTTGGGCTGGGCTAGTTATCTTCGACGGCTGTTCGCCCTGCCAACGCCGTTGCCCGGAGTTCCGTGATGCCTGCCGAAATCGAAACGCCCCAACGACTTGCGGGAGAAGTGGCGAGGCGGCGGACGTTTGCGATCATCAGCCATCCGGACGCGGGGAAGACCACTCTCACTGAAAAACTCCTGCTCTATGGCGGGGCGATCCATCTCGCCGGCACCGTGAAAGCCCGGCGTCAGTCCCGGCATGCGACGTCGGACTGGATGGCGTTAGAGCGGGAACGCGGGATCTCGGTGACCTCGAGCGTGATGCAGTTCGATTTTGAAGGCATTCGGCTCAACTTACTCGATACACCAGGTCACCAGGATTTCTCTGAGGACACCTATCGCACTCTGATGGCGGCCGACAGCGCGATCATGCTGCTCGACAATCGGAAAGGCGTCGAAGAGCGAACCCGGCAGCTGTTCGACGTTTGCCGACGGCGGCGGGTGCCGATCGTGACCTTCGTCAACAAGTGCGATCGTCCGGGGACCGATCCACTCACGCTGATGAGTGAAGTGGAGCGGGACTTGGGCCTCGATTGTCGGCCGATGACCTGGCCGATTTTTGGGCCGACGGGGTTGGTGGGGGTGTATAGCCGACAGACCACCCGGGTCATGCTGTTCGACCGGGGATCCGATCACGGCGCCACCCGGGCCGCCACGTCAGACCTGGCCTTAGACGACCCTCGCTTCGTCGAGCTGGTCGGGGTGGCGTCCCGGGATCGATTGTTGGAGGAGATCAGCCTGCTGGACGAGGCCGGCCATCCGTTCGATCTGGCCGCGGTTCATGCCGGTGACCTGACCCCCGTGTACTTCGGCAGCGCGCTGACCAACTTCGGGGTCGAGCCGTTTCTCCATGATTTCCTCAAACTGGCGCCGGCCCCGGTTGCCCGGCCGTCGTCGATTGGACCGGTGGAACCTGACCGGGCCGATTTCTCCGGCGTCGTGTTCAAGATCCAGGCGAACATGGACCCGAAGCATCGGGATAGGATTGCGTTCGTGCGGATTTGCTCGGGGCGGTTCGAGGCCGGTCTGGATGTGACCAATACCCGGACGGGTAAGAAGATGCGACTCGCCGCGCCCCAGCAGTTCTTGGCCCGGGAGCGGACCCAGACAGACGAAGCCTGGTCGGGCGATGTGGTCGGGGTGCTCGACCGGGGCACTTTGCGGATCGGTGACACCTTGGCTGAAGACCCGACCATCAGATTCGACGGGATTCCCCGGTTTCCGCCGGAGCACTTTGCGCGAGTCTACCCCGCCGATCCTCTTCGCCGAAAGCAGCTCGACAACGGACTCCGTGATTTGTCGGAGGAGGGGGCTGCCCAGGTGTTCTTCGTCGACGGCTTGTCGGGATCGGCGCCGATCCTGGGCGCGATCGGCCGGTTGCAGTTCGACGTGATGGTCCACCGGCTCGAGCATGAGTACAACGCGCCGTGCCGCCTCGAGCCGATTTCGTTTGGGTCGCCGCGGTGGATCGTCGGACCCGAGGCCGCGGTGGAGCGCGCCGGCAACGCGCGCGGGCGGATGCTGGTCTATGACGCCAAGGGCGCGCCGGTGCTCATTTTTGAAAACAGTTCCGCGCTGTGGGGTGCCCAGCAGCATGAAAAGGAACTGACGTTCTTCGAAATCGCGCCATGAAGCAGTGCGGCCTTGGTCTGTTCTCGGCATTGGTTCTCACGGTGCCGGTCGCCGCCTTGGCCCAGTCCGCCGTTCGGGGCACCGTACGAGCTGATTCGACCCTCCGGTCCATCCCGGCCGCTGAGCTCATGGTTGAAGCAGCGGAGATTCGAATCGGGCGGACCGGGCTCGACGGCACTTTCCTACTCGGCGGGGTCCCGGCCGGCCGCTATCCGCTGGTGATCAGGGCCATTGGTTACCGGCCCCTCCGCCTAACGATCGACCTCGCCGGTCAGGATACCTTGGAGCTCGAGGTCCGGCTTCGCCCGGTGGTGCAGGAGCTCGCTGGGCTGACGGTGGTGGCCCGACCGGCTTCAATGAGCGCCGGGATGGAGGAGTTTGAGCGACGGCGGCGGCTCGGATTCGGCCGGTTCTACTCTCGGGCCCAGCTGCGGGAGCGGGAGAGCATGCACCTCACCGATTTGCTCCGAGGGGCGACCGGGGTTCGGTTCGTCGCGCTCCCGATTGGGTGTGGCAGCGGCCTTGCCCTTGCGAGCATGCGTCCACGCCCGGTGCCGCCGCCCGCGTCGATGGACTGCGGGGAGCATCGGGTCGCATCGGCCTGCTATCTGGACCTGTACGTCGACGGGATGCCGGTGTGGCAGTGGGGTCAGGGGCCCCCGCCCGAAACCGATCAGTATGCCGTTCGGGACCTCCAGGCCGTCGAGGTCTATGTCGGCCTGGCGCAGATGCCGGCCGAGTTTCCCCGGTCGGCAGGCGGCTGCGGAGCGCTCGCGGTTTGGGGTCGGCGGGGCGATCCATGAGCCCGCAGGTGCGATTCGGGCTCGCGGTGGTCGCCCTGATGGCCGCTGGTGCAGAGGGGCGGGCCCAGGCTATCCGGGTTCGGGCACGCCAAGAGGGCGACCGGCGGCCGATCGTGGGCGTCCTGGTCTCGCTCCGAGACGCTGTCACAGGGCGGGTGGTTCGTCAGGTTCTGACCGATGAGAACGGCCGAGCCTTGGTGGTCACGGCCCCCGGCCGGTACGTCATTCGGGCCGATCGGATCGGCTACCCCGGCTCGACGACGGAGCCGTTCTCGATGACGACGTCGGACACGGTGGCGATCAACCTCGTGATGTCGGGTGCGGCAACGACGCTGACGGAGCTCGAGGTCGTCAGTTCGGCCCCGGTGGTGTGTGCGCTGGCCGCCGACGCGGCCGGGCCAGTGGCGATGCTGTGGACCGAGGCTCGAAAAGCGCTGGCCGCGACCGATCTCACCGCCCGGCGCCTCCCGCTGCTCGACGTGACGCGGTATGAGAGGGTCCTCGGCCCCGGCTCGGTCGTCACGGGCGAACACCACGAGCAGTTCCAGACCGATTCCCTCACCCCATTCATCGCGGCGGACCCGGCCGATTTGGCTCGCGACGGCTACTTGGAACGCCGGGGCGGGGATGCCGTGTTCTATGCGCCCGACGCGCGGGTCCTGTTGTCGGACGAGTTCGTAGCGGGCCATTGCTTTTTCGGGCTCGCCGCAGCGGACGGCGTTGGTCTGGTTGGGCTCGGGTTCGAACCGGCGGCCGGCCCGCCCGCCCGAGGGGCCGATATCCGGGGCGCTCTCTGGCTCGATCGGGCCACTTTCGAGCTCAGGTTCCTCGAATTCAGCTACACCAACCTGCCGCGAAAATTTCAGAGCGGCCACGATGGGGGTCGAGTGGACTTCGTTAGGCTGCCGGGCGGCGGTTGGCTGACTTCGCGGTGGCGAGTCCGGGTGGCGGATCGGGAGCGGGGCGGGGAGGTGGTGGTCGTGGGTGGCCGTCGGGATGTTGCGGTATTGACGGGGCAGGCCACCGATTCGTTGGCCGAGGCTCCGCTGGCCGGGGCGGTCATCTCGGTGGCTGGCGGCGCCTATGGGGACACCACCGAAGTCGACGGCCGGTATCGGATCGAGATTCCGATGGCCGGCGACTTTGCGGTGACCTTGAGTCATCCAGTTGTTGGACTGGTCGGCGGAACGGCCGGGCGGACGGCTCGGCTAGCCTTGGGAACCGAAACAGTGACGGACTTCGGAGTTCCGAGCCGGGCAAGCCTCGAGGCCGGCGAGTGCCCGAGGCGGCTCGATCCGAATGCCGAGTCATTGCTGGTCGGCCGGATCGTCGACTCGGCCGGCCGGGGGCAAATCGGTTCGGTTCGAATTGGATGGCCCGCTGGGCCGGTGCTGCGGTCCGGCAATCGACTCGAGGTCGGGGAAGATGCCGTCGCCGTCACGGTAGTGACCGACAGCGACGGGCGGTTCCGAGTCTGTGGGGTTCCGGCCGAAGTGGACCCAACGGCCTCCGCGGCGGTCGGCACCCGGCGAGCGGCGGAGGCGGTCCGGCGGGTCGGTCGAGGGGTGGGTATGGTGCAGCTCGTCGTTCCGTAGGGCCCGGTCCTGGTCCGGTTAGAATGGAACCGGGTTTCCAACGGCGCGGGTGAGATTCGAACTCACGGAACCCTTTCAGGTTCGCCGGTTTTCAAGACCGGTGCAATCAACCACTCTGCCACCACGCCCATTTCTGCCTGCGTTACTGATTCCGGTTCATTCCCGGCCGTCTCAGGCTCTTGACGATTTCAGCCGAGACCGAGTCGGCCCGCATAGCGGCGAGGCTGTCACCTTGTTGAATCATGGTCCGGCCGAATCCGTCGTAAATGACCGCGTATAGCTCTAAGATCGACCGGGACGGCGGATCAAACCAGCCGGTGGATCGGAGACGAGCCGCGCTCTGCCAACGATAGCCGTTCCAGAGGAGCGACTTGGTTCGTTCCAGATCCATCCATCCCATCCCGGCGCTCATCACGACGGGGCCTCCTGGCGTCACCGGCCCAGGGTAAAGCTTGCGGACGAACCCCTGGGTGACGAGGTACGGGGTGAGGCCCAGCGTCTGATCGGGAAACGAGCCAGCACTCCAGCTGAAATAGATCGGACGCTTGCCGAGGTTGTCGCGGATCAGAAAAATCGTCGCGAGGTCCTTGCGGTCGAGGATCTGTTCCTTCTCAAAGCTGATCTCGACATTGCCGTACTTGATGGCCCCCTCCGGGGCCCTGGCGTACTCCGGGAGGCTGTCGACCTGGCTCGTAGTGAGGGTCAGCACGCTGCCCGGGGGCTTGTTCCACGGACGGCGGGGGCCCTGGGCTGCGGTCGAATCGCCTAGCAACGCGCCGGCGGCGTCGGCCCCGGACTTCCAAAGTTCGATCGACTGGGCCGGGTCGAAGTCGCCGGGCTGCCGGCGGATCAGTTGTTTGAGGTGCCACTCGGTATTCATGAGCGACATGTTGGCCACCGTGACATCGGTGCGGATACCCTCGACCTCTTGGGCAAACCAGAGGGGGAAGGTGTCGTTGTCACCGGCGGTGATGATGATGCCGTACGGCTCGACCGATTCGAGCAGATCGCGGGCGAGATCAGCGGCCGCAAACTCGCCGGCTCGCGAGGCCGAGGCATGATTGCCCGCCAAGGGGATCAGGGCCACGAGGCTGACCGGCAAGGCCGCCAGCCAGGCGGTGGACTCCGAGGTGCGGCTCTTGAGATAGTCAGCCACGGCAGCCATGGCCGTCCCGATGCCGGCGGCCACCAGCGTCCCAAAGAAGGCAAACGAGCAGAGGAAGAAATAGTCGCGCTCGCGGACCTCCCGCATTTCGCTCACGAGATCGGTGCGCTCCGGGTACATCGAGTAGCCGTACTTGAAGTTGAGATAGAAAATTAGGGCCAATGTCAGCGTGCCGAACATCGCGCCGGCGGCGAGGCCCGCTCGTCGGTCCTTCTTGATGAGCTGATACAGTCCCGTCAGGCCGAGGACCGTAAACAACGCGGTGGCCAGGCGACCAGCCACGCCCCAGTCTTTGGCGAACTGCCACGACCAATACTGCCAGTAGTTGGCCAACTGGGCCACGACGTCGGCCTGGCGGTCGAACACCGGTGGTTTGCCGTACTGGACCCGGTTGAGCACATCCGAGAGGGGCTGGCTGCAGTTAGCGAGGCCCGCAGTCAAGGCACAAATCGCGTTGAAGCCAATCGGCTCCCCTTCATTGATGGGCGGGAACTGGGCGGCCCGGATTGGGAGGAAGACGTAGTTCGGGGTCAGGCCGATCAACACAACCGCGACCACGGCCAGCAGAACCCGCGGACGGGTGACCACTCGCCAATCGGTCCACAGCACATAGATCGCGACCGCCGGCGCGGCGAGGACCCCCATCATGTGATTGGTCGAGGTGAGGGCCAGCAGGTAGGCGATCAGGACGAGCCAGCGATCCCGGTGGGGGCCGGGTTCGTCGTCGCCCCAATGCACCGCCAACCAGGTGACCAGAGCCATGAAAAAAAGCGAGACGGTGTAGACCTTCTCGTTGACCGTGGACTGGTTCCACACCGTCCAACTCGCCGCGCCGACCAGGACTCCGGCAAAAGACGCCACCAACCGCGGGAGCTTTCGGGGGACAATCGTTCGGAGCCACCGATCGGAGACCAGAAACCAGAAGGCGGCGGCGCCGGCACTGGTGACGGCGGCAAAGAGATTGATCCGGACGGCGTAGGTACTCGCGATCGGCAGCAGGCCGAAGACGTGCGCCATGAGCACGAAAAGCGGGTTGCCGGGCGGGTGGGGAATCCCGAGCACTTTCGCGGCCGCGATGTATTCGGACGTATCCCAGAAGGCCGTGGTGGGCGCGAGGGTGGCGAGGTAGATGGCGAGGACCACGAGACCCGCGCCGGTGGCCCAGAAATATGGAGGTGCTTCGCGTGTTGTCATCGTTAGTGCCGGAACATGCGGTTGCCAGTCAGGATGATCGCGAGCCCGAGCCGGTTGGCGGCGGCGATCACTTCGGCATCGCGAACCGAGCCTCCGGGTTGAATGACGGCCGTAATGCCGGCGGCCGCGGCTTCTTCGATCCCGTCGGGGAACGGGAAGAAACCGTCCGACGCCAACACGGCCCCCTGGGTCGGATGCCGTTGTTGCTTGGCTTTATGGATCGCCATGAACACCGCGTCAACTCGGCTCATCTGACCCGCCCCAATCCCGATGGCTTGCTCGTGCCGGGCGATCAAGATCGCGTTCGATTTGACCGAACTGACCGCCGCCCAGGCAAACCGGAGGTCGTTGAGCTCATCCGACGTCGGTTGGCGGCCGGTCGGAACGGTCCAGTTCGCTTCACTCGGATTGAACCGAAACCGGTCTTGGACCAAGAACCCGCCCCGGACCCGTTTCCAGTCGAATCCGGCCGCCTCGCCAATCGGCAGCTCGACGACCCGGAGATTCTTCTTTTCTCCGAAGACTTCGAGGGCCTCCTGATGGATCGACGGGGCGACGATCACTTCGAAAAACAGGTCCCGGAGCGATTCGGCGATGGCCCGGTCAACCACGGTGTTACAGGCGATCACGCCGCCGAATGCCGACAGAGGATCAGTGGCCCGGGCCCGATCCAGCGCCTCGATCGCGGTTCGGCCCACCGCAATGCCGCAGGGCGTCGTGTGCTTTACGATGCAACAGGCGGGTCGCACCTTCCACACCGCGACCGCGGTAGCGGCCGCATCGATGTCGAGCAAGTTGTTGAAGGAGAGTTCCTTGCCTTGACGTTGGCGGAGATCCCGGATTCCCCGCGGTTCTTCGGAGGCGTAGAGGGCGGCCCGCTGCTCGGGGTTCTCGCCGTAGCGCAGAGGCAAGAGCAATTCCGCCGCCAGATTGAGGCGGGGCGGAAGACCTTGATCCGTTCCGGTCAGGTAGCCGGCGATGGCATTGTCATAGTCGGCCGTGTGGGAGAAAACCTTGGCGGCGAACGCCTGCCGAACACCCAGGCTGACCGCCCCGGCCGCCAGCAGCTGGAGCACGTTGGGATAGTCAGTTGGGTCGACGACGGGAAGCACGAACTGGTGGTTCTTGGCCGCCGCCCGCAGCATCGACGGGCCGCCGACGTCGATGTTCTCGACCGCATCGTCGAAGGTAACGTCCGAGCGGGCAATGGTCGATTGAAAGGGATACAGGTTGACCGCCACCAGGTCGAACCGACTGATCCCGTGGGCCTCGAGGGTAGCCTGATGCTGGTCGATGTCGGGCCGGGCCAGGAGACCGGCGTGGATCTTCGGGTGGAGCGTCTTGACCCGACCATCGAGAATTTCGGGAAACCCGGTCACGGCTTCGACCGGGGTAACCGGGAGGCCGGCCTTGGCAAGCGTGGCGGCTGTTCCGCCGGTCGAAACCAGGTCGAACCCGAGGTCGACCAGACCGCGGCAGAACTCGACGATGCCTCGTTTGTCGCTAACCGAAATAAGGGCGCGCTTCATACCAGCCTGACTCAACGTGAAAGAAACGGCCCGTCCGGACTTGGCCGCTGCAAGGACCGCCGCCGGAAGCAGTCGGTGCTCGGCCGCGAGGACCCGGGCCGCGAGGGTTTCCGGGGTATCGGCCGGGAGGACGGGGACCATCGCTTGGCCCAGGATCGGGCCTTCATCGTACCGGTCGGTGACCGCATGGACCGTCGCCCCGCTCCAAGTATCGCCCCGAGCGAGCACCGCGCGGTGGACATTCAGGCCGTACATTCCCGGCCCGCCATGGTCGGGCAAGAGGGCCGGATGAATATTGATGATTCGACCCGCAAAGCGAGCGACCACCGGGGCCGGGACTTGTTTCAAGTAGCCAGCCAGCACGACGAACTCGACCGACCCGGCTTCCAGTGCGGCCAACCATTGGGCCGGATCGCTGCTCGGGGCGAGGACGACGCTCGGGATCCGATGCTGCCGGGCCAGGTCGAGTATCCCCGCGTCGGGCCGATTGGCGAGGACCAGCGAGACGATCGCTGGGCCGTTGGCGGGGAGGGCGGCGATCAATGCCGCCAGGTTGCTTCCTCGGCCCGACCCACAGACGGCAACCCTCATCGGCATAGGCGGTCAATATAAACCACCGGGTTTCCCCTCAGGGTCTCCGATGAGGCTCTCGGCCCCGAGGAGGTCGTCCGCTACGGCAAACCCGAGAGCCCGGGCCTCGATTTCGTGATCCCGGCCCACTCCGGTTCGAACCAGGATCGCTCGGCCTCCGACGGCCGTGCTGGGCGTCAAGTCGGTGATCCGGTCGCCAATCCAGATCGATTGCGCCAGGTCGATTCCGAACCGTTCGGCGGCGTCGCGATAGTGTTTGAGGCCGGGCTTCCGACAGTCGCAGGGGCCGGTGACCGGAGGGAAGTGGGGGCACGCCAGGGTGGCATCGGGGGTCGCATCGCCGAGCAGGGTCGCCAGTCGATCGGCGACCGCGAAATAGTCGTCCCAGGTCATCAGACCGCGGCCAATGCCGGACTGGTTGGTGACCACCACGATGACCATCCCTCGACGGCGGAGGGCTCGAATGGCGTCGATCGCCCCGTCGAGGAGCTGGACCAGCGCGGGGTCCTTCAGGTACCCCGGATCGGCGATGATGGTGCCGTCGCGATCGAGGAACGCCGCGGCGCGCATCACTCGGGATCCCCAACCATGCCTAACGCCGACCCGAGGGGGCTCAGATCGTCGTCCGTGAAGGTTCGGGGATCGAGCACGATCCGATCGTGGGAGACCCGAGCCAACACGCAGGGGTCGCCGAGGCGAAGGTCGAGCGCCATGGCGTGGGCGCCTCGGGACCCCGGGTCGAGCGTCACCACGGTGGTCGGCAGGGTTGCCTCGGGAAACGAACCACCGCCGACCGCCGACCAGCCCGGCTCGAGGCGAGGCCCGAAGCGGGCCGGGATGGTCGCCGCGAGTCGCTCGGCGCGGTGGGTCAAGGTCGCGGCATCGGTCGTCAGCATCCGAAGCACCGGGATGTCTCGGATCGCGGCCACCGGGTCTCGATAGATTCGGAGGGTGGCCTCGAGGGCCGCGAGGGACAGCTTGTCGGCGCGCATGGCCCGGGCGAATCCGTTCTTCCTCAGCGGCTCGATCCAGCGGCGCTGGCCCACCACGCAACCGGCCTGAGGGCCCCCCAACAGCTTGTCGCCACTGAACACGACCAAGCTGGCCGTCCGGGCGGCCTCAGTGACCATCGGCTCGCCGGTCAATCCGAAGGCGCCGAGATCGAGCAGAAGGCCGCTACCGATATCGTGGATGACCGGAATGCCGCGCGCGGCGGCCAGGCCGGCCACCTCAGCGGGTGCCGGTGATGCCACGAACCCAGCCATCGAGAAGTTCGACCGGTGGACCAGCAAAATGGCGGCGGTCCGATCGCCGATGGCGGCTTCATAGTCGGCCAGATGGGTTCGATTGGTGGTCCCGACTTCTCGGAGCACCGCGCCGCTCTTTTCAAGAATGTCGGGGATCCGAAAGGACCCCCCGATTTCGACCAGTTCGCCGCGCGAAATGACGATCTCACGGCCGTGGCCGAGGGCGTTGAGCGCCAGGACGAGCGCCCCAGCCGCATTGTTGACGATGATCGCGTCCTCGGCGCCGGCGGCCTCGGCGAGGAGTGACGCGGCGTGGTCGAGTCGGCTGCCCCGGGCGCCGGTCGCGACGTCGAGTTCCAGATTGCTATAGCCGGCACCAATCCGGACGATCGCGTCGATGGCCGAGGGCGCGAGGGGGGCGCGGCCTAAATTGGTATGGAGGACGACGCCGGTGGCGTTGATGACCGGGTAGAGCGAGGGCGCCGTCCGTCCGGCCACCCGCTCGGCAACGAAGGCACCCCAGTCATCCGGGGGGCCGCCCCGGGAATGCCTAACGTCAGCGACGGCCTCGCGGGCCGCGGCGACGATGACGTTTCTCGGCACCCGGCCCACCAATTCGACGAGCTCGGGGAGTTGGAGGATCCGGTCGATCGAGGGGAGGCGGCGCCGTCCGTCCGTCATGGATCCGGGACGATGAACGGCCCGTCACCGAACTCCGCCCGGATTCGGCGGAGGGCCACGCTCGCGGCCGGCCGGGAGCGGAACGGGCCGGCCCGGACTTTGAAGAGGCCGTTCTCCGAGACGATCACCGCATCGAAGCCGAGGGCCTTGAGCCGGGTGACACCGACCTCGGCCTCCGCCTCGGTCGTGGCTGCCAGGGCCTGGATCCGGAACCCGCTCGGGGTGGGGCGGGCGGATGGGGTCGGGATTGGGGCGGCGGTGGAATCCCGGGTCGGCGTCGTCGTTGGCGGCGGCGGACTCGGCGCAACCGGCGGCACCACCGGTGGCGGGGTCGTATCGGCCGCGACCGTGACGGTGTCCCGGGGCGGAGTCGGCGTTGCCGGTGGGGCAACTGTCGGGGCGGCGGTGTCAGGCGCGGCGGCCTTGGCGGTCGAGTCCTTGGCCGTCGAATCCTTGGCTGGCGGCTTTTCCTCGGGGATCTGGAAGCCCTGGATCGCCCGGCCGGCGACCCGACTTACGGTCTCGATGCCGGTGACCTCGACCACATACTTGGCCCCTGCCGTCAATGGCGCCTTGAGCCGGACGATGATCCGATCGAACAACGGTGGTTTGGTGGTCAGCGGGCCCTCATCGACGGGGCGACTCGGGATGTCGTTTCGCCCCCGTCGCCGTAGAGCCTCCCCGGCCCGCCTCACCGAGTCGGCCCGCGCCACCGAATCGGCCCGAGCGACCGAGTCAGCTCTGGCGCGGGTCGCGGTGGAGTCGTCGGCCTTGGCGGAGTCCGGTTTGGCCACCAGCCGATACAGGGAATCGTAGGCCTTCTCGGTCACGATGCGCTCGACTTCGAGTTCGGTCGAGTCGGGGAGGAGTCGGACCCTGGCTTGGGTGCTGGCAAACGACTGGGTTGGGTTCAGTTGTTGACTGAATGACACCGCGATCGCCAGGGAATCGTGCTTGGCGAGGGTCTGGATCCGCGCCGGGACGGTGTCGTGTTTAAAGGCCCAAATCTCGCCGACCGTATCGCGGAGGCCGACCCGGACCGTGTCGAAGACCTCTCGCGGGTCGAGCCGGTTGTTTCGATTCTGGTCGAGGGCGCCCGCCACGAGGAACTCGCCTGCCGGGAGCGGCCCAAACGAAAACCGCCCGGTGGAGTCGGCGGTGGTCCGGTAGGCCAGGCTGTCCGGGAGCAGCAGCGCCTCGACCAGGGCGAGCGGCGACGCCCGGGCCGTGGTCCAGTCCACCACCCGGCCCGAGAGGAACCGGGTCGGCAGCGGGGCCCCCGTGGTGAAGGTGATGATTCGGCCGGTTTTCGCTCGGTTGTTGCGGAGGTCGGCCAAGCCGCCTAACAGTTCGATTCGGTAGACCCGATTCGGCTGCCAGCCCTCCCGGGGCCGGACCGTGATTCGGCTTCGCTTCCAGCCGATCACCGGCACCTCCTTACTGGGAGACAGGACCACGAGCCGCTCGAGGTCGCCGGTGCCGAGGCCGAAGTTCGGGCTCGATCCCTCACTGACGACCTCGTTGAATTGAAACTCGACCGCGTCCTTGAAGCCGGGCGCGACGATGGTGGATTCCGGAATGGTGCCGAGGATGACCGGCGCGGCGGCGTCGGGCGGGCCTCCGGGTGGTTCGCCCATCCGGGAGCAGGCCACCAGCACGAGCAGGGCCAGGCCGGCGATCGACCTCACGGGGGACACCCCAGCTGACCGCGCTTGCCTTCCAAGACGGCGGCTTGATCCCGCCAGCTCGCCAGCTTGGCGCGCTCCTTCTCGACGACGTCGGCGGGAGCTCGGCTGACGAACTGCTCGTTCGCGAGTTTCGTTTCCTGATTGCCGATCGCGGCCGTGAGCCGGCCGATCTCCTGGCCGAGCCGGGCACACTCCTTGACGAGGTCGACCAGGTCGCCTAACGGTACGGTCAGGCTGGTGCCGTCAGTGAGGACCGCGCCGGCTGCGGTATCGGCCCCGGCCGGCTCGTCTTCCGTCACGGTCAATGCGCTCAACTTCGCCAGCCGTTCGATCACGGAGCGTTGCTGGTGAATCGCGGCTGTCACGTGGGCACCACACCGGGCGAGCGAGGCCCGAATGGCCTGTCCGGGCTGGACGTTGTACTCGGCGCGGATCGACCGGATCGCCCCGACGATCTCCTGGAGCGCGCCGAATTCGTCGACCGCCCCTGGATCGACGGCCCGGTGGTCGGGTCGCGGCCAGGGCGCGATCACGATGGTGGCATCGTCCGCTCGGCCGGGCAATCGTTTCCAGAGGGTTTCGGTGATGAACGGCATGACTGGATGCAAGAGTCGGAGGGCGACGTCAAACGTCTGCACGGCTACCGCCCTGGCGACATCGCCACCCGGGACATCACCGTACAGGCGCGGCTTGATGGCTTCGAGATACCAATCGGCCAGGTCGTTCCAGAGGAACCGATAGACGGCATTGGCCGCATCGTTGAGGCGGAGTTTCTCGAAGGCCTCCGTGGCCTCCCGGACGGTGGCCTCGCACCGGGCGATGATCCATCGATCGGCGAGCGACAACTCAGCGCGGGTCACCACGTTGGGATCGGCGCCAGCGAGGGGCCGGACCGGTCCGTCCAGGCTGGAGAGCAGGAACCGGCCGACGTTCCAGAGCTTGTTGGCGAAGTTCCGGCCACTGGCAAAGGAGGTGTCGAGGTCCGCCGGATCGAGGATGACGTCGGTGCCGACGGCCAGACCGCCGATGACCGTGAACCGGAGCGCGTCAGCGCCGTAACGGTCGACCACGTCGAGCGGGTCGATCCCGTTGCCGAGCGATTTCGACATCTTGCGATGCTGGGTGTCGCGCACGGTACCATGGAGATAGATCGTCGTGAACGGCAACGTCGCCCGACTCTCGAGGCCGGCCATAATCATCCGGCTTACCCAGAAGAAGAGAATCTCCGGCGCCGTGACGAGGGCGTGTCCGGGATAGTACCGGGCCAAATCGGCGGTCGAGTCGGGCCAGCCTAACGAGCTGAACGGGACCAGCTGAGACGAAAACCAGGTGTCTAACACGTCTTCGTCTTGGGTTGCCGTGCCGCCGCAGGTCGGACACCGGTCGAGGTCGGTGCGGCTGGCGGTCATGGCGGCGCAGCCGGGACTCTGACAGTACCAGACCGGAATCCGGTGCCCCCACCAAATTTGGCGCGAAATACACCAGTCGCGAATGCCCTCCAGCCACTGGGCGTATTCGAGCCCCCGCCGCTCGGGAACGAAGTGCAGGTCGCCGTCGCGATACGCCTGGAGCGCCGGAGCCGCCAGCGGCGCCATCCTGACGAACCACTGATCGGAGTAGCGGGGCTCGACCACGGTATCGCACCGGTAGCAGTGTCCCACCGCGTGCCGATGGTTGTCGACGCCGACCATCAACCCGGCTGCTTCCAACTCGGCGACCACGGCCTTCCGGGCGACAAATCGGTCGAGGCCGTGAAACCGCTCCGGCGCGGTCTCGGCAATGCGGGCATCGGGTGTCATGATGTCGATCGCTTCGAGCCCGTGGCGTTTGGCGATTTCGAAGTCGAGGGGATCGTGGGCCGGCGTCAGTTTAACCGCGCCGGTGCCGAAGTCGGCATCGACGGCGGCGTCCGCCACGATCGGGATCAAGCGACCGACTAGCGGGAGCCGGATCTGCTTCCCGATCGATTCGTGATACCGGGGATCGTCCGGGTGGACCGCGACCGCGGTGTCGCCCAGCATCGTCTCCGGTCGAGTGGTGGCGACGACAATGTCGCCGCTGCCGTCGGCGAGCGGATAGCGAATCCGCCAAATCCTCCCGTCGGTCTCTTCCTTTTCAGCCTCCTCGTTGGACAGGGCCGTCAGGCAGCGCGGGCACCAATTGATGATGTACTTGCCGCGGTAGATCAGACCTTTGTCAAAGAGCGACACGAATGCTTCGCGGACCGCCCGGGAGAGTTCGTCGCTAAAGGTGTAGTAGGTCCGGGTCCAGTCGCAGCTGGCGCCGAGGCTCCGGATTTGTTCCAAGATCGTGGTGCCGGTCTCGGCGACGTAGCTGCGGACCCGTTGCTCGAACGCTTCGCGCCCGACGTCGAACCGGGTCTTGCCTTCTTTGGCCAGCAATTTTTCAACGACGTTTTGGGTCGCGATGCCGGCGTGGTCGGTGCCGGGGACCCACACCGCGTCCCGGCCCCGCATCCGTTCGAACCGAATCATCACGTCCTGAATACTGAGATTGAGGCCGTGCCCCATGTGAAGCTGGGCGGTCACGTTCGGCGGCGGCATGATGATGACATACGGTTCGCCGGTACCGCGGGGGCCAAACCATCCATTGGCGAGCCACCACCGGTAGAGCGGGGCTTCCACGGACTTCGGCTCGTATTGGGGCGACAGCGGCTCGGTCATCCTGGTTCCGGTTCGTAGCGGAGCGGGGCTTCAGGGATCGGCCGGTCGTCTTCGCCCAGCACCAACAGCCGGTCGACGAGCCCGATGCCGGCCGGGAGTGACTGCCGGACGAGTTGGGTTGCCCGACGCCGCCCGGCCCGGTCCGTTACCCACCCGCGGAGCTCCACCGTGTGGCGGCCCGCCGACCCCAATTGGAGGGTGGCCGCGTCGGGGCCGAGGGCCTCCGTCAAACCCTGCTTGAGTTCGTCGAGCAGTCCGATGGAAAGAGGCCGGGCGGCGATCGGGCCCCGGACCCGGTCAATCGCTCGCCGAACCGACTGCCGGCCGACGCGGCCGCCGAACAGTTCTCCGAGCACAAAACCCGCGATGAGCCCCAGGCCCAAACCCACCAGGGTCGGCGGGCCGAGGCCGGCCGAAGGCGTGATCCGTATGCGTCGATGCTGCATGTGGTTAAGTTAATAGCTTCGGCTACCTTCACGAAGCGTTTTCGATGGCGAAACCACCGGTTGGGCGAATCGTCGCTGTGGCAGTGCTCTTAGCCCTCGGCCTCGGGCTCTACTTTTGGCTAGCCGGCCGGACGCCGGTGGTCGTTCATCCGGCCGAAATTGGGGCGTTCGGGCCCGAGTCTTCCACCACTATGTTGACCTCATGAGCAATCTTCGCTTGACGTTGCCCGATGGATCGGTTCGAGAGTTGCCGCCGGGTTCTACCGGGCTTGCCCTTGCCCAGGCCATCGGACCGGGCTTGGCCAAGGCCGCGCTGGCGATTCGGATCGATGGTCGGATTTGCGACCTCATCCGACCGATCGAGCAGGACGCAACGGTTTCGATCCTGACCGACAAGGATCCGGACGCGCTCGACCTGCTCCGCCATTCGGCGGCCCACATCCTCGCCACGGCGGTGCGGGAGATCTTCCCGACGGCCGGGATCGGCTTCGGACCCTCGATCGAGGACGGCTTCTACTACGACTTCGACGTCCCGCGACCGTTCACGCCCGAGGACCTCGAGGCGATCGAAGCCCGGATGCATGCGGTTACCGCCGCGGACTATCCGTTCGTCCGTGAAGTGGTCGACCGCGACCAGGCCAATCTGCGGTTCGCCGACGACGCCCTCAAGCTGGAGCGAATCTCGGAGTTGAAGGACGACGAGACGATCACCGTTTATACCGACGGACCGTTCGTCGACCTGTGCCGGGGACCCCATCTGCCGTCCACCAGCCGGCTCAAGCATTTCAAGTTGCTCAACGGCGCGGGGGCCTATTGGCGGGGCGACGAACGCCGCCAAATGCTCCAACGGATCTATGGTACCGCGTGGTTCAAGAAGGATGACCTTGATCTCCATCTCCACCGGCTCGAAGAGTCGAAGAAGCGGGATCATCGCAGGGTTGGGCGCGAGCTCGACCTGTTCATGTTCCATCACTTCGCCCCTGGGGCCGCTTTTTGGACTGAGCGCGGCACCACGATGATCAATGTCCTCAATGACTACTTGCGGGAATTGCAGCGGGATGACTATCAGGAAATCCGGACCCCGCTGCTCTACAACAAGGGGTTGTGGGAAATTTCGGGGCATTGGGGCAAGTACCGGGAGAACATGTTTCTCGTCCTGGACAACGAGACGGGGGAGCATGACTTTTCGCTCAAGCCGATGAATTGTCCGTCCCACTACCTGATGTACGCGGCAAAGAAGCACTCCTATCGGGAACTTCCGCTCCGGTTCAGTACCTACGACGTCCTCCATCGGAACGAACTCTCAGGGGCCCTGTCGGGCCTGACTCGAGTTCGCCAGTTCCAGCAGGACGACTGTCATGTCTTCTTGATGGAAAGCCAGATCGCCGAGGAGGTCAACCGGCTGACCCGGTTCATCCTTGGCTATTACGCGACGTTCGGGCTGACGGCCACCCTTAAGTTCGCCACCCGCCCCGAGACCCGGGTTGGCAGCGACGAGATGTGGGATCGGGCTGAGGCCGGGCTGAAGGCCGCGCTCGACGCCACCGGCCAACCCTACGAATTGAAGGTCGGGGATGGCGCGTTTTACGGACCCAAGATCGACTTCGACGTGTCGGATTCGATTGGCCGCAAATGGCAGCTTGGCACGATTCAGCTGGACTACGCCGCACCCGAACGGTTCGACCTGACCTACGTTGGCGACGACAACACGGCCCACCGGCCGGTGATCATTCATCGGGCGGTCAGCGGGTCGTTCGAACGATTCATGGCGATCTTGATCGAGCACTTTGCCGGGGCCTTTCCGCTCTGGCTCGCTCCCGAGCAAGTCCGGGTCGTCCCGATCTCCGACACCCAGCGCGACGCGGCGAGCCGGGTGACTCGCGAACTCCGGGACGCCGGCGTCCGGGCGGTGCTCGATGACGGCAACGAGACCCTCAACTACCGGGTCCGGCAGGGTGAGATCATGAAGGTGCCGTACCAGGCCGTTATCGGCCAGCGAGAAGCGGACGGCGGAACGGTCGCGGTCCGGACCCGTGGGGCGGGAACGAAGCAGGACGTGATGACAGTCGAGGCCTTCAAGGCCATGTTGACCGAGGCGATTCGAACTCGGGCGTTAGTGCCGTAGCGCTCGGCACTCGGCACTCGGCACTCGGCACTCGGCACTCGGGGCATACTTTAACTTTGGGATTCTATGTCAGACGCGAATACTCCGGTGATTCTGGCGGCTTGCCGGACTCCGATTGGAAAGTACTTGGGGGGGCTGGCTTCGCTTTCGGCGCCGCAGCTGGGGGCACTCGCCATCCGGGAGGCGGTTCGGCGGGCGGGGATCGATGGGTCGGTCATTGACGAGGTCATCATGGGCCACGTGCTCCAAGGGGGCACGGGTCAGGCCCCGGCTCGGCAGGCCATGATCCATGCCGGCCTCAATGGAGTGATCCCGGCACTGACGGTGAACAAGGTCTGCGGCTCGGGGCTCAAAGCGGTGATGCTCGCGGCCCAATCGATCAAGGCTGGAGACAATCAGGTCGTCGTCGCCGGCGGGATGGAGTCGATGTCGAATGCGGCCCACTATGTCCAGGGGATCCGGGGCGGCGTCAAGATTGGCAATCAGACCATGCTGGACGGGATGATCCACGACGGGCTCTGGGATTCGTTCGGCAACGTTCATATGGGCAGCTTGGCTGAGTACACGGCGCAGAAGGCCGGAGCGACGAGAGAAGAGCAGGACGAATTTTCGGCCACCAGCCAGCAGAAAGCGGCGGCGGCCATGGAGTCCGGAAAGTTCGCGGCCGAGATCGTCGGAGTCGAGATTGCCGGCAAAGGCGGCTCGGTGACGGTGATGCAGGATGAGGGGCCCCGAAAGGAAACGACGGTGGCGGGGCTAGCGAAGCTCAAGCCGTCGTTCCAAAAAGACGGCACCGTGACGGCGGGCAACGCGTCGACGCTCAATGACGGTTCGAGTGCCGTGATTGTGGCGTCGTTGGCGTTCGCCAAGGCCCACGGCCTCACACCGCTAGCCAAAGTGACGGGGTATGCTACCGGCGGCGGGGAACCGAAGGACCTGTTCTTTGCGCCGATCTTCGCGGTCCAGAACCTGATGAAGAAGGCCGGAACCACGATCGGTGATTACGGTCTGATCGAAGCCAATGAGGCCTTCGCCTCCCAGTGCCTGGCTGACGGCCGGGGGCTCAAGTGGGACTGGGGCCGGGTCAACGTCAATGGCGGGGCGATTGCGCTCGGCCATCCGATTGGCGCCAGCGGCGCTCGGGTGCTGACCACCTTGATCTATGCCATGCGGGATCGGAAGGTGGCGACCGGCTTTGCGACCCTGTGCTTGGGCGGCGGGAATGCTGTTGCCCTGTCAGTCGAAGCCGCCTGAGGTGCCGATCATGAAACACGCCGCGGTCATTGGCGCCGGCACCATGGGAAATGGGATCGCGCATCTGTTCGCCCAGTTTGGTTGGGGTGTGACGCTGATCGACGTCTCGCCATCGGCGCTCGACAAGGCTCGGGTCACCATTCAGGCCAACCTCGACCGCCAAGCCAAGAAGGGCACGATTCCCGCCGAGGCGCCACCGGAGATCATGGGCCGGATTCAAACCGCGACGGCGCTCGACGCCGCGGCGGCCGCGAGCTTCGTCGTCGAGGCGGCCACCGAAAACCCACCACTCAAATTCTCGCTGTTCGAGACCCTAGACCGGGTTTGCCCACCCGACGTGATCTTGGCCTCCAACACCAGTTCGATTTCGATCACCGAAATTGGAGCTCGGACTCGGCGGCCCGGACAGGTGATCGGGATGCACTTCATGAACCCGGTTCCGGTCATGCAGTTGGTCGAGGTGATCCGGGGACATGCGACTAGTGATGCCACGACGACCACCGTGCTGGCGATGGCGTCGGCCCTTGGGAAGACGCCGGTCGAAGTCCAGGACTATCCGGGCTTCGTTGCCAACCGGATCCTGATGCCGATGATCAACGAGGCGGCGTACACGGTGATGGAGGGGGTGGCGACACCAGAGGCCGTCGATACGGTCATGAAACTCGGGATGGCGCATCCGATGGGCCCGTTGGCGCTGGCGGACTTCATCGGTCTCGATGTCTGCGTGGCAATCCTCGACGTGATGTATAAGGGCCTTGGTGATCCGAAGTACCGGGCCTGCCCGTTACTCCGGCGGACGGTGGCGGCCGGACACTTAGGCCGGAAGTCGGGTCAGGGTTTCTTCAAGTACTAGGGGCATTTCTCGGGGCTCGGCATTCGGGGCTCGGCACTCGGCGGGGGTAGATTGGGATGATCAGAGAAGCGATTCCGATTGGGGCGGATCATGCGGGGTTTGAGCTCAAGGAGCGGTTCGTGAAGGAACTCGCGGGGCTCGGATTTGATCCGGTCGATGTGGGGACTCATTCCTTGGCTTCGACGGACTATCCGGACTATGCCCACGTTGTGGCCGATCAGGTGGCGCGGGGTGAGGCCAAGCGGGGGGTGCTCTTGTGCGGCACTGGGCTCGGGATGTCGTATGCGGCCAATCGTCATCATGGGGTTCGGGCGGCGGTGGCGTGGACGCCGGAGGTCGCAACGTTGGCCCGGCAGCACAATGACGCGAACGTGCTGGTGGTGCCGGCTCGGCTGGTATCGACCGAAGACGGGATTGCAATCCTCAAAGCTTGGCTCGATACGCCGTTCGAGGGTGGGCGACACCAGCGGCGGGTCGACAAGATTGAAATGGAGCATTCGTAGATGATTGATCATGTCGCCTCGCTCCGGACCGCCGACCCCGTCGTGGCCCGGCTCGTGGACCACGAACTCACCCGGCAGCGAGACGGCCTCGAGCTCATCGCCAGTGAGAATTTTGCCTCCCGCGCCGTCATCGATGCGATGGGGACGCCGCTGACGAACAAGTACTCGGAAGGCTATCCCCGGAAGCGCTATTACGGCGGCAATGAGGTCATCGATCAGGTGGAGCAGTTGGCCATCGATCGCGCCAAGGAACTCTTTGGCGCCGGGCATGCGAACGTCCAACCGCATGCGGGCGCCCAGGCGAATTTCGCCGCGTTCATGGCCGTCTTGCCGCCGGGCGAAAAGCTCCTGGCGATGTCCTTGCCTCACGGCGGTCACCTGTCCCATGGTCACGGGGTCAACCACAGCGGCGCCATTTGGAAAGCCGGGCACTACGGTGTCAACCCGGACACAGGTCGAATCGAAATGGATGAGGTCCGGGCCCAGGCGCTCCGCGAACAGCCGAAACTGATTGTGTGCGGCGGGAGCGCCTACTCGCGGATTATCGACTTCAAGGCCTTTCGGGCCGTCGCGGATGAAGTGGGTGCCACGTTACTGGTCGATATGGCGCACTTCGCCGGGCTGGTGGCGGGGGGGGCGCACCCGTCGCCGGTTCCCCATGCCCAAGTGGTGACGACCACAACGCACAAAACCCTTCGCGGTCCCCGCGGTGGCCTGATTCTCTCGATTGAGCCGCTCGGGAAAGCGATCGACAAATCGGTTTTTCCGGGAACTCAGGGCGGGCCGCTCGAGCACGTGATTGCGGCCAAGGCGGTCGCGTTCAAAGAGGCGCTCGATCCGGAGTTCAAGAGCTACGCGGCTCGGGTCGTGGCCAACGCCAAACGACTGGCGTCGGAGTTGATGGGGCGGGGCTTCCGGATCATTTCGGGTGGCACCGACACCCACCTCATGCTGGTGGACGTCCGCGGCAAAAACGTCACCGGGAAGCTGGCCGAGGAACTGTTAGGACGGGCGGCGATGACGGTCAATCGCAACACGATTCCGAATGACCCGGCGTCACCCTTCGTGACCAGCGGCATCCGATTGGGGACCCCCGCGATGACCACCAGAGGGATGGGCGAGCCGGAGATGGCGGTCATTGCCCGGTTGATCGACGAGGTCTTGAGCTCACCCGATGATGTGACCATTGCCCGGGCCAAACACCAAGTCCTTGATTTGACCCGGGGGTTTCCGCTCTATGCAGCCCATCGGCGGGAGCATCGGACGTGATCGAGATCCGACTCGCCCCGGATCTACTGGCCAAGCTCCGGGCGAGCGAGAGCCACTACGACGAGGGTGGCTACCTCTTCGTCCTCGAAAGTATTGAATACCTCCAACAACGCTTGACGGTTCGGCGACATGTCACCGGGGCGGAGTTGGCCCGGGCCTGTCGCGACCATGCGTTGGAGCAGTACGGCTTGGTGGCCCGCCAGGTCCTAGGGCACTGGGGCATCCGGCGGACCGAAGACGTCGGGAAGATCGTGTTCGCGTTGGTTGGCGTCGGGCTGTTGACCACCCAGCCCACCGACACCCTCCACGATTTCGAGTCGGTCTACGACTTCGACGATGTCTTTTCCGCCGGCTATGTTTGGCAAGGTGTTGCCGGTGGGGGCCAACGCGCTCGGGTGGTTGACCCGCTCGGCGACGGATGACCCTCCGCACGGCCTGAATGCAACCCCTTCCAGTCCTCACCTCGAACCAAGCCCGCCGGTGGGACGAACTTACCGCAGACGCTGGAATGCCTCTCGTCGCGTTGATGGAGAGCGCCGGCCGTGCCATCGCGGCGATCCTCACCAATCGGTTTCCGACCGCCTTGAGACAGGGCACGGTGGTGGCGGTGGGGCCCGGGAACAACGGCGGCGATGGCTGGGTCGTGGCCCGCGCCCTCGCAGCGGTGGGTTTGCCGGTCTGGGTGGTGCCGATTGGCGGGAGCGTCACTGAGCTCAACCGGCTCGAAGCGCGGCTGGCGAGTACCGCCGGAGTTCGGACGCTGGAGGCTGACGGTCCTTGGCCGACGGTCGGGTTGGTCGTCGATGCCATTCTCGGAACCGGCGCCAAAGGCCCGCCTCGTCCGCCGGTGGCTGCCCTGATGGCGCGGCTTGGGGAGCTGACGTTGCCGGTCGTCGCCGTTGATGGACCGACCGGACTCGACCTCGATAGCGGGTCCTCTCACCGGGTCCTCAAGGCTTCCCTAACGATCACGTTCGGGGGCTACCGCCGGGGGCAACTGCTGGCTCGCGATGAGGTCGGCGACCTCGTGGTCGTCGATCTGGGTTTCCGGCCCCCGGACGACGAGTGGCCCCGGCTGTTTGTCCACCGTGATGCGGTCCGGGCCATTCCGCCGCTGGGCGCCCGGGACCACAAAGGCGACCGAGGACGGATCGTGATTGTTGGCGGCGATCGGGGGATGACCGGGGCCGTCCGTCTGGCCGCGCGGGCGGCGTTCGCGGCCGGAGCAGGATTGGTCCATATCGTGGCCCCCGCCGACTCGGTGGCGGTACTCGCGACGGCGGAGCCGGACCTGCAAACCACGGTCAGCGATTTCGAACGGTTGTCGGAGGCTGCGGTCGCCCTCCTTGGCCGGGCCGACGCGGTCGTGGTGGGGCCGGGCCTGGGCCGGGCTCCCGGGCGGGCGGCATTTGTCGCGGCGGTCGCCAAGGCCGCCCGGGGTCCGCTGGTGGTCGATGCCGACGCGCTGATGGCCTTTAGCGGCGACCCGGCCGGCCTCGCGAAGCTCGCCGAGGGCCGGGCGATGGTGGTCACGCCCCACGCCGGCGAATTTCGGGCGTTGTTGCCGGCCGACGCGGCGCAACTCGAAGTCGATCCCTGGGCCGCGGCCGACCAGGCCGCCCGGTTGTTGGGCGCGGCGGTTTTGTTGAAGGGCGTGCCGACGATCGTGGGAATGCCGGGTCAAGCGCCGTTGACGATTGCCGCGGGCAATCCCGGACTGGCCACCGGCGGGAGTGGCGATACGCTGGCGGGCCTGATCGCGGCGTGGCTGGCCGTTGGGGTCGACACCTGTGCGGCGGCGGCGGCCGGGGCGTTGGCGTTAGGCGATGCGGCCGACCTCGCGGCTCGTCGCTTCACGGCCCGGGCGATGCGCCCAATGGACGTCATCGGCGCGCTGCCCGACGTGTGGAGACGATGGAACCAGATTCGGTTCGAACCGCCGGCGCCCACGGCCCCGATCCTCCACGAACTGCCGGCCCCGGCCCGGGTATGACCACGGAGCCCACGCCGCTCGGCCCGGGGCTCGAGTTCGACCGGATCCGGGCGATCGGGGCCGCGTTAGGCGACACCGCCGAAGGCCTCGGTGACGACTGCGCCTTTTTGCCCGGGGGGTGGTGTGTCAGCGTCGATATGAGTGTCGAAGGGGTCCACTTCCGGCGGGAGTGGCTCGACCCCGGGGAAATCGGCTGGCGGGCGGCGATGGCGGCGTTGTCCGATTTGGCGGCGGTCGGGGCGGTGGCCGAGGCGCTGATGGTGGGACTGGCAGCCCCGGGCCAGGAGCCGATTGAGGTGACCACGGCCATCATGCGGGGCGTCGGGGAGGCGGCCCGGGCTGCCGGCGCGGTGGTGGTGGGCGGCGACTTGACCCGGGCCCGCGATCTGGCCTTGGCCGTGACAGTGTTCGGCCGGACCAACCGACCGGTGCGCCGCCGGGGCGCGAACGTGGGTGACGGCGTCTGGGTCACCGGCGCGTTAGGCGGACCACGGGCCGCGCTCGCCGCGTGGGCCGGCGGCCGCGAGCCCGCCGCCGAGCCTCGCCGGCGTTTTGCCCGCCCGGTGGCGCGCCTCGCCGAGGGGCAACGCTTGGCGGAGCTCGGCGCCACCGCGATGCTCGACCTGTCCGATGGCCTGGCCGGTGACCTCCGTCATCTCGCCGTCGCCAGCCAGGTCGGCCTGGTGGTGGAGCTCGATCGGGTCCCGGTCGACGACGGGGTCTCCGAGGAGGCTGCGCGGGCCGGCCAACCGCCCGAGGTGTTCGCGGCGATCGGCGGGGAAGACTTCGAATTGGTGGCCACCTTACCACCCGGTGTCGACGGCCGGCCGCTGACCCGGATCGGGACGGTGGTCGGGGGCCAGGGCGTCCAGACCCTGCTTGGCGGGGTCGAATGGACCCTGAACGGCTACGACCATTTTCGATGACCGCGGCCCTCCGATACCTAGTGGCGATCGTCGGCTATACGATCTGGTATGGGACCCGGGCCGTGGTGGCCTCGCTCGCCGGGGTGCGGCAGGTCCCCGGGGGCTTTTTCGACCAAATCCAGTTTCGGTACGGTGCCTCGCTCCTCCGGAGCAGTCGGATCACAGTTGCCGTCGAGGGGTTGGATCGACTGCTGCCGGGCCAATCCGTCGTCTACATCGTCAATCACGTTTCGTGGGTCGACATCTGGATGCTCCTGGTGACCTTACCGGGGACGACCCGCTTCGTGTTCAAGCGAGAATTGACCCGAGTGCCGTTCTTGGGCCGGGCGGCGCTCGCGATCGGGCATGTGCCGCTCGATCGCGGCAACCGGGGCTCGGCGTTTGCCTCGTACGATCGGGCGGCGGAACAGATCCGGGCCGG
>JANNQX010000270.1:0-8289 GCA_031400975.1 Gemmatimonadota bacterium
CGGCCTCCGGCGCGTCGAGCAGCTGGTCGACCAGCGGCGTGAGCATCGCCCAGTCTTGGGGCAGGAGCGGACCTGGCTTACCCGTCACGGCTCGAGCGCCCGCCGGAGCAGCATCCGGGCCTTGGCCCAGTCGCGCTGCACGGTCCGAACCGTCACGTTGAGCGCCTCGGCGATTTCCTCGTCGCTGAACCCGCCGAAGAACCGGCAGTCGACCACCTCGGCCAGCCGAGGCTCGACCGCCGCTAGCCGGTCGATCGCATCGTGGATCTGGAGCATGACTTCAGGTTGGTCATCGTTCGGGATCAGCGCCTCGTCGAGGGTTACCTGACGCCTGGCCCCTCCCCGCTTGTGAGCCAGCCGAGCCTTGGCCCGGTCCACTAACACATGGCGCATGGCCAGGGCCGAGAGGGCGTAAAAGTGGGCTCGGTCGCGCCACCCGACCTGCGATCGGTCGGCCAGCTTGAGGTAGGCCTCGTGGACCAGGCCGGCGGTGGACAGGGTGCCGCCTCCGGCCCGGACCGCCAATTGCCGCCGGGCAATGGCAAGGAGGTCCTGATAGGCCAGCGGCATCAACTGGTCCAGAGTGGTTCGCCCGCGGGGAAGTACCCCGGAGTGTTCGATCAGTCCCTCCTGGTGCACCGGTTCTCTGAAACCAACCGAAATGGCCGTGTCGCGGAATCGCCCGGCATGTCGTTATCAAAGTGAGGCGAGCCGCCGGGTCCCCGAGAAAAGGTGGAGCCGGGCAATAGGAAACGCAACTCTAGGAGGAATCGATGCGCCGACGGCTGATGCGACCAATCTGGTTGGCTGGGCTCCTGGTCAGTGGGTGTAGTGCTGGACCGATTGAAACCCCGGAACCTCCCCCACCCAGGGTTGGAACCTTGAGTATCAGCGTCGTTGGCGGCCAAAGGCCGTGGACGCCCCTGGGATCGGGCTGGGTCGAGCCTGCCGGCGCCGGCGCCGGGGCCGCGACGGCCTTCACGGTGCCGGCCACCGGCGTGGTGGCAGTCAAGCTAGCGGTGGGTGATTATGACGTCAGGTATGCTCCGCCGGTCGGTTACCGGGCCAACGTCTCCGCGGGGGAGCCGACTCGGGTCGTCGTAGCGGCGGAAGCCCCGGCGTCCCTCGCCTTCCAACTCCGGCCGGTCACCGGCCTTTCTATCGTGGTGAACGGTCTCTCCCCCGCCAACCCAGGGTCGGGCGGCGTAGTTACCATCGTGCGGACCGATGTGACCCCGAACATCACGACCGTGGTCCCGGTTCGCGAGGACGGTCTGGTCTTTGAGGCGGTGCTGGAAGCACAACCGGGGTCGTACGTCGTCTCGTATCGGCCGCCGGCTCATTTCGAGCTCCAGGCCGGCGACCCCAATCCGAAGATCGGGATCCTGACCGACGGACGCACCACCTTTTTCTTCTTTCGGGTGGTGCCGGTAGACGGAGGCAAGGATGTTTCGTGACGGCTAGACGAATGCGCCGCTGTTGAGGAAGGCTGAAACCTCGGCGAGTCCGGGTTCCAGGACGGCCCGGTTGGTGGCGTACCCGATCCGGACGTAGCCTTCCATGTCGAGCGCGCTGCCCGGCGTGAACATGACGCCCTTGGTCTCGACGAGGCGAACGCAGAAGCTCTCGGACGACTCGGGCTCGGAGTACTTGAGCAATGCGGTCGTGCCGGACCGGGGTTTGACGTACGACATCGACGGCTCGTCGCTGATCCAGCGGTCGAGGATGCCCAGGTTGGTGCGGACGATGTCGCGGCTCCGGGCCAGGATCTTGGCCCGGTTCTCGAGGGCGATCGACGCGAAATGGTCGTCCAGCATCCCGACGCTGATGGTGTTGTAGTCCCGGTGGCGGGCCACCGCATGGATCAGCGCCTGAGGTCCGGTAATCCAGCCCAGCCGCAAACCGGCGAGCGAAAAGGCCTTCGACATGCTCCCGGTGCTGATACCCCGCTCGTACAGGTCGGCCACCGAGTCGGTGGTGCCGCTCCCCTCCTGGTCGATGCCGCGATAGACCTCGTCCGAGAGCAGGTAGGCTCCGGCGGTCGCGGCGATTCGGACGATCGCCTCGAGCATCGGGCGGTCCATCAGCGACCCGGTTGGGTTGTTGGGGTTGCTGAGCGCGATGATTTTAGTGCGAGGGGTGACCAGCCCGGCCAATTCATCGAGATCCGGCAGGAAACGGTTCGATTCGGTGAGCCGGAGGCGTTTGACGGTCGCGCCGATGCTTTCGGGAATCGAATAGTGTTGCTGGTAGATCGGGACCAGGGTCACGACCTCGTCACCGGGTTCAACGAGGGTCTGGTACACGAGCGAGTTGCCGCCGATGGCGCCATGGGTGATCACGACGTTGGCCGCGCGCTGGGCCGCATAGAGTGATGCCACCAGCTCCCGTAGCCGGGCGGAACCCTCGATGGCGCCATAGGTGAGCTTGAGGGGCAGGAGTTCGTCGAGGATCGTCCCCTGCTTGCCGGCGAGCGCCAACAGCTCCCGAACGGTCAGGGATTCGACGCAGCTTTCGGCCAGGTTGTACCGACAGGTGGTTTCGTACCGGTCCATCCACCGTTCAACGGCGAATTCCTCGATGTGCATCAGGCCCGACCCCGGCCGGCCGACTGCTCCGCGACGCGCGTGAGGTTCGCGAGCCCCGCGTCGAAGTCCTTTCCGATCATCTTGTCCATGCTGACGAAAATGCCCATGAGTTTGGTCATGAAGCTGCTCGGGCCCTCCATGGTCCACGTGACCCGGGTGGCAGTCTCTTCGGCGGCCAAGGTAAACATGGTCGTGTTGTGGGACTCGAACGGCTTCAGAAAATCGAGCTTGATCGTGATGCTGGAATGGGGCTCCGATCCCGTGATCTCCATCCTTCCCATGCCGGCCTTCTTGTTGCCATCCCACGCGTACACCGCGCCAAGGCCCTGCGCCGCGCCGCTATGAATTCGCTTCATGTTGGGATCGAGGTGCTCCCACGGCGACCACGTGTCCCACCGATGAAAGTCGTTGAGGAGGCCGAAGACCCCGCTCGGGGTGGCCTGCATGGTTGCCGTGCGTACCACGCGGTACGAGTCCGGCCGGGTGGCCGCGAACAGCACGAGCGCCGAGACGGCGACGACGATGACAACGAGGGCGGTCATTCGAATCCTCGGGTTGGGGGGACGCAATCCAAAGGTGCCGGTCAAAACCCCGACTGGCAAGCTGTGCTTCCGCCACGGACTTTGCCGGCCGGTTTCCGCGGTGCCTGAATGGGACGACTCGAACGTAGGCTCGTGGTCCGACATCGGCTCATCCCGGCCAGGCGCGGTTCGCCACGAACCGGCGGACCGTCCCGCGCGATAGCCACAGCTTTGCCGGCATCGCTACGGATTATTGGATCATGATTGCACGGCGGAGCGTCCCACGTTGCGGCCGGCCGCCGGGGCGCCCGACGATCGGGGCGCCGCGATTGGCGACTCCTAGGATTCCCGCCTCAACACTTCCACAGGATCGGCCCGACCCGCCCTCATGGCGGGGATCAGACTAGCCCCAACGCCGATCGCCAGCGCCCCAAACACCACCACGCCCAAGATCTGGAAGTCGGTCGGTGGGACTCCAAACACTTGAGTCGCCAGCAGCGGTCGGGCGAGCACCACGCCGGCGATGCCGCCCGCCGCGCCCAGCGCGGCCAACCCGAGGCCCTGCCGGGCAATCAGCCCGACGAGTCGACGCCCATCCGATCCCAGCGCGAGACGAATGCCCAACTCGCGACTCCGGGCGGTGACCAGGAAGGTCATCAATCCGTAGATCCCGATCCCGGCCACGATGACGGACAGGACCGCGAACGCCAGGGTGGTGCTCAGGATGAACCGGCGGGTCGCCAGTGACTGACGGAGCAAGCCGTTGAGGGACTCGAAGTTGCTGACCACCACCGAAGGATCCGCTCGAGTGAACGCGCGTTGGATGGCGTCGGCCGTGACATCGCCCTCGACCCCGCTGATGACGAAAGTGAGGGATGCGAAGTACCACTGTGGCAGCGGGACGTAGTACTCGGGGAGGACCTCATCCCCATGGCCGCCGAACCGGACGTCGCCGACTACCCCGATAATCTCCCGGCGGACCGGAGGGCCATTCCGCCGGAGCTGCAACAGAGCCCGGCCGATCGGGTTTTCGTTCGGCCAATGCCGCCGCGCCATTTCCTCGTTAACGACGGTGACCAACGGTGACCGGCTGTGGTCGGTGGCGGCGAGGATTCTCCCGTGGCGTAACGGGATGCCGAGAGTCGAAAAGTAGCCCGGGGACACGATCGTAACCCGGGCGGTCGGTTCCTCGCCGGTTGGTGGTACTGGCTGGCCCTCGATGAGGAAGGGCGGGTCCATTTCCGAGCCCTCGGCCGACAGGGGCAAGGCGTTGGCGACCGCCGTACTCCGCACGCCTGGCGTCACCGCCAACTCGGCCGTGACCCGGTCGACGAATTGCGACACGTGCTCCGGCCCAGGGTAGCGGTCCCAGACATGGACCGTCGCGAGCATCCGCCCCTCGGTCTGGTAGCCGAGGTCGCGATCGACCAATCGGATGAAGCTCTTGCCGAGCAAACCGGCCGCGGCCAAGAGGGCGACGGCCAGGGCCACCTCGACCACCACTAACCCGCGGCCGGTTCGCAGCGCCCCTCGCCCGCCCCGTTCGCCTCGGGCCCGAAAGACCTCGGTGTCGTCGATCGTCGCCATCAGCCAGGCCGGCGCCACCGTGCAGATCATCGCCGTGACCAGGACCAGCCCGGCGAGGACGGCGACGACCCGCCCGTCGGGGGCGATGTTGTCGAGTCTCGGGAGATCGGGCGGGGCCAATGAGATCGTCAGCCGAGTCGCCAGTAACGCCAACCCGTATCCGACCACCCCGGCAATCACCGCGAGCGCGGCCCCCTCCACGGCGGCCAGCCTCACCAGACGGGACCGCCCAGCGCCGAGAGCGGCCCGCACCGCAAACTCCTGGCGGCGGTAGGCGGCCCGGGTCAACAGGAGGCCGGCCACGTTGAGGCAGGCCACGACCGTCGCCAGACCGACCGCGCCGAGGAGCAGCAACAGCCCCGGCCGGACCCGACCCGCCACATCCTCGGCGACCGGGATGACGCGGGTCGAGACGTTGCGGTTGGTGGCGGGGTACTCGGTCGCCAGTTGCCGGCTGATCCGGCCGAGATCGTCACCCAGGGTGCCCAATGTGGCGCCCGGGCGAAGGCGGCCGATGACCCGGTAGTAGGTCCGATTGCGCCAAGTCCGTTCCTCGGGTCCAAACACCTTCGGGGCGTACAGGTCGGAGCGGTCCGGGTAGTCGATCTGAGGCGGAAGGACACCAACCACGTGGTAGCCGGTCCTGTCCAGCTGGATGGTCTGGCCGACGATAGCGGGGCGACCGCCGAAGCGACGGCGCCACGTTGAGTAGCTGAGGATCACCACTCGGTTCTTGCCCGGTTCGAATTCCTCCGGTGCGAAGTCGCGCCCGATCAGGGGCTCGACGCCCAGCACGGAGAAATAGCCCCCACTCACCAGACTGGCGCCGAGCGCAATCGGGGTATCGGACCCAAGAAGATCGAAGCCGAACGGCTCGGCGGCGGCCAAGTCGGCTTGGGTGGTCCGTTCCCTCCAGTCGAGAAAGTTGGCCGGGGAAGGCCGTTCGACCGCGTCTTTCCGACTCTCGTGCTGAAAGACGGCCACCAATCGCTCAGCCTCCCGATAGGGAAGGGACTTGAAGAGCACCCCGTCCACGAGGGCAAAGACCGTCGCCGCCGCCGCTACCGCAACCGCGAGGGTCGCCGCCGCCACCGTGGCTAGCCCGGGACTTCGGGCGGCCGCGCGCCGAACATGGTGGAGGTCGGACACCAGGTCTTGGAGTCGGTCCCGCCACTGCCGGGCGCGCTCGCTCGACTGGTCGTCGTGGCGGCACGAACGGCGGGTCGCCTCGAGGTCGCCGAACTCATCGATTGCTCGTTGTCGGGCGAGGGCGGGCGCAACGCCCTCCCGCTCCAGCTCAGCGATCCGCATGGTCAGGTGGAAGTCGAGTTCTTCGTCGACCTGGGCGGCAATCATCGGCCGGCTCCGCCACGGCCATCGGAATCGGCCGCTCATCGGACGACTCCGCCTTCGGCGTCAAGAACGCTGAAGACCGCCTCGGCGTAGCGGCGCCAGTGAGTCGTTTGAGCCTGCAGCTGGGTCCGGCCGGCCCGGGTCAAGGTGTAAAATTTGGCGCGACGGTTGTTGTCGGATGGACCCCAGTCGCTCTCCAACCATCCCTTCCGTTCGAGCCGGTGGAGCGCTTGATAAAGGGCGGCGTCTTGGAGGCCGAGAGTCCCGTTGGTGCGTTCGCGGATCCAGTGGGAGATAGCGAAGCCGTGGACGGGCCCCGAGGAGGTGCTCTTGAGGATGAGGACATCGACGGTGCCCTGAAAGAGACTGAGTGCCGACGCGGCCATATGCGCTCCCCTTCGGTGGTAAGGGGAAGATGGCGAATTTCCCCACACATGACAAGGGGTCCTCCCTTAGACGTTACAGATCTTGACCCCTTGCCGCAGGGATGTCATCGGGTCTCGCTTCGGGATGAATTCCTGGCCGACGTAACCCTGGTAGCCGGTCTCGACAATCGCCTGCATGATGGTATGGTAGTTGAGCTCCTGGGTCTCGTCGATCTCGTTGCGGCCGGGCACCCCGCCGGTGTGAAAATGCCCGAGGTAGGCGGCGTTGTCACGGATGGTCCGAATCACATCGCCCTCCATGATTTGCATGTGGTAGATGTCGTAGAGCAGCTTGAACCGCGGTGAGCCGACCCGCTTAGCCAACTCGACTCCCCAGGGGGTCCGGTCGCACTGGTAGTCCTGGTGGTCGACTTTGCTGTTCAATAGCTCCATCTGAACCGTGACGCCGTGTCGTTCGGCTATCGGCACGATCCGGGCAAGCGCCTTGGCACAATTCTCGAGACCCTCGCCGTCTCCCATCCCGGCCCGGTTGCCAGAGAACACAATCATGCTCGGAAAGCCCCGCTCGGCGATCATCGGAAGCAGCCGCTCCGATTCCTTGACGAACCGGTCATGCTCCCTGGGGCGATTCAGTCCGAGTTCGATCGTCGTCGGGCCATTGGCCATCGCGCAGGTCAACCCGTAGCGTTTGACCGTGTCCCATTGCTTTTCGCCCAGGAGCTCGACCGATCGCAGCCCCATGTCCTTGGCGTTCCGGCAGAGGTCGTCGAGCGGCATTTCGTCATAGCACCATTGACAGACCGATTGCTTCAGCTGGCCGGGTAAAGGTGGCAAGGTGACCTCCGGTCTCGGTGCGGCCGCGGCCTGGCCCGCCTGGGTCAGCACGGCCGCCGCACCCGCCAGGGCCGACACCGCCTGCCGTCGCGTCAGTGAATGCGGATCAGTCGCCATGGCGGGCCTTTGGTCAGTAGGTCAGTTGCGTGAGGTACCGGGCGGCCTTGGTCGCAAACGCCAAGGAGTCGGCCGGCTGGTCGTGCTCGACAAAATAATGCTCGATCGTTCGGTTTCGCGCAAAGATCGTTCGGAAGTCGATGGTTCCGGTGCCAATGTCGACCATCTCTTGTTTGGGGCCCATGTCCTTGACGTGGACCATCGGGAACCGGCCCGGCCACTTCGCGAAGTAGGCGAGTGGATCGTGCCCGGCCTTGGTGATCCAGAACAGGTCCAATTCGAATTGGACCAACGACGGCGGGGTGTTCGCGGCCAGGAGGTCGTAGGGAAGAGTCCCGTTGACCGGAATGAACTCGAAGTCGTGGTTATGGTAGGCAAAGCGGATCTCGACCTTGCGAGCCGCCTCGGCCGCCTTGGTCATCAAGTCGGCGTGGCGCCGGAAGTGATCGAGGGTTCGCTCCTCCGACGGAAGCCAAGCCAGGACCAGGTAGCGATGGCCAACCTCGCTCGCTCGGTCGAGCGTAGCCTGCCAGTCGGTCCGAAGGTCGGTGAGGTCGATGTGGGCCGAGGGGGCGGTGAGGCCGTTCTTGGCCAACATCGCTTTGATCTCCGGGGGCTTGTTCGAGCCATATCCGGCAAACTCCACTTCTTGGTATCCCATGGCGGCCAACGCCGTCAGGGTTCGTTCCGGGTCTTTCCTCATCTGGTCCCGGACGGTGTAGAGCTGGATCCCGACCCGCTGGAGCCGGTCCGAACCGGGGCCACTGAGTCCAAGTCCGGCCAAGGCCAGACCCGCCGAGGAGTGCGTTACGAAGTCGCGTCTGTGCATCTGGTTAGAGCTCCCGGCGGTTGAGGAGGTCGACGGCATGGGCCACGGCGCGCGCGGTCAACGCCATGTAGGTA
>JANNQX010000271.1:0-9351 GCA_031400975.1 Gemmatimonadota bacterium
GCGGTCGGAGTGAACGACCTGAACGCCTCCAAAGCCCGCGCCACGGTCCGCAAGATCGAGCGGGCGGGCGGCCGGGCGGTGGCGTTGCCAGGCGATGTGTCCGACGCAACCGTTGCGACCGCTCTCGTGGCGTTGATGATCGGCCGGTTCCGGAAGCTTGACATCCTGATCAACAACGCGGGGATCGGGGTGGCCGGTACCGTGCTGACCACGGCAGAAACCGATTGGGACCGACTGATGCGGGTCAACGTCAAATCGATGTTCCTGCTCGCGAAGGCGGCGCTGCCGGGAATGATTCGTCGGAAGCGGGGCGTTATTGTCAACACGTCATCAATTGCCGGCGTCGCGGCGGTGAAGGACCGGGCGGCGTATACGGCGTCGAAACACGCGGTGGTCGGTCTCACGCGGGCCATGGCTCTCGATCACGTGGGCGATGGGATTCGGGTCAACTGCATCTGCCCGGGTACGACCATGACGCCGTGGGTAACCCAGCGAGTCAATGAGTCGAAGGATCCCCGGGCGACGTTGGCCGCGATGACGGCGCGCCAACCGATGGGGCGGTTAGGCACCTCGGCGGAAATCGCCGCGGGCATTCTGTATCTGGCGTCCGACGATGCCAGCTTTGCGACCGGTACGGCCTTGGTTGTGGACGGCGGGTTTACCGCGTGAAACAGCTACCGACCATTACCGGCCTCGACGTCCGGGACGTCCGGTTCCCAACTTCGCGCGACCAGGTTGGGTCTGACGCGATGCACACCGATCCGGATTATTCGGCGGCGTACGTCACCCTTCGGACCGATGGCCCTACGATCGGGCACGGGCTGACCTTCACCCTCGGGCGCGGGACCGGGGTGGTCTGCGCTGCGATCGATGAACTCGGGCGGCTGGTTGTCGGTCGGTCCCTGGGTGAGATCACGGCCGACTGGGGCGGGTTTTGGCACTCGCTGACCCAGGAAAGTCAGCTTCGTTGGCTCGGGCCGGAAAAGGGGGTCACCCATCTGGCCACTGGTGCGGTGGTCAACGCCCTCTGGGACCTTTGGGCCCGGATTGAGCAAAAGCCGCTTTGGAAATTAGTGGTCGATCTGACGCCCGAGGAGCTGGTCCGATGTATCGACTTCAGCTACATCACCGACGCCCTCACCCCGGCGGAAGCGCTCGCCATTCTGCGGGGCAACGTGGGCGGCCGGACGGCGCGAGAGGCGGAGATGACCCGGGACGGGTTCCCCGCGTATACGACATCCGCCGGTTGGCTCGGCTATCCGGACGACAAGATTCGCCGGCTCTGCCGGGAGGGCATGGCGGAGGGGTGGACCCACTTCAAGATCAAGGTGGGCGCGTCGGTGGAGGACGATGTCCGGCGACTCCGGGTCGTTCGAGAAGAAATCGGGCCTGATCGATTTCTGATGGTGGACGCCAACCAGCGTTGGAACGTGCCGGACGCCATCGAGTGGATGACGCATTTGGCGCCGTTCCGCCCGCTGTGGATTGAGGAGCCGACCAGTCCGGATGATGTGTTGGGTCATGCCGCCATTGCTCGGGCGGTTGCGCCGATCGGCGTGGCGACGGGGGAGCATTGCCAAAACCGGGTGGTGTTCAAGCAGCTGTTCCAGGCCGAGGCCATCAAGTTTTGCCAGATCGACAGCTGCCGGTTGGGTGGGGTGAACGAAGTGCTGGCGGTGTTGTTGATGGCGGCGAAATTTGGGGTACCGGTTTGTCCCCACGCCGGCGGAGTCGGACTCTGCGAATATGTTCAGCACCTGGCGCTGATTGACTACATCGCCATCGGGGCTTCCTTGGAGAATCGGGTCCTCGAGTATGTGGATCACCTTCACGAGCACTTTGTCGAACCCTGCATTGTCCGGAAGGCCCGATACCAGGTACCGGTCGGACCTGGTTACAGCATCGAAATGAGGCCCGAGTCTCTTCGGGACTATCAGTTCCCAAACGGCCCGGTGTGGCGTGTGGCCCAAACTTCAAATCCCGAATGGTAGCCAATATGAAAGCGATGCGAGCCGGAAAGCAGGTGGTGATTACCGCCGGGCTGATGTTAGGGATGTCAGCGGCGATCGAAGCCCAGACCCTCACCCCGATCCAGATCCGCCGAATCGACAGCGTGTTTGCCAGATTCGACGGGACCAACCGACCGGGGTGCGCCGTCGGGGTCGGGCAGGGCGGGGCGCCGCTCTATGCCCGCGGGTATGGGATGTCGGACCTGCAGCACGGCGTACCGATTACGCCGGGGTCGATTTTTCACGTCGCTTCGGTGTCGAAGCAATTCACGGCGTTCGCGGTTGGTCTGTTGGCGCAGGACGGTAAGGTGTCGCTCGACGATCCGGTCCGGAAGTACATCCCAGAGTTGCCGGACTATGGCAAGCCGATCACGATTCGCCATCTGATCTATCACACCAGCGGGATTCGGGATCAGTGGGAGTTGCTCGGGATGGCGGGCTGGCGCTATCCCGATGACCTTTTTACCCAGGATGACGTACTCAACATCGTGATCCGCCAGAAGGAACTCAACTTCAGCCCGGGTGACGAGTACGTCTACAGCAACTCAGGGTACAGCTTGTTGGCCATGATCGTTCAGCGGGTTACCGGGAAGACGCTTCGAGAGTTCTCCGAGATGCGGATTTTCCAACCGCTCGGGATGACCAGCACCCACGTGCATGACGATCACGCCATGGTCGTCCCTGGCCGCACCAGCGCATTCGAGATGGGACCGACTGGTTGGAAAGTCAGCATTCCCGATTTTGACACTCACGGTGCAACCAGCCTGTTCACCACCGTCGGCGATCTTCTCAAGTGGCAGCACAACTTCGAGGCGATGACCGTGGGTTCTCCGAGCCTGATCAAGGATGCCCTGACCTCGGCGGTTCTGACCAGCGGCAAGCCGGCTACCTACGGCTTCGGGATCTCGATCGAGAAATACCGAGGTGCCGAGGCGTTCGGGCATGGGGGTGCGGACGCCGGATACCGAGCCGACGTGGTGCAGTTTCCGGCTCATCATCTCGAGATTGCGGTGGCCTGTAACTTCGCGGACGCCACTCCTAACACTTACTCGCGGGCCGTGGCCGACATCGTGTTGGAAGGCACATTGGAGCCCCGAGCCGCCGAAACCAAGCGGGCAACCGTGGTCAGCGCGGCCCGGCTTGGGCAACTGGCCGGAGTCTACAAAGCCTCCAATAGCGACCAGGTTTTCGTATTGAGCCTGAAGGACGGTAAGCTTGTGATCGACAATTTCGGCCTCCCGCTCGAGCCGGTCGACGACAGCCATTTCACCGTGTTCGGCACGCCGGTAGAGTTCGCCGGCCCCGCGTTGGGAGTACCGGTTGCGATCAAGATCGCGGCGACCGGCGACTCAGGTTGAGCAGCGGCCCTGCCCGCCTAACCAACGTGGCCAGCCGTCGGGCTTCGATCGAAACGACTCGTTCGCCGAGGCCCGTCAACCGGTAGACGCGCCTGGGCGGACCCTCGGATTCGCCGCTGGCGCCATTCATTTCGGCGATCCATCCCCGTTTGACCAAAGCCTTGAGTAGCCGATAGAGGGTCCCGGGGCCCAGAATCCGGCCACCGGTTCCCTGGTCTCGGAGTTCTTGCATGATTGCGTAGCCGTGCTTAGGCCCAGCGACCAGCGTCACCAGGATTTCAAACTCGCGAGCGCCGAGCGGCGACCCGTCAGTCATTGCGGAGGACCTCCACCGGGTCGGTTGCCGCGGCCCGCCGGGCCGGGATGTCGCTTGCCAGGGCCGCCACGATCGCCATCGTTCCGACGGCCATGAGCACGCCGATGACGTCGACGGAGTCGAGACCGAAAAGAAAGCTCCGGATCAATTGGGCCAAACCCAACGCGGCCGCGGTGCCGATCGCCAGGCCGATCGCAGTCAGCCGAAGGCCTTCGCTGAGGACGATTCCTCGAATGTGGCTCGCCGGCGCCCCGAGGGCCATCCGAATCCCGAGTTCCCGGCGGCGTCGAACGACCAAGTAGTTGAGGACGCCGTAGAGCCCGACGGTGGCCAAGGCGAGCCCGACGAGGCCGAAGCCCGAGGCGAGGCCGGCGGCGACTCGGTTGGGCAGCAGGCCGATGCCGATCACCGTCTCGAAGGACACGTTGGAGGACAACGGGAGATTGGGGTCGGCTTCGCGAATGACCTCACGCATCGTGGCCGCCATGCCTGGGTTGGGCACCGACTGCTTGACCAGAAACGAGATCGACTGCCCCGGCGCTTCCTGGGCGATCGGCAAGTAGAGCATTGGCAGGGGCTCCTCACTGAGGCTGCGATACTTGGCGTTTCGGGCCACGCCGACGATGACCGTGGGCGGGCCGCCCTCGATCTGGCCCCAGTTCAGGATCTTGCCGATCGGGTTTTCGCCAGGCCAGATCCGCTCGGCAAGGGTCTGATTGACGATCATGACCTTAGGTGAGCCGGTCCGGTCCTCGCTCCCGAATCCCCGGCCGCGGGTGATCGGAATGCCCACCGTTGCGAAGTAGCCGGGGCTTACCCGGGCAAAATCGGTTGGGAAGAAGCCGATTCCCTCTCGCGATTCGCGGCCGTCGATTGCCACGACGCTGGTTTGATTGCCGGACGACAGGGGTGTCAGGTCGATGGCGCCCGCCGCTTGGATGCCTGGCGTTTCCCGGAGCCGCCGTTCGATCTGTTCGGCAAGCCGGACGATTCGACCCTGGTCATAGTGGAGCACCTCGAGTTCGACGGAGGCGACGTGGATGCCGGCGGACTCGAATCCGACATCGACCCGTGACGCTTTGCTCAAGGTCCGGACGAACAAACCCGCGACCACGATCAACAGCGCCGAGGCGGCGACCTGGGCGGCGACCAACCCGGATCGGAGCCGGCTCCGGCCGGTACCACGCGCCGATTCATCGTCTTTGAGCGCTCCGGCCAGGCCCGCGGTGGCATGGAGCGCCGGGAACAGTCCACAAAACAACCCAGCGGCCAGGGCCGAACCCAAACTGATCGCCAGGACCCGGAGATCGAGGGGGAACTCCAATTGAATCGGAATGGGAATGGGAAGCCGCAGCCGAGTCAGGGCGCCGATGGCCCCGCCGGCGATCGCGATGCCGAGGAGCCCGCCGCCAAGGAAGAGAATCAAGCTCTCAACCACGAGGTGACGGATGAGACGGCCGCGACTGGCCCCGATCGCAAGCCGGACCGCGGTTTCCCGAGTCCGAGCCAGGGCCCGGGCGAGGGTGAGTCCGGCGATGTTGGTGCTGGCGATCAACAGGACGGCCCCTCCGAGGACGATCAGGAGGCCGAGAAATCCGACGACCGGGGCCAGCATCCCGGCGGGAACGGCGGAGTAGCGTCGGATATCGACCGTCCGATCCCAGTCGAGCCCCTGTGCCCGGCCGATGTGGGCCGAAATCGGCGACATCCGGGCCTCTACTTGGGCGGGTGAGAGGCCCGGTGCCCGGCCAAGAACCTCGAGAAACGATGTGCCGCGATCGGTGAAGAAGGCGGTTTGGTCGGGGCCCCGACTCATTCCGATCGGGACCCACAGCGCCGCCGCGAAGACCGCGACGTGACCGCGGAACCCGGGCTCGGCCACGCCAACAACGGTAACGGGCTGGCCGTTGAGGGTAATGGCCCGTCCGACAATGGTGCTGTCGGCGCCGAAGCGGCTCCGCCAGAAACCATGACTGAGCACAACGACGCGGGCCCCTCCGAGGCCTTGGTCGTCGTCGGGACCGAGGAGTCTGCCCAACGTCGGCCGGACCCCCAGGGCCGGGAAATAACGGCCGGATACGGCGAAGCCCCCAGTGAACTGGGGTTCGCCGCCGATCACGACACTGGCGGGGAAGATCGCGAAGGCGGCCAAATCCACGCCGGCGGTCTCGAGTTGGAGGTCGTGGAAGTCGGGATAGGAAAAGGAGTGGAAACTGGAGCCGCTCCGCCCCCGAGCGTGTACTGTGATCAGCTGTTCGGGGGCCGCGATGCCTGCCGGCGTTCGAAGGAGCAACCCGTTTGCCACCGTTACGATCGAGGTAGTTGCTCCGACGCCAATCCCGACGACGGCGATCGCAACGGCCAGGAAGCTCGGGGTTCGGGCGAGGCCTCGCCAGGCGTACCGGACATCCTGCCAGACCGCGTCGAGGAGGCCGGTTCGTCGGGTTCGGGCTCCCCGAATTCTGCCGGCCCAAGCGCGGCCCAGGGTGACCAGGAGATCGGCGAACAACCGCACGGTGGTGAGGGCCTTCGGCCACCGGCCTCGACTAGCGGTTGCCGACCAGTCAGCCTCGGCCATTTCGAGGAGTTCGGGCTCGGCCTCGCGGCGGAACTCGCGCGGGAAGAGCGCGAGCATCCGGGCATACCATCTTGGAACCGTCATTGGGGCAACCCTGACTATATCTGTTTCGGATATACGCCAGGGGGGTCACGGAAGTTTCGGGGTGGCCCTTCAGGGACGGCGGGCGCCGTCCCTGAACCCGAGGTGATACTCGATCCCGGTTTCCGCGGTGAATGCGATGGTGTCGACCCCGATTCGTTCGAATCGGACTCGGCGGCCGCCCGCGGTTACTCCGGTCACGCCCTTGGCATTGACGACGGCCCGGCGTTGGTGTCGTGCCTGGAGGATGGCGGTGGTCAGCCTGCCGTCGGTCCAGGCCAGCCCGATCGTGAATCCCCCGCGGGCTCTGAGACCGGAGACCGAACCGGTGGCCCACTCCGGTGGGAGGGCGGGCAGGAGGCGAATTTCGTTCTGGTGCGACTGGAGGAGCATTTCGGCAATCGCCGCGGAGGCACCGAAATTGGCGTCGACTTGGAGGGCCCTCCCGCAGAGTGAAAACAGGTTTGGCAGCGAGGACTTGGTCAGCAAGGCTCGGAATTGGTCGAGCGCGGCGGGTCCATTATACAAACGAGCCTGAAGTCCCTGTTTCCAGCCGTAGGACCACCCACACCCACCGGTTCCTCGTCGGGTCAGCGTCACCGCGGCGGCGGTCGCGAACCGGGGCGACGACTCGGGGGTGATTTCGCGGCCCGGGTAGAGGCCCCACAGCGGCGAGACGTGCCGGTGATCCGGTTCGAATTCATCCCAGTCTTCGAGCCATTCTTGGATCTGGCCGTGCTTGCCGACCTGGTTGGGTGCAAGGCGGGGCCGAGCGGCGCGGACCTGAGCGACGGTGACTGAGTCGAGCTTGAGCCGGGTGGCGGCCTCATCGAACATCGCGAAAACCTCTCGGATGATCTGCATATCCATCGTCGGTCCGGCGGCCATGGTTCGGGCGGTGAGTTCAGCGCCGCTCACCTCATCGAAGAAGGTTCCGTTTCCTGGCGCTTTCGGAAAATTCTCCGGCGAGTTCGAGGGCGCGGTCACCAGCCAGCCGTGGACCGGTTCGGGGACCAAAATATCGAGGAGGAATTGGGTTTGGTCCCGGAGCAGCGGGTAGATGCGTCGGAGATCGGCGAGGTCGTCGGAGAACCGAAACCGCTCGTACAGATTGGTCATCAGCCAGGCTCCGCCGACCGGCCAGGCTCCCCATGACGGGCCGTCCATTGGCGTGGTGGATCGCCAGAGGTCGGTGTTTTGGTGAAGGACCCAGCCTCGGGCGCCCCAGTGTTCCTTGGCCGTTCGGGTGCCGGCTTCGGCGACTTCCGTGACCAGTTTTTCGAGCGGGCCGACCAATTCGGCCAAATTGCCGGTTTCTGCCGACCAGTAGTTCATCGGGGTGTTGATATTGACGGTGTACTTCGAATCCCACCACGGGTTGGAGTTGTCGTTCCAAATTCCTTGGAGGTTGGCCGGTTCGGTGCCTGGTCGCGAGCTGCCAATCAGGAGGTAACGGCCGAACTGGTAGTAGAGAGCGCCTAGGCCGGGGTCGGCTTCGGTCGCAAATCGTTTGATCCGGTGGTCAGTGGGGATGGTGTCGGCCGCCGACCCAGCGCCCAGCTGAAGGCTGACTCGTCGGAACCAGCCCCGGTGCTCGGCTTGGTGGGATTGTTTGATCTGATCGTAGGTCCGCTCCGCCACCGGCTCGAGGACGCGGGCAACTCGGGCGGCTGGATCGCCGCTCACGTCGCGGTAGTTGACGAAATTGGTGGCGGCGGCGACGACCAGGGTGACGGCATCGGCACGATCGACGGTCAGGGTCCGCCGGCCGACGGCCATGGTGCCGCCTTCTGGGCGAGCCACGAGATCGGCCTGATAACGGAGTTTCCCTTCGATACCGAGATAGTCGGAGCTCTTGCCGGTCAACCGAAGTGCGTTAGGCGCGACACCATCCAAGGAGAAGTAGTCGGTCCCGTAGTTCGAATGGGTCTGGTTGCGGGCCCCTTCTATGGTGGCGGTCAACGAGACGGCGCCGGGGCGGTCGGCCGAGATCCGGACAACGATGACTTGAGCGGGGGCGCTCGAAAAGACCTCTCGGACGAACCGGGTCCCGTTGACGGTGTAGGTCACCCGGGCAACGGCGCCGTCCAGATCCAGTTCCCGGCGGTAGTCGGTGACCTGGTCGTGGCCCGGAAAGATCAGGCGCAGATTGCCAAGCGGTTGGTACTTCATCTGCTCGTAGGGGCGGCCCATCATGGTCCGGCCGAAAAGGTCATGGGCGGCGGCCTGATCGCCGCTAAAGAGCAGCCGGCGGATCTCGGGGAGGGCGCGATAGGCTCCGGGGACGACCGGGTCGTAGGGGCCGCCCGACCAGACGGTTTCCTCGTTCAGCTGGATGGTTTCATTGGCGGTGCGGCCAAACACCATCGCTCCGAGCCGGCCGTTACCGACAGGGAGCGCCTGGTTCCAGTTTTCGGCGGGTTGCCGGTACCAGAGGCGAAGATCAGGGGCCGGTTGGGACGCTAGGAGCAGGGCTGTGAGGAGGTAGGTCATGATTCAATGTATCCGCTGGACCGAAGTTGACACAAACCGGGCCGGCCACCGTACGATCCCGAGCTTCGAGTTCCTTTTCTGGAGGTCCGCATGGGTTTGATCTGGACGTTGGTCATTGGCTTCGTGATCGGCCTGTTGGCCAAATTCATCGTCCCTGGCCGCGAGGGCGGTGGGTTCATCATGACGACGGTGCTTGGCATCGCGGGGTCCTGGTTCGGTTCGTTTTTGGCCCGGATACTCGGGATGGGGAGTCCGGTCGGCTTCGTCGGCTCGGTCATCGGCGCGGTGCTGCTATTGATGATCTACAACTGGTCCCGCGCCAAGAAGGTCTAGTCGGCGGTAGCCAGGCGGGCCAGCGTCGCCATGTCGTCAACAACCAGGTCGGGTTTGGCAGTTGATGGCGGCGTGGCGCCCGCCCCCGGTTTTCCGGCTCGGCGATTGACCCAGACTGTGGCGAGTCCGAGGGACTTCGCCGGCCCAACATCGTGAAATAGGCTTTGGGCGCAGTGGAGCACC